>JAYVTZ010000013.1:0-75699 GCA_043788365.1 Burkholderiaceae bacterium | reverse complement strand
GAATGCGCATATTCGTAGGCTTTAGGCCATTAGATACTTGTCGAGGTGTTACAACCATTGCTATACAGTTTATACTAGTTTGAGATAGTTGACGTCGGCGCTACTGAAACTAGACTTTTAGCTACAGCACTTTCCTTGACGCGATCAAGAGCCTGTAGCCGAGCTGATGCAACTTCAAGTTGGTCGTGTTCCTGGCTAAGTTTAGTCTGCTCTTCATGAAGAGAATTTAATTTGTAGCCGTAAGTATTTGTCTTCGTAACCTGAGTCAAATACAACAAACCCAGCACACATGCCAAGAAAATAAGAATAATTGTGTTGCTAATTGGCCCTAACTTGCCTCGTCTACTTACGAAGCCGGCAGTATTTTGATTTCGTGGTGCAAACTGTCGTCTACCCACTGCTAGTGAACTTGAATATGTCATATTTTTGTTTTTGTTTTGGTTGATATAGCTGTTTTGTAAGTTGGCCACTGTGCTGGTTATTTTGGCCAGCACAGTGGCTCTAAACTTATCGTTTAAAGTACGCGAACGTGTACTTTATACGCACGGGAGGCGTTTTTTACCTGGATTGGCATATTACTCTTCCCTCCTTTTGTATGTTTTTATTTTAACTGCGGCACGAAGTTTTGCACTTCGCGCACGTGGATTGAAAACTAATTCTTTACTATCCGCAACAACCGGTTTTTTGGTCAGGATCTTGAGCGTTGCGTCATAGGTGTTATCACCGAGTTCAGAAAACTTCCGCTTGACTAAGCGATCTTCTAAACTATGAAAACTGATAATAACCAGTCGGCCACCGGGCTTAAGTAGTTCCACCCATATTGGTATGGCTTGCTCGATTTGTTCGAGTTCGTCATTTACCGCTATGCGCAGAGCCTGGAAGACTCTTGTTGCCGGATGAACTTTGCTCTTACTGGTCACTGCCCTTGCAACAACCGCTGCTAGATCATGGGTTGTGTGCAGTGGCCGGTTTTGCACGATTTTACGTGCTATTTTGAAAGCTTTTGGTTCTTCGCCGTAGCGCAAAATTATCTTGGCCAATTCTGACTCCTTATAACCATTTACGATCATATCAGCTGTCAGTTTTTGACTTTGATTCATCCGCATATCAAGCGGTCCATTGCTGCTAATGGAGAATCCTCGGCTTCCAATGTTAAGGTGCGGTGACGATACGCCTAGGTCTGCCAAAATTAGATCAAAAGCTTGATTTTGTTTAATTAAATCAATGCTTACACTTAAGAAATCGGCGTGTCTAATCGACACACTGTCCTGCTTAAATCTTGCCATGAGATGTTCAACCGCATTTATATCACGATCTACTAATACCGCTGGACCATTTAAGGTGCGACCTAGCACTACTTCGGCATGTCCTCCATAACCAGCCGTCAAATCTAGATAGCTATCTCCAGATTTCGGGTCCAGGTAATAAAGAACTTCCTTCAGTAGAACTGGGGTATGATCACCCGGCCCTCCTAACGGAGATACGGGTAAAACTGACTCGTCGTATGATTCATCAGTCATGGTTTGGTTTTTTGGTGTACTTGTTTGCATTTTTGTTTTTGTTTTTATTTTTGCAAGGTCACCTAATCAGCAGCCAACATTTTTGTTTTTTTGTTGTTTTTGTTTTTGTTGTATGACACTAGCACTTGTATGTAAGAGACGTTCTGCGGGTAGAACCCTTAGAATTTCCTTTACTGGTTAGTGTCAAAAGTTTTGAGAGACTTTTTGTGTGAGGTGGAGTTTTGGGAGGTGTTTTTTTAAGTAAGGTGCGAAGGTTTTTAGAGTGGTGCCTTTTTATTGCCACTTGTTGACTGCCAAATAGCTGACCTCTGATAGTATTTCGTATCTAGCTACTAGTTACTCGTCTAACGAGTCACTACTTTTGACAACTGCTTATATACTAGCTACGAGTTTCTAACTACGAGCTACTAATTTGTTAATGAACTTGGACCTTCACCGAAACTATTTCTCGGCGGCCATGATACGCCAATACCTACCAACACCGACTGCTACAACATCACGATCGATGTTAGCGTAATCAAGAAGGTGTTGCTCTATTGTGATACGGCCTTGCTTGCCGTCTAGATTTGACTCGACTTTACCCATTCGGAATTGAACATTCAGGTCAGCTATGCGCTCATCAAGGATATCTCCTTCGAGCTTTGGCTCAACCAGTGTGTCCCAGACCTTTTTGGGATAAAGGTGGAGGTAGTTACCGAATCCTCTGGTCATGACTGCTCCGTCTGCAAATACCGATCGAAGTTCGGTCGGCACAGTCAGACGACGTTTGTCATCTAACTTGCGTTCGAAGTAATCTAAATTGGCCATTGATCCCTCTTGCCCCGTGTACTAGTGGTTTTTATTTTTGTAGTAGTCAGACTATTTTGGTCTTTCTACGTTGACCCACTAACATGAATATACTACCCACGTGCACCCACTACAAGTACTTTATTGATAGAAATTACCCATTCTGTAATTACTTATCCACAGTTTGATAATTATGCACTAAAAACACAATATATGGTGTGAACTACTTCTTGTATAACGCTATATTACTTTAGACAATGTTAGGAATTTGAGCGGCAACCGTTGGTCACGGATTTGCGAAAATAACAAATACTACAGTACTAGAAGTGCTTATCTCAACCAATTATCTTTTAATTATCTGCTCGGCATACCAAAGCGCACTTTTACGAACTTGTCGCTTCATTGTATTTCTATCAACTGCAATTAGACCAAATTTTGGCCACCAACCATAGGCCCACTCAAAATTATCAAGTAGACTCCAGTGGAAATAGCCAATAACATCGACACCTTCACTAATCGCCCGCTCCATGGCAACGATGGTTTCGCCGATCCACCACTGCCTGTATTCGTCGCCTTCGTCAGCCGTGCCATTCTCGGCAATCATAATCGGTTTTTTAAATCTGGACCAAACTCTTAGCAACAAAGGATAAATTCCTTCTGGTTCCATGTACCAGCCGAGATCATTGACCGGGACGGCCGGATTAGCCCGTTTAAAGCCTTTGTAATAATCGGTAAAATAATAGTTAAAGCCGACGAAGTCTTGCTGATTGTTAATACGATGCAAAAACCACCAGTTCCATACATACCGCATTATTTTAGTCACGACTGAATCAATCATATTGTGTGGCCGCTTGGCTTGAATATTAGCTAGTTGGGCAGCGATACCAATTTGGATTTTTGGATTTTTAGCTTTGACGATGGCATAGGCTTGCTTATGGGCGCGGGTTAAATTCCAATAGACCCGGGCCATGCTGATGAGATTCTTTTCCTGAGGTGGCCACTCGCCGTTGAGATAGCCAAAGCTAGCATAAACATTAGGCTCGTTCAGCGTAATCACGTAGTCGATGTCAGTCAATAGTTCATCGGCAACTTTTTGGACAAAGCCCTGCCAGTAGACCAAATTAGCACGGTTCTTGAAGCCGCCATTATCGCTAAACCAAGTTGGTAGCGTCCAGTGCCAAAGATTAAGCACTGGTGTCATACCCTTGGTAGTCATGGCTTTAATATACTTTTTGTAATGGATGATTTGTTCGTTATCCCATTTACCCATTTCTGGCTCTAGGCGCGACCATTCAATACCGAAGCGTAATGAATTAATGTTCAGCTTCTCGGCTATATCAAAATCATGCTCATAGCGATGATAATGATCAATACCCTCACCTGACACGTAATTACTCGGGCTGGTGGCTCTTTTCTCGACTAAGTCCCACGACGGCATCCAGCCAAGTCTTTTTTGTGCAGTACTCGCCAGTCGTTTAGCATTCTCTAATTCCCAAACAGTCCACTGATTATAATTGCCGCCTTCGACTTGATGGCTAGCCGTGCTTGCACCCCAAAGGAAGTCTTTCGGGAAGATTGTTTTTCTTTGTTTTTTGGATTCCATCACTATTAATTGTATACGATTAAGCTTTAAAGCTAAAATCGTCACCATAGTGCTTCTTCAACCGTGATTTGATAGAGCCTGGGTGGCGACCAAAACTAGAAGTAAGGGTCGATAGACCTGCACCTGCGTCAAACTGCTGTCTGAGTTTAGCATCATCTTTCTCGGTCCAAGGGCGATAGGCATTGGGGTAAACTTCACGCATTTTTTCGAGTTTTTCTGTCCAGGCACCTGCAGCTGGCTCGGGTTTAGATTTAGGCCGAGCGCTAATTTTGGGTCTCGATTTTTCGGCCTCTCTCCAGATATTTATCAGACTCTTGTGTCTTTCAAGTGCCTCTTCACTTTTACTACGCAACTCCTCATCGATCCGCCTAGCCACAGGACTAACTCGCAGAGCCATACCATTAAGGCCATCGAGTATCAGATGTTCGAGTCCGCGGACCCGTGATAAAGCTACATAGCCCATGCCTTCTACAAACGCATTGCTAAGATCAATTCTGGCCGCATCAAGTGTCATACCCTGACTTTTGTGGACCGTTATCGCCCATGCCAATCTGAGCGGTAGTTGGGTAATCTGGGCCCGGCGCTTATCACCATCAATAAGCTCCCAAGTATCAGGCTTAATTGTTAGCGTACGGCCATTGATTAGTTTTACGACTGGATAGCCGCTATCGCCGTCGAAATCTTCAACAACACCCAAACTACCGTTAACATATTTTTTGTCTTGGCTGTTTTTGATACACATTATGATAGCGCCGACTTTAAGTTCGAGCAGCTCCGGCGCTAAACACGATCGCTTCAACTGTTCAACATACTTTTTGCCACCTGACGACGACATCACAAATTGCTTTGAGTCGCCTTCAAGCTTAGCTAATTGACGTAAGTTTATGGTGTCGACGTCGGCATTAGTCGTTAGCAATCTAGTCATGGAAAGCCACGGATCATGTATTGTGTCGCTGCTTGACTTCAATCTATCAATCTGGCTTTGGCGCAATACCCCCACTCGAATACCGTTTAAAATATCAGTGTATTCTTGATCAGTTTTTTGACGATGCTGCTCCAACAAGTAGCAAACTTCAAATATTTCGTTGTGCCATGCTTTTGAAAACGTAACAAAACCACCTTGACGTGAGTCGCCACGGTTTATTGGCGGTAGCTGATAGAAGTCACCACTCATGACAACCTGTAGGCCACCAAATGGCTGGTCAATTTCACGAATCCGCCGAGTAACTTCTTCAACAATATCCAGACGAAAATCGTGGAGCATACTAATCTCGTCAATTACCAAAATATCAGCCTTTGTGATTAGATCACGTCGCTGTTTACTCATACGCTTGAAAAACTCGTGTGGTAATTCGTCGTGAACACCTATGCCAGACCAGGCATGCAGTGTCGTGCCATTCAGATGAGTAGCGGCCAGGCCGGTTGTGGCCGTAACTGCAACATTCTTGCCGGCCCGCTTGGAACGCTGAATAAACTTATTCAGGGTATGTGTTTTACCTGCGCCAGCTGCGCCAGTTAATAGTACAGAAGTGCCCGACTCTAATATTGCTAAGGCTTCGTCTTGAGTCATTTATTCGTTTACTCTTCCCTGTTTCCACAAACTTCTTGGATTATCAATTCAAACTTTGCTATGGCCTACTATTTTATCATAAACGAGCAGACCATTGCGCAACCTTAGGGCAGATGTTCGGTCAAAATTAGCTTTTGAAGCTATTTTTTCTGAACACTTCGCTTGTGCGAAAAATATGCAAGCTCGCGCTTCAGCTGGTCAATTCTGACGATGTAATCTTCAAAATTCTTAAGCAAACTAGAGTATTGCCAGTTCGGTGCCATAATATGCAATAGCTTTTTTTGCTCAACTAAGTACTCAATTAGACCGTAAAAATCACCATCACCAGACACGATAATAGCCTTATCATAATCATTGATTTCACGCATAGTCCAAAGCACTAGATCGGCATCGATGTTTCCCTTAATCGGCTTCTTCTCTTCTGGCTCGGCACCGGCAACTACTGGCTTTTCAACTATCGGCTTATTTAGATTTTGGGTTGGCTTTAAAACTACCAAATAACCGAGGTCGTGCATTTGCATATACATGTCCTCAAATTCTGGCATATGACCAATGAACATATATGCTTTAGTGACTCCGTACTTTTCACGTAACATAATCCGAAATTTGCGCCAGTCCATCTTCCAACCCATTTTCTGGGTACCTAGATTTAGATTTTGACTATCTATAAATGCGTAATTCCCCTTTGGCTTCATAGTTCAATCATACCACGCCAAGCGACTGCCGACGCTACGAAACTAGTCCTATTTCAACGTCTGGATGCTAACAATGAATAGTGTTGATGACCACTACGCCGCCTTAACAACCTCTTAAGCTCTAGTACAATAATGACTATTCCTGGTAAGTATATGGCTATGACCAATCCCATGGGCTGCCTTAACTTTTCTTCAACTTGGCCGGCAATACTTGAATGCCAAACAACCTTACCAATAATTTGCTGTCGACGTAAAGGCGGGTCAGTAAGCTCCAGATTATCTCCTTTTGTTACAATATAGCCATGCACTGTATCCACTCTTTCAACCCTATGAGTTACTAGCTCACCGGAGGTAACCCTACTTGAAAAACTAACAATCTCACCAACCCTTGGCCAATCGACCAAGGGCGTGACTACAACAAGATCAGACTTATGAAGCTTTGGTCCCATACTACCAGATTTAATTGTCATAAACTTGACGCCCTTGAGTTCTGCGATCGCTAACAGACTGGCTGATGCTATCAGGCTGACGATCATTATGAGCCTCAGAGTTTTAAACATGGTACGTAGTAATCTAGTTTTCATAGCTGTAAATTAGTTTGAACCAGTACCAGTGAACACGATATCTAGGTCACTAATTGCGGCTGACTGACCGCTGAAAGCATCTGTGCCCATGATAGCCTGCAGTTTATATTGTGCAATTACGCCACCTGACAATGAGTCGGTCATAGTTAAGCCACCATTAACATAAGCATCGACTAGGGCCTGAACCGTGAAGGTTTGACTAGCATTGGTATCGACCCTAGTTAAGACAAACGAGACTTTTGTAAGATCAACATTGCTTGTGTTAATTGGTATACTCCCAACTGAAACACGCAGCCCTAAATTAGCCGAGCCATAGTTCTTTAAATAGAACAAGTTACCATCAACCGGCATTGCGGCACCGCCAGGAACAATATCAGCAAAACTAAAACCCGTCCTAGTTGCCGCAAAACTTGTCGCTGAAGTACCAATTCGGAGATCAGCCGTAGCGCTCGAAATTGAATTATTAAGCAGCATTGCTTGTGGGCTTTGCAACGCCGCATAAGTTACACCTGTCATGACGACAACGACGGCACTTATCACACCGACTGCTCGCATTATAGCCCCTACCCATATTGTTTTTTTACTCATACTACCCTCCTAAAATTTAATAGTATTTTCATACTGCACCTATAGCGATTAGGGCGTCAAACGTTATTCATTTTGAGTTAATATTTCAGGTACTTTGTAATTTTTCTGTCAGTTTCTAGGCCAACTTTTGGCCGAGACGGGCTTTATTAGCCCATTCATCAGCCAGTTCGTTGCCGGGGTCGTCATTATGACCGCGCACCCAAACTAGGGTAGCTTTTGACTCACGGTACAAAGGGCAAACTTCTTGGACAATATCTAGGTTTTTAATTGGGCCGCCCTTTTTCTTCCAGCCACTGGCCTCCCAGGCGATTGACCATTTAGTAATGACATTGATCCAAAATTCGCTATCAGTATAAATCTCACAGTGCTCATTATTAGCATCATTAAGCGCGGCAATTATAGCCAGGCCTTCCATCCTAATATTAGTAGTCTCAGGCTCAGCTCCAAGCACGGCCGGTTTCATGTCGCGTATGACAGCGAAGCCACCCTTGCCCGGGTTTGGTTCACAACTACCATCAGTATAATAAATAATCATTTTCAAATTTCTAGTTTAACGGTATTGGCACAAGTATATCTTAACGGGCCAAACAAAAACAGGTCTAGTTAGCGTGATCTAAAATAAGCATAAAAATTACAGCAGTATTTACTTGATTTTAAGCATGATAAGTATTTAAATATGATTCTAAGCTTGAGGGGAAAAAGAAAAATGGCCGCAGAAGGATTAGACGAGCCCTTGGTGGTTAGGGTTAATGGTTACACCACACGGGCCCATAACGGCATGCTGTCGGTGGCTGGAGCCCAAATACTTATGGCCCCTGGCCCAACGAATGAATCTGGCTACAGAAATAGTGGCAACGTAGGTGGCAATCAGCTGACCTACAGTTCTAAGAACGGCATCTATAGGTCGACGACAAGAACCCCTAATGGTAGAGAGGCTAATAATGATGGCCTAATTTCTAGTGTCGAAAGAACACAACAACCGATGCTAATCATAAATCCCGTTACTGGAACCGAAGATCCACTATCGGTGATTGATAGTTATGTCGAATCGCTCTACGCTCACGAACTAACTTTCAGTTTTAGTGGTGCTAGGTTGGCGGCCGAAACCATGCAGCGACTAAAGCAGTCTTCACCATTCGCCGGTGACGTAAGTCCAAGCGAAATTCACGCCAATCGAAAACTAATTACTTTGTTTGGAGTACATGAGCTATTGCCGGCAGCTTGGGATAACTTAGTCGACAGCCTTGATAAAGCTAGAACCGACGAGATTACTCACTAATTTTCCGGTCAAGATTCTCGATATCTTTCATGAACTTCTGCCTGACTTTTGCGGCATATTTATTGCCCTGCCAGATTGTCCACAGTAGGTCAGTAGAATGACGCTTATCGAGTTCTGCTAAATCAAGTAATCGTTGAAACGATGGTGTTCTTAGCTTCATTTCGTGAAGACCAAATTCGTTCAACGAACGAGCTAAGAAAAATGTCAAAGCCTGCACAGTCGCCATCTGTTTATCGTGTTCATCGGCTGTCATACTAACGACCTCAAGGCCTAGAGTCTTCAAAAACTTCTTTATCGTTAATATTCGTTTATTAACTAGGTTAGACTCACAGAAGATAACGGTGTGCCCTTTTAAGCTCTCAGCGGCCGATTCCGGACCAAACAGCGGATGAAATGCGATGAATGGCTGATGAGACCCTAGAACGGCCTCAATAAGCTTAATTGGCTCAACCTTAACTGACGATATATCAACAATGACGGACTTCGTGCCAAGTATCGGCCTTATCTTTGCCAAAACCTGAGGGTACGATGATAATGGCACTGCAATAATTATGTAGTCAGCCGAACAAACTTCACGCCACGACGCCTTATATTTGGCAGGAATTTTGACGCTATTATCGACTGCGAAAATTTTATACTGGCTGGGCAGCTTTTCTGCCACAAACCTACCGAAACTGCCAAAACCTATGATACCGACTGTTTTCATCGATATATAATAGCAAACTTGTTTGTTATTTATCGTCTCAATTTTTAACTAGCTGCGATTACCGCCGACACTTCTAGGCATCTTACCTCGTGGAGATCCTGGTATAGCGTAGCTTGGTCGCCTAGACATGTTATACTCCCTTGGCTGAATCCGAGGCTTATTTCTTGAATTATCAATGAACTTACTAGACACTTCTCTGGATTTGGCCTTAAACATTGCATCTTTCGGACCATTATGACTCGGCTTTAATGGTTCTACTGCAACTGGCTCCGGCAAGACTGCCTTTTCGGGCTCAGGAACAGATGTCGTGTCGCCTGGGTCACTAAATATATCAATTGGGACTATCATATTAAATCTTATCATATCAATGTCATCTTGTTGATTGACGCCTGTGGTTTCAAATATTGTCTTGTCTTCTTCAACCGTAACAATTTTAGAACTAGCCGGTTTTGTAGCGATTACCGATACATTAACTACTCTCTGATATTTCAAACCATCAAGTAACTTACGGGCATCCTCTGAAAGTGTGTCGGGATGACGATTGTAAGCCCTGACCAGCGTGACCGCGTCCGTACCATGATCTTTAGCATAGTTCATAATGTCTTGAGCTAGTGACGGGTCTTCCATCTCCAGACCAGGAACTCTAGTAATCGGAATTTTGACACCAGCTTCGTCAACCAGAAGCGGCCCGATAATATTCTCAACAGCGCGTTCGCGTTCGTCTGCTAGCTGTTGATTCTTTTCACTAGGCACGCCAAATCCAGGATTCCGGCCATCTGGGCCGACGGTAACGCTGTCTTGTTCCATTGATGCCCAGCCCTGAAGTTCGATGGTGCTGATGCTATAACCTTGCTTTTCTAACTCTTTGATACGTTCAACGATGTCAGTAATTTCGGTAGGATTTGTCGGCTTCTCGGCGTTAGGGTCGGCTGAAAACAGTCTTGCCCACTCCATTTGGATATTCTGGGATTGAACGATCTGCTCTTCTGGAGTTATAACTACTTCATCATGAAACTCTCTAACATGATGTTCGACAATCGCGGGTTTCGTACCATTATCATTGCCTAGTAGTGGACCTTGCTCAACCCCAACCGCAACAACAGGTGCCTTTTCGGCTAAAACCTCATTGACTCCCGGCATAGTACCGCTCATCGACATGCCTAGAGCTGCACCACTTATAAGCGCCCGCCGTCCAATACCAAAGCGGTGTGTTCTTTCTACTGGGTTAACTGCTGCTGGATCTTCCATCTATATATTTTTGTTTTTAATACTTAACTATAAGTTTACAAATAATTAATTATTATGCAACTAAATTGCATGGTTTTGTAGTAATTTATAAGTCCTCAATTTTTATTCGCGTCTGCTCGGTGGTGTCACGGTCACGTACGGTTACCGTGCCGTCTTCCAGTGTCTGGAAATCAATCGTAATACATTTTGGCGTTCCAATCTCGTCCTGACGGCGGTAGCGCTTACCGATGTTACCGTTGTCGTCGAATTCGCACATATGGTTTTTGCTAAGCATGTCGTAAACTTCATGAGCTTTGGCGACAAGTTCCGGCTTATTGCGAAGTAATGGTGAAACAGCAAATTTTATCGGCGCGATACTCGGGTCAAGTTTTAGTACTGTCCGCTCTTCCCCGTTTGGCATGGTTTCAACCGTATAAGCGTCACTTAAAACAGCTAAGAACATCCTGCCAACACCTACCGAACTTTCAATAATATGTGGCAAGTAACGCTGGTTCGTGGCTGGGTCAAAATAAGTCAGGTCTTTGCCGCTACTTTTTTGGTGCTGAGTAAGGTCGTAGTCACCGCGGGCATGCACACCTTCAAGCTCTTTGAAACCAAATGGGAATTTGTACTCAATATCATATGCTTCTTTAGCATAGAAAACTAGATTTTCATGCTTGTGCCACTGTAAGTTCTCATCACGGAGTCCAATAGTCTTATAAAAATCCCAGCGGTATTGCCGAAGTTTTTCATACTCTTCTAATTCAGATTCAGGATTTGTAAAAAACTGCATTTCCATCTGCTCGAATTCACGAGTACGGAAAATAAATTGGCGTGGGCTAATTTCGTTACGGAATGCTTTACCGATTTGGGCAATACCAAAAGGTACTTTGACACGTGAACTATCCAAAACGTTTGGAAAGTTAACGTAAATCCCTTGGCAAGTCTCACCGCGTAAATAGGCCGGATTGTCGTCGAAATCATCGCTAAAGTTACCTAAATTAGCTTTTACTAACAGATTGAAGGCTTTAACTTCGCCAAATTCTTTTTTGCCACAATTTGGACATTTAATTTCTGCCCGATGTTTATCAAATAAAGTGTTTAAATCATCAACGGTCATTTTCTCGTCAGCTTGTTCGCCGAGTTCCTCAAGAACATGATCGGCACGAATTCGCGTATGACAATTTTTGCACTCTGCTAATGGGTCGCTAAAACCGTCAACATGACCACTGGCCTTCCAGATTGCCGGATGCATAAAAATACCACTATCAAGCCCGACTATGTCTTCGCGCAGCTGGACCATATACTTCCACCAGGCGTTTTTGAGATTGTTGGCCAGTTCAACACCATGTGGACCGTAATCGTAAACACCGCCATAGCCGCCGTATATTTCGCTACTGCCAAAAACAAAGCCGCGGCGTTTGGCCAGGCTAACAATATCGTCCAAAGAAACAGTATTTTCGTTCATATTTATAACTAATATTGTACCTCAGACTTCGAAATATCTAGAATTTACCAATCGTTGTATTTTAGTAAAAATTGTTATATAATGTGCTAACTGTTGAGTTTTAGTCGTTCTAATTATGCAAAAAATATATTCACCGGACCTAGAAGGTTTTAAACCAGTCAAGGATTATGAAGCTTTGGGCCAACCCCTGACAGTTCTACGAGGTCCCGACAATCTTGCGCTAACTCTTAGCCAAGATGGTAAGAACAAGGTCGCCTATGAACCTGGATTTGCTCACGAGTTACTACAGTTAGCAGACTTTATAGTTAGGCACGGCGGCCTTCAGCCCGCGGAAGTCGTTAACAAATCAACACTTCCAATTGAACTTGTCAGGCCGGCTTGTATCGCCCCAAGCTACAATAAGTATCACACTTCATCGCTCTATAAATCTGGAGGATTGATGTTCAAAGCGTTTGACTTAGATAAACGCCGTAAAGTAGAAGGAAAAGTACAGTTCGAAACTATGAACGCTCTACGTGGCGCTATTGATCAATCGCCACACGATCCGGGGCTAACATCACCTAGACAGTACGCTAAATTTAAGTCATCAAGGTCTGGCCATGAAACCATTGTCATGGACCGTTTGCCAGGAAAAACTCTAGGCTGGGCCTTGCGCCCTCTAGGTTCTACACGATCAATGGAAGAAACAATAGCACTTAAAGATGAAGTGCTAGAAACAATCGCTCTCAGATTAGATGATGTAGTTGGCCGCAGCTGGCCTAAAAGCCTAAACGACGTCACTCAGCGTCATACTGGTAATATTCTAGTCGATGATACTACCGTCGAGCTAAACCACGACACGATAGAACAAACAACTTTTGGGCTTATAGATCAGCCAGCAACTGGTATTAGAATTGCGACTAGAAGATTATTCCTGCATCCTGACGGGTTGTAAGACCATTTCTATAACTAGGTGGTTGAGACTACTAGCCTCGCCTTCATCGTATAGTTATAGTAAATAATGACGCCGAAAATAGACTTCAATATTAATTGCCTAACTTGTAACTTTTATCTGTCTCTGAGCGGATTTTGGTGGGCAGAACCAGTTTTGCCCCACACATCTTTTTCATATCTTCTTCGGGCGACAAAACCTTGAGCAGGGTTAGTTTTACCCCTACGTTCAACTGCAGCCTTAATGTTAGGCATAGGCGCCTGATTCATAAGACTCGGCGCAGACGAGATGTGAACGACTTTTACGTTTTTTCCAGATGCAGCCTCACCAAGTTGCCTAATCGGAGTAACATTACCAGCAAAGCCTTCTCCAGTTTCAACTGGTCTGGCAGTTCCCCTCGGGTTAGCCGGGCCTGACTCTATAATACCCTGACCTAAATCGTGCGCTAGGTGGCCTTCAGGATTAATATGAGTTACCGGTCGAATTTTTAAATCAGAATCATCGTGCTGCCAGTCAAAAATGCGAGCGCCGGCCGGTATTGATTTTTGTTGTTCAAAAGAATCTTGTGTTGATGACATAAAAATACTATAGCAAACATAAGCGTATCTGTCAATGTTGTTTCAGAACTACTCAGGTAAAATTACGTCTTTTTCGTCCAGCTTGATAACTGAGCCGTATTTTGCCTTACCCTGCAGTATCAGCGGAGCAACATAATCTTCGACCGTCTGCTGGACAATATGGCGCATCGGACGAGCACCAAACTCTGGGTCGTAACCGGCTTTGGTGATTTTGGCTAGGGCTGCGTCGGTTAATTCGACGCTAACGTTTTGCTTAGACAAGTTTTTGTTGACACCGGCAATCATGAGTTTAGCGACTTGAAGCATTTCGGTTTCATTAAGAGGTCTAAATAGGACAACTTCATCGTAGCGATTAATCAGTTCTGGTCTAAACTGACCACTGGCAATCAACTTATCGAGTAGCGGTCGCTTAAAGCCATCTAGCGGCTGGCCAGATTCAATCCGTCCAATGATATCGATTGCGCCGGCATTTGAAGTGGTAATGATAATAGCGCTTCTAAACGACGCTGGCCGGCCTCGGCTGTCGGTCAACATACCCTCGTCTAGTAATTGTAGTAATAGGTTCAAGACGTTGGGGTGAGCTTTTTCAATTTCGTCCAGTAATACGACCGAGAAAGGTTGCTTGCGTATAGCCAAGATTAAACTTTGCGCACTGTCGGCGCCGTCGGCTAATAACCTCGAAACATCGCTGGCCTGTTGGTATTCACTCATATCAAGCCTAATCATGTTTGACTCATTGCCGTAATAGGTAGCGGCTAGAGATTTGGCTAGCTCGGTCTTACCAACACCAGTTGGGCCTAAGAACAAAAAGCTGCCTGCCGGTCGGTTTGGGCTAGTGACACCTGCACGGACGCGGCGAAGCGCTGCGGCAATTGCTGAAACAGCCTGGGTTTGGTTAATCATGCGCTCGTGGATTTTGTCTTCGAGATTAAGGAGCGTATCAACTTCTTCGGCACCAGCCGCACCAACTTTAATGCCCATGGTTTTCTCGATTGATTGCTGGATTGACTTGGCGGTCATGACTTTATTGTCGCTATAGACTAGTGATTGATCGAGCAAACTAATCGCCTTGCCTGGGTAAGCTAACTCACTCATGTACTGACCGCTCAGACGATAGGCCTCACGAATTGCTTCATAGGTAATCAAAACACCACTGCGAGCACCGAACGTTAGCGCCGTATCTTCAAGCACCTTAAAAGTACTGGCCTCTGGTGGCTCGTTCAAAGTTACGACCGAAAAGTTTGTCGATAAACTTTCGTTCTTGGTCCTAAGTCGCTGGAAATCATTAGGCGTAAAGGCGGCGACGATTTTGACACGCCTAGTCTGTAGCACCGGCAGGAGTAACTGAGATATGTCGAAGGCGCCAACGCCCTCGCCAAAGAATAATTGAGCTTCATCTAGAAACAATATAATATTGCCAGCTGCCACGGCTTCGTAGAAAATTTTCAACATTAGTTTTTCGAGTTCGTCTTTTTTAGATGATAAAATCTGGGCGGCATTTAAGCTTATCACCTGATAGTGCTTCAATCCTTCGTCCTTGCCGAGTAGTAGTCGCTCGGCTACAGCGTGTACCAAACCAGTCTTTCCAGTCCCAGTTTGACCGACAATCGCGACCCCGCCTGAACCTTGCTGTAAATTGTTGATTACGGTGTCGACAGAAGCGCCTTGGGCCAAAAAGTGGAAATGAACATTATCGTATTCGACTACTTGACTGACATTCTGGCTAAATTTACCAAGTGTTGGCGTAAAGCCCATCGCCCAATCTCGACCCATGCCACCAAAATACGGTTTGGGCATAGTTGAATATACTAGTAGTCGGTCAAGCCATTCATGAATCTCCAAGATATCTTCGTCACGAAAGTTGTGTTCGGCCAAATAGGCTTTGACGGGTTCAGTTGAAGTCAGTAGAACTGTGGCTATCATGCCACCATGTAACTCCTTGGTTTTTACCGTTTCTTGTTCTCGCAAAGCTTCTGCAGCTTGCAAAATGACCGCCGCGTCTTCGGGTTTGTCGCTTAGTAAATTTGCAATGTCTTCGGGTGAGATAAGTAAACGATTAACAAAAAACATACCTTCTTTAGTTTTCATAGCCGCACTCCATAATGACCTCGGACTAATTGGCGACTTGAGTATGCCGAGTAAATTTGGTGCGACTACGTCGTCAAGTCGACTGGGGTTTGGTTTAATTGGATCGATACTCAGGTCATAACGCTGCCAACAGATGGCAATAATTGTAAGCTGTAATAAACCAAACGTTAGGTACGTAAAACTATTGAGCCTATAGGCGTAAAACAAATATGCGCCTAAGAAACTGAGGATAAAGAAACCGAGCCAAAGCATGTTAATACCCCGACTACCGACTCGCTGTCCAAGTCTTGCCCGCTTTGATCGCAGGCTAGCTAGGTTCAGGTCTGTGGTCATTTTACCAGTCCTCCGAATATAGCCATAAGTAAACTAGCCATGGCAGTAACTGGTAAGAGCGGCCATAACACTGCGATTAAAAAGCCGACTATCGATGCTACTGAGGTAAATAGTAAGGCTGTCGATATGACAATTATTCGGACGACAAAACCGACAGTGCGCGATACAGCATTATCGACTACACTCCTTACCATCATATCTAACGAACCATCTGACTCAGAAATAATCCTCTTCCAAGGGGAGAATAGTGTCGCCAGTAAAATTGGCACCGAAAAAATCTGCATAATCGCCACTACCCTGTGACCAATGCGCTTTACTGTACCTAACCAACCTGGTCCGTACCACCAATACAGAAACTCAAGTAACATAAGCTATATTGTAACTCATAACAGAGCCTACAGCGATAGTGTTTTCAGACACGTAGATACTGGGCGGTCATGTCCTTGACCAGGACTAAGCAATCAGCCAGCACTTGATCGATATCGTTCACTTTACTTAGTGCCGTTGGCGACTCAAGGCTGATTCCTAATCTTAGTAACTTAATGTGTTTGGCACTAAACTGCTTACCCGTCTCAAAAGTCATTTCCTGAACGCTAAAACCATAACTCGACTCACTATCTAATTTATTATCATTACTATCAGTTACTAAATTGGGCGTATGCCCTGTTAGTTTTAAAAGTTGCAGGCCAAACCATAGTTTTAGAATCTCAAGGCTTATAGTGTCGTCATTGATTGCCGCCAACATCTGTCTTAGGAGGTTGAAGTACTCATTGCCGGCTAAGTCTTCAGTAATTTTATTTATCAGCTTGATAACGTCGTAGCCGTACATCGTGCGATCAATATTACGGACAATATTATCAAAGTATCTGACTAGCCTAGAAGAGATTAGTCGTCCCATATCGCCCCTGCCGACCAGATAACTTATCTCACTCAAACAAAAAAGTTCGATGCCGCCAGCTAATTTACTATTAATTCGCCTTACACCCTTAGACATCAACGTGACCTTGCCGTTATCGGGTGTCAAAATTGTGATAATTCTATCAGCCTCGCCATAGTTTGTGCGCGATAGAATGATTGCCTGGGTGACTATTTTATTCATGGGCCAACTCATCACCCAGTATCAGATTAACTTTTGAAATTAACTTACTGAGTTTAGTGGTGGGCTTGTACATATAGCCGACAATGTTCAGGTCACCCCAAGCTCTTGGTTGCCGGGCCGACCTAGCTGGAGTAACGTGGCTTAAAATAAGTACTGGAATTGTCTGCCATTCGCTGTACGATCTAAGCTCATAAAGAAATTCGATACCATTGTGTGTGGCTAGCTCGAGCTCGAGAATTATAAGTCTAGGGGGATTTTCGTCGACAGCGTTAATCGCCGATTGAGCGTTCTGACATAAACTTACTTTGTGACCATCGGCTTCTAGCGCTTGACGATAAATCTTACCCAGAGTCCTGTCTGGTTCAATTATTAGAATCAGAGCCATTTAGATTAGGCTTAGTTGTTGACTTGATAATAGAGTCGCCGCTAGGCCACTGAAGCTCTGGTGGTGAGCGACCCTGAGCTTTGCCGACATCGACTCAAACAAGGCGTTAGCCACAAAGACGCCTGCCCCACTACCTGCTATAAACTCTGGTAAAGACTGGCGACTATTGCCGTAAAGCTGTTGGCCACGTCTAAATACTTCGCCCGATAAAGTCTCTGTGTCAGTATAAATACCGGCCACAATGCCACTTTTGCCACGATGAGCCGCTAGTTTGATGATTCGTTTAGAGTCGGATTCTGGCTGCGCAGCTCTGGCCTCAATCATGCTATAACCAAGACTAATCAGCGCCGCCTCAAGGGCGGCTCGATGGGCCACAACTGGCTCATATCTGCCCGACAAATGGAGTTGGAGCTCACACTGCTCCTCTTTTGCGATTCTCGCTAGCTGGTGGGCGATGTCATTTAGAACCGCCGAAACAGAGACCGGCTCAAGCTCGATTACGTGTGATTGCTCTGCTAGGCGGGCGCTTAATAAATAACTATCAAGCAACCTTAGGGCGCTGTCGGCAGCGAGCTCTATGTTGTCGAGTGACGACAATAGACTGCCGTTTAAGCGCCCTAGTTCTGCTTGACGCGCCATCTGAATTAAGGGTAGTTTCATCTGTTCTACGACCGCCTGGAGCAAACGCCCATCGACGTTAGAATTAGACGAATGTCGGTTCATTGACATTAAACCCCTCTCGAAAACAAATACCAATACTTATTAAATTCTAGTATATCAAACTAACTTTGACTTTGGTGTTGTATTTACGGCACAAATGACAGGCTGGCGAGTGTATTTTCAAATTCAGAAGAAAAGTTAGTTGACTCTGTCCAGACCAGAATCGTCTTGTCTCTTAGCGGGAACACGGCCATACTACCCTGCTTGCCAAGGAATATCTCGCCATCATAACGAGTACCGACCGTGTTTGATGCCAGTGTCGCCTTAATCGGTCTAGCTTTGAGTTTGCCGGAAGTTACACCAGGTACAAACGGCCTCAAGGCGTCACTATATGCTGATGAAATTATTTGCACACGGAGCGAATAGGATATCGCTTGTGACACCGTACCATTGCCCGGACCGCCCGGTAAGTAATTTGGATAAAAGTAGCCGTCAACCACATTGGTACCAGAAACGGCCTCTGTAATTAGCGCACTCCAGGCTCTTGGATATTTAAAACTCATTGAACCATAGGCTACGGGGCCAAGATAGGTTTTTAGTTGATTTTTTTCTTTGTCAGCATATTCAGCATCTTTGGCGGCGGCAGTTTTTTTCTCGGCGGCGGCAACCGCAATAGCAATTTTTTTATCTGATTGAGACTTGAAGTCTTGACGACCCATGAACGCCCAAAAACCAAAGACTAGCGACCCAATCAAAAGTACGATTGTTAAAAAGAAGATGATTGCTAAGCTGTTTAAGGCACCGTCGTTATTTAATCGCTTCATACTGTTTATGGTAACTTATGGTCTTGATTGTAGCAAGTGGCTGGCTGGTTATTTTGCGCGACTAATTTGGTTTTTTGCAGTGCTCAGGTACTTTTTCAGTTCTTCGACTATCGCCATGCCACGTTCATATTTGGTAATGGCCACTTCAACGTCGACTTCGCCAGACTGAAGCACGTGTAAAATACTGTCTAGCTCTTCGTTTAGTTTGCGATAGTCAAATTCTTTTTTTGTTGCCATAGTCTTATTTTACCTTAACTTCCTTAGTTATAACCGTGATATTACTATCTTTTAATTCAATGCTCAGTTCATCATGTACTTTTAGATGTTTGCCCGATTTGATTACGCTGCCACTTTGTCTTACGATTGCGTAACCCCGACCAAGTACCGCGCGTGGGCTAAGTGCCACTAGTAGACTATGGCTTTGGCCAAGGTCGGTTTCGTACTTCAGTATTAACTGATTAATTGCAGCTTGGTAACTTGTTACTGTCGTGCTTAAGCTGTCTTCGGCTCTACCAACAACCGCTGTAATTAGGTTGCTAAGCTGCATCGACATTTGGACGAGCTGCCTGGTCGATGCATTTTTATCTGGTGTCAGTAGCTCAGCGGCATTGGACGGTGTACTGGCTCTTCGATCGGCGGCTAGTTCAGCTAGTGAAACATCAACTTCGTGACCAATTGCGACCAGTGTTGGCACACGACTACCGGCCACAGCCCTGGTTACCTGTTCGCCACTAAAGACGGCTAAATCATCGGCACTACCACCGCCGCGGGTCATAACTATAACCTCTGGTGCGTCGGCGTGCTGACTAAAATAATTAATCGCTTGAACTACTTGTTCTGTTGCCTGCTCGCCCTGGACCAAAACATCATAAAGACGGATATCAATACCAACCCAGCGCTCATTTATTATCTTAATAAAGTCATGGTAGGCAGCGGATTCCGATGATGTTATCAGGCCGATTGTCTTGGGCGGATATGGCAGCGAGCGCTTGCGCTCTGGATCAAACAAACCTTCATGGCGTAATTTGGATTCTAGTAACGAGGCGGCTTTTTTGATCGACCCCTCGCCAACCGGCTTCATATTTATGACGTTAATGCTAAATCCAAATAGTGAATGTAGTCTCGGCGAACCTTTGACTTCTAGCCTTAATCCATCTTCTAGTGGGCCTGGTAAATTATAGACAGTACCAAAAAACTTAACACTCGACTCTTCGTCTTTGAGGTCAAAATAAACCCAGCGATTTTTACTAACTCTAAAATTAGCCAACTCGCCAACAATCGTTACACTAGGGTATGCGTACTCCAGCGTTTGATTAAAAACGGCCACGAAGTCACTAACACTGAATACGAGACTATTGTCGTCCACTGGTTGGCTTACCCCGAAAAGCGCGGTGATAAAAATAGTAGCCCGGGATGACTTGAATGGCGATGTTAATCACGCGGTACATAACAGTTACTGGCAAACTAATGGCTGGTGATATCCCGGCCGCAGCTAAAACGGCCGTCATAATGGCTTCATAGATACCAATACCGCCAGGTAGTACCGATATTAGTCCGGCGATGTTGGCTACGGCGTAAGCGAGCACCAAGGCACCAGGATTTATCCAATGACCAAATGCGATATAAACCATGTAGACGGTCACTAGTTCGGTAAAGTTGGCAATCAGTGCGAACCAAAACGGTTTTAGTAGCTGACGATAATCAGCACGCAAGATTAAGTAGTTTTCGTGCAGGTCGGTAAACATATGCTTAACTTTGGCGACATTAATTGTCTCGGGGTGCTTAGGTCTAACGATGTGAATAATTCGGTTAAAGAATTTGGTAATAGCGGCAAAGAAAGTATTGATACGGTTCAAACTACTGACTATGAACGCCAGACCGATTGTACTCATTATCAAGAATGTCGCAATTGAGCCAGCCACCAAAATTGTGAAGCTATTGACGTGACCACCAATGGCGAGAGCAATGATACCGAAGAATAATAAAATCTCAAATGACAAAAACAAAAATACAAAACGCATGGTTTGGACCAGTGTTGCCTTGCCCGTCGAAATTCCAAGCTTCTTAAGTCTTAGACTAAAGTACGAAAAACCTGACACTCCACCGCTTGGGAAAAGATGGTTAATTAAATTTAACTCTAGCGACACTTTATACATTTCGCGGTAGGTAGTCTCGTTACCTAGAGTTTTAAAGAACGACCGGTACATCCTAGCATAGGCATCATAATTCCAGGCTTCGAGCGGAATCATCAGTAGAATTGCCCAAGCATTAACTTTGCCAAAATTTTCAATCGTCGTGAGTATCTGGTGCCTTAGCGCTACGCCTAGGCCAATCATGGCGCCAATCGTAATGATATTAAATATCATTTTCCAGTTACGTCTTAAGAAGTGGGTTTCGCTCATTGCTCTACATTATAACGCATTACAGGGTATAATATAGCCAATGATTCAAACACTATGTATCTTGGGGCGCCAACCAGCGCTAGGTCTGGCTGAGCTAGAAAGTTTATACGGCGCCACTAATTTACGTCCGATTGCTAGTTACGCTGCCCTGCTTAATCTTGAGCCAAAAGACATCGACTTTAGCCGGCTCGGCGGCACGGTTAAGTTTTGCAAGGTTTTAACTATTTTAGAGACTACCGAGTGGTCAAAGCTGCAAAAGTTTCTAGAAGATAACGTCGTACCCCACGCCACCGATTTGCCCGAAGGCAAAATGAAGCTAGGTCTGAGTGTTTATGGCCTAAACCCAGGTGTTAAGCAGATAAACTACACTGCTCTGTCGCTAAAAAAGATTATCAAAAAAAGTGGTCGCTCGATTCGGGTTATTCCAAATAATGAGTCGGCTCTCAACAGCGCCCAAGTCCTACACAATCAGCTAACTAGCGCGCTGGGTTGGGAACTTATTTTTGTCCGTGACGGCAACAAAACTATCTTAGCCCAAAACATCGCCGAACAAAATATCGAAGCCTATGCCAAGCGTGACCAAGGTCGGCCGATGCGCGATGCCCGTGTCGGCATGCTGCCACCAAAACTGGCTCAAACAATCTTGAATCTAGCGGTCGGGCCAGCCGAACCAGCTGGCGACGTTTGCGGCCCACACGAGCCAAAACATAAAACTGTGCTCGATCCATTTTGCGGCACCGGAGTCATGCTCCAAGAAGCCCTGCTCCAGGGTTATGACGCCTACGGAACCGACCTAGAACCACGCATGATCGAATACAGCGACGAAAATATGACTTGGCTAGGTAAAAATTTTGCAATCCCAGAAGTATCGTGGCGGACAGAAGTTGGTGATGCCATGCAAACCGCGTGGTCACAAAAGTTTGAGGTTGTCGCTGGCGAGACATATTTGGGTCGAGCGCTATCCTCTAGTCCGTCAGATAACGACCTAAAAGAGATAATTACCGACTGTAACTACATCCATAAAAAGTTTTTACAAAACCTGGCTCCTCAAATTGAATCAGGTTTTAGATTATGCCTAGCAGTGCCGGCCTGGTCGGTCCGTGGCACCATAAAACACCTGCCCCTACTTGATTCTTTAACAGATATAGGGTACAATCGATTGAGTTTTGTGCACGTCGACAATAAAGATCTGGTTTATCACCGTGATGGCCAAATCGTCGCCCGTGAACTAGTAGTTTTACAGAAAAAGTGAGTTGCCCTTCTGCCTAACACTGTTAAGGCCTGTCTCAGGTGAATGCAGTACTAGGCGACGACGAGGACCGCAAGTGAGCCGTACAGGAACGTACGGTGAGCGCGAACCGGAGTCGGCAACGAAGTAATGCGTCGCCTGAGACAGGCCGCAGTAAGGAATAAATTAGATGTCACATGTCAAAGCTGGTGGAACCAGTAAAAATAATAGAGACAGTCCCGGTCAAAGACTAGGCGTTAAAGTATCTGGTGGCCAAAAAGTTAAAACCGGTCAAGTTATCATTCGCCAAGTTGGTCTAACTAAGCGTTCTGGTGTCGGCACTAGCCTTGGTCGTGACTACACGATTTTTGCTAACCGCGACGGTGTCGTTGAATACAAAGTTCGCCGCGTTAAGCGCTTCACTGGCGCCAGCACTGGTCGTACTGAAGTAACTGTAGTCTAAAAATAGCGATTTATTATAAATAAACCACCGACATTATGGCGGTGGTTTATTTATTTCTTGTTTAACTTATTGTCCAGCTGAGGGCGGAGTTTGAACGGATGTCAATGACTCGGCTATAGCCTGCGTCATGGCGCTATTTGGATTTGAAGGATGACCAATAACTCGCGATGGGTCTCCCATAAAACCACTGTTTTCAACTACGACCGGGTTACCCCTTTCACCTAATGCTGGCTCAATAGTGTCTGGTAACGCTGCGATATCCGGTACTCTTTCGACGCCTGGTACGCTATCCATAATCGGTTGTAGTGCAGCTTCGGGTGCCATGCCGCCAACCATTTCTTGTTTTCCTTGATTTAATATTCGTTCCATTGCTTATCCTTTTTGTTTTAGATTAAACTAAATATATATTAGCATAAGAACTAAGTAATGTCAATGTAGGGGGTCTTTATCTTAGAGCCCAAGGTGTTGCTTGATACGAGTAACGACGTCGGCGATAACAACTTGAGACTTAACAAGATAATCATCGACACCAAGCGAGCGAGCACGTTGAACGTCGGCATCTTGACTTAGAGCAGTCAGCATAATAATGCGGACATTGGCGGTTTCTGGAGTGTTACGTAAAATATCTAGTACGTCAAAGCCGTTGATTCTTGGCATCATGACATCGAGCAAAATTAAATCAGGATGGAAAGCCAGTGCAGCAGCTAGAGCATCTTCACCATTTGGCACACGCTTAAGGGTAAAGCCTTCGGCCTCGAGTCGAGCCATATAGACTGTTGCTAGAGCTTCGTCATCCTCGACTAATAATATTTTCTTGTTATTTGGTTGTGCTGGCGCTGCAGCGGGGGTTTGTTCGTCCATATCTAAATACTACCCTACTATAATTTAATTATCAACGTCACGACTTGTGCTTGCTGGCCTGGATGAAGCCATCAAACATCGGGTGCTGACGGTTCGGTCGTGACAAAAACTCTGGGTGGAATTGACTAGCTAAGAAGAATGGGTGGTCGATACCTTCAATTATCTCTACTAGGTGGCCATCTGGTGACTTGCCGACTGGGCGGATGCCCCAAGACTCGTATTGGTCACGATAGTCGTTATTGCACTCGTAGCGATGGCGATGGCGTTCGACAATATTTGTTGATTTATAAACTTTAGCCGCCAAGCTACCCTTTTCAATCACGCATGGATAATTACCAAGACGCATAGTGCCACCAGTGTTTTCTTTGCCCTTTTGATCAACCATGGTGTTTATGACCATGTCTTTGCCGCCAGGATTCATCTCTTCGGAAGTAGCGTCCTTGATACCAGCATTACGAGCGGCAGCGATTACTCCCATTTGTAGGCCCAAGCACAGACCAAGATATGGCAATTTCTTATTTAGTGAGTATTGGGCGGCCAAGATTTTACCCTCTAGACCACGGGTACCAAAGCCACCGGGCACAACAATACCATCAATATTTGTCAGGGCTTTTTCGACATCTTTTTCTTTTTTAAGTTTTTCGGCGTCGATCCATTTTATTTTGAGTTCGACATCATTCCATAGTGCGGCTGAGCGCAGCGCTTCAAAAACCGACATGTAGGTATCGGTGTTATCCATATACTTAGCAACTACTCCAACCGTGACCTTATTCTTGTGCGAGGTAGTCGCCTTCTTGACGACCGAGCGCCAAGTTTTTAGGTCTGGTTTCTTATGGCGTAACCTTAACTTCTTACAAATCACGTCGGCAATGCCGGTATCTTCTAGCGTCAAAGGGACTTCATAAATCGACGACGCGTTTGGTAACAATGCGATCGCTTCTTCTGGCACACCACAAAACAGACTTAACTTATTTTTAACACCGTTATTAGCCTTCTTTTCGCTACGTCCTACCAAAATATCAGGTGCAATGCCAAGGCCACGTAGTTCACGAACAGAGTTCTGGGCTGGCTTAGTTTTAGTCTCTTGACTAGCGCCGAGGAATGGCAAATAAACCACATGGACGTACAAACAATTTTCCTGACCCACTTTCAGACTCATTTCGCGGATTGCTTCGATAAAGCTGAGTGATTCGTAGTCTCCGACAGTACCACCGATTTCCACTATATGGACGTCAAAGCCTTCGCCAGCCTTAACAATATATTTCTGAATTGCAGCAGTTAAATGTGGAATAATTTGTACGTCTTCGCCGTCGTATTTACCGGCCCGTTCGTCTTGAATAACTTGTAATAAAACACGTCCACTCATTAGGCTGCTGGACGATGTTAATTCTTGGTCTAAAAATCTCTCATAATGCCCAAGATCGAGGTCAGTTTCGGCGCCGTCTTTAGTCACAAAACACTCACCGTGCTCTCTAGGATTTAAAAGACCCGCATCGACGTTAAGATACGGGTCACACTTTTGAATGTTTACTTTTAGGCCGCGGGCCTTTAAGAGATTGCCAATTGAAGCGGCGGTAATACCCTTTCCTAATCCGGAAAGCACCCCACCAGTTACAAAAATATACTTAGTAGGCTTTGCCACCTCTTATACAACCCCTCGTTTTGAACTTTACATTATAGATACTACCCTAGATGCAACGCTTATGGCAAGTGTAAAATATGCAACTCTGCAAACTGGTTCTCTGATATAAACCTCAATTATAATTTAAGATAGGTCTATTTTAGTCCGCTAAAGCAGACTACTCTTTGCCACTTTTGGACCGCCAAAAGATGGCGCAAAAACTCGGGGCGGTGTCTGCTTCTTGATACAGTCTCCTGTCAAGCCTGACAACGCAGTGGACGACTCCTTACAGTCGGCCATCAAAGTTTCAAAATAGAGTTTGATGGCTGAGTCCACTGCAGAAGTTGTCAGTTTGACGAGACATGTATCAGGAAGCAGCCAAGCCCCCTCTAATACCAAGGATGCCCGCTGGAGGCGGGCAATTTTATAAATTAAAAATATAGGTGAATATCCCCTGGCAACAAGTGCGTAGGGTGGGATAGCAGACCAGGAGTCATGGGCTAGTTTTATTATTTAGATGGTATCATACACTTATGTCGATTAATTATAAAGAATTACCAGCTAAGACTTATGAGAGCTTTAAAGAGTCGTATCGCATGCTTGATGAGCGGAATATATTACCAGACAGACATAATCGGTTCTCTCTTATCTTAGGCCTACTAACGTATTCGCTACCCGTACTTTTCTACTTACAACTATACAAAGGCGTTAGGTACGTGATCAGAGTGTTATACAAGTCCGCAGCCAATCATTAATCATATTTATTATGTGGGTTGGGGTTCGTCCCCAAACAGATGGGGATTATGTGAATTGGTAGTTTTAGCTGTTATGTAATCGCCCGCCTCCAGCGGGCATCCATGGTCTTATGGGGGCTTGACGGCGACCCGAAATAGATTCAATCAAAAAGACAACAAACTAATTCCCGAGGACTGTTTGAAATCCGTTAGGATGAGTTCCGGAGGGTGTGTTGTCTTTTTGTTTGGAAGCTATATCGAGTTGTCGACACCGCCCCTCGGTTTTGCGCCATCTTTTGCCGAGACAAAAGTGGCAAATTAAAGTCCGCTTTAGCGGACTAAAGAAAACTATTTCTTGAGTTGTGCGGTAGCAAAGTCGAGCTGAGGATCGTTACCAGTTTTGTAGTCATCATCAGTCCGCTTAATCTCGGTATCAGGGCTAATGCCCTCCTTATCGATATTCTTGCCATCTGGCGTGTACCAACGGGCAATCGTAACCTTTAAGAAGCTATCGTCGTTAAAGTTAACGATTTGCTGGACACTGCCCTTACCAAAACTCTTAACGCCGACTAGAGTTGCGACCTTATTGTCGTGCAAGGCTCCGGCAGTGATTTCACTAGCCGAGGCGCTACCAGCATCAATTAGCACAATCGTTGGTATGCCTTTTAGAGTCGGGATGCCCTTGGAGGCATAGGTGCGGATGATGACTCCACCGCGGCGTTCTGTCAAAACGGTTTGATTGTCTAGCCACAAGCTTGAGACCGATACCGCAGCATCGAGTAGACCGCCTGGGTCAGACCGCAAATCGAGTACAATGCCTTTTACATTTTGTGATTTCAACTTATCTGCCGCCTGGCTAGATAATAGTGCCGTGTCTTCGGCGAATCTAACTATCTTGATGTAGCCAATGTTGCCGTCCAAAACTTTTGAGGTCACGCTTGGAATCGTTATTTCATCTCGAACAATGCTCATTTCAATTTGTTGCTTACCGTCTCGAATAATCGTGAGTTTGACGGTAGTGCCTTTAGCGCCGCGGATCTTACTGACTGCGTCATTAATCGACAAATCAACCGCCGACTTACCGTCGATTTGGGCAATAACATCTTTTGGCCTTAGTCCTGCTTTATCGGCTGGGAAACCAGCAATCGGCGAGACGACAACAATGACATTATTGGTCGTGTCCTTGCTCAGTTCGGCACCGATACCAGTGAATGTGCCTGTTAATTGCTCTTTAAAGTCTTTGGCGGCTTTTGGATTAAAGTACTGAGTGTATGGGTCGCCAGTTGATTTAGCTAGGCCCTCTTTGAGACCATCAAGTAGCTTGGCACTGTCTAATTGACCGTCGTAGTTATCTTTCAGGCTGTCATAGACCTGCTCGACAGCCGTGTAGTCGAGATTATTGGGCAGGCCTTTAGCGACTGGCTTATGTAGGATTGCGTCGCGGCCAAAGACAATCTTTCCCTGTCCGACGGTTAGCCCAAACCAAAAAACTACTATGCCAAAAACTAGTAACTTGGCCGTTTCAACAAATCTAAACCATCTTTTACGTCGCTTCGGTTGGGCACCATCTTGTGGTGGAAGTGGCAGTGTCTTGATATAGCCTCCAAAAAATCTCTATTTATTTTGACTCCCAAGCATTATCGCATACATGCTTATGGCTACGCTACTAAATTGAAAACTTGCTAAGGCGAATATCCGAGTCTATCGAAAATGGATGAATAGTAAGCCACCGGCCTGAACGTTGTAGGCTAGCGAGAAGCGGCCATCAAGACTGGCGTTGTATTGACTGATGTTAATCGTGCCGTCAGCATTGACGCTCTCGACGTACATGGCGTGGCCAAATGGTAGGCTGTTTTTGATAGCGACATCGCCGGCCCGAGGATGCGTGTCGACTGGGATACCGGAGGCGATGGCGTCATCGTTCCACTGGTTAGCGTTGCCAAGTCCCTGCCAGCCCCATGGTGGCATATAACGACCACTCTCGGACACCCGCCAAGCCGTGTAGCTGACACACTCGCGGTTAAACATACCCCAGCTATCGAGCATGCTGTCTTGGGTTGACGAACACCAAGGGCTCGGATAAGTGTCACCGTGAGCGGTGTCGCGGGCCGTGCCAAGAACGACGTTAGCACCGTTGAATAACCTGGCATTGGCCGCCGCTTGTTCGGCTCTTAAGGCCGCGACAGCTTGGCTGTTTTGTCTGATTTGCTGATTAAGAGCATCTTGCTGAGACTGGTTGAGTGATAGAATTCTTTGTTGCTCGGCGCGTTGACCGTCAAGTTGGCCTTGCAAAATGGTTTGGTCGCTCAATGTTTGTTCGACAGATATTTTTTGTTCTTTTAGCTGTAGTTTTAGGGCCGTAATCGCATCAACCATGCTTTTAATCTTGTTCTGGACGGTATTTCGATATTGTTGCTTGTCGACAAACTCGCTTAAATCATTACTCGAAGCCAACATCTCTAATGTAGTTATCTGGCCTTCTAAGTACATCGCCTTGATATTTTCGCCGAGTACTAGCTTTTGCTTGGCTAGCTCAATTTCGGCATCACTAATCTGTTTTTCTAGGTCGGCAACCTTGGCTTTGTTGGCATCAATTTGGGCTTGGAGTGCGTTAATCTGAACTTGAAGCTTATTTAGGGCATCGGCTAAGGATGAAGCTTCGGCGCCGAGTTGTGATTTAGCCTGTTGTTTGGCGGCATTAGCTTGCTGCAGGGCCTGAATTTTGGCGTCGAATTGATCGGCCTGAACCCTTGGTGCAATGAGGGCGCCGCTAGCAACGACAAGGGTAATAATCAGCGTCGGCGTGCTCTTAATAACATGACTGATTTTATTTATGAATTTTTGTTTTAGCATAACCACCATAAATGTAGCACTTTGTGCAAACTTACGCAAGGCTACTGCCTGTCTATTTAACGGTGTATTTCGATGATTTTTCATGCTACGCTCACCTACTTCTTCGGAGTTTAAAAAACCTTGCTAAATAAAGGCTTTTTACGCACGTTTGTTTTCAATATAGAGTTTTATTTGCTGGTCTTGAATTTGAGGTAGCGCCGCGTGGCAATTATCGATGATGCGGCACCTATAAATATACCGGTTGCCAGCTGTAATGTCAAAAACAGCCAGAACTTAGAAGCAAAATATTCGTTGGCATAATTAATATCCAAAAGTCCTAAACTGCTGGCCTGCAGAGTCGACGATGAGACTGCAAACAAACCATTAAGCAGTACAATTGATATCATGCCTGAGATAATTCCATACAGTACCGATTCGACCACAAACGGCCCGCGGATGAACGAAGTACTAGCGCCAAGTAGTCGCATGATTGTCAGTTCGTCACGGCGGTTGAAGATTGCCATTTGAATAGTGTTAAAGATTATCAGCATTGATATAAATGCAAAAACTAGCACACCAATGATGCCGGCCTTGCGCATAAAGTTGGTGGCGTGAGTAATTTTGTCGACGGCTTCTTTGCGGTCGCCGGAATACGACGTCTCGTCCGACTGCATAGCCTTAATATCTTTTTTATCGAGGTAGGTCTTGATGTCGCCGATTTTGTTAACGTCTCTAGGCTTAATTTGCAGGCTGGCCGGTAGAGGGTTGTCGGTCTGAGAAATTGCTAATAACAGATTGACGTTGCCAGCATTTTGGGCTTTGTAGGCTGTCAAAGCGTCGTCTTTGCTGAGGTAATTAACCGACTTTACGTTGGCCAGTCCCTTAACATCACTTAGTAGTTTGTCGCGCTGATCTTTGGTGACGGTATCTTTTAAGTAGACCGAGATGTCGATTTTGTCGGTGATTTGCTGAATAGTATGGGTAAAAGTAGCGTTGGCAATCACCGAAAATAATACGATTGTCAGCGTAATTAACATTACCGCCATGGCGGCGATACTTAGCCAGGCATTGCGGACAAAGTTGGTGCAGCCGGTGCGGAATATCCGCCACAGCGTAATCAGCCAGCGCTTGAATCGTTCGCCGCTGCTCATGCGTGGTACTCCGCGTTGGCTCTGTCGCTAACAATTTTGCCATCGCTAATTGTAATCACGCGGCGCTTTAGTTTGTTAACGATTTCTTGGTTGTGTGTGGTCAATATCACGGTTGTACCGAAACGATTAATTTTTTCTAGAACCTTAATAACGTCCCAAGCGTGCTTGGGGTCGAGGTTGCCAGTTGGCTCGTCGGCGATCAAAATTTTCGGCTGCCGAACGATTGCCCGGGCGATGGCGACACGTTGACGCTCACCACCAGACAGTTCCATTGGCATCCGTTTTTCTTTGCCTTTTAGGCCGACAATATCAAGGACCCTTGGTACAGTGTGATTAATCTCTTTATTGCTCATGCCGACAATTTCCAGTGCAAAAGCGACGTTTTCAAACACGTTCTTGCCCGGCAGTAACTTAAAGTCCTGAAATACCGTGCCAATTTTACGGCGCAGCAATGGGATGTCTTTGTCTTTTAGCTTACTGTAGTCGATACCACCAACAACGATTTTGCCGCTGGTCGGTTTCTCTTCTCTGGTCAAAAGTTTTAGGAGTGTCGACTTACCAGCGCCACTCGAGCCAATAATGATAACGAACTCTTTAGGCTCAACGTGTAGGCTGATGCGCTCGAGAGCTGCGCCTGTTTCGCGGCTATATGTTTTGGTTACCCTGTCTAATAGAATCATGTGTTTCTATTATACCAGCAAATCTCTTATGCTACTTCCACCTGCGCACGCAAAAGTTACATTAAGACTTTTCAGCCCCGGGCTAAATAAAGTGACTTTCGAGTCTAGTTAAGCGTACGTCAGTTTCGACTTTATTTTCTTCAATAATCCGGTGGGTTTCTTCAAAAGCCACGGCTACACCTTCAAACCCGCCCCTCATTTCGGTTCTTAATTCGTTTATTTCACCTTTTAATTCAGTTCTAAATTGGCTAATTTCACCGCCGAGGTTTTGCATTATGCGCGCTTCAGTTTGTGATGAAGTGGCTAGAATAAATTGTTTGAGATCATCTATTTGGTAGTCGTTCATAGTCATATTTTAGCACTAATTTAGCAAAGAAAAATGAATAATTTCTGACACTTTTGTTTCGGCAAAAGATAGCGCAAAAGCCGAGGGGCGGTGTCTACTTCTTGGGTACTGTTCTCCAGTCAAGCCTGACAACAAGAGCAGACGACTCCTTTCAGTCGGCCAGCAAAGATTCATAATAGAGTTTGATGGCGGAGTCCGCTCCAATAGTTGTCAGTTTGACGAGTCCGTATCAGGAAGCAGCCAAGCCCCACCAAAGACCATGTATGCCCGCTGGAAGCGGGCTATTTTTTTTAATTGCCTTCTTGCACCATTTCAGAAGCAATCGGGAAACTGGTAATGAATTTTAGTAGTTGGTCTGGATCTTTGCGCAGGTCAACTTCTATCCAATTATCTAGTACATTGTTCTTGATTAACTCTTGCCTCTCGCCGTAAAAAGAATCATCATCAAACCATAAAAAGGGCTGACTAAAATCTATGGCCGATGTTTTATTTGGTGATTCTAGCCACGTTGTTGGCTTAATCATCTTCATATAATCAATAGTTTTCGCATCAAACAAGTGGCCAATATCCTTAATCGGTCGACTAGCATCCCCTTGGCAGTGAGTGGTCAGTCAGTAGGTTGTATCTGGGAACTTGGTCAATACGTACTCAATAAACTCCGCAGAATAATTAGCGGCATTATAATCATTTGCCACCAACACCCCATCAATGTCTAAGTAAATATTCATCATTTTATGATAGCTCTTGTGATTAATTAATATATAGCATAATTCTGAATACTTATGTCTAATATTACTGTTGTGGCATATGGTATTTTACAGCTTCAACACCAGATGTAAATAAAGTAAGGCACTCTATTTTTTCGCTCAAATGCGTGTGGTTATTTCGAACATTACAATTAAATGAATTCTTCATAACAACGTGCCTGACCATCATAATCTGTGCTAAAATCAGAGTAAGTTATGCCAACATTTATAGATCTATTTAGTGGTTCGGGAGGGTTAACTCTCGGTTTCGAGCAAGCAGCCTTTGCTAATGTTTTTTCGGTGGATTTTGATCAGACGTTCAATAAGACATACTCACGTAATTTTCCATCTCACACACTCATCAAGAAGAATATAACTGAATTAACCACTGAAGAGATTCGCACATTGATTAAGAAACAAAAGATTGATGTGGTTGTTGGCGGTCCACCATGCCAGGGGTTCAGCATGGCTGGGAGTATTGGTCGAAAGTTTGTGGACGACCCCAGAAACTATTTGTTTAAGGAGTTTGCTAGAGTAGTTGATGCCGTAAGTCCAGACTTCTTCATAATGGAAAATGTAGCTAGACTATATACGCATAACCAGGGGAAAACACGCGCCGAGATATTAGAAACATTTAAAAAAATCGGTTATAACGTAAAAGTTAAAGTCATAAATACCGCTGATTATGGTGTGCCTCAACAACGCAGAAGAACTATATTTATTGGAACAAAACTTGATGTCAATATAATATTCCCTAAACCATTAGGTTCAAAACCTGTCTCTGTAAAAGATGCAATCGACGACTTGCCCAGATTGAAATCTGGAGAAAATTCATGCATTCCTAATCATGTTGCCATGAATCATACGGACCAAATGCTACATAAAATGAGTTTTGTCACAGATGGAGGTACTCGCAATGATATTCCTAAAGCAATTAGACCAACTTCTGGCGATATAAGAAAGTACATACGGTACTCGAGTGCAGAGCCCTCAGTTTGCATTACCGGGGACATGCGTAAAGTTTTTCACTACCGAGATAATCGAGCGCTCACAGTCAGAGAACTTGCTCGCTTACAAACGTATCCAGATAATTTTATTTTTGAAGGCTCGGTAATCTCCCAGCAGCAACAAGTAGGTAACTCAGTCCCACCGCTCCTTGGTTATCATTTAGCGAAAAATATTAGACATATGATGAGCACCGGTTCAGTTCATGATAAGTAAAAATCATCCTGCAAGTAGAATCAAGTACCCGACAGTAAACTTCATCGGAAATAAAGAAAAAATTACTGACTGGATATGCGACAACACCCCTTCAGGGGTTAATACCGTACTTGACTTATTCTCGGGTGGAGCCTCAGTTGCATACGCCTATAAGAGGCGCGGTATGTCAGTTATATCTAACGATATCATGAGGATTAACTACGAGATAGGTAGGGCGCTGATTGAAAACGATAGAGAAACTCTTACCGATAGTGACGTAGATTTAATATTTAAAGGTAAGCCATTTAGGGGCTTTGTGTATAGTAATTACGCTGGGAAATTATTCTATCCCAATGAATGCGAACAGCTCGACCTATACAGAGAAAACATTCGACACTTGAGTTCTGAGTATAAAAAGTCGCTTGCCCTAATATTAATGCGAAGGTCGTTGATTAGAAAAATGCCCTATTCTAGGTTCAATATTAAATGGGAAAAGGTAGAGCAATTAAGAGACGAGGAGTATAGCTACGCTAAGTATAAAAGACGCAGGGCATATCATAATGAATCGTTCGAACACCACTTCAAATCTAATATTCAGCAGTATAATAAGGCTGTTTTTGATAATGGTCAAGAAAACGTTTCAGTAAATATGGATGCATTCGATGCAATAAAAGAATTGTCTGCAGACCTTGTGTATATTGATCCACCCTATACCGGCACTATGAATAACTATTATGAGTTCTATAGCTTTTTGGATAACTATATTCAAGGGGAGGTTATTCCTCCCTTTAATAACAACTTCATCAATAAAGACGCTTCCATCGAGCTATTCGAAAAACTTTTTTCAAGTCTTGGGAATTTCAAATATTGGATGCTTAGTTACAATACGTCTTCTTTTCCATCTAAGGATGTTTTGATAGACATTATAAGTAAACACGCTAAAAGTGTTAAAGTAGTAGAAGTGAAACACACATATAAAATTACAGGGAAATTAAACAAGCACAAGAATTCTGAATATTTGTTTATCGCCGAGAGATCTTAGTTATGACAGACCAAACGTACGAATCATACTGGAAACTTACTCTAGCTTACTCAGACATAACAGGAGATGGGTTTAACGGTAGTCTAGGAATAATTGTTAATTTCATTGACGATAATAGACAAGAAATATCTTCAAATGCTGGTAATGCATATGATAAACTACAACATGAACTAGTTAAGAATTACCCTATTCAACTTATTTCAACGCGTAAAGCTATCAATCAATTTATCAAGCTAGGCTTCGTGAATTCTGCCTTAGCAGGATACCATAAACATACTAAGGATTTTCTATCTACGTCAGATCCATCGGAAAAAGGTACTATATTCTCTAAGATAGTATATTCGAACTCTAGTTTTGGACGATCATTTACTAATGATTCAGACGTTAACGAAATAAATTTTTTTGTTAACACTCTAACGGCTGCTGACGGCAGACTGACAAAAGAAGAAGCTGTCGCGCTAATGACTATTAATGTTTCGTTAGCAAAACAAGATTTTGCCACAAGAGAAATGATAGATTCCGGAGTCACATATATACGATCAATTGGATTTGTTGAAAGAAAGTACAATCAAATAAGATATTTGTGGAACCTCTTAGATCAACTGGATGATCTTGCTGTAAGGCAAGATGCCGTATATTTCAGTAGCGACTCAAGATCAAAGTCCATACTAACAGATGGCAAATCCGTAAGTGGACTAAGAGACAGTTACTTACAGAGGCTTTATAAAAATCAGCTAATATCAGAGTCAAACAAATATTACGATGCTGTTGTTTGTATGGTTGAAAAGTTAGACTACCCTGTCTTAATAGCTAGCCACATAAAACCCTATTCTCATTCAACTGAGGAAGAAGCCTTTGATGAGAATAATGGTCTGTTATTAAGTAGAAACATAGATCAGCTTTTTGACCAAGGATATATTAGCTTCTCTGATGATGGCACCATAGTAATTTCTCAAACAAGAAACTTATCGAAAAGACTTAAAGATCATCTAAGCGTATATAGAATAGATGAATTTTTACTAAACCAAGAAAGAAAAAATTATTTACAATACCATCGTGATAAGGTCTTTACAGACTAAAGTAGATATCAATGGTCGGTTGGATTTTTAAATATATGTCTTCTCTTATGATTACCTTATAAGATACTAATATGCGATACTATGTCCCTAAAGTAACAGCTCAAAAATCCAAATTACACTCACTGATACGTATGCATCCATAGCATTTTAGGGGGCTTGGTGGTAACTTTTTGCCGAGACAAAAGTGGGGCAAAATTACTTGCCAAGAGAATATTCTAAATAGGCTTCGATGAAGGGTTCGAGGCTGCCGTCTAGGACACCTTCTGTGTCGGAGGTTTCGTAGAGGGTGCGCAAGTCCTTGACCATCTTGTAAGGGTGCAAAACGTAAGAGCGGATTTGGTTGCCCCAGCTGGCCTGCTCATTTGGACCCTTTAGTTCACTTAACTGCTCCTTGTGTTGCTCGAGCATTAATTGAGCAAGTTTTGAGCGCAATATTGTCATGGCAGTTTCGCGATTTTGGAGCTGGGAACGCTCGTTTTGAATGGCGACGACGATGTTGGTTGGCAGGTGTGTGATGCGCACGGCCGAATCGGTCGTGTTGACCGACTGGCCGCCCTTGCCGCCACTACGATAAACGTCGATTTTGAGGTCTTTGTCGTCGATTAACACCTCTGCCTGGCCGGCGACCTTGGGAATGACGTCGACTTTGGCGAAGCTGGTTTGACGCAGGCTATCGGCATTAAACGGGCTTAATCGCACCAAACGATGGACGCCGTGCTCACCTTTTAGCTTGCCATAAGCGAAATTACCGCTAATTTCTAAGAGTACAGATTTTATACCGGCTTCGTCGCCACCGGACTCGTCAATTGTCTTGATTTCGAAGCCTGATTTTTCGCAGTAACGAACATACATGCGCAGTAACATCTGGGCCCAGTCTTGGGCGTCGGTGCCGCCAGCGCCAGCAAAAATACTGAGCACAACGTCGTGGTCGTCATATGGGCCGGCGAGTTTTAATTCGTCTTTTAAGCCGTCAAAACACTTTTGTAGGTCGTCTAGCTGGGTGGCTAGCTCGTCGGTCATAGTGTCGTCTTTTAGCTCGGCTAACTCTTTGGCATCGGCCAGGTCGCTCAAAAGCTTTTGCCACGGCTCGATGCGAGTTTGAAGCTGCGATTGACGCTTGACGACAGTTTGGGCGCGCAAATTATCGGCCCAGAAGTCACTGGCCTCGCTGTCTTCGTTTAAGCCTAACAGCTCTGATTCAAGGGTATCAAGCTTGAGACGCTTGGCAGCGTCTTGGACGGCTTTGTCTAGAGCATGTAGGGATTTATCGAGGTCTTCCACGGTATTAGTATATCGTATCTAGTTTCTAGTTGCTCGTATAAGGCAGTATACGGTAGCTAGTGCCTAGTCGCTCATATAAAAAGCAGCTAGTAAAGTCGAGGGCGGTTATACAAGACACTAGCCGCTGCTACTAGATACTGCTCATCATTTCCAGAGGGGCTTCAGTTTATCTTGGAGTTCTTTGACGTAGTCTTCGCCGACGTTACCGAGGACGCCGATGCCCCAGATTTTCTCGGCAAACATCTCTTTAGTTATCTTAACGACACGGTTGCGAGTAACAGCTTTGATGCGCTCAGGGATTTTATAATAATCATCGATGGTGTCGTCAAAGAAATAGTGGTAAGTGTAGCCGGCAGCCGTACCACCAACGGTTTGACCACTACGCTGATAGCGACCAATCGCGTATTGTTTGGCGGCGGCGATGTCTTCTTCATTAATCTTGCCCTTAAAAACGGCCGTTAGTTCACGGACGACGATGTCAAACAGTGCTGGCGCGTTCCCCGGCATAACCTGAGCACCAAACCACCAGCCTGAGCTGTCTTTGGTCTGGCCAAAGCCCGAGCTCATGCCGTAAATTAGGCCCTTTTCGCGGGCGGCACCGAAAATGCGTGAATATAGCGTCTCAGTTAACATCGTATTAATCAGGCCGAGAGCGTCGACTTCGGGCTCACGCATCCGGCGACTCATAAACGAGTCGACGTAGAGATACATGTTGTCGATGGTTTTGTTCTCAATATATAACGGCTTTTCGAGTGGTGCCGGTAATTCGTCTGGCAATGGAATACGACCGTCACCCACCGGTAAATCAATCGCCTCAAAAGTTTTCTTGATTAGGGCTCGGCGCTCCGGTGGCAAGTGGCCGGCAATCACAAAACGCATATTACTAGTAGTGTGAGTAGCCTTGTAGTGCTCGCGGATGTCTTTAAGTACGACGTTGTCCATTAACCTCAAACGCTCTTGGTCGGTCTTCATCATAAAGCCGTATGATTGCCTGAGCGCTAGGCTCAAATGTCGGAAATGATTATTTGACCTGGCTGTTAACTCTTCCCTGACGTTGCCGAATTCGGCTTCAAACTCTTCTTTTAAGAATAATGGCTTGGTGACGGCGGTGAGTAGAAGGTCAAGAATGCGGTTCCACTCAAATTCGGCGCACTCAGCTTCGTAAATAATATCGTAGCTGCTAGTACTGGCGTTGGAGTAGGCACCGTTTTTCTCAAACTCGGCTTGGAAAGTGCGAGCTTTAGGAATCAGCTGGTTGGCACCGAGTAAAACGTGCTCCATAATGTGAGCCGTCTCCCACTTGCCGGCCTTGGTTAAATAGTCACCGGCTCGAAAATTTATATCATATGTGACAACACTCGCCTCGGGGACGTTAATTATCAGACCTTTAGCGCCGTTTTTAAGCTTAATTTCGTGGACGGTATGCTTCATATATGAGCTTATTTGCGCTTTTTGCCCTTAGCGCGGCGTTTGCGCTCGGCTTTGTGGGCTTTTTTGCGGTCGTTATGGGTCACCTTCTTATGTGTCGCCTTGGCTTCGGCCGTGGTGACGAAATCTTCCTCGTGGAATTCCTCGGCTTCGATGATGCGGTCAGCGTTGTCGACCGAACCACGAGCGGCACGGGTCAACTCGGTCTCGACTGGACGATACAACTCGTCCTCGGTGACTGGCTCGGCGTTAAATAGCGCCTGAATCACCTCTTGACGCAATGTACCCTGCATCGTTTCAAACAAAATCTGACCTTGGCGGCGATATTCGACCAATGGGTCACGCTGACCGACTGAAATCCAGTGAATACCTTCCTTAAGGTGTGACATATTCTCGAGGTGTTGCATCCAAAGGTTGTCGAGAATCTGTAAGTAAACGTCGCGCTCGACTTTGTTCATGACCTCTTCACCAAAAGCGACAGTACGAGCGTCGTATAGTTCCTTGGCCTCGGTGACTAGGACTTTGCCGAAAGTATCGGTGGTTGAGTCAAACAAACGATCGAGGACTTTGTCGTCAAACGGGAAGACTGACTGGACGACGTCTTGGAAATCATCAGAGGTAATTTGTGGCGAAGCGGCCAAAATACGGGCTTCTTCGTCGATATACATCTTGATGCGCTTGCTGATATCGGGTTGATTTAATATCTCACGGCGCATGGCGTAAGTCGCCTTGCGGTGACGGTTCATGACGTCGTCGTATTGAACAACATTTTTACGCTGGTCAAAGTTGAAGCCTTCGACTTTCTTTTGGGCGGCTTCGAGACTCTTAGAAATAATCCTGTTCTCTATCGGCGTTTCGTCGTCGACATTGAGCCTATCCATGATTGAGGCGATACGCTCACCACCGAAAATACGCATCAAATCGTCTTCGGTACTAACAAAGAACTGGGTGACACCAGGGTCACCTTGACGACCAGAACGACCGCGTAATTGGTTATCAATGCGGCGTGACTCGTGGCGCTCAGACCCGAGTACAAACAGACCACCGAGCTTTTTGACTTCTTCCGACAAGACAATGTCGGTACCACGACCGGCGATGTTGGTGGCCAGTGTAACGGCCCCAACTTGACCAGCGCCAGATACAATCTTAGCTTCACGCTCATTATTCTTGGCGTTCAATACTTGGTGCGGGATTTTGGCCTTGATTAACATCCGGCCGAGCTGTTCGTTCTTCTCAATTGAGGCGGTGCCGAGTAGAACTGGCTGGCCTCGGGTATGTAGCACTTTGACCTCTTTAACGATGGCACGGAATTTAGCATCCTCTGATCGGTAAATTCGGTCGGGACGGTCGATACGGGTGATTTTGCGGTTTGGTGGAATCTCGACGACATCGAGTTTGTAGATTTCGTGAAACTCTTCTGATTCGGTCATGGCCGTACCGGTCATGCCAGCTAATTTGTCGAATAGACGGAAGTAGTTTTGGAAAGTAATCGTGGCCAGCGTCATTGATTCTTCTTGGACTTCGACGCCTTCCTTAGCTTCAATACCTTGATGGAGGCCTTCACTATAGCGCCTGCCCTTTAGAAGTCGACCGGTAAACTCGTCGACAATCACAACTTCGCCGTCGCTGGTTACGACGTAATCTTTGTCGCGCTTGAAAATAGCCTGAGCTTTGAGGGCTTGTTCGAGGTGATAAATCGTGCGGATGTTTTCGGTACCGTATAAACTTGTCAGGCCAAGGATTTTCTCGACGTGTTCGACACCAGCATCAGTTAGAATGACTGAGCGCTGCTTTTCGTCGACTTCATAGTCAACGTCAATCTTTAACTGACGGGCAATTTTCGAGAACTGGGCATAGGCGTTACCACTAGTGACAGCCGGGGCTGAGATAATCAGCGGCGTGCGGGCTTCGTCGATTAAGATTGAGTCAACTTCGTCGACGATGGCGTAATGCAGGTCGCGCTGGCGCAATTGGTCGATTTCGCGGACCATGTTGTCGCGTAGGTAGTCGAAACCAAATTCGTTGTTGGTGCCGTAAGTGATGTCGGCGGCATAGGCCTCCTGACGAGTACAAGGCTTTAAATGTCTAAAGCGCTCGTCATCGTGCTTTTTGTTTACGAAGCTAGCATCAAAAATAAATGATTCATCGGCGATAATAACAGCGGTTGATAGGCCTAGGAAGTTATAAATTTGGCCCATCCAGCCAGCGTCACGCTGGACAAGATAGTCGTTAACCGAAACGACGTGGACGCCTTTGCCGGTTAGGGCATTTAGATAAACTGGCAGTGTGGCGACTAGGGTCTTACCTTCACCAGTTTTCATCTCTGAGACATTGCCTTCGTGCAAGACCATGCCACCGATTAATTGGACGTCAAAGTGGCGCTGACCGAGGGTGCGGGTGGCGGCTTCGCGAGTGACGGCAAAGGCGTCAGGCAGGATTTTGTCGAGCGACTCGGTTTCTAGGCGCTTTTTGAGCACCTCAGTTTGGTCTTTTAGTTTTTCATCTGATAATTTCTTGTACTTGTCGGCGAGAGCGTTGACTTCAATCACCCGCTTTTTAAGTCGCTTTATCGTCTTGGCCTGTGGGTCGCCCAAAACTCGTTTAAAAATCTTTTTCATAAGAATAGTAACCTCTCTTAGCAGTTCTATATATTGTAACCTATTCAGATATTCGTATCTAGTAGCTAGGAGCTAGTTTCTGGTATTTTATGTAGTAGAATATGCTTTTCTTTAAAATGGACATTCAAATACTAGTTACAAGAAACGAGAAACTAAATACTATTACGGCGGAGGCGGGCCAAGACGCGGCGGCGGAGCTTGGAACTATCGTGCTTTTCTTTGTATTTTTTCAGCTGATTCTTGAGTTTGGCCTCGACAATATCGACGGCGGCATACATATTAATCGTCGTCTCTTTGGTCGAAATAACATCGTGCGGCAAGTGCAAAATCACTTCGCAGGTAAATTGCTTTTTGTCCTTAGCGTTTGACTCCTTGAGCTTAACCTCGGCGTGGGCTGACTGGCGACTGTGCCGCGACAAATATTGATCCAAGCGACCAATTTTCTTGTTAACATATTTGCGTAAATCGTCGTCGACTTTGGTGTGGACTGGGTTAATCTCTAGTTTTTCGATCATAGAACTTCTTTGCCTCCTAAATATGGCTTTAAGACTTCTGGTACACGTACCCGGCCTTCTTTTGTTTGATAATTCTCGAGGATTGCGACCATACCCCGGCCGAGTGCCAAGGCAGTTGCATCATTGGTGTGGATTAGGTCAATTTTACTTCCCGCTTTACTCGCGAGACCTGGGTCAACACCACCAGTTGTTTCCACAGCTGGTATAAAATGCCGGTAACGGGTCTGCAAACGGCGCGCCTGATAATCGGTCATATAGTCGGCGGTGTGGGTCTCGCGGTACTTATTCTGAGATGGCAGCCAGGCTTCGAGGTCAACGCCGCGAGCATTAGGCTTACCGATATCAAAAGTGCACTTCAGTAGTTTGCGATACGGGATTTGTAGCTGACTTAAGATGTACTCCTGAATTGCTATAATGAATAAGTGCTCGTCGGCGCCCATTTCTGGTGATGTGAAACTTTCCATCTCGAGTTTGTCGAACTGGTGCATACGAATAATGCCTTCCATGTCCTTACCATAGGTGCCAGCCTCTTTACGAAAACTGGTAGCGTAACCGAGATATCTGACCGGCAGCTCTGACTCATCAAAAATTTCGTCAGCGTGCATACTACCGAGCACGTGTTCGGCACTACCCTGTAGCCACAACTCCTCGCCCTCAATTTTGTAGCGGTCGTCGCGCGGTTCTAAGCGATCCATCGCATCATACATCTCGGTTTTGAGCATCAGTGGCGGCAAAATTGGAGTAAATGGTTTGCTCGATACTTTAGTCAGCCCGGCGTAGTCGGCGATTTCGCGCAAAATTTTTTCGTTAGTGACGACGTCCATTATCCAAAATATCAGGGCCATTTGTAGCCTGACCATGTCGCCCTTAATGTAGGCAAAGCGAGAACCTGAAACTTTAGTCGCCCGTTCTTTATCTAGCCAACCCAAAGTTTCTGCAAGATCTGCGTGATTTTTGGGCTCAAAATCAAATTTAGGTGGTTCACCCCGCTTGTAGACTTCTTGATTTTCGTCTTCACTGGCACCAACCGGCACGTCAGCACTCGGCATATTTGGGACTTGTTTGATAAGTTTCTGGTAGTCGGCTTCGGTGGTTTCGAGTTCTACCTCGAGCATTGAAATTTTCTCTTTAATCGTTTTGCCGGCCTGAATCGCTGCCGGACTTGGCTTTTCGCCCTTATTAGCAGCACTTAGTTCATTGCGTTGTTGGCGCAATGTCTCTACGTTAGCCAAGAGCGAACGCCGTTGATTGTCCTTCTGAAGCAAGGTTTGAACGTCGACTGGGTAGCCTTTTTGTTTTGATTTTTCGGCAACTAAATCGGCGTTATCGCGAATATACTGAATATCAATCATATACTTTATATTATACAGCTAAAGCGCAATCAGTTCACTGTAAAAATTAAATTATTTAGTTGATTTTTTGCTGACGCGGGCGTGCAAGGCTTTGTAAGTGGCTGGGTGTTCGAGAGTTAAACGAGTGCGGGCTTCGGCGTAAGCACAGTAGTCACAAGCTCCACCCATAGCCGCCATGCCGACGGCTGGCATATCACCATCTATACACTGTTTCATTTTAACAATTGTTGGCTCGACCCAACTGTCGTCGCCAGTGTACGGAATAACTTTGGTGACAAATTCGAGCTTGTCGTTAAAGCCATCTAAATCGATTCGGGCGTTAGTATAAACAAAATAACCAGTGTCGCTAACTAGTAGGTCATTACGCCGTAGTAGCCATTGATAAACTTCCATCTGGCGCTTATAGCTCATTTGCCAGTCAGCATCAATATCAATTTCTTTATTCTTACTTGTAGCCTTGTAGTCAACCACAATTGCCTGACCGTCGTCATCAATCCAGACGTCATCGATTGCGCCAAAAATGTGCAAGTTAGTTGGTTCGTGCAGAGCTGTAACTCCGGTAAAGTTGTAACGCCACTTATCGAGGTCTTTATGTTGCATCGGCACTGCCTTGATCTGATTATCGGTCATCATTGGGTGCGGTTGTCCAAGGGCACGGTAATGGTCAAACTCTTTTTTGAATAATTCGTCGATGGTTTTGTTGATATTGAACGGCGGCGTGTTAGGACGAGTAATTTTGAGCCGCGCATCGAGCCAAAAACAACGTGGACACTGAGTAAAAAGCTCAATTTTACTACGCGACAACTTAAAGACTTCCTTTTGACCAGGACTATAAGGCTTTGAGCGTTCCCGAAAATAATTGTTTGCCACTATGGCTATATTGTAACAGCAACTACCTGAGCAGACCGTAATATATTTGCCAAGCCAGCGCCGATTTAGCGACTAGACTAAGTAAGATGTAGACTTTCTCGGTGAAAAAATAGCGCTGCCACGGACCATGACTTTTGTATGACAAATAGGCGTTGGTCGCCAGCGCCAAAGTAACAATAAAAATCGAGCCATCGATATAGTAAACGTAATTGCCGGCAACGTGACCATAAATAATTGAGTTCTTTAGGTAGATTGCAATAGCTAGCCAAATCGCACCACCAGAGCCAAGTAGACCGACTAGATTATGGTAGGTAACCTTTACGCCGGATAGTTTTTGCATTTCGAGCTGATAACCGTATAAATGCAGCGAGAGTACTAAGGCAAAAATCAGTACCATGGTTGCGAGGTCATATACACCGTTAATTAGACTGATGGCGACAAACATCAGCCCAGACGTCAGGCCATAATCTATCCATCGTAGTCGGTTTACGCCGTGTTTTATATCATCGTCGGTTTTTTTACGAGAATAAGTGGCAATTAGTAGATGAAAGAAGGCCGAGGACAGCAAAAATATAATTACGACTACTTTAAGATCGAGCTCAAAGACTCGGCGCACAGCTGGTGCTAAGACAACCCGCTTGGAACTCTGTGAGGCTAAACTATCAGTGTTCAAAAAATTACTAGTTATCGCCAAGCTCTGAGATTGTGCATAGATAGTCAGAGTTATGGCCTGGGCAATTAAAACTAGTGACACAAAAAAGTTCCAATGTCTAAACTGTTTGTTGCCTAGTTCTTCTGTCGGTTGAGGCGCTTCTTCGACTTTTGCTTTTTTTGGTGTTGGCGTTTTTCTGAGCTGCTCATCGACAACTGAAAGTTTAGTAACTTTTATCTTCTGTGCTTTTTTAGACTTTTTTGCCATGCCAATAATATACCATTTGCCCTGTTCAATTGCCTACTACTATCAACCGACTGGTGCGTAAGCCACGTGGCACATGCCACGGCCCGTGCGCTCAGAGAATTTTTGGTGATAGTCTTCGGCCGGATAGAATTCATCTAGCTTCGTAACTTCCGTGACTATTTGCTCCTTATATTCGATATTCATGCCAAGTTCACTTATATATCCTTCGGCTTCTAGCTGTTGGCTATCGTCTAGATAAAATATCGCCGAGCGGTAACTATCGCCAATATCAGGGCCTTGGCGGTTGAGTTGGGTTGGGTCGTGAATCCTGAAAAAATGCATCAGTAACTGTTTGTAACTAATAATTACGGGGTCAAATTCGATTAATGTCGCCTCAGCGTGCCCTGTTGTGTGCGTACAAACCTCTTCGTAGGTCGGATTTTTGGTACGACCACCGGTATAACCGACAGTCGTTTTGAGGACGCCCGGGACTTGGTCAAAATAAAACTGCACTCCCCAGAAACAACCAGCAGCAAAAACGGCTTTTTGTGATTTATCCATAAATCTAGAATAGCAATAATTCCACACCTAGGCTAGTTTGGAGATGGCCCCACTAATATCATTACTGATACTTATGCCGAAGTAACTAACTTTTTCGTGACAGTTTATAAATCCATCACCGTCATACTGAACTTGTTTCAGTATCTATTGATCTGAATAGTTTGAAATGGACCCTGAAACAAGTTCAGGGCGACAGATAATGTGCTTAAATGGTAACTAAAACTATTTCATTACGTCGATGACGACTGGCGCAGTATCTTCCCAGCCAAGATCAATATAAAGCAGTGGGTGAGCTAAAATTTTTGGCACAGCAAACGACAACTGCCCAGTAACAGTCTTGCCTGGAGCTAGCGTCCCGAGAACCAATGGCGAAGTCAGGTACGACGACGGATGCATCATATAGAAGCCACCCTCACGGTCACGTACGTAAAATTGCGATGCCGGCACTAGTTGCTGCATGTTCGAGGAGCTATTGGTTATCGATATGTCCATGACTAGCAGTGTGTCGGTTGGAGCGAGCGTGAAGGCTTTGTCATCTTTGTTCATCTCTGTAACATTTGAGACTTTAGTCTCGTATGCTCCGTTCTTGGCTTTTTGGAGTGATGTTAGGACGCGGTTCGGATTCGGCGGTGAGATTAATGACCCAATGAGATTGCTCTTGCCTGACTGATGGTCAATAAAGTAAATAGTATTGATAACGACTAGGCTTGTTAGCACGACCAAAAAAGCGGCCAACAACAGTTTATCTTCATTCTTTTCCTTAAACATTTTTAGAATTTTATATTCTCTTTTGATGGTGTCTTCGAGTTGGTCGAGTGCCGTTTCTTGCTTCTTTTTCCTACGCATGATTTATCTCCTTATTAGTTTGCTATGGTTTAGTCGGATCATAATAGCCAACATGGAAGCTGGCTGATTTAAGGCCTGAGCTGGCGGTATTATTCTTGGTGGCAGCAACGTGCGCATGGGTCGTGGCGCCGCTCGCATCCTTATAGCCCGGTATCGCCGCCGTACCAGCTAAAATAGCAAACATATTCTTATTACAGGTCGAACCGACGGTTTCAAGTGAGCCAAGCGACGTGCCGCCGAGATGGCTTGGTCTAAAGTTGGTAACATTAATCACCCATGGCACGGTGCCGTTGGCTGGATCGTTCCAACCCCAACAATTACCGACAGTGGCACGAGTCGCCATCTCGCTAATGCCATAACATGGCACCAGTCCAGTACAGAAAACTGGTGAGGCACTGGTGACGGTTAGGGTCGCCGAGCCAGAACCGGTGCCGCCCGAGTTGGTACAGCTTAGCGAGTAAATAAACGAGCCAGCAGTTAACATAACACCAGTAGTTACCGGACCACCGGCGGCGGCCTTGGAGCCCGTCCAGCTACCGCCAGCCGTACAAGTTGTCGGCGTATTGGTAACGCTCCAGGAGATATTGGCACTTGCGCCGGCAATTATTGAGGTCGGCGCGACCGAAATCGTGACGACTGGAATTGCAATAACAGTTAAAACTGCCGACTTAACGTCACTACCTGCGGTGTTTGAACAAGTTAGAGTGTATGTGAAGGTTCCGGCGGCGTTCATTACTCCAGTACTGGTCGTACCACTCGTCCCTTTCGCGCCAGTCCACGAGCCACTAGCCGTACATGTCGTTGGACTATTTGTTGCCGACCAACTAATCGTCGCTGAACTACCCGTACCGATACTGGCTGGGCTAACGGTGATAGTCACGACTGGTGCTATGACCGCTCCACCACCAACGGAAACAGTTACACTGGTCGACCCAACTCCTGAGCCACCAGCATTTGAACACGTCAGAGTAAAAGTATATGTCTTGGCAAGGGTTAGCGCACCGGTCGAAGCCGTACCACTGGCAGCCTTGGCGCCCGCCCAATCACCGCTAGCTGTGCAGGTTGTCGGGCTATTTGTTGCCGACCATGATAACGTCGACGAACTACCGACAGTTGTCGAAATAGGGTTCGCGTTTATAGTCACCACCGGAGCCGGCGGCAAAGTTACTGTCAGCGGAATATTACTGACAGTGGTAGTACCGCCGCTATTCGCACAAGACAAGCTATACAAATAGGTTCTGGCGACGGCTAACGAGCCGGTCGAAGCCGTACCACTGGCAGCCTTGGCGCCCGCCCAATCACCGCTAGCTGTGCAGGTTGTCGGGCTATTTGTTGCCGACCAGCTTATAGTCGCCGAGCTACCGACAAATATCGCACTGGGGCTAACCGTTAGAGATATAGCTGGTGGATTTGGAATCACCAGAATTGAGGCCGTGTCAAAGGATGAACCGCTGACATTAGAGCATGTCAAAGTATAGCTATAGGTACGAATTGTATTCATCGGGCCTACAACTGCCGAGCCACCAGCCGTACTCTTGGCGCCCGTCCAGTCGCCACTGGCCGTACACGAGGTTGGTGCACCACCCAGGAAAGTCCAGGTTAGAGTCGCAGTTGCACCGGGTGCTACCGGGCCCGAAGGATTGCTAGATAGCCCAACTATCGGCGTATTCGGAGGGATATTAATGGCCGAGACATGTGTAGTCGAACTGTTACTGCCGGCGCCATTAGAACATGTCAGTGTGTAGTTATACTGTCTAGCGGTGTTCAGTACACCGGTGTCAGCCGAACCGCCGGTTGGCTTGGCACCTGACCAGTCACCACTTGCGGTGCATGAGGTTGGATTATTGGATACGCTCCAGCTTAGGATTGAGCTTTGACCAACATAAACACCCGACGGTGTCGCCGCCAGTGTTACGGTCGGCTTAGTTGTTGGGCTCGTGTTGACTGATTGTTCGATGACACCAACAGTAACCGTTGCGTAGCCTGTGTCTGTTGCAGTCTTACAGGTAAGTGTAAAAATATAGGTCTGTGCTTTGGTCAGTGGTGCTGTGGTTTCACTACCGCCGGCAACATTTTTATTGCCTGCCCAGTCTTCAGTTGCCAGACAGCTTGTTGGATTATTTGTAACCTTCCATTTAATTTGAGTTGTGCCACCGAGTAGTACCGAGGCTGGTTCAGCAGTTAGAGTCACGACTGGGCTATTTACACCTCCAGAAGTTCCGCCAGTACCTACTGCAACTCCACCACCAGGCAATGCTGCTGAACTCTTGTCCGAACTAAGCGATGCGCCAGGCGTGGCCTCTTCAACAGCGGTTTTAATGCCATGGCTTTGTTTAAAAGTCTGGTTGTTAGTAAGGGCTGTAAATAGTGCAAAACTAATCATACTAAGCGCAATTACAATTGCCGATATTGAAGCGATTATCTTGGTTTGCTTGGTTGAGTCAGGAATAAATTTGGGGCGCTGCAGCTTGACCGGTGGTGGAGGTGGCGTAGGTAGAGTAAAAACTATCGGGTCAAGGCTCATAATTTGATTTTGGTTACTTTGCTGGTTAAATCTTCTTGAAACTGTAGTTCGGTTGGTTGAGACGCCTGAGGCAAATCAAAGTCGATAGTCGATGTCGTGTTTTGACCTGGGGCAAGGCTACCACCTAGCGTCTGACCATCAGCCAGATATTTTGCAGTCGGTGCATAGATTTGCCCAGTTCCATCTACCAAACTCAGCTGTAGACCAGGTGAATAATCTAGGGCTAGGTTTGAGGTGTTAACTAGTGTTACATCTGCCGAATAACGCCGCCCACTATTAGCAATATCTGTTGGATGAGAGACGACTTTATTAACATAGACTGAGTAATCTTTGGCAATATATGTTGCACCTAAAACTTGATTCTGATTTATGAGTTGCTTAGAAGCTAGCTCGTCCTGATGTCTAATTAAAGTTTGGTTTGCGCCAATAAGGATAAGGCTTAGTCCAAAAACAATCATTATTGAACCCAGTGCTTGTCGTATCTTGATGCCAATGCCTAGCGTAATCATTAATTCTCCACATTTAGCTTAAGCGTATTATATAAGACTCGACCCCTCTTATACAACCGTCTTAGTCACATCGTTACTTAGTTGCGAAAGTAATTACGCCGCCACTCCAAATAGCATCAACATAAAGCTTATAGTCGCCCGAGTCACTAACTAGAAAGCTTAGGTCGCCTTTTTGACGCTCACCAGGTGATAACTCACCGGCACGAAACGGTTGCTCCAATGAATAAGGGCTGATATAAGCAACATCGCCGGCGCTATTCTTAAGATATAGGTCATTAGCTGGCAAGACTTGAATCGGCGCGTCTGTTCTATTCATTATATTAAAGCTGACAATAGCGTAACGTTTACCTTTAGGAGCGATAAATGGCGGTTGACCAGTCCCATAAGCAACCTTATCAATTGTCACCTCGACGGCACCCATCGTAATCGGTTTACCTAGCTCAATTGACTTTGTTGGTATTGCACTTAGTCTATTCACCTCGCGGTGTTCGACCCTGAATGCCATTAAAAGTAATATAACCGACAGGAGCAAGATCCCACCAACAATAACCAACAGATTTTTTGCTTGCTGACGGGTTAAATTTACGCTGTTACTCGGTGATTTTTTGGCAATCATATTATTCTTTCTTATTACTTAGTGGCGTCAAAATAACCGACAAAATACGGCGTCATATTTTTGTCTAAGTTAGCTTTGGAAGTTGGATTATGATTACGGGTTTGGCCGCCGGCAGACACCGAACCACCGAGTGACGGCCCAAGGTCGGTGCCACAGACACCACCGATTTGAATACTACTAATACCAGACTTAGCCTGATGATAGGCGCTATCAAAACTACCAACGTTTATGACCCTATCACCATTCCAACCCCAACAGTTACCTTGTGATGAATGCGAGGCAATGTCTTTTTTGCCGTAGCATGGTGCCCTGCCACCACAATAGGTTGCTCCGCCGGCATTAGCCGTACTCGAGCTAACAACACTTTTCTTGGGTGGAATGGCGTTACCAACTGTTACTGTCGCTGCTGCAACAGCACTACCACTGGCATTGGTGCAATTCAGTGTATAGGTAAAGTTGCCTGGGGTAGCTAGACGTCCAGTACTCTCCGAACCAAATGGTGTTTTGGCACCAGACCAAGCGCCCGTCGCCTTACAATCAGTTGGATTACCAGTCGTCGACCATTTTAGACCTGAGGTAGTTTGGGCCGGAACGACGGCTGGTTCTATCGCTAATGTTACTGTCGGTACTGGAACGACAGCCACAACTGCTGGCTCAATGAAAACCTCTTTTTTCTTCGGAGGTGCGAGCAGTCCAAAAACAACCAGTGCATTCATACCAACTAAGGTGATTATCATAGTCAATCCAACCAGTCGCTTTAACCACATATGGCAACCTTCTTGTTATTAGAGCAAATTTTGTGTTCAGCTATATCTTTCATTTTGACTTCCCTTACTTACGACATTGCAAATTCTTCACTATGAATACTCGTACCTGGCACATGCTTCTGGCGCAATTGTTCGCGTAGTGACTTCATCATTCCCGGTGGACCACAGATATAAAAGTCCTTACCTTTGGTGCCACTACTGTTTTTTTCGATGAAATCAGCATTTAAGTGCCCTGGCTGCTGGTCGCCTACATATGGAATTAATCTAAACCAGCCGTTCTTCAATGCAACGATACCCGTCAATTCCTCCCAATTAATTAACTCACTGGCGGTTTTGACTGAGTAGTACAGGTCGATTCGCAACCCGTCATCGGGCCTTAAATCCCTAGCCATAGAAATAAAAGGCGTAATGCCGATGCCACCAGCTATCCAAACCTGGTTTTTATTATTGAAGTTAGTGTAGCCAAACCGACCGTAAGCACCTTCAACTTCGGCTGTGGTGCCTGCTTTCAAGTTACCCAAAATAGTCGTGTAGTCACCAAGCGCCTTAACACTAAGACGTAGTTGTGTATCTTTTGGTGACGACGAGATTGAGAACGGGTGCCACTCGCGGCTAATACCATCACTACCATCACCCAGAAACCTGACAAATACAAACTGGCCTGAACGATAGCTCATCTTTAGTTTCTGGTGGGTCATAAGCAACTGCGTGACACCCGTCGGTGAACCAATCACCCGATCGACGGTATATTTGTAATGACGAATTAGAATCTTGCCAACTATACTACGATAGATAAAGGCAATGATGCCAATAGCCGACATCACCAAGATGTAATACTTCAAAGCACTACTTCTCGAAGTATCAGATGAAATGAATAATACGTGTAGGCCGGCAATAAAAAAGGCATAGCCAAGGAATTGATGAGTGAATAGCCAAATACGATATGGGATTTTGATAAAGAAAGTTACCAGCAGCAGCACTACCATGCCCCAAAGCGCAATGATACCAAAGAAGGTCGCCCACTGCGCCAAGACCAGGCTGTGATATGGAGAGTTGGTATTAAATAGTGCCCCGATAGGAGTTAGTCCGTTAGGAATTAATAACAGTGCCGCCTGCAGTAAAGAGACTTTTATGTAGCGTAGTGCCAAAAATAGTGGGTGTAGTGACAGAAATATCAGTGCAAAGCCACCAAGCATGTGATGGGCGATATAGACACGGTTGAGACCACCAAAAAAGTTTTCCAAGAAACGAAGTCTAGTGGCAAAAACTAAGTTTAAGGCATACATTACCATGCCAATTAGCCCAGTCACACGACCAATTGCCAGCATAATGGCCGGGAAACCCTGGACGGTCGACAGAGGATGTAGATTCAGCCATAGAACCAATGGTACCGCACACAAGCCAATAGTGACACCCCAGCCTAGTAGGTGTTCCAATCGAAAACTTATAACTACTGATCTGTCTCCACTCGGCTACATAATACCTCAACTAATTAATCTGTTAATACTATAAAGAAATCTTAGTTATTACGCTAGTGCTTAGATCACAAACTATTCGGTGCGCAGCGCTTCAATCGGATCAAGCCGTGCGGCTTTGCGAGCTGGGAAGAAACCAGCTAAAATTGCAATCAAAATTAAGGCGATTATTAAAGCCACTACTTGAACTGGCCTAAAAATAAAGTGAACGCCGAGCTGCTTGTCTATCCATGGGTTGAGTATGATGGCCATGATAACACCGGCGACCGTGCCGATTAAGCCGCCGATAAAGCCAATCCAGCCAGCTTCAAGCATAAATAAGCGCCTGATGTCACGACTACGCATGCCCAGCGACTTCATTAATCCAATCTCACGGGTCCGCTCAAGCACTGAAATATACTGCGTGTTGACTATTCCAAAAACTGAGGCTATTAAGGTAATGATGCTGAAGACCCCAACTAAAGCCGTAAAGATTTGAACAATTTTATTGATGGTGGCCTGCAAGTCTTTACTAGTTTTTACGAAGTAGCCTCTTTTCTCCAGCTCAAGACGTGCAGCCGTCAGTTTAGCATCATCTTTGCCGTCTTGAACGTGGACAAAGACCGTGAAATACTTGCCATAATTAGCCGTATCCTTAGCTTCGTAGTCGTATATCGCTCTAGAATCTTTGGAGCTAAAAATTATCGACAACGGTCCAGGTGCAAGTGCTGTAGTTGATTTTTTACTAACTGCCGCAACCGTGTAGGTCTGGTCGGTAGTGCTAGGGGCTAATTTTGTCGGGTCAAGCTTCGTCAAACCGCCACTTTGGAACTGGGCAATAATCGACTCGGTCGAAAATGATTTTTGAATGTTAACGGTGACTGTTTTGCCCAACATATCAGCGTCATCCTTGAAGCCAAGAATAGTGGCATAATCTTCCGGTAAAACTATTTCACCCTTGTTTAAATCGCTGCCAGACGGGAGGTTACCCGCCGCTAGGTCTGGTTTTTGGGCCGGATTATAAGCCTCAGCACTGGCTGTATATTTTTTGATGCCAGGCCTAGTGACATAACGAACCGATAAGGTGTATCGTTCTCTAACCTGCTCGGCAAAACTTAGTCCCCTAATTTCTGCCACATCTTTGTCGGTAACCTGTTTAAACTGGACAGTTGCACCACCACCGCCAAAGTTAAGCGAGGCGACACTATCTTCAAATTCTTTTGGTTTATTATCGCCACCACCGAGTGCAAAAGCATCTTTATCTCTCGTTACGATTAGCTCGGCTGGGTCAAGGTTGCTAGCTACAAACTTGTTAGTATAGTCACTTATGCCGTTGCCGGCGGCAAGAGTAATGGTCAGCGTAAAGCCGCCAACGGCGATAGCAAGAGCGGTTAAAATAGTCCGGCCTTTAGCGCTTTTTAGGCTGCGACCGCTGCGTCTAATCGTATCTCGCAAATACATAAGTTTAAGCCTTGCCTTTTGTCCCTTTAGTAGTCTTTATATTTGCTGCCAGCAGTGGGTGATCGCTCTCAACAATTGATTCTACCGCTCCGTCTTTTAACCTAATTTGGTATTGGCATTTGCTAGCCAGCTCATGGTCATGAGTAACGATGCAAAGCGTACTACCAAGCGTTCGGTTAAGCCCAAACAATAACTCCATTATTTTATTGCCGGTTGTACTGTCTAGGTTACCGGTTGGTTCATCGGCGAAAATTAGGTTGGGCTTATTAACGATTGCCCGAGCAATAGCAAGGCGCTGCTTCTGACCACCTGACAAATTCTTAGCCTTAACGTCAATTTTATCCGCTAGTTCTACTGCTTTAAGGGCGGTTTCGACACGCTTACGCCTCTCACCACGTGGAATCTTGGCAATTTCAAGCGGCAACATGACATTTTCGAAACAAGTTTGATTGCCCTCAACAAAGAAAGCTTGAAAAATAAAACCCATCTGCTTGGCGCGGAAATTGTCCATCGCCTTGCCCTTGAGTTTATGTAAGGTATGGCCACCAATCACCACACTGCCCTCATCAGGATGATCAAGCCCGCTCATAATATGCATCAGTGTCGATTTACCCGAGCCACTTTTACCAATGATCGCAACTGTCGCGCCTTTTGGAATATTAAAATTAATATTTTTTAGAGCAACAAATTTGTTCTGTTTTTTGCCGTAGACTTTTGTAAGCTTGTTAACCTCAATCATTGAATACAAGTATACATCAAGGTCATTACTGGCACCATGTTATTGCTGTCTTTCCTCGTCGAAAATATTACTAAAATTGCTAAGTTGTTTTTGATCTCTAATATTTAATAAATAAAATGTAACTGCAAAAATATTTAATACAGCAATGGTTAGCAAATATATATTTAGTTCGCCTCTGGAATTTAAGTACCCGATGACTGGTGCGGTTATGACATAAGGCAAGGATTTTAAGAATGAGGCGGCAGATAAGCCAGTCGCCCTATTGTCTGACTTCATATGAGTATTTAGCCCAGCGCTAATAATTGGATCTAATAAATATTCAGATACATAAATTATTAAGATGACTACAAACCCAAGATGGCCGATCGAAAACGAGCCAAGAATTAGTGCTGCTGTGGCAATAATACCAATTCCGAATATACTATTTCTCTCTGATATCTTATCAACATTATCGTTCTGGATTTTTTGAAATATTAAGGCAACTAATCCGCAAATCAATAGAACTATACCGCTAGCACTAGCACCGAAATTAAACCTAGATTGTAATATTGGCCGTAGTAAGCCATAGCCAAATGAATAAAATAGCCCTTCTAACACTAGTATTATCGGGATATAGCCGATGATCTGCTTGTTGAGCAGTTGAGTTAACCCAATTCTGACGGTATCAAGATGTGCTTTTAGTTTTTTCTTTTGAGCACTACGTTTGTTTCTGATTTCTGGGATATCTATAATTACTAAGGCTCCACCAATGGTTAGTATCGCAGCTAGAAAAGGTAATCTTGGCGAAAGCGTATACAAAAAACCACCGATAACGTTCGCAATCAAAGTAGTCGCAAGTCCAATCTGATTACCTTTTGATACGAGCTTCTTCCAGCTACTACTTGATTCATCGTATTTGAGAGAATCATAAAACAACGCGTCATCGGCTCCAGACCTGAAGGCCCAACCTACGGTTACGGCAACTTGCCCTACTAGAATTAACCAGTAGCCTCTTGCTAAACCTTGAGCGGACATCCCAAGCCCTGCTATCACGATTCCTATAATTACAAGTTTTTTTCTGCCAAAGTGGTCAGCAAGTGCACCAGTTGGAATTTCTGCTAAAAGGCCTATTCCAAAAGATATTGCATCCAAAATACCAACACTGTAATCTGTCATAAAAAATCTATAGAAGAATAGCCCTATGGCGCCCATAAACCATAGTGACCCAAAGACACGTGATTGGAGGTATTTCTTCTCCAATAACTTTTGATCCATTTTTATTTATGCAGCCTTAGCCTGTCAAGCAGCCAATCTCTCGGCAAAAGACTCAAAAACCAGCCAGCTCGTGGACCAGCTTCTTTGCCGATTAGTAAACGATATAGACTTGTAAATAAAACTTTTGGTTCTAAATGACTTGTATCTTTAAACTCATAAATAGCTTTGTGAAACCATTCTCCATCGGCATCTTTTGGGGCTAAAGCAATTTTATCAGCCAGTGAACTAAAGTAGTTTACTTCTAGCTCACTGAACTCTGATTTATTTACCGATTCTTTAATCGTAAATTTAACTTCATCTGGTGCCCACTTATCCAGCCACTGCTTAATAAACTTTAGTTCATTTTTGATGATATCTTTGTCGGCTTCGACAATGTCGCCGTGTTCGGTGCGCTTAATAATTTCGAGAGTTGCATCAACGTCTTTAAGAGCGGCTTGATAACTAGCGACAAGGTGTGAAAATGGCACACGACTAACTGTGCGATCATTCGAACCGCGGGTACAGATAAATAATGTGTGCTTTTCATCTTCGGTCAAGTCAGTCTTAGCGCTAAGAGCTGCATATTCGTCGACTAGGCGAACGGCCCCATCAATTTGGTCGAAATACAGTCGCTTTTCGGGCGGAAATGACAAGACAAAGTATCTTAGAACTTCTGGCGGTAGGACCTTCACGGCTTCAGCGGCGGCAATGCCCGTACCCTTACTGGCGCTCATTTTTTTGGTATCACCAGCCCTGTTAATAAAATCATACGGGACTGGCGTCGGCGCTGGCGCGTCGTAGACAACCTTCATAATTTCCTTACCAGTATCGAACGAACCACCAGCACTGGCATGGTCACGGCCAAAAGGCTCAACCGCAACCCGCATTAACCACCAGCGACCCGGCCAATCAAGTCGCCAGTCTAGTTTTACGTTGCCATCGCTGTAGTTGACGCTACTTCTAGTCCCTTCGTTGTCTTCGTACTCAACCTGCTTGGCGCCAATGTCAATGCTTATGAACTTACGGTTCTTCAAATAGCCATCTTCCATAACTTGGATTGGCGACCAGTGGTCGTCTAGCTTACGACTTGAAATTGTTTCGAGGGCATGTTTCGCCTCGGGCAGTTTTGATAAAACTTTCTCGATAGCTGGTACAAAATAACCAGATCGATACTTGCTATGACTGTTAATGACTTCCATTTCGACGCCCAAAGCCTTGGCACTATCAATAAAGTCGTCTAGGAAATAGTCAGCATATGACTTAGTTGAGCCGTCCGGTGCCGGTATATCACAGAGCGGCTTACCTAAATACTTTTCATATTCAGCCGAAACGTTAACCGGTACCTTTCGTAATGCGTCTAAATCATCAGCAAATTGTACATGTCTAGCTTCGCGACCACGACTTCTTATCTCTAATAGTACCGCGTCACATGTCAATATTTCCCGCAGGTGGCCCATATGATAGGTGCCCGAAGGCGAAGCCCCCGACTCAATCAGAATCTCACCCTCGGGGTGCTCGGCTAAAACTTGATCCACTAAACTACTTAACCAACGCATTTATATCCTTTATTATTTGCAGTCATTATACCTTAAGTTTAGTCTGATGCTAAACGTTCAACTAGGTTGGCGGGTTCGCTTGTGCCAAACTGCTAGACCCCTAGTCACAAGACCTGACTCATCGACACTTGGACCGATTAGGTCGCCTTGCTCAGGAAAATACAGCCCAAGTGTTTTATCGATGACATCTTTAACGACGGCTTCAGTCTCATAAAATATATTGGCACCCATGTAATAGCCTAGCCGATATATGTCTCGAAGTTCTCCCGGGTAACGGTCAACCATTTGGACTGGGCCTGTCATGCCAGATAACTCTATACTTATATCTTTGGGGCTTGGTTCACCCAAAATACTTACTTCAATCATTTCTCTTCTCCTTGTTAATTATTTCTTATTGATTCTATTTAGACTTTGTATTCATGATTCTCTCCTTAAAATGTCTGCAAATTAAAAACCCTCGGCTTTTTACTGCCGAGGGTTTGATGTTTTCTTAAATTAACAAATAACGCTAGGCAGCCGCCGAGGGATTAGTATTATTATTTGTCTGTTGGATGGATTTTATCATTACTGAGGTAGGTTATCACACCACAAGTAAGTCGTGCAAGACTTTGCAAGGTTTCTCCTCGCTACAAGGAGAAACCTTGCAATATGGCTTATACCAGCTAGAGGTTGAATAGCAGCAAGCTAGGAGATGTTTGTGACTTTGTAAGAAGTTGTCTCAGCTGGAGTTATAATTTCAACATGGTCGCCGACTGATTTACCGATAAGTGCCTTACCAATTGGTGATTCGTCACTGATTTTGCCGTTTAGCGGGTCAGCTTCAACTGTGCCGACAACTTGGAATTCTTTGGTCTTACCGTCATCGCTTTTCAACTTAACACTATTGCCAATCTGGACCTTATTATCGCCCTTTGGCTTCTTGATGACTTCTACATTAGCTAGAATATGCTCAATCTCGCCGATCCGAATCTCGTTCTGGTCTTGTTCTTGGCGGGCTGAGCTGTACTCAGCGTTTTCGGCCAAATCACCAAACTCACGAGCAGATTTTATTCTCTCAGCAATTGGACTACGTTCGGCATTAAGACGTACCAACTCCTCTTCAAGCTTGGTCACACCTTCGGCAGTAAGTCGGAATAATTTTTTCATTAGTTGTTCTCTGTTATTTAACTTGGTAAAAATAAAAACGGCTGATAGAGCCTTTCAATTTTTGTTCTCTGCTCTATTGTCATCCGCAACGACTATGCTAGCAAACTTATTTAGCTATGGCTAGTAGATTCTTCGTATGTCGGCAGCTTCATGTCTAATGTTGACATTGTCAATCAGTTAGTACTGCTCGGATTTATAATTATACAGTCATACCCTACGACGTCAATAGCCGGCTCATTTTGCTGTGAAATAATCGATTATTGTGCTACGTTTTATCATTTCAACTTCATTCGATGTCCGTGACTTGAGTTCAAGCTCACCTGAGGTCAATGTCTTTTCACTAACTATAGCTCGATAAGGAATACCGAGTAAATCGGCATCAGCAAATTTTTCACCTGGGCGGGCATCACGGTCGTCATATAAACAATCGATTCCTGCCTGAGTTAGTTCGTCGTATAGCTCATCAGTAGCCTTAATAACAGCCTCAGATTCACCAATCCGGACAATATATGCTTTGTAGGGTGCTATATTATAGGGCCAGACTAGCCCTTTGTCATCACCAAGTAGTTCGGCGATTACACCTAAGAGTCGTGACGGACCAATACCATAACAACCCATCATAACGTTCATTTCTTTATCATTTTCATCAACAAAAGTCAGGCCGAGCGGTTTAGAATATTTATCCTTAAGAGTGAATATATTACCAACTTCTGCGGCCTTTACTTCCTCGAGGTCTTCACGCTTTAGCCCTAAGTCCAAGAGCACCTTGTCATCATTCACCTCTTCATTAACGGCAATCGCCTTTTTTCGGTCGAGATAAATTATGTCTTCGCCAGCTTCACAAACCGTCTGGAACTCGTGACTAAACTGGCTAAACATGCCACCACTGGCAAATGTCAGGAACGTCTGCTCACCAACACCTAAACGCTTATAAACTTTATGGTACGCTTCGGTAATTTTGGCATAGAGTTCGTCGTGCTCGTCTTCGTTACGAGCAAAACTATAGAGATCTTTCATTAAGAACTCACGGCCACGCATAACACCGCTCTTGGCGCGGACTTCATTTCTAAACTTAGTCTGAATTTGATAAGCCAAAAACGGTAAATCTTTATAGGATTTTACGAATGGTCGAACGGCTCTGATTAGGGGCTCTTCGTGAGTTGGGCCAAGACCAATCTCGCTACCGTTCTTAAGTCTTGTCTTGAACCAAACATCAACTTTATCATCATCCCATCTATCTGTTATTTGCCAGATGGCTGGATCCTGTAGGGCCGTAAGTTTAAGCTCTTGACCACCTATAGCATTCATCTCTTCACGAATTACCTGACAGATGTTATCTAGTACCTTAAGTCCAAGTGGTAGAAAGGTGTAGACACCGGCCATTTCTTTGTGAATATAACCCGCCCTTATTAGTAGCTGGGCATTCTTGCTAACTTCGTCGGCCGGAGCCTGTTTTTGAGTTTTAGTAAATAATTGTGATACTCTCATAGCTGATTATTATCGCATCATCCGAGACGAAAAACAAAAAGACTAAGAAATGCTATTAGGTTCTTGAGCATATGTAGTCCGATTGAGGCCCATAGGCTGCCAGTTTTTTCACGCAGATAAATCAGGAATAGTGACAGGGTAAAAGTATCAATAGCGGCAATCCATAACAACGGTTCACCACTACCAGCCTGCAGGTGTGCAATTCCAAATAGTCCACTCGCAACTATAACTGCTAACCAGCGCTTCATACCGTTCTTAAGCCCAGTATAAAGCAAACCTCGTACCAATAACTCCTCTGCAATCGGTGGTAGCAGTACCAGGCTAGCAAAGATAAAAGGTAGTTGTAATTGAGTATAGTTGTCAAAACCAAGCTGTTGCTTCTGGTTGACATTCAGGCTTGGCGCCAAATTTTTAACGATAGTGGTGATAGCAATAAAAGTTACGACATAACAGACAAAAGCTATAACCAAATAAGCTAGGTCACTCCATTTGGGTCGACGCCGAAGTCCAATCGTATCAAAATTAGCCTTACGTCTTTTAAGAAAAATGTGGATCGCCCAGATTGTTAACACTTCTATAAGAACAATAAATATGAATTGCCCATAGGTGTTTTTATCAAGCCAGTCGATTGCATCAGACTTGCTCTTACCCATAAGCAACGGAATCATAAACGCTGTTAATGCCCCGACTAACTGAGCACCAAAATAAATCGCTAAAGTGACCCCGACAGACTCTATTGGCGTCCACTGGATTTTTTGACTAATCTCTTTCGGCCGGTGGAAATACCTAATAATTCCGTAAATAGCGAGAGCGTAGAGTGGCATTGACCAGTTAAGGTTCACTAGAAGTTCCGCTTCACATCAACGATTGTGACCAGTACAAATAACACCATTAACAGAGCGAAACCGGTGCCATGAATTACATCTTCACGTCGACGAGTTAGAGGTTTTTTGAAGACCCTGAATAATAAAGTCACAAATAGACGGCCACCATCGAGTGCCGGTATCGGCAAGCCGTTCATAATTGCCAGTGTTAGCGAAATTATCGCAATTATCATTAAAATAAATTGGTAACCGAGACTACTGCCGTCGTTAAGCAAAACAAATATACCGACCGGACCAGATACTTGAGCACTCGCCTGAGCAGTGTTGCCGCTAGCTAGGCCACCAATCGCCTTACCTAGCCCTTGGAACGTCAAAACGGTAAACTGCTTGATTAGCCCAGCTGCAACTATTGGCGCCGACCAAGTTGAGCGCTGTAAAGTGTATTCGGTCGGTATGACACCGAGGTAACCTTTCTGGTTGTTGGCTTCAATACTGGCTTCAATCTCTGCACGACTACGGATCTTGGTGCCTAACTTTATTAACCTATTGTCTCTTTTAATAATTATGGTTATCGACTGGTCGGGGTGCGTACTCGTGAAGTGCGATAAGTCATTGTTTGTTTTTATCTGCGTAACCGCTTGATTCTCGCTACCAGCGGCAACTGACATACTTACAATTTGATCGCGTTGTCGAATTGGATTAGCAACTTGATTAACGAGAGTGTAAGTTTTGTTGGAAGTTGAGTTAACCTTCTTAGTTACGAGCTGTTCTGAAACCGTCTTTGTGGCTGGTGACCCCGGTTCAACATCGCCAATTAGAACATCATTGCGAACAATTTTTGTATCCGATTTTATAGTAAATTGATTGTCAATTAACTTCGGTAGACCAATCAGAGCGAGTAACGTTAGCAGCACAAATGCTGTGGCTAGGTTCATGAATACACCTGCCAACATAATCTTAATCTTATCTCGTAACCTAGCGCTGCCATAACTACCCTCGGACTTATCGGCGTCGTGCTCACCTTTGAGGCGGACAAAGCCACCGAGCGGTAACCAATTTAGCGTGTAAACAGTTCCATTATGGCGAGTTAGCACCTTGGCGCGTGGTGGGAAGCCGACTCCAAACTCTTCAACCTCTACACCACTTCTTTTAGCCATAATAAAATGGCCAAACTCGTGGACGACTACGAGAGCGACGAACAGGACTAGACCCAAAATCAAAAGCAATAGCGACATCTGATTAATTATACACTGTCTTTAGTATCTCGTCGCTCGTTTCTAGTAGCTAGTATTAAGACTCTGGAACTAGTAGCTACTCGGTGGCAGCGTCAACAAGTCTCTTCCATGCAAGAAAACCAGAAACTAACTACTAGATACCACCTAGACCGTCATGATTTCTTGTTCTTTGGCCTTTGACAGACTATCAACTTCAGTTTTGCTGGCGTTCATAGCATCATCGACCTGCTTTTCGAGTCGCTTGGCGTCATCTTCACCGACAACTTTGTCTTTTTTCATCTGGTCGACCTCTTTTAAGGCCTCATGACGAATACCGCGCATGCTAATCATGCAGTCTTCTACCTTTTCGCCAAGTTGCTTGGTGATTTGCTGACGACGCTCAGTTGTTAGTGGTGGGACTGGCACGCGCACGACTCGCCCGTCGTCGCTAGGATTCATACCTAGACTAGGATTATCGCGGATAGCAGTCGATATCGCCTGAATATTGCCCGGATCAAAGGGTGTAATTTGCAAAAGTTGGGCCTCGGGTGCCGATACAGTTGCAACCTGAATAATTGGCATTGGTGTTCCGTAGGCTGTAACGATAACCCCGTCTAACATTGAGGCGTGAGCGCGACCTGTGCGTAATTTCTTAATTTCTTCCTGAAAATGGGCAACGGCCGCCTTCATTTTGGTTTTGGCGCTATCAACTGTTTGCTGTGGTGTCATATTCACTTTCAATAATTGGTTACTATTAATAACTCTTTGATTATACCACTAGGGGTTGACTGCTTCAGGCTAATTCGCCGAGAGCAATCCGGTTGAAGCGACGAACGATGATGTTCTCACCGAGGACAGCGATTGATTCTTTGATGCGGGCGTCAACAGTTTGGTCTGGATTTTTAATGAACTGCTGGTCGAGTAGACATTTTTCGGCAAAATACTTCTTAAGCATGCCTTCAACGATTTGTGGCACCATGGCCTCTGGCTTGCCTTCTGATTTAACTTTTTCGCTAAATTCAGCTTCGGCCTTGGCTTTTACATCAGCTGGAATTGCCTCAGTACTCACAAATTCAGGATTGCTGGCAGCGATATGCATAGCAATATCTTTGACGAGTTCAGCAAAAATTTCATTACGGGCGACAAAATCGGTCTCGCAATTAACTTCTACCAATACGCCGATACGACCGTCGTGGTTGTAGGTACCAACCACACCAGCTCGAGCTTCGCGCTCACCACGCTTCTCGGCTTTGGTCAGACCTTTCTTACGCATCGCCGCTAGGGCCTTATCAAAGTTCCACTTGGCTTCTTCAAGCGCTGCCTTGGCGTCAGTTAGACCAACACCGGTTAGAGCTTTTAATCTTTTAATGTCATCTATATTCACTTTGATCTCCTACTTTAGTTGTTCTTGGCTTGTTAAGCGTGCGGGCCGTGTTCTGAACCTAGACCAGTCAGGTCAACAGCTGTAATTTGAACTGTTGCTTCAGTCATTAGTCTCTGTAGTCTATCTTGATAAACAGCATCAAGTTCAGGATACTGTCGTCTTAAGTACTCAGTATTCTGTGCTAAAACAGGGTATGGATTTTCGTCACCAACCACGCCCCTGACACGCCAGGCAGATAGATTATTTGTTGACAGTGGTTCAGATGATGAAAGAAAAGTCATTATTTCTCCTCTTTTTCGGCTACTGGAGCCTTTTTCTCTTTTTCGACTTCAGCCTTGGCTTCGGTCTTATCGACAGCGGGTGCTTTGACTTTCGAACGACCAAGCTCAACCGCCTGCTGAACGTAATCAGCAATAAGTTGCAGAGCCTTGATAGCATCATCGTTTGATGGAATTGGGTAATCAACTAGTGACGGATCGGCGTTAGTATCGACAATACCGACGGTCTTAATTCCGAGTTTAGTAGCCTCTTTAAGGGCGTTAAACTCGTGCGTAATATCGAACATAAAGACGGCACCAACGCGTGAATTCATCTCTTTGACACCACCGTAAAGGTAGTTCATGTGGTCGATTTCTTCTTGGTAGCGCTGGATTTCTAGCTTGTTATACTTAGCGGCTAAGGCGCCTGAAGCCATGTTAACTTCAAGATCTTTAAGATGCTTGATGCGTCCACCAATTGTCTTTTGGTTGGTCAGTAGTCCACCGAGCCAACGTTCGTTGACATAGGGCATGTTGGTCGCTTCGGCCAGAGCCTTAACGATGTCCTTAGACTGACGCTTGGTACCAACAAACAGGATCTGTCGACCCTGAGCCACCGTTTGAGTAATAAATTCTAGAGCGTTATCAAGCCCGACGACCGTCTGAGTTAGATCGATAATGTGACTGCCGTTACGCTTAGAGTGAATATAGGGCGCCATTTTTGGGTGCCAACGACTAGTTTTGTGACCGAAGTGAGCTCCGGCTTCTAATAATTTTTTAATATCTACTTCAACAGCATTCGCCATCTCGTAAATCCTTTCTCTTCGTAAAGGGTCTATACCCGAACGTCCCTACATAGGATGATTCAGGAGGATTACCGCCCCAAACTGATTAATTAATTGTACTTTTATTCTAACAGATGAGCGTCTTCTTAGCAATAGCACTTGACCAGATAGCAACAGATGTGTATACTACTCGAGATATGAAAAAAGATATTCACCCCGATAATTACCGTCCGGTAGTCTTCCAAGACCTCAACAATAACTCAACTGTGCTTACTCGTTCAACAGTTGCGACTGACCAGACAATTAAGCTTGAGGGTGTTGAATATCCACTAGTTAAAGTCCACATCACTAGCTCAAGCCATCCATTCTTTACTGGTGAAGAGCGCATCGTTGACATCGAAGGCCGTGTTGACAAGTTCAAGGCCCGCGCCGCTGCTGGTCAAGCCGCCCGCGATAAGCGTACAGCGGCAGCTAAGAAAGTTAGCACCCGCAAAGAAGCTCAAGACGAAAAGAAAGCTGAAAAGTCAGCTCCAAAAACTGAACAATAGCGAATTTTAAATAAACACCGAAGAATATCTATTTTTCGGTGTTTTTTATATACTAAGGACGTTAATTATGGAAGCTAAAGAACAAAACCTACGAACCGAATACCAAGAGCTTGAAGTTAAGCTTCAAGATTCGGCTATTTTTAGTAGCAAAGATTATCCTAAACTGGCCAAGCGTAAAGACCAGTTAGAAAAAATATTACAACTTTTTATAGATAAGAAATCGCAACAAGAAGCTATTGAATTCGCCAAAGCTCATTTATCTGACCCCGATATGGCCGACCTAGCCGCTATGGAACTCGATGAAGTCACGCCAAAACTCGCCGAGACGATAAGCAAACTCGAAGAGGCCCTCACCCCCAAAGACCCGAACGATGAGAAGGATGCGATTATCGAAATCCGGGCTGCCGCTGGTGGTGACGAAGCTAGTCTTTTCGCCAGTGAACTCTACCGCATGTATCATCGCTGGTGTGAAATTCATAATTATAAAGTTGAGCTAATCAGCGAAACGCCATCCGAAGCTGGCGGCTTTAAAGAAGTTATCTTTGCCGTCCGCGGCGACGAAGCCCACGGTAAACTCAAGTTCGAAGCAGGTGTCCACCGCGTCCAACGCGTGCCAGTAACAGAGAGCCAGGGCCGCATCCATACCAGTACAGTAACAGTTGCCGTCCTACCTGAAGCCGAAGAAACCGACATTGTCATCAACCCATCAGACCTACGTATCGATGTTTATCACGCCAGTGGCCACGGTGGCCAGTCAGTTAATACCACCGACTCAGCAGTCCGCATCACTCACCTGCCTACTGGTCTAGTAGTGACCCAACAAGATGAAAAATCACAAACCAAAAATAAATTGAAGGCTCTCGGCGTCCTGCGCTCAAGATTATTACAAGCTCAGATTGAGGCTGAACAACAAAAACTATCCGACTCACGCAAAAAGTTAATTGGCTCAGGTGACAGATCAGAAAAAGTCCGTACCTACAACTTCCCCCAGGATCGCATTACCGACCACCGTATCGGCTATTCGCGATCCAATATTCCAATGGCCCTAGCCGGTGACATCGACGACCTTATAGAAGAACTCCATAAGGCCGAACACGACCTCCTCGCTGAAGAAAATTAAATAAGAGCCTCCTTTTTAGGCTCTTATTTTTTACTTAATTGACCAACCTACTATCTAAAAAGGTATTTGCTGACTATCTATTCTCGCCTGAGAATTTAGCGCCACCTGAGCTAAGTCTTTCGCAGCCTGTTGTCTGTTGTCTCTTTCAGCATTGTCCGCTGCTTCCAGTGACTCAAACATACTGGCTGTAGCATCAAGTATGTTCTCTACTCGTGTCGCCTCGCCATTACCATAATTTTTGTCACGATTTGCTCTAAGTTCAGGCATTAATGTCATATCAATACTGGTTCTTCCAGAAACTGCTTCAGGTCCATTGGGTCCATTGCGACTAGAGTCCGGAACAATCCACGATACATTTGACGGCTTGCCATCTAATAATGTGACTCTTATCTCACTTGCCTGCTCGGCTGGTGAATAGTATTTTGGTTCTTCGCCACGAGTTAATTTGTCTCTGCTGAGCTCACCTTTTTTTCTACCATCTAATGGAAGAAAAGGAGCGTGGTCTTCTGGTCTCTTTAAGCTACCTTCACCTGGCTTTATGGTAATCTCAGTAACCCTGACCTTTTTAGTTGGAGAGTTAGGGTTGGTGGAGTCGGTTTGAGCAAAAACAAATTTGTCTGTTATGGCCGCATCGACACTAGTAGGTCCAGCGGAATCTATTCTTCCAATATCTAAGTTTAATCCAGTTAGTTCAACGCTTCTAGAAACTCCTTCAGATGAATCAACACCTGTTTCTTTACCATGAAGGGCGAGCGATCGTGAGGCCCCATCGGCAATAGATTCAGTTCCAGGCATTGCTGGTAAGGCATCGGCCCTTCTAATAGTATCTCCGTATAGATCACTTTTTATATGACCTTCTTGATATACATTTGGCACGCCAAATGCGGGAACCATTTCCGGAATTGCGGTTGGGTCTTTTTCGTTCATTATTTTTTCTTTCTAACTTATAGATTTTTTTGTTTTTTAGAACTTGAATTAATATTAACATACTTATGCTTTACTGTCAATGTTGTTGTCTAAACGATAATGCTATAATTCAAGTATGAGTATTAATGAATGGCTGAGCGAGACGACATCAACACTAATCAAGCTTGGGGTTGAGACGGCGCGGCTTGACGCCCTTATTATGCTCGAGGACGCTCTGGGTAAGGATCGTGCCAGCGTTTTGGCACAACCAGAGGCCGAACTCGACGATAATGTCCAAAAGACACTAGACGACTGGGTGATTAGACGTAGTAGTCATGAACCACTCGCCTATATCCGCAGTAAAGCTGAATTTTATGGCCGAACCTTTGAGGTTAATGACTTCGTACTGGTACCAAGGCCAGAGACCGAGACGATGATTGATATGCTTAAATCGGAGGCTGATTCGGCTGACAATATTGTCGACATCGGCACAGGCTCGGGAATACTGGCAATTACTGCCAAACTCGAGTTCCCGCGGGCTTTTGTAGCCGCGACTGACGTCGACGAACGATGCCTGTCGGTTGCAAGGCGTAATGCCGAGAACTTGTACGCAGATATTAAGTTTTACCAAAGTGACCTCTTAGAAGCAGTGCCGCCACCGGTCATAATACGGCCAGCAACGGTGATGCTAGCAAACCTGCCCTACGTTCCTGATGAACTCGAAATAAATCAAGCCGCTAGACACGAACCTAGTTTAGCAATTTTTGGTGGCGCTAACGGGCTAGACCTTTATCGCCAACTATTTGATCAGCTAAATCGTTATCAAGAAAGGCCAGTTTTTATTTTCACTGAGTCACTTACTATCCAACATTCACTGATGAAAATTTTGGCCGAACGTGCCGGCTACCACGAACACTTCGCTGAAGGGCTGATCCAAGCCTTCAGACTTTAGTAATCTACTGCTGGCTTTTTAGGACGTAACCCTGACGGGTCAGTCCAATAAAGATAATCAGGATTACTACCACCATTATAAAGACTAATTGGCGACGCATTAGTGACGACAAACGGTCGGTACGATCGAGATAATAAATGCTTGATAGACTAAAGGCGATAACCGACAGTACAAGTGTTGTCTGAGCGACAAAACCATAGAAAATCAGCCAGTGACTGAGGACCCAGATAGCTGAGGCGGCGAAATAACCCCAGATACTGGCAAAAAATACATTTAACGGCTCTTCAAAAATACTAAAGAAGTGTCTCGCGGCCAGATAGCATACTAACCAGCCAAGAATGACCAACATTAAACTACTACTACTCCCCCACTGCAAAAATACCGCACTTAACCCAAATGTTTGAGCGATAAGCGCTTGCATAGCGACAGCAAACTGGCTGGATTTTGGCTTGATAAATATTAGCCAGACAGAGTATGAAACAGCCCAGAAAAACTGAAACCCTAAGCTGCCGCTGTTAAGCATGAAGATAAGTAAAGATATGCCGACCATTATATCTACACTATTGGCGCGGATGTTCGCTGGCCAATGCCGTGGCTTGACGGCTAGCATGCGCCACTTTGACATCAGGATTAGGGCGGTAGCAATCTCGACAAAGCCTAGCCTTACAAATACAAATACTAATGCCGGTAAAATGAGCAATAATAAAATATGAAAGAAGTGCGAGAAACCACTAGTTGGTTTAATTGATCGAAGTCTCAAACTAATACCTTTCTCACTGACCTACGCTCGTACCCACCGAACTACTACCAACTATTATAACAAAGTCTGAAGTTCCTGCGGTAATACCGGCTGGTAGTGTTGTTGTCGCCTTGACGCCCAAACGCTTTTCAAGATAATTTTGAGTATATTTCTTAACACCTTTACTGAGGTCAACCAGGATAGTTTGTTGATAAGCCTTGGTTGGTGCGTCACCAACACTAACGATGTTGTAGCCATAGGTTTTAAGCTCTTTGGACTTTAGAGTTGCGACCCCTATAGTATCAGTTCCGTTTAGTATCGTTATGGCGGCGTTTTCTTGGAAGATGAAGCCATCGACCAATGCATTTTTGACATAGGTCTGGATATCGTCGTATTGATAGAGGCCAGCTCTTGGCAGTACTATTGACAATCCGTTTTGTGCGCCAGTAGTTAGCAATGCATGCGGTGGTGTGACCATATCAAGGGACAATATATTGCTTGACGGAATCTGGGCGCCAATCTGATAGATTCGTAGCAAATCACCCGAGCTAAAGTCGGTGTATACGTTGTCACCGAAACTACTTAGTAATTGAGATATTTTTAATGGATTACTGTATGTGCCGGCCGATAGAATCTTATCCTTAAGTGCAACAATCAACTGGCGCTGGCGTTCTGCTCGAGCAAAGTCCGTACTAGTTTCACGCGAACGAGCATAAAGTAGCGCTCTTGCACCGTTGAAAGTCTGAAAGCCTTTTGGTGCGATTATCGACTTATTACCGTTCTCCCAAGCTATAGTCGGGTCATATAGCTGTTCTGGTACATCAAAACTAACACCACCAACAGCATCAACAGCTTGTTTAAAAGCCGAGAAATCGACTACAACATGATAATTAATTTGAACACCTAAAACGCCAAATAAAGTTCTCTCAATCAGATCTAGGCCATCCTTGGTCTTACCGGCTTCATCCTTGGCTTTGGAGTTCTGTTTGCCATAAGCAAATGAAGCATTTATCTTTTGGCTACCGTAGCCTGGTATCTGCACCCAGAGGTCGCGCGGTATGCTCAGAAGTGTTGCCTGGCTATTTACAGGGTCAATACTAACCAGCATGATTGTATCTGACAGGTCTGGTCCATCATGACCCGGACCACCAATTCCAAGTAGCAGGATATTAACACGGCCATCGCCCTCGCCTTTAAGTTTGGCGATATCAACTTTTTTGGCTAGCCCGGGCGCGCTACCACCACCCTTAAAAACGTTTTTCTCGATTATATATATCTTAAACGCAAAGTAACCACCAGCTATTAGCAGTAATAACATAAGCGTGATAACTATACGCTTAACGATCTTCAGCCAACGCCGACGCGGCTTCATACCAGTGGCGAGACGGCGACCCTTATTATTACGGCCAAATTTTGAATGCTTACGCGGACCACTGTCTAGTATTGGTGGCAACGAAGATGTTGGAGGCATTTGGCGTAAAGTCGAAACAGCTACCTCAGAATGATCAATTGGCTGTGCTGACGAGTGAAAACCAGCCCGACGTTCAAAATCATCAAGTTTGGTACTTACCTGGCCACTAATGAGCTCACTCTTGTTCGGAAACCTAATACTACCAGGGCGCAGAAAGCGCTCGGGGCCAACAAAGCCATCCATTGTCGCACGAACTCTTGGGTTATGAACTGGCTTTCTCTTAAAATCATCCATTAACGACTACTTGTGATCCTCATTTGTTTAGTAATTGCTGGGTATCCTCTTCTTTAAAATTATTAACCACAGCGACGTTTAATTATAGCCTGATTAGGTTAATTCTAAAACCCTTACGTCAATTTATCACAGCATAGGTTTTAAGAATATTGCCTAACTACCGACGCTCGCCAGTTGTTATTTATATTTTTGCCGAATAATAGGCTTATAAGGTATAGTAAATGGGCATATGGACCCACAGAAATCAATCACCCCAGCGCCAAACAGTCATACCCAAACGAAAAACTATCTTGATAATGACTTGCCCGAACCGGCGACACGCAAGTCGCATAAGCCTAAACATGAAGGGCTACGTAGTGCTTTTTCGACACTTGCGATCCTGATTATCGCACCGCTAATTGCTCTGTTTTTGACTGCATACGTTTTCCAATCCTACAAGGTTGATGGACCAAGCATGGAGGCTACTCTGCAAAATCACGATCGACTAATTGTATTAAAGGTTCCTAGAACATTATCATCGATTACTGGGCATCCATATATACCCCATCGGGCCGACGTTATTATCTTCACACTGCACGGCGGCGAAATCGGTGGAGTTGGTCAAGACAAGCAATTAATTAAGCGTGTGATTGGTTTGCCCGGTGACAGAGTCGTCGTACATAACGGCAATATAACTGTTTTTAACAAAGATAACCCAAACGGTTTTAACCCAGACCGTACCTTCCCTTATGGCGTCGTGATTACAACTACTTCTGGAGACATCAACTTAATCGTGCCAGAGAACGAAGTTTTTGTCTGTGGTGATAATCGGGCCAACTCACTCGACTCGCGAAGTTTTGGCACAGTCAAAGCCGTCGACATTGTGGGTAAACTACAATTTAGAGTTTACCCTTTTAAAAACGCTGAGGACTTTTAGCCCTTACTTAATTCTGTTAATTATTCGCTCGAGCTCGTCGTCAGTCGTAAAGCTTATTTCTAGTTTGCCACCTTTAGCAGTCCGTCGCAGCTTGACGGGTACATTTAACAGTTTTGTCAGTTTTAAGGTTGCAGGCGTGTCTTGCAAAACTCTAGTTTCGGCCTTGGCTTTGGTCGTTTTACCGTCTTTTTGGGCTATTACATACTGCTCAGCTTCACGTACTGTCCAGCCCTTTTGAACAATTAATGTGAGCAACTCCAGTTGCTGTTTCTCATCTTTAAGAGACAAGATCGTGCGAGCGTGACCTTCGGTAATTTGCTTATTTTGGAGTGCTTCCTGTGCTTTTTTAGGTAACTGAACTAATCTAATAATATTACTTATCGTTGCCTGGGCCTTACCAAGTCTTTTGGCGATTGTGTCATAATCGATGTTAAATTCCTGGTGTAGTCTTAGGATTGAAACGGCCTGTTCGAGCGGCGATAAATTAACGCGCTGGACGTTCTCAACTAATGCTATTTCCAACTGTTCAAGCTCTTTCGTGCTTCTAACTATTGCTGGTATAACTTTTAGTCCAGCTAACTTAGCAGCTCTAGTACGTCTCTCGCCCGCAATAATATAATATTTGTCATTTTTAGCCGGCGTTACTACGATCGGTTGGAGCAACCCATAGTTTTTAATTGAGTCTGCCAGTTGTTTTAGTTCGACATCATCAAAATGCTTACGTGGCTGCCTAGGATTTTGTTCTAGCAACTCAATCGATAACTTTTGTATACGGTCGGCCTCGTCAACCAAGATCGAAGTGTCGAACGAAGTTGGTATTAACGAATCGAAACCTCTGCCCAAGCCTTTATTTACTTCTTTCATAACCCGAGTCTCCTGCTAATTTCTTTTGCCAGTTGTTTGTATGCGCGTGCGCCTTTACTCCATTTGTCGTGGTCCATTATTGTCCGGCCGAAGCTTGGCGCCTCAGCAAGTCTAACATTACGCGGAATCATAGTCTTAAATAGCTTATCACCGAAGTGTTTACTAACCTCAGCTAACACTTGATCGGCTAACGTCGTCCGACTGTCATACATAGTAACAGCAACACCAAGTAGCTCAAGATGAGGGTTAAGACCAGCTCTGACTCTTTGGATTATCTCAAGCAATTGGCCTAAGCCCTCGAGAGCATAATACTCGGCTTGAACTGGAATAAGCACAGAATTGGCGGCCGACAGAGCGTTAATGCTCAAAAGTCCGAGCGATGGAGGGCAATCAATCAAAATTACGTCATAATTTAAGTTATTAAGTGCTTGTTTTAGTCTGTGCTCTCTGTCGACCTCGCCGGCCAAGTCAATTTCCGCGGCAGCCAGCTTTGAATTTGTTGGCAGAATAAACAGATTTTTGACAGCTGTCTTAGACACTACATTTACTGCGCTTGCTTGACCAAACAGTACGTCGTACATTGTTGAATTTAGAGTTTGCTTATCTATACCGAGTCCGCTCGTCGCATTACCTTGCGGATCAAGATCAACGATAAGTACACTTCTACCCTCTTTAGCAAGATAAGCACCAACGTTAACAGTAGTCGTGGTTTTGCCTACTCCACCTTTTTGATTAAGAACCGCGATTATCTGTGCCATTTTTGTCTTACTCTTAAGTCTTCACTTTCTAACATAAGCATATCACTATAGCAAACCCGAGTCCACCTCTTAAGTAGTGCTCACGACCAGACAAATGCTTTGGCAAAGCAACCAGCCAGCCTCGCCCTAAATAAAACTAGACAATGCTGAATTATCTTAACTAGCTTGATAGTGCTAGTTCTTTATGGCTAGTTGAATATCACGAATTATTTGCAAGGTTTCTCCTCGCAACAGGGAGAAACCTTGCAAGATCTATCACGCTTGGCTTTTAGTTTGCAAGTTGGCTTTTGAGCTCGTCGAGGATTTCTTTGGTTTCCTGGTAATATTCGACAAAACGTTCATAATCACCACCCTCAAACAGCTCGAATATCTTCCCTTGCCTAACCCGATCAGCCTGCCAGCCTTGGGTACAGTATGGTCAATTGGAGTAAGGCCAACTTTTGTGGTCATCGGGGTTCATGTGGATATAGCGCGAGATGTGCAAAATATATGGTTCGTTAACAATCTGCGACGCTTTATAAGCACCTTGAAAAAGATGTCCAACCCGTTTATATCTGCGGTTGAAGTACATTGTATATGTCGTCAAAACACTGCTCGTTAGGGTTTCCATAGCTTTAATGTAATCATGCTGGTATAGCAGTAGATGAAAATGATTTGGCATCAAACAAAACGCTAGAAGATCAATTCTTTCAGTATAATTATCATATTTTATATTTCTAATACTCTTGGGTGCAGTTTTTGAAAGATAGCGTTTGAGTAAGCTTAGATAAAATACGTAATATTCATCGTTAATAAAAATTATTCGTTTATTTACACCCCTGTTATAATCATGATAATAGTCACCTTCGTAATAAGCCTTGACAACATTTCTTCCTGGCATGTCGACATACTACATCATAATCTTAGTATTGATGAGGTCAGACCCGTGTAATTCATAATAAATTCATCCAACGTGATGTTGTATTGTTTTCAGAAATGCCAAATGACTCTTAACTCTGGGTCAATTACAGATTGAATTTAAATATTATGACATAAAATTCTATTTACTGAGGTCAGACCCGTGTATACAAGTCTTATTTGCAGGGAAAGTCCCTGCAAGATTTTAGTTTAGGTTGTTTGTAAGATATTGTTACGGTAATATTAAAGTTATGGAGACAGAGGCTGAACAAATAATAGTCCCAATGGCTATAAAACGTAGTCGTAAATGGCGGTACATTATAATATTTGCATTGGTAACTATCATTGCTGTTGGGGGTGGTGTCGGTGGATGGATATATAGCCATCGTAGAGTTAGCCCGATACCCAAAGCTATTGTCAAAAATGTCGGCTTTACTCTTTACTACCCGATTGTTATGCCGGCTAATTACAACGCCGAATACTCATCTTTTATGTTTAATTCTGGAGTAGTTTATTATAGCCTTAAGAAAAACGACAGCTTCATATACGTTAACGAGCAAGCCGCACCTAAAACTCCACCGGATTTTCAAATATTAATCGAATCTTTATCATTTAAAAAAATAGACGTATTGTCTGGCTCGGCGGTTTTAGGACTCAATGCTGGCAAACCGACAGCTATAGTACTTACCAATACAACTTTAATTACGATAACTAGTACAAAAAATACTCCGATAGATGTACTGACAGATTTTGTTAAAAGTCTACACTCGCTTTAAATAAGTATTTTAAAAATAAGATCCTGACCAAATACATTTATCTTGGCGGAAAATCACATATTGTGCGACGTGTGTTTCTCTGCCTTATTGCCACTATGAGTTAGGATTAAGCTATAGCCATTCCAAATCAAAATGACGAAATTTTAGGTGATGGTAAGATTTCTCAGGCCAGCTTTGGATTATTTTATAGGTTAGTTGTTGTTACTTGAACTTGCTGCGCCGTTATTGAATAGGCTGCGCCGGTGGTGTATGACAAACCAATGATCGAGCTGGCAACAGTATCGTCAAAGGCAGCTGATGTAACGTTTGTGGTATGAGCCGAACTAGTGTTATCGAAGCCTGTGCTAGTAAGGTCGTGAACCATTTGATAGTTACAAGCCATAATACCAACACCAACGCCTCCGACAACTCTTATTGTAGCGATAATATCGACTACTTGAGTATCGGCAGCTGATGTTTGAGTGCCTTGTGTAAACGAACAACGCGAAGTGTCTGCCGTAGTTCCGTTGGTACCAAAACGAACATCAAAGTTGTTCGCTACAGTTCCAGCTGCTGTCTTTGTCATAGTTACGCGCCACCTAAATGTCGAACCTGCATTTACCCCTCCTGAAGGGATAGCAATGTTCGAGTTAGTTAAGTAGCTAGTAACAGAAGCTCCAATGGCTTGATCGGCGATTGATGCATTACTTGGTGGGTCTAGACAGTTCTTCCAAGTCGTAACTTCATAGCAACGGAATTTACCAGCGCTTGAATTATAGTACATCCCTCCGGCAACACCAGTTGGGTCAGCAGCACTTGTCTTGGTGTCTAGCACTAATAGTGTACCGGTTGTATCAGACGCTCCGATAAGTATATTACCCGTACCATTTGGTGCAATGGTTAGACTTTCATTTGTACCTGTAGTTATATCAGTTGTAACACCGCTAAACGTTAGATTTGCAGCTGCACCAAAAAGTGTCATCGCGGCATTAGCGGTTATAGAGCCACCAGTAGAGTTACCGATAGTTATAGTCTGGGCGCGAGCAGCGGTACCAATTAGGATTGAGCCGTTACCTGATGTCGAGGTACCAACATCTACCGAAATATTTCCAGCCGTTCCCGAAGTCACATTACCGGTAAGAAGCGTAAGTGCTCCTGATGCGCCCGACGTGGCACCACCAATACCACTAGTTATACTAATTCCGGCACCGGCTCCTGTAGCACCTCCAGCACCACCTTGAAGAGTTAATAATCCACCAGCAGCCGAGCCACCACCAGCGCCTGATTTAAGGTTAAGCAAGCCACCGGAAGTGTTACTAGCGGCCACACCCGAACCGGGCGTGAGGGTGATCTGCGAGGCGATACCAGTGGTCGTGGATGCACCACCACTTATGGAAACGGCACCACCGTTACTGGCACCAGCCTGCGCGGCGCCACCCGTGATGTTCACAAAACCACCGTTACCGGAGGTAGCACCACCGAAACCACCCGAAATATTGAGCGCTCCGGCAGAACCAGTCGCGCCACCATTACCACTCCAGACGGTGAATGTACCACCAGCAGCCGAGCCACCACCAGCGCCAGAAGTAATGGTGATAACACCACCAGAAGTATTGCTTGCAGCTACGCCGTTACCGGCCGTAATCGTGATAGGAGCAGCAATACCAGTGGTGGTTGAGGAACCGCCGAGTATGGAGACGCCACCACCATTTGAAGCACCAGCTGTTGCATTACCACCCTGTAGAGTAAGCAGCCCTCCAGCACCGGATGTTGCACCACCGGTACCGCCCTGGATGAAGATCGGAGCGCCAGCACCGGTCGCACCACCAGTACCACCCTGAACAGTCAGCGTACCGCCAGCGGCAGTACCACCACCAGCACCAGAAGTGATAGTGAGCAGCCCT
>JAYVTZ010000012.1:0-29259 GCA_043788365.1 Burkholderiaceae bacterium | reverse complement strand
GCATCAAGCTGTATGTAGAAGAGGTCGGCTACCAAGGCTCCGTTATAGAGCAACTCACGAAGGAGAACTACAAAGCTGAGGGCGTAAAAGTATTAGGGCAAGACAAACGTGCTCGCCTACTATCTGTCAGCCACTTGGTTGAAAGTGGCAAGGTTGTGTTCCCCCGTTATGGTAGCCACCAACTAATTCAACAGTTATTGGGGTTTGGGGGTGAACGCTATGACGACTTGGCGGACGCATTTTCTATCTTGCTACAAAAAGTACTAGAGAACGATGCAGGACCATTGGGCAGCATGGTTTTCTTGGGTGGTAATTTTTGGGACGGATTTAGCGAATTTGAGTGCCTTGGCAGTAGCTCCTGGAAGGACAGAGATTATAGATGGTAAACGAACAAGAATTAAAGGAGACCCAAATGGAACCGAATAAATTACAAAAAACGCTATTCACCGATAGATCAATACGCATCAAGGTCACAAGTGAAAGCCATCAGTGGTTTTTCACAACCTATTTTGCTAACTATTTAACACACCCAACAGCCGATATTCATCGGCAATTATTTGCCATAACCGAAGATGAGGAAACGCCACTTTCAGTGGTTGTGGCCTTCCGTGGTTCAGCCAAGTCAACCATCATGACAACTTCGTACCCAATATGGGCTATTGCCGGTAAACAACAAAAGAAATTTGTTCTTATCGCTAGCCAGACGCAGTATCAAGCTCGGGTTCACCTGACTAACATTAAACGTGAGCTCGAGAGTAATGAGCTGCTAGCTAACGATCTTGGTCCATTTGTGGAGCAGCGTGAAGAATGGGGGTCGACCTCGCTCTATATCCCGAAGTACAATGCCCGTATTACAGCCATATCTACTGAGCAGAGTGTGCGTGGTATCCGCCATGGTGCCTTCCGCCCCGACCTTGTGATAGCTGATGATGTTGAAGACATGCAGTCAGTCAAAACCCGTGAGGGTCGCAACAAAACCTTCGACTGGTACACCAGTGAAATCATTCCAATTGGCGATACGCATACAAAACGCATTGCTATCGGTAACCTGTTACACGAAGACTCGTTACTCATGCGGCTGCGTGAGGGTATTGAAGCTGGCACCATGTTGGGCAAATTCTTCAGGTACCCTTTGATAGATAAGAATAATGTATGTTTGTGGCCGGGCAAGTATCCTGATGCCGAGTCAATATCACGACTCGAGAAGATGGTCGGCACAAAGGTAGCTTGGCAACGTGAGTACTTACTAAACATTGTGCCAGAGGAAGACCAAATCATTGACCGTGAGTGGATTCAGTACTACGACGAACTACCTAGCAAGGGCAAACACGTCGCAAATGTTATCAGCATAGATCTAGCTATCTCACAGCGGCAAACTGCAGACTATACAGCCATGATAGTTGGCGGCCTATATTCGAATGACACCAGCTGGTTCGATATTGATGGTGAGAGCCTTAATGACGCCGTAGATGATGACCCAAGGCATTACATTTACATTCTGCCCGAGATTGTAAATAAGCGTCTCAATTTCCGTCAAATGATCGACAATACCAAAGTTCTCTATTCAAAGTATGGGCAGCCAAAAGTTTGCGTCGAAGACGTAGCCTATCAACGTTCAGCTGTGGAGCAGCTAGCCGAGGAAGGTCTTCATGTAATTGGAGTACCGGCAAATGGTGATAAGCGAGCTCGACTTAATCTTGTGAGTCATCTTATTGAAGACGGCACAATTCGGTTTCCTCGTCATGGGGCAGAACAGCTCATTGAACAGTTGGTACATTTCGGAGTCGAAAAGCACGACGACCTCGTCGATGCCTTTACTATGTTGGCATGGGAATTACATCACTTTAGAAACCCACAGCCAAGGATAAGGTGGATATAGGCTAGCTAATAATACGCTTCAGCGGTACCCTGTATCCTAAATCGAAAGGAAATATAATGACAACCTACAAAGAATCGATGAAAAAACGAACCGGAAGCAGCTTCAAGGGCTACGTGCTTGTCACTTATAAGGACCTCGTAACAATATTCGGTTTGCCAACCATCGATGGTGATGGTGACAAGATTGATGTTGAATGGATAATCGATACGCCACACGGAGTAGGCACTATTTATAACTACAAGGACGGTAAGACTTACCTTGGTGAATCTGGCCTAAGAGTGGAGCAAATACTCGAGTGGCATGTAGGTAGCAAGAATAATGAGTCCTACCACTGGGTTCAAAAACAAATATCTGACAAACAAATCCTGTCGTACACCTAGGATTTACATCTTATGAGCGGTACAATATAAGAGTCTAGGATTCAAGTAAGCGTCAACACGTAACCTTATTACGTAGTTTCGTGCCAAAAAAGTGGCAGCTACGTAAAAAAGAGTCGGCGCGAAAGCGCTTACTTGGTTCCTAGACAGTCCAGCGTGGCTGTCACTTTTTTTATGTAGGGATATATACGACAAGCAAACAGCCTCCCGTGACAAAAGTATTAATACTAAAAAGGAGGCTTACGCCATGTCAGAAAAAAAGCAAAGTTGGTTCAAGAAACATAAAATATTAACTGTAGTAGGTGCACTTATCCTTGTAGGCATCATTGCCAGTGCGGCTGGAGGTGGGAGCAAGAGTAATACAGATAGCTCAGGATCAAAAGAATCCTCTAAAACTACCGCGAAGAAAACAGAACCAGCAATGGCTAAAGTTGGCGAAGTAGCCCGAGACGGCAAATTTGAGTTCACGGTTGCAAGCGTAGAATGTGGCAAGCCGTCAGTCGGAACGAATCAATATCTTACAAAACAAGCACAAGGACAGTTCTGCCTTGTCAATGTAACGGTCAAAAACATAGCCAATGAAGCGCAGACCTTCGATAGCTCTAGCCAATATGTTTACGATGCGGCAAATGCGAAGTTCTCATCAGACGGCACAGCATCGCTATACGCCAATCCAGAGGGTAGTACGTTCCTTAACCAGATTAACCCGGGCAATAGTGTGACAGGCATCCTCGTATTTGACCTACCGAAAGATAAAACTCCAACAACTGCCGAACTACACGATTCAGCATTCTCTAGTGGTGCAAAAGTAAGCCTTCAGTAGTAAAACTAAAAAGCAAAAAAGAGCTGTGGTGCATACAGCTCTTTTTATTTATTCGTAGAGGATAATGCCTCTATTGGATCTTTTTGGCTGTATGTACTGCTGTTGTGCGTATTACTGACCAGTTCTCGATTTGGGAGCAACAAGTGGCTTCGCCGAAGCCGCTATGCCGATTGCAACAGCTATGACAACGGCGTTCTTTATAATGTACTGACCCTCTAGAGTGGGTACAAGGAAGCTCTGCCATGTATGCTCTGTTACAAGAAGTAGCGGCGAGCAAACGATAGCCATATGGAACAACAACAGCGGTATCACAATCCTTGTAGCTTTTGGAAATAAAAATAATATACCTATCACACACTCGATAACTGCTAATAAAATGAACAACGTATGAAAATACTGCATACCGACTGTTTTTGAGGTCAGAGCCTCGGCTAACGGGCTTGCAGGACTTAGGCCGATTATCTTAATTAGACCGAACCAAAAGAATATCAGGAATATAGAAAATCGAGCCACAGGAACAAATGTTCTTTGGAAGAACTGAACGAGTACAAGATCTATCTTAGTGATTGGTATTTTTTGTTTTGGCACTACAAACTGTATTTTAACTTAAAAGTTATGTAATCGACAGAGCTTGCTTGAACTTCGCTTGGTCAAAACCGAGGATCTTTGTTTCATTACCGCTAGCATCTTTTATGACTGTAAATGGTACGCCTAAGTTTCCATCGTTCACGTTCATGAACTCAGCAAGGGCTGATTCGTCCTCATCAGTATTTTTCTTGGTATAAGATATATTTTCCTTATCTAGCCAAGCAGTAAGTACGTGGCAAAAGGCACAAGTTGTCGTTGAATAAATCGTTATTTCCATAAAGTTCTCCTTGTTATTTAACCGCCGAACGTAAAAGCGCTGAGTGTTACGCCCGACGGCATAGTTATCTCTACTGTCGAGTCCTGAACACCGTCCAAATGCCCTATATGATACAACCTCGCTCCGTCAAGTTTTAGTACGCCATTCGTTAACGATTCACTCGAAACAGTAGAGGGCTTGCCGTCAATACTGATGTTCAGTTTTTGACTACCGCCAGAGGCCACCACCAAATACACGTCTTTAGCATGCACCCTGTAAACAAGTTTTGCATTCTGCTGGCTAGTGATATTTTCATTTGTGACCGTCCAGCTACCGCCAAGGGTCCAACTGTTCGTTTTAAGTTGCGTGGTTTCGGTATAATTATGATCACCGTTCTGAAGCTTGTCTGATCCTGTAAAGCCTACTGCACGAGCAGTGCCCAGGTATGTCTCGGGTGTTATGTTTGAACTTCTTGAGCTACTGTCTGGCGTGCTGGTTAATGCCCCTTTTGCGCCAAGTAGTGTTTGTATCGCTTTCTCGGTTTCATCGTATTTACCTTCGCCGAAATGGGTGAATCGCACCATGCCGTCTTTGTCTATTAAGTATTTAGCGGGCCAGTATTGGTTATTGTAGGCTTGCCAAGTTGCAAAGTCGTTATCTAAACCAACTGGGTAGCCAATCTTCGCATCAACCACTGCTTTTCTTACATTCTCTGGCACTTTCTCAAATCCAAACTCGGGTGCATGAATGCCAAGTATAACTAATCCCTGATCTTTGTATTTACTATACCAACTATTTAGATAGGGTTGTGTCCGTACACAGTTGATACAGGAGTAAGTCCAAAAATCTATCAGAACTACTTTACCTTTTAGCCCAGCGATGGTTTGTGGATCGCTATTGATCCAATTTTGGATAGCGACTAGCTCAGGAGCTGGGTACGGTTTTACGTTGAAAGAGGCTTGATCTGAAGTACTAAGACCAGGACTATTTGAATTACCCGAAGTACCGTTACTTGGTACTAATTTTTCTTCAAGTCTTGTGCTATTGATTGGCGAGTGAATCAATATCCAGGTCTGTACTTTTTTATCGAAGCCAGTAATAACAGCAAGTCCAACTAGTATTAGGATTATTGCTAGCGTACGGCGGAACCAGCCGTTAGGGGCAGCAGTCCAATTAAGGCGTTTAGTAAGCTTGCGTCCAGCAAGGGCTATAGCCAGCAAAGCCAAACTAAGACCAAGTGCATAAAGGGTCATATAAACCAGCCCAAGAGCTAAATTAACGGGCAGAACTGTGGCTAGAATTAAAGCGTAGACAGGACTGCAAGCTGAAAAGACAGGACCAAGGGCAGCTCCCGTTAGAATATAGCCACCTATACCAGATTTCTCAGAAGCTTTGGCTAGTAGAGTATTCGAACTATTCTCAAACCCCAGCTTGGCGCTTAATTTAGCCCAAGCCAGAGGGAACAGCATACTTAAACCTAGCACCACAACTATCCCGCCAGATACTGTCTTCCAGACCTGTGGATCTATGCCGATCAGAAGCGTACTAGCTTTGAGGAGTAGCGTGAAAAGCAATACAGATATGCCAAGACTAATCACTATAACGTACGGTTTTATACGATCTGCTTTTTTGTTTTCATCAGTCGCTAACGAGCTACCAACTATAACTGGCAAAAGAATCAAAACGCACGGTGCGAATACAGTCAGTATGCCCGCTAGGAATGACGTTACGAGTAAAAACATACCACCACTTTCTTTTGTTTCATATTAGTTTAACTGTGTTTCTAGTTGCTCGTACGACGTGCTGCTTGACCACTTCTTGATCAAGTTACCATTTTTATCTACTTGAACATACGTATGTTGGTAGGTTACGCCGTATTTTTTCTTGAGATCACCAGAGCTGTCATAATCGGTCTTTAACAGAGTCAGGCCTTCTGGCGCTGCTGATGCGGTAAAGTTTTTGTCAGCCTCACGGCAGGTTGGACACCATGGGGCGTGGAAGAACAATACAACTTTGCCATGTTCAGCATTAGCTAGCTTAGCAACATCGTAGTCGGAATAGCTGCTTTTTGCCATAGCATTGGTTTCGTTAGCTTGCTCTGAAGCTTTATCAGCCGGACTGAGCTGACTATCCGCAGTCTTATCTTTTTTCATGTCTGCTTCATGTTGCATAGTCAAAGTATGAGCAGCCTTTTTGGCATTATTGTTTTGAACTAGCGCATAGCTAACCCCTCCACCTATAATGACGATTGTTGCGATTATGATGACCAGTAGGGGTTTTTTGCCCATGCTTCATTTCTCCTTAAGAATCTAAACAATTATTATTGAGCAGGTGTTGTAGCTTCTGCTTTCTTCATAGCATCTTCTTTTTGCATGGCTTCTGTCTCTTTTTGCTTTGCCATGGCCTTGGTTTCTTCTTCCTTCTTCATAGCTTCGTCTTGTTTCATTTTTGCGTCGTCAGCTTCTTTCTTCATCATAGCTGAGTGCTCGGCTGCCTTTTTGTTATTGTTACTATGCACAGCGGCGTAAGTTACGCCACCACCGACTACGATTAGTACCGCTACGATGATTGCTATCATTGAATTTTTATTCATCTGTTTTACCCTCTCTTAACTTGATATACAAATAGTGTAGAGTTGAGTAAATACAATGTCAAGTTAACTTTACAGTACTTAAGAATCATCTCTGTTACGCTGAATGATAATTTTTGTAGCAATCATAGCAAGTAGGGCGATTGGTATAGCTGGATCAAGCTTGTGATGAAGGCTTTCAATGAGCATCGCAACAATGAGCACAACAGCGCCGACGATGTACGCTGAGCGACTGGCCGTGGCTTGGTTTTGGGCTTCGCGTTCATCGGTTGGCTGTTCACGCCATAGCAGGGCTAAAAAGCCTGCAAGGAGCCCCAAAACAACTGCAAGTAGTAGCATTTGTAGACTCGAAGGCATAACAAAGGTTTTTGGAGCAATAGTAAGAAAAGCCATGACCGTTAGGCCGACGAGTAGGATGATGTCGAGTAATTGTTTATATTTTTTCATATTGAAAGATCTCCTCAACCTTTTTGTCTAGTATAGACGCAATCCTCAGCGCAAGTAATACACTCGGCACATAATTACCTTTTTCTATTGCGATAATCGTTTGCCTTGTTGCTTGAACTTTTTCGGCTAGTTCATCTTGGGTCATCTTTAATGAAGTGCGCCTGTCTCGCACCGAATTCACCACCGTGTGATCCTTGTCCTTAATAAACATCTCAATTGTAAGGTTAACATGACATCGCTAGATGTGTAAAGATGATTTCAGGGTATTTTATAGATGTGTGCTCTTAGCTATGGAGCTTAGATTCAATGCAAAGATGCGGGAATGGCAAGACTGCCTGGTACTTTATTTTTTGCCTAGCGAATACTACGACGAGATTAAACTCATGAGTAATTCCCCTCAAGGGGGAGTGGAATCTCCGTAAAACTAAGATTAATTGAAATCTAGTTTGTATAGCCCCAGTCCTTCTGCCATTGCTTCATTTGCTGTATTTCTTTGGTCTGGGCAGCAATTATGGCAGTTATTAAATCTTTTACTTCTTGGTGTTGGGCGTTAGTCTTGCCCGGAGCAGCCATATTGAGGGCAGATTGATGGTGCATAATCATCTGCTCAAGAAAGGCTTTGTCAAAAGCTTCACCAGTTTTGCCGTTTAGTTCGTTCATCATTCCAGCGTTAGTATTTTCCATTCCCATTGAACTATGATCCATCATCATTTCACCGCTACTCGCTGGGTAACCCCAGGTTTTTTGCCAAGCGGTCATATTACTGATTTCACTTGTTTGGGCAGATACTATTGCAGTCGCCAAGTCTTTGACGTCTTGATGCTTAGCATTCTTGAGTGCAAGGTTAGCCATATCGACTGCACCTTGGTGGTGGGCAATCATATTAGCTATAAAGTATCTATCATAGTCCTCGCCTGTATAGCTCATGTAGTTTTTGTAGTCTGTTGAGTTAGTATCTACTAGACTAGCTAACTGCGAATTAGATGGCTTACTCATCATGTTATCATCCATCTTTTCACCATCTTTACTGATAGAAAAGGCAGTTATGCCAGCAATTGCAACGACAGCTACTATCGCTACGATAATGATGTTGTTCTTGTTAGTTTTGTTCTTCATAGGTTCTCCAAAATTTAGATTAATAGACACTGCTAATAATTAAGCAATTCTAAATTCTAAATACCTGCAGCTGAATATAGATCGGTATCTTTGGTGGTGGCTTTACCGAATCTGCGTATAACTTCTGGCTGACTAAAGTGTCGCTAAAATACCCAACTTGGTTTTGTACGTAGAATGGTACAACTGGTTCATCATCCTCTTCGTCAGTGCGAGAGTTGATTGTTTCTTCTTGGTTGAACACTGCACTGCGGCATAATGTGGCACACGAAGTTGAATCACTAGAACCGTGGCTCATACCACCCATTTCGTGCGACATTACGGGCATTGCAGACGCATGGCTTGCCAGACTAACGGAATTGAGTAACACGATAGCTAAGAGTAGTGCTGTGCTCCTGAGTATTCTTATAAGTTTCATGCAACTCCCACTGAGATAATCATAACTAGGGCAAGTGCCGCCATACCAAAATCTTCTATAAAGCTAATTGTGCTTAGGGGTAACTGTACGAAATTACCAAGGCAGGCACATTTGATGGGTCGTCCCATTTCTTTTAATACACCAATGGAGCTAAATAACGACAGTCCGAGCATCACAACATCAAGCCATATATTGGTTACACCTATTAGATACATGGCACCTAGAGTCAACTGAATAAACGGATACGCATAGCCGTATGCTAGGACTTTACGAGCTAGTACGTCGTACCCAGAAAAGCCAATAGCAAACATCTGTAAATTGAGTAGCTTGAAGCTAGCAAATACAACCAAAAAAGCTCCCATGAAGGAACGAATAAACTGTAGTGCATCAAACCCAACAAACGTGGCATGCAGTAGTGCAATAACGATTATTCCAACAATGACCGCACTAAATTTTAGATACTCTTTTTTTAGTGAGGCTTTGTGAGCGGTATGCATAGAATGATCATGATCGGTATGTTCCATTATTTGCCTCTAATGTTGTTTAGCTCATAGAGCTTTAGTAGTTCTTCTAGGGCTCTGGTGTGTTCTTTGGGTTCATCTGATGCCAACATGTCGGTAATGTGCGTCGTTATATGATTTTCAAGCACAAGTTTGTTGAGTGAAGATAGAGACTTTTGTATAGCCAGGCTTTGGGTCAGTATATCCATGCAGTATTCTTCGTGGTCAATCATCTTTTGCAGACCTTTTATCTGGCCTTCGATAATCTTTGTGCGGTGACTTGCTCGCTTTTTTATGTCTACTCTCATACATAAAGTATATACCCCATGGGGGTATTATGTAAAGAGTTAACTCCTGGACTTGCTAGCAGTTCGGCGGTACCTTGTCCTTGATGGAATCAATACTATTCGTATGCTAGATTTTGCTGCTTAATCAGTAACAAGATACTCCTGCCTAGTCTAGTTGCAGCTGGCTCAATAACGTACTTAAATGTATGACTGACTGGATTTGAACGCAAAAATTCATGTTGATTATCTGGGTTTGCTAATTGTGCAAGATAGCGCATGGCTTGAACGAGGAACTCAAGATCATGGCGAGAGATGAGTCCCAGTAACGCTTCTTGCGGATTTTCATAGCCGATAGCTCGTAGTAAATCTAGTAGTTTTTGTGTAATAGCAGGTGTTACGAGTAATTCTTCACGCTCAGTACTATGCTCACGATTCGAATAAGCAAACGCCTTTGAGAAATCTTTAATAGCAGACATGACATCTGTGCTATCAAAAGAGCCTCCTTCGAGTAGCTCAATAAGCTGTGCGAAGGTTTCTTCCAATGGTTGCTCGTTTGCATTTGTGACTATTGTTTCAATATCTATGGTTTCTTCTGACTCTGGCTGGATATCGAGAAAATCTGCAAAAACATTTACGTCACTAGTAACTTCTACGGTTACTTCCTTAGGGACTTGGGCCTCAGATTGCTCTCCAACTAGTTTTACGAAAGTAGAAGTCGTTTCCTCATCCGCTTCAACTGACATAGCAAGGAGTTGCTCAAATAGCTCAGTTGTCTCTGCGTCAATTGCTACTTGCTCTGGTAGTAAATCTATAGACTCTGATGCGTCAAGTGTCTCGGCCACTGGATCAAAAGGTGGGAGAATCGCTGGGTCTGTTATATCCCAATCTCTTTCGGCAATGAACAACTCTGGCATTTCTTGCGCTAGTTCGGTATCAGTGAAAATAAACGTATCATCATCTAAACTATCTTGACTGGTGGCTAAGAATGGTTCCTCTTGATTTTCTTCTGTGGTTTCTTTTGAGGCAACCGTCGTATCCATTATTCTATTATCAATAACTATTTCTGCTCGTGGGGCGTCTGGCGCGGTGGGTTGGCGATCTAATCTGTTTGTGATAACAATTTCTTCAATAGGCGGAATTCTCAACGAAATATTGGTAGCCTTGTCTGACGATTCATCTTTTATATTTTGACGCCCAGCAAGTTTATCTCTTACTTGTTGTTCGATGTAAGGCGAGTCTACTAGCTTCTGTGCTTGAATAGCTTCGTCTGAGCTAGTAACTCTAGCAACTTTTGGTTCAGTCGCAATTTTAGCTGAATGGGCATCAATAGTTTTATCTAGCTCTGATTGGGGTTGGATCATTTCTTCGTGCAAGCTCTTCGTTGTCACGGTAACAGTTTCTTTTACTTCACTCTGAGCTATCGTTTTAGTATCTTCCTTAATCACTTGCTCAACTATAGGTTTTTTTGTTTCTTTATGCTCCTCAGGCTTCTGCTTAAACTCTTCTTTCGGTTTCTTTTGAGCGTCGATTTTTTCTTGCCCGATAGATGCTAGCTCTAAAAGAACATTGGCTTGTTCGACTGACATTTTGCCAAGTACGGGGCATCTCCTCATGGCATCTTCTGGACTTGAAGCTACCTCAACCGTTCCATCGACTCTAGTGTAGCTAATAGCTTCTATATCTACGGGCGATTGTTGGTGACCTATATTTTCAACTCCATGCAAAGTCTCGCCTGAAACTCGGTCTGGCATGGCACGAGGCGGTGCAGCTTCGCTAGTTAACAAGGCGCCCACCTTTACTCATTTATGTGCCTTGCTCTATTCCAACATATTGAGAAATAAGACCTCGTAACGCTTCTTTTGTTGGTTCAAAGCGTGGGTCTGCAGGATCCATAGTCTCAAGACCTAGTAAGACTGGGCGAGCATGGTCACCACATACGTCCAAGAAATTTCTGACCTCTATGGTATTTCCTCCAGCAACAACTTCAGTATCAGCTAGGTGGTCGAGTCCCAATAAACGGAGAAATCTCACTCCTTCGTGCTCTTCAATATCAGGTTTTCCTCGCTCCATATGTCTCCTAGACTTTTTGATTGAATGTTTACGCTTATTATAGCAAGTAATTATTTGGATGTTCTCCTAGACTTCCTCATGCCCCAGCGGTACTGTTGTGCTTGCCATGCTGGACACTGGTACTAAAACACCAACTTTAAGATATTGCCTGTACGCTCGTAAATCCTCAGAACAGGATGAGCGTCAGGCTCTATCTATTGAACAACAGATCAAAGAAATGGAGCTACTGGCCGATCATTGGGGCATAGAAATAGCCGAAGTCCGCAAAGAAAGCCATTCCTCTAAAGAATCAGGCACACGTCCCGTGTATAACCGTATTATCAAGGACATACAGCTTGGATACTTCAACGGTATTGTGACATGGGCGCCAGATAGACTCAGCAGAAACGCCGGAGATTTGGGGATTCTGGTGGACTTAATGGATCAGGGCAAGTTAGCTGAAATTCGTACCCATAGCCAGACGTTTACTAATAACCCTAACGAAAAGTTCCTACTCATGATCCTTGGCTCTCAAGCCAAGCTAGAGAATGACAATAGGGGCGTTAATGTCATCCGAGGCTTACACAACAAAGCTGCGAATGGCTGGAGACCAGGTGTAGCTCCAGTAGGTTATCTGAATAATGGGATGGGTGAGCTAAAGATAATTGTTGATCCAGACAGGTCCCCAACCATTATTGAAATGTTTGAGCGAGTCGCCAAACAAGCCTACACTGGCCGTGACATCAAAAGATGGCTAGACGAAATAGACTTTCAATCCAAACATGGTAATCGGCTCGGTTTAAGCCATATCTACCGAACCCTAAAGAATCCGTTCTTTTATGGAGAGTTCCAATACCCTAAAACCAGTGCGACTATGCATAAAGGCAAACATCAACCAATCATTACCAAAGAATTGTTCGATGAGGTGCAGATACAGCTAGCTGTTGCCCCTAGACCACCGACTGGCAGTAAAGAGTTCAGCTTTACCAGAATACTGAAGTGTGGGGCTTGTAAGACGGGCGTTACTGCTGAAGAACACACGAAGCGGCTCATAACCACAGGTGAAATTAGACGGTATGTCTACTACCACTGCGGTAGAGCCAACAATCTTGATTGTATTGAGCCTTATATCCGTGAAGCAGATCTAATGGTCGAACTACTTGAGCTAATAGACAAACTAGAGCTAGACGAAATTGGTGCTCAAACTAAGTTCAAGGAAGAATTAGAACGCTATGGGAAATTTAATATCATATTAGGACAAACTGGCGAGGTGCTACCAAACAACCCGGCAATTGACCTCAGGGCTTACGCTAAATATGTTCTGCAAGAAGGTACCAAGGAAGAAAAACGAGAAATACTACAATTTGTTACTGGCGAACTGTTCCTCAAGGATAAAAAGGTTTATATAGAGCGAAAACCACGATCTAAAAAGCTTAACTAAGCCGGTTCGAATAGCATCGCCCTAGTACATGAGAATGGGTGTTTTGTAACATTTCCAGCTAAATTAAAAGACCCATCTCACCTCTAATGTGCATTTAGGTGGACGGGTCTCTTTAGAACTATATTTCTGGCGGAGAAGGAGGGATTCGAACCCTCGATACCCGTGAGAGTATACTGCTTTTCGAGAGCAGCGCCTTCAACCACTCGGCCACCTCTCCATAAACATCTGTTATTCTAGCAGATTTTGGAATAATCAGTATTTGTTACAATTTGTCATAGTTCGTTCATATTAGTTTTTCTAATCTGTTAATTACTCATTTTTCAGCTAGTTTTCAGATGAATCAATAAAAGCTTATGTTATAAAATAATAATATAATAGTGACAAATTAATATCGGTGTTGTAGAATCCGCTTAAGAAGGGCATAAAAGAGCGGTGTGGCCATTGATCTGCAGCCGACACAGCGTGTTGGCGGAGAGGTAAGTCAATGTTAGTTAATAACTTCACTAAAGTTCTAATGGTAGATTATGATGAGTCGCTGCTCGGAGCGCTTTCTGTCAGGCTACGGCAAGCTGGATTTGCAGTTGACGCAACCCCTCTCGGCAATGACGGCTATTCACTAGCCACTAACAAGGCATACGATGCCCTAATCCTCGACACAAACATCCCCGGTAATAATGTTTTCACAATTTGCGAAAACTTACGCGCACGGGGAATTTTAACGCCAATTTTATTCTTGTCTGACAGAAACGATGAACATAGCACTATTCACAGCCTGGAATCGGGCGCAGATGATTATATAGTCAAGCCTTTTAGCCACAACGAACTCATAGCCAGAATAAAAGCACTCGTCCGGCGGAGCAATCGCAGTTTCGCAACTCACTGGCTCAGTCGTCACGAGCTTGACCTTGACCTGCACACGAATATCGCCAAGTATGGCGACAGATTAGTGTTACTTACCAAGAAGGAGACACACCTACTACACCGCCTGATGGAAGAAACACCTGAAATTATCAGTCGTGAAAGGTTGCTTAAAGATGTTTGGGGCGTAAAAGAGGACCACACAAGTAATCGACTAGATGTTTACGTAAGACGTCTGCGCGATAAGTTAAAAATGATTGAGGCTGATCATCTAGTGCAGACTCTTAGAGGGAGTGGTTATTATTTTGGACCACGGATTGGCAAGGGGCAGTATATAAAATTAGCTGACGAATGTGAGCGGGACAGGCCTCAGAATGTCCGGTAGTATTGGCGGAAGGGGTGGGATTCGAACCCACGGACCCTCTCAGGTCTCCTGTTTTCAAGACAGGTGCACTCGACCACTATGCGACCCTTCCACGATTGATTGATTATAGCAGAAAGTGTCTCAATTTAAAGCGGAGAAGGAGGGATCTTCGAGTCACCCGTCGAAAAGCCTTGCTTTTCGCGGTCGACCCCGTCTCGCGGTTCGCCGAGTAGCGGCGAACAACGCTCCGACTGTTCGAATCCCTTGGGAAGCCAAGCAGTTGGCTTTCCTCCTTCTCCGCCTAATAAAAATACTCCCTAACGGGAGTATTTTTGGCTAAAACATGAGGAGGGATTCGCCCTTGCCGAACGAATCAAAATTAGATTCGTTCATGACAATTTTTCAGCATAGCTGAAAAACCAAGGGCGGGGAATGTCCGCTAGGACATTCCCGTTCGAATCCCTCACATCTGCCGCCTAGTAAAAATACTCCCTAACGGGAGTATTTTTGGCGGAGAAGGAGGGATTCGAACCCTCGCGGGAACTTGCGCCCCCCTAGCAATTTAGCAAACTGCCCCCTTGAGCCACTTGGGTACCTCTCCTTGCAGAGAGTAATTATAACAGATGTGGACTAAGTGGCACAAAACGAAAATTATCTCTATTTAGGCCGACGAGTACAAAGTTTAACCCTGGTCGTGTACAATAGGCTTATGGCAAAAAAAGATTCTATAGATCAAGATAAAAAGACTGATCAGGCTAGTGGTTGGCAGTATAAGGCCGATAGCTCAACGAGCCCAAGTGTGTTTTCTGATAAAACAACTAGCTGGACTGCGCTTGAGTTTATCTATCACGAAAAAAACCAACTTTGGTACGTAAAACTTATCTCGATAGCCGTAATAGTAGCTATTATTACTTACTTACTTACTGGCAAAGATGCGGTGTCAGGCAGTATCGTCTTGTTAGTAGCAGTGGTGTTTGCTGTGCTTGCCGCACGCAAACCACGCCAAATGGATTACTCAATCGATAATACCGGTATTCACATTGGCGAAAGGTTATATCCGTTTTCAAGCTTCAAATCCTTTTCTATGGTGCTTGAAAACGAAGTCGAATGTATTTGGTTATTACCCATGAAGAGATTTATGCCGATTATTCCTATATATTTTGACAAAAAAGATGCAAAAGATATTAGCGATATTTTATCTAACATACTACCACTCGAGAATTATGAGCCCGACCTTATTAATAAGATACTCCACAAAATTCACTTTTAGTTCACCCTAGTAATAACAGATATAACATGTTAAAATTATGCCTGTTGTTTGATTTGTTATTCGAGTTTGTCTTATCAATTTTGAGAGAGGATTCTCAAAATTGTGAGGAGGAAGCTTTGTATGATTTCTAGTATTGCCGGTCAAACTTGTTTTGCCGGCGATACAGAAACCATACAATTACATTCCGACGACGTACCCGTAGCTCAGCTGGATAGAGCGTCGGCTTGCGGAGCCGAAGGTCGTAGGTTCGAATCCTGTCGGGTACACCAAATTAAGAATCCCTCGCAAGAGGGGTTTTTAATTTGGTGTCGTCGATAGGCTTCGGTTCTACGACGCATCAGCTTGCTGATGCAAGTCGTAGGTTCTGTCAATAGTCTGCTGCCCGAGTATACTCGGCGCACAGATTAATGTGCTTTAGTTTGTCGGGTAAGTGGTGGCTTTAGCCGCAAACGGGCGGATTATACCCTAGTAATCCTGGCGGTTGTTAGGTTCGGTCATCAGTCTCATGCCCGAGTTTTATCTCGGCGCATAGATTGATGTGCGCTAACCTGTCGGATCATCTGCGCTCACAGACAACCTAACACCTTATCTAAACAACAAAATAGCCGTAGAACTCTCAGACTGAGCTCGCCAACCATCATGCTTAAGAGAATTAATTAGACGAGAGTTGCCAGTACCTACTAACGCACACTGAATATCGTACTTCACAAACTCCGATTTTTGATAAGTTTCAGTCGTTAACACGCGGAAGTATCTATCCATATATCTTTGGCCGTTTTCATCACGCCAGACAGGCATCCTTCCATCAATATAAACCTTTTGTCCTGGTAGCTGCCAAATTATATACCCACCGTAGTTATAGTCGTTAAATACATTTCCTTTGCATTCTGAGGCCCTTAATTCTACGACTTGCTCAACCGGATATACAAGTCCACTATCTTTTACATAAGTTACAAATGTTAGCCTAAAACTTATCAACACCCAAGATGCAAAACAGGTCAGAATAATAGTAACCAAAAGCCAGTTAAATAGTCGGTATTTCTTGGGTATCTCAAATTTCAAATTATTAAGGTAATTATCAAGATTTTTAACCGTTGAAGTAATAAAGAGCGGCATGTTCCTGGTAGCGGACATAGCCAAAACAAGCATTATTGGGCCTAGGTAGAATTCATCGCCTAAGTTTTGCTTTTTGAAAGGGCTCCTGAGTAGCTTGGTGATGTCTTTTCGCTCGTTATATATGTAAGCCAGCGGCCATAGAAGTAAAAATACGAGGGAGGGTGTGAAGATCTTAAATGACGCCCACTCCTGAATCTGGCTATGGACTGCACTATCGAATATCGTTCTAATAATCTCAGTGTATAAATTTATTCCGTAGGGATTAATGAGTGTACCCGCAAAGCTAAGAGCTAAGACGATTAACCACCTTATGTCTCTGTCTCGATATAAGAAGTAGACCATTATGACTAAGCCTGCGACTAAACCGCCGTGAAGGTTCCCCCAGATAATAAATAGGAATGGAATTACATATCTAATCTTCCAGGCCTTAATTGATGCTAGCTTAATTAAAATCGTAAACAGTAAGATGGTGAAAATTGTCGGCCTGACGCCTGCATAAGGCATGATCGCAAACGTAGCTATGGCGAGAGTAAAAAATCGGCTTCGTCCTGCGGCCAAAAACATAATGAACGTCCAGATTGAGGCAAAAATACTAGCTATAAGCCATTTCGCAAAAGAAAATCTAAATAGCCAAGAAAGTATGACGTCGTAACCCCACTCATGATCAATCCATCTGAAATTACTAGCAGTGTAGCTATATAAGTCGTGCTTTGGGGTGCCAAAACTAGAAATATAACGCCCGGCTTGAATATGCCAGCCGAAATCAGGGTCAACACGCTGCAGACAAACCGCCAAAAACATCGCAAATACAACAGAGTACTTAAGCAATGTCCACAACCTCGGGTAGCGGCTTATACCACCATTAAACTTGGAATTTATAAGACTAAGGATTATCGGGGTCCCTCTTTAATTATGTAGACTAACAGTAATAATAGCCTTTTAGGGTCGTATCATCCAGCCGAAACTGTAACCTATCTATATTTTCCATTGAGCCTTCTGGCAAAAATCAGTGACAAATCTTTTAGTGATGCTAGTGAACTCTTGATGGCGCCACTTGCGAATGATCCACCCGGCACTGACACCCAGTCATTGACGCGCACTGGTTTTATTTTGAAGTGATTTACTTTTGCGATTGTTAGAACCTCCATGTCAAAACCCCAGCCTGTGGTAGTGAGCTTACTAAAACATACGCGACTTGCCTTGCGACTAAACATCTTAAAGCCACATTGCGAATCTTCAATCCAAACACCACCAATTACTCTGTAAAGTATGTTGCCAGCTATCGACAAGCTACGTCTAAGCAGCTCTGGGTGATGTTTCTTAAGATTACGCGTCGCTACAATTACGTCATAACCAGATAAATATAAGTTATAGAATTGAGTTATATATTTTAGCGGTGTTGCTAGATCGGCATCCATAAAAATGGCTACATCGCCTTGCGCCTTTTGCATTCCGAGCTTAACATCTCGCCCCTTGCCAACTTGTTTTCCGGCAGGAATAAACTTAAAATTTTTGAAATTACTGGCTCGCTTATTAATAATCTCGTGGGTTTTGTCATCAGAATCGGCCGAAACAACAATCAATTCCACATTTAGTTTTTTAATTGTTTTGTCTTTATTTATAAAGTCGGCTAGCTTATCCATAGTCTTACCAATTCGCTTGGCTTCTCGATATGCTGGTATCACGATCGACAGGTCGTATTTATTATGCGCCATCTTTAATTGCGCCTTCCTGATTAGAGCGTTCTCTGTTAAAAACAAATAATTTATAGCCGTTATAGTTCCAGAACATAGCAACTCCCGTCATTATGGCAGTGCTAGCATTGATGTCAACAAAGCTTGGTGACAACTTAATTTTGCTAATGCGATAGGTGGTGTTAATTATAAATGACTCGTGTCCACTAAATAACTTGAGCGAGACTGCATATATAATATTCAGAAATAATATCGTGCCCAAGGCCGTGACCATTATAAAAGATATTATTTGCCGCCCAGTGTTCTTAGATCTATCTTCAAATACGAAGCCACGATTTAAGATAAAGCTTATTACTAGTGTTAGGCTGGTTGCAAAAATGCTCGCGACTATTTTACTGAGGCCAAGCTTATAATAAGCGAGATTTAGTAAAGTAAAGCCAACAATCGTATTGGCGAGACCGACCACAATAAACCTAGCGATTCTATTATTTTCTAAAATTTTCATTTGGCTTTTCGTAGTATTGCTACGACCGAGGTTCCAGCCGGAAATGACAATTTGTTATGTAATTTGGCCTCAAGGTATAGAAATTTTGTGAAAAGTCTATTAGTCCAAGTCGGCACATTTACATATGATGTTTCAGAACTAACTTGTCTTTTCATAATCTTATTTATAAATCTAAAACCTATCACAAGCGGCAGAGAAAACACTACCGCATAAGATAGCTTGTCGACTTTGAGACCTGCCTGCCTGGCAGTCTTTTTTATCAAGGCTTTTGTGTATCTTCGCTTATGATAGAGTACCTCATCGTGACCACTCCACAGCCACTGGTAGGCCGGGACGGTAACTACAATAGCGCCGTCAGGCCTTAACACACGTGACCACTCTTTTAGCGCTGCACGATCTTCTTGTATGTGTTCAAGAACGTCAAAAGCACCGACAATATCAAATGAAGCATCTTTAAAGGGAAGTTTGATGCCGTCGACCTTAACAACATTCTTGTGGCCACTAGACTTCATGAACCTGATAGCGTCGTCAGAGTTATCGACGTTTTCTACCTTTCCAAACGACTCGAGTAAATCAATAGTCCCACCGGTGCCACAGCCAACATTTAAGATCTTCAGGTTAGTCTTGCCTTTCTTTGCGACCGCAATATAGGTCTTAATTATTTGCAGCCTACCCAAGTGCCACCAGTAGGTTTTTTCTCTGTCGGCCATGCGGTCGTACTCTAGCTTATTCATCTTACCCTCGTCTATTAGCTTATATATTACAGCACAGTTCGTATTATTCGTACCGTAGTTGGTAGCTCTACTCGTATTATCGTACCTTTAGTCCTACCGATTCTGATTATCATCCTAGGGTCACTACTCATTCGACTGTAGTCAATGATTTTGTTATTACTTAGATTAATGATTTTCGAGTAGCGATTGTAGCTTATGGGCAATTTGATTTCAGAGTCAGACAAACAGGCAATATTAAATTCGAGATTGGTTGAGTCCGGTGACGTTTTCGGCATCTCATCGATTAAACAACTACCTTGTATGCCGCCATTGTCATGAAAATCTTTATAGAAGGCTTCGTATTGTTTGACCGTTACAATCGACCCGAGCTCGGTTTGTCCGCTATAAACTTTGGGCAAGAACTCGCCGTATCCGGTCATTTGTAAGCCATAACCACCGTTCGTATTTGCAAATTCAGCGGGCTTTAGCTGTGTGGCCGGAATATATCCATAGTTTTTGCTATAAAAGATTGGAGCACAAATGATAAACGTCGAGCACCAGATTAAAACTACTGTATTTTGTATTTTCGCAGACCTGATTCTGGTTAGTTTATAGGCAACCAAAAGAATTAATAATGGGACTAAGAAAACCATTAAACGCCACGGGAACTGTAGATACTCGAGCGGTGAAAAAGCTCGATAAATTGGCCTGCTAATTTTTAGTTGTAGCAGAAAGAATAGTAAAGAGGAGGTCACGAGAAAGACTGCAGTTTTGTTGTATGCACCGATTTTGTTTAACTGTCTCCTCTTAGATATAGCGTTTACGATTACTCCTCCGATAATCACCAATAAAGCCAGGCTAGTACCTATGTCGATATTGACATTGGGAGTATTGACGCCGCTGAAGTTAACTCGCCCAGGCATAAAGTTGCGCATAATAGGCACAAAGTTTTGACTAGCTTTGAAGCCGTTTTGGGTAATCTTACTTGGGTTATAGTCGGTCCTAAAAAGAGTTATTAATAGAAGATATGGCAGTATAGTGATGGCTATTAGGCCCACTGACACTAGCAGCTTTTTTGTATAGGTTTGTAACTTATTGGTGCGGTCGCTAAAAAATATCACTATCGCCACAAGCAATAGCAACCCAGAAAACATACCAATGACATTGTGACTATAAAAGATTAGTGGCAATATCATCACTATCGAGTAGGAAAATTGCTTACTTTCAAGTAAATTGATGCACCACCAGATTAACCAAGGCAAAACCATCATGGCAGCAAATTCGGAGAACGCCCCGCGGTATAACCAATCAGTAAAGGTATAGTTAGCTAAGATTGAAAGCATTGATACGCTGACGATAGCTAGTCTGTTACTTGTGAATTTTTCCAGACTAAGCCTCATGCCATAGACAGAGACCAGCATTAGCCCGGAAATTGTCATAAACAATGCCAACTTCATGTAGCCTGTAATTAGATAAAAAATTGACGAGAGATAATAGAATACTTTGTGATAGTAAAGCAGGGTAGGACTACCATAGCCCAAGGCATCGCCCGACGACCACACCGGCAGAAAATCTCCGTGCTTCAAGTGATCGGCATAAGCCTCGACTCGGAAAATAACTCTTAAGCCTTCATCGGGGTTGTTTGGCCAGCCATTATGGGCAATAACGAGAGATGTGCTAAAGCAAACCGCGAGTACGGCTACTGTCAGAAAAACTAGCTCGAATCTACGGTCTTTTTTAGACAAAGCAATAATAAACTGCCTGTATACCCCAATTACTCGCGTCTTTATCATTAACTAAAGTATACAGTAGTGGGTGGGGACGTTCATCTCTGTGCAAACACTAGGGCATCAATACTTTTGGCGCCCGAGTTTTTTAGTATTCTGGCTACTTCTTCTAGAGTTGCACCGGTGGTAATAACATCATCAACAAGTAATATTCGTCTGTTTTTAATAATTCTTGGCTTTAGCACCCCAAAACCGTTTTTTAACTGGTTGGTGCGTTCCTGGCGCCCAGAGCCAACTTGTCTTAACTGATTCAGTTTTAATACCGCTGGTACATGCTGGTAATTTAAGTCTTTAGCAATCTTACGAGCCAATAACAGCGAATGGTCATAGCCTCGTTGACGAACATGACTAGTGGCTGTAGGTATTGGGACAACTAAGTATTCATCCTCTGGCTCTAGTGACTTTAACATCTGGGCAGCAATTATGGGCGCTACGGACTGGACTCGTTCAAACTTAAAAGCATGTATTAGCTGTTTCGCTGTACCAGATAGCGCCGTTGGTACGTAGACTCTGCGCAAACTACTACTCGACCTACAACTAGGGCAGGTTTTAAAGTTTAGAGTGGCGGTACGGCACCTATAACACCGTGACGGTACTGCCGTGTAGGCGAAGGCTACACATCGGTCACAAATGTATTTACCCTCTATGCCACAGCCCATGCAATTAAAAGGGCTAACAATTGAAATAACGGCTTCAAATATGTTCACTTCACTCCAATTGTAATTAGAAAATGTAGCTGTTTCTATACTCATTTACATGAATAATTAGTCGTGTTTTGTGAGACTCATTCAAATATAAGCTTAAGGGTGTTGTTTTGAATGTGTTGTAAATATATATTCATTGGTTGAAGAGGGTGGTTAGCTAGGCTATACTGTATGTAAACATAAAAAGCTCTAGACTAAACTCATTATCTCAATATTCATTCGGAGGGTAACAACTGACATGGCACGACGAAATCGCAGCGAAGATTTATTAATGGAAGAAGACGAATTAACTGCAGCATTCTTAGGCGACGACGATAGTGGCATGATGGCAGACGAGCCAGCCCAAGCACCTCAACAGAGCGCTCCAACTAATGATGAATGGGACGAAGAAGAAGCAGTACCCGGTCAACTCGCTGTTGATGTTTATGAGACTAAGGAAAAGCTGGTCGTTAAGGGCCGCGTCGCTGGTGTTAACAAGAGTGAGCTCGATGTTAGCATTGCTGATAACACTTTGAGTATCCGCGGAACCTTATCTGCCGGTAATGAAGATGATGTTGAGAATTATTTTGTTCAAGAGTGTTATTGGGGCGAGTTTTCTCGTAGCATAACTCTACCAGTGCCTGTCAAAGAAGATGAGATTGAAGCTTTGCTAAAAGACGGCGTCCTAACCATCTCATTCAACAAGGTCAAACAAGATACTGTTAAGAAGATTGAAGTTCTCTAAAAATTACTTTTAGATTTTCACAAATAAAACCCCCTGGTTTAGAAAACAGGGGGTTTTATTTACAATCTAGACTATGTTTGTTGTCGCCTTAACTAATACTACTCTGACAATGACCTGGGCAACCGCAACGACTAGTATACCGATGATGGCATAAAGTATGGTGTTCTTGGCGGCGCTAATTTTGCCCGAGTCACCACCTGAAGTGATGTATTTGAAACCGCCAAAGATGATCATCACAACTGAGATAAAGCCAACTAGCAAAGAGAATAGATTAATTACGGTCTTTATGACGTTATTCAGTGTCGTGTCAGTTGTATCGCTCGTAGGGCATACACGAGCCGTTGCGGAGGCGTTTAGTGATGCACCACCACAAACTGCGTCGGCAATATTCAACTGAGCACTAGCCGTCACCGGCATGCTAAGAGGCAGGGTAATGAAGGTTAGTAGGATTATGGCATTTAGAAACTTTTTCATAAGACTATAGGGAATAGTCTACATTGTTTTTATGCTACCTTCAACAAAAAAACTAGGGCATAACAACGTCGAACTTCTAAGCCTTGAGGGTTTAGTTTATATTACTGATTGCCTTGACTAGAACAATACGGACCAATACCTGCGCTACAGCTACTACTACTAGGCCAATGATGGCATAAAGAATCGTACTTTTAGCAATCTTAACGTTATTAGGGTCACCCCCAGATGTAATATACCTAAATCCACCGTAGATAATCATAAGTACCGAGACAAATCCGACGATTAGTGAGAATAGATTGATGACAGTCTTAATAACATTGTTAAGTGTTGTGTCAGTCGTGTCAGACGTTGGACACTTACGGGCCGATGCCGAGGCATTTAGAGATGCACCACCACAAACTGCGTCTGCTACGTTAACAGGGCCACCAGCACCGGCGCCACCTGGAATTGGGGTAGGTGTTCCACTGGCATATACTAGCTGGCCGCCAAATACTAAGGACGATGCCAAGTACAGCCCGACAAATAGCGCCGATATGATATTTCTTTTTGATCTTGGGTTGTTTGTAAGCATTTTCATTTACAACCATAGTCTCACGTTATTTTAATCAAGTCTATGTAGTTTTTTATTTTATGTGAAAATTCATACTAAAATAGAAAAATTACTTAGTTTGTTGAATTAGATTATTAAACGATTGTTGTCGTGGCCTTTACTAGAATAATTCGTACGATAACTTGGGCAACAACAACTATCACAAGTCCGACTAGTGCGTATAGAACCGCATTCCTAGCCTTTGTACCCGAATCTTTACCTCCAGAACCAATAACAGCAATATAAGCGCCAAAGGCGAACATAATAACTGCAAAGGCACCGGCGAAGAATGACAAATAATTAATTACCGTGATGATAATACTGTTAAGCGTGGTGTCGGTAGTGTCGGCGGTTGGACAAACACTTGCGGTTGATGATGCATTTAACGATGCACCACCACAAACGCCATCAGCGACGTTAACCTGTGCTGAAGCGGTCAAGGGAGAGATAATAGAAAGCCCGAGAATGATCGCAGTAGTTAGCCGAACAATGTTATTCCTAATTAGCTTTCTCATTTTGTTGGCCTCTCTTAATAAGTAATGTTACTTATGCTTTTATACCACGTCGGGCGGCTAAACATCAAGCATCATCAAACAATGTCATGAGTATGACATTGTTTGATGGCATAGCTTAACCTGATGACTAGACAATTGTATTGATACTTTTTACCAATACGACACGTACAATAACCTGCGAAACAGCAACAATTACCAAACCAATAAGTGCATATAATATATGGTTTTTTGCGCCGCTAATCTTACCTGAATCACCGCCAGAAGTAATGTATCTGAATCCTCCATAAATAAGCTCAATGACAGCAAATAGTCCAACTGCTACAGATAAGAAGTTAATCACGGTCTTAATAACATTGTTAAGAGTTGTGTCGGTAGTGTCGGCGGTAGGACATGCACGAGCCGCAGCGGTTGCGTTTAGTGATGCACCACCACAAACTGCGTCTGCTACATTAACCTGGGCTAGGGCAGTAGCGGGGGTAAGCAGCATGATTGTAGAGGCAAATGCGGTTAGCAGTCGTAATATTGTTTTTTGTGGAAGTGTAATTTTCATAGCCTTGGTAGCCTTTCCTTATTTTTATTATGCTTACGTCTTTTATAGCACATCACCCGAGTAGCGGCAATACTCACGCAAATAAAAACGCCCCCGGATGGGGGCATTTAAATATTCGATAGAATAGAACTAAACGATAGTTGTAATACTCTTTACAAGTACCACGCGTACGATAACCTGAGCTACCGCTACAACTACAAGACCGATTAAAGCGTAAAGAATTGTGTTCTTTGCTGAAGTAATCTTGCCTGAGTCACCACCTGAAGTGATGTACTTGAAACCGCCAAAGATGATCATCACGACTGAGATGAATCCAACTAGTAGTGAGAACAAGTTAATGACAGTTTTAATAACATTGTTAAGTGTTGTGTCAGTTGTATCGCTTGTAGGACATGCACGAGCTGCTGCTGATGCGTTTAGTGACGCGCCACCACAAACTGCGTCTGCTACGTTCACCTGGGCGCTAGCCATTGCTGGTGCTAAAGCTGGGAACAATAGAGCTCCTGCTGCAGTAACCGTTACTAAGAACTTTTTTATTGACTTATTCATGTTGTTGAACCTTTCTTTAATATATCTTATATCTGTTTATACCATAAACGTTTTGTGCAATGCAATACTAAAATAACTATTGTACACAGCCAGCAAAGATACAGAATTAATTAGATCAGAGCTTTATTGACTTAACAATCACGATTCTCACTATCACCTGAGACACAGCGACAAGAACTAAGCCGACTAATGCATATATGATTGTCTTCCTGGCTTCGGCGTATTTATTTGTGTCACCGGCGCCCGTAATGTATTTGTAGCCACCAAAAATAATCATCAACACTGCAACGACGCCGACAAGCCAACTAAACAGCGTTACGCCTGTCTGAACAGCATTATTTATGGTGCTACCGCCCGGATCGGCTACAACTGCACCGTTACGTATATCATTAATTGCTGAGTTGCCGCCGCCAGCCGCCGGAGCAGGAGTTGGTGTGCCACCGGCGTAGACCGTCAATGGGGATAATATTGTTAACGAAATAAATAGAGTAAGTATTGTTAAGGTTTTATTAAGGTTTGTAAATTTTTTCACGCTTACCCCTCCATTACAGATTATCTAATACAAATCTTATCATGGCTTGAGCAAAAAGTGCCGTGCCCATCCCGACAAGGGCAAATAAAATAGTCCGCCTAGCGGCGGCTATTTCACTAGCATTTCCGGCTGCTGATATCATCTTAAAGCCACCAAGTATAAATACGAACACGGCTGCTATGCCAATTAATACAGACATAATCCCAACACCTTTAGTAAATATACCGTTTGGCCCATAAATTTTGTTGCTTTGGGTATTACCGGTTTGGGGGGCCTGCTTACAAACAGTAGCTTGTGGTGTGTCGCTGCATATATCTGCCAGTTGTGCCGAGACTATACTGGGCATAAATACACCAACCATGAGTAGTAGCGACAGCAGGGTTTTGATAAAGCGCGGCATTTAGATATTGTCCAGTACGAAGGTTACGATACTGAAGGCTATGACAGTGACGACCAGGCCAACTAATGCGTAAACAATTGCGTTGCGGGCTTTGGTGGTTTTCTGTGGATCGCCTTGTGAGGTCACGAACTGGAAGCCGGCAATAACGATAATAAGAAACGCTAGGCCACCAGCAACACCAAATATAAGTCTTAGGATGTTTCTCGTCGGACTGCTGCTAGCTGTTGGTAGTCTTACTGATGTCGTAGGATAAACAAAAGGCGTGCCTTTTGGCACTGAAGGCGGCGGGGGCGTCTTAAGATTTGGGGTTGCTTTGGGGGTACCCGTCGGGGTTGGGACGGGGGTAGGAGTAGCTTTAGGTGTGCTCTTAGGTGTAGCCGTACCTTTGGCCGGCGTGGCGCAGCTACCAGCTAAGATACAAGTAGACGGCGTAGGTGTAGGGGTGCCTTTTGGAGTGGCAGTAGGGGTGGGAGTGACAAGGCCGCACCCTAGTCCAGTGATAACAACAACACAAACTCCTGTTGGAGTAGGGGTGGGGGTGCCTTTTGGAGTGGCAGTAGGAGCCGGGGTAGCACTAGCATAGACTGCTGACTTATGGACTTGTGAAATACCAATAGTCGCTAATACAAGAAGTGATGCTACCAATATTCTTGTTAGTCGAAGTGTAGTATGCCGGTTTATTTTTTTCACTTTTTCAAATCCTTCATCCCGATATTGTAGTACCAATTAGTTGAACAATAAACACCGCTATAGCGGCGATCACAAGCCCAATCACAGCATTAATTATACTTTGCCTAGCCCCAACCGCTTTTTGAGCGTCACCACGACTAAGTATATACTTGAACCCACCGTAAATAATAAAGAAGACGCTGATTAGTCCGGCAATTCTGAGCATAATCTCTACGACTGCTAATAATATTTTTCCAACTAGGGCTGGATTTTTAGATAAATCCACAACTGGCGAACAAGCCACAACTATCGGTCCGTCGGCAATTTTTGGATCATTTTTGTTTGGTTCTCGAATAGTTTCAGTTGGTAAGTATTTGTACCACGTCGGGAAACCAAAGAAGCTTGAGCTACTTTGGCTACAACCACCTTGGCCAGTGTTAAATGTCGTTACGTTAGCTTGGCTTGGTGGTACAGGGGTTGGCACAAAACACCCTTGAGTACTCGAACATGGCGCAGGAGTCGGCGTTCCGCTAGCAAAAACTCTACCAGTTAGTGTTGGCGACACCAAAGCCAGCACCATAATAAAAGACAGGCCAATTGCGGGTTTAGTAACTAAACCTCTCAAAATATTTCTCTTTCCAACCATTATCAATACTATATCGATAATGGTTGGCTAGTACAAGAACCGAAAAGTTGAGCGTGACATTTGGAGATGAAGACCCTACAACACGCCGCCTGGTATAATCCAGTTCAAGAATACGGTCATAAATATCGACACAACAAGAGCAATAATGGCATTGGTGATTCTGGTTTTGGCTGCCTGCACCTTTTGCGGGTCATCACCAGCCGCAGTGTACTGAATGCCTCCAGCCACAATTACCGCCACAACTATCACACCAACCATAATAGACAGGGTGTTAGTAATAATAATGATCCAGTGTAGTATGCCACAGTCGATGACTGTTAGTGTTGTGCAGTCATCTTTGTGCGTAGCTCTGAACTTAGTCCCAAAACCTTTAAATTCGGCATTCGGGTCGGGCGCATTTGGGACTGGATCTGGCGTACTTATTACTCCCCCCGGGCTACCAGTACAGCCTGTTGTTGGGCAAGCACACAAAAGATTGGCGACGTTATTTGGGCTTGGGTCGGTAGGTCCTCCGCTGTAGCAGGCTGTGGTCACAAGAGCAGCTGAGGCTGTCTGTACAAATGGCGGCAAAATGCCCATAAGTGGAGCAGCAATAAACAGAGTAATAGCGGCTTTCTTGACCAAATTCACCAATATGATTTTGTTTAGTTTCATTCAGTAATTACTATATAGCTATTAATGGCTATGTACAATAATGCCTCTAGCTTTTTTGACTTTATAATCTTATCTATTGCCGTTATTTGAGTCATTATGTGCTAGTGCTTTTGTGCTATATTTAGGGTAAATGAATACAAAATATCTAAAATGGTTACTATGTCTTGTGGTTGTAACTTGTGGATTAATGTTTTTCTCCAGCCACAAAGTTAGCGCACTAGCCTGCCCATCTAGCCAAGCGGACATCGCAAACTCAACAGGTAAGTTTTTGGCCCGAAATACGATATCAATGACTGTTGGCGGGACCGAATACATTTTTGTCGACGGCGATGTCAGCGACAACAGCAACACTTGGTCATTATCTCCTAGTATACCAAACTGTTTTGGTCAAATTACCTCACCTCGCACTAACCTAATACCAGTAGTCGGCGGAAACTACACGGTTACACTTGATATGGACTACATCCCACTGAACGGGTCACAAACCAACACTAATCCACCCAACTACAGCAAGTCGATTGACGCTGCCAATGCCAATGTCTACTTTTACTGGAACAATGCAGGTGAAATAATGGGCGTTGTTGGTAGCGGTGCTAGTGCCACATTTACCCAGCCAAGCAGTCCTGCTAATGTCAGTAAGCAACTCTTTGTAAGCGGCCAAGCAACATGCGCATCGTTATTAATAGTATCTTCAGACAACAAGACTGCACACTACTATGTTCTATCTACTAAAATTCCCCGCCTTCCATCAAACTCTGTGGCCGACATGACGGCCGTAGATGCTACTATTGCAACTCCTTGGTTCCCCTCTACCTGTACTATTACTTCAACATATGTTTTTTCGAACAATCCGCAAATAAGAAAAGACGCATCTGGCAATATAGCCTCAGACAACTGGCAACTGGGCAGGGTAGCTAATGCGGCCCTGGCCGCAACTGGTGGTGGTGCTGGAGGCGCCGCTAATAGCGACCCAACCTGTGAGAACAGGGGTGTGGACATAGACTTAAGGTGGCTACTATGTCCACTACTCAGGTTTACTGATGGAATGATTACTCAGCTAGACAACGGCATTCAGTCTTTACTCATCGTCGATGACCCAAACAACCCAGCCGAGATAGGTATCGCTAATAACATTGCTCTACACTCAGCCTGGGGTAAGATGCGTAATATAGCTCTGT
>JAYVTZ010000011.1:0-118136 GCA_043788365.1 Burkholderiaceae bacterium | reverse complement strand
CCCGTGAGCACGTTTTGCTTGCTAAGCAAGTTGGCGTACCTTCAATTCTGGTCTTTATGAATAAGATGGACCTTGCTGACCCAGAACTTATCGAACTAGTCGAAATGGATATCCGTGAACTACTAGCTAAGAACGGTTTCGATGAGAACGCTCCAATCATTAAGGGTTCGGCCACTAAAGCTCTTGCTGGTGACGCTGAATCAGAAGACGCTATCATGGAACTCGTTAAGGCTATGGACGACTACGTTCCAGAACCAAAGCGCGAACTTGATAAGCCATTCCTAATGCCAATCGAAGATGTTTTCTCAATCAAGGGTCGTGGCACTGTTGCCACTGGTCGTATTGAGCAGGGTATCATCAAGATTAACGAAGAAGTTGAAATTATTGGTTTGCACGATACTCGTAAGAGCGTCGTAACTGGTGTTGAAATGTTCAAGAAGAATCTTGACCAAGGTCAAGCCGGTGATAACGTTGGTATCTTGCTACGTGGTATCGAGCGTGAAGATATCGAAAGAGGTCAAGTTTTGGCCAAGCCAGGTTCTGTAACTCCTCACACCGAATTCGACGCTGAAGTCTATATCCTTACCAAGGATGAAGGTGGTCGTCACACACCATTCTTCAAAGGCTACAAGCCACAGTTTTATTTCCGTACTACGGACGTAACTGGTGAAGTTGAGCTACCTGCTGACAAAGAAATGGTTATGCCTGGTGACACAATAACTTTCAAAGTTAAGTTACTTGCACCAATCGCTATGGATCAAGGTCTACGTTTTGCTATTCGCGAAGGCGGCCGCACCGTTGGTGCCGGCGTTGTAACTAAGATTACAAAATAGTTTAAGCGTTGCCGACAGGCTAAGAGCCCTGGCAACAGGGCTCTTTTTATTACAGTAAAAATAATTGGAAATATTTTAAGTGCATAGAGTAATTAGTGCTGAGTTAGAACCAAAATGTCCAGATGGTTGTGGTGCTTGTTGTCGAGACATGAAAATACCACTTACCGCCGATGCTGCGGAGCAATTGGTACGGGCTGGCACTAGACTGGACGGCATTTTACCACCTTTAGGTTCGGACGAAAGCTGGGGCGATGATGCCGGCCGAAAACTTGTTAGGTCAAGTTTGGTCTTCGCAGAAAAATCCAGCGAAAGAAAGTTGTGGGGGGAAGTATTAGTTAAAATTGAAACTATGAAACCGGGTGAAGGCTTGTTTGCGATGGATGGTCAATGCGGAAATCTTGGTGACGATGGAAGATGCATAGATTATGAAAATCGTCCAAGAATATGTCGTGATTTTGAAATTGGCAACACTGCTTGCCAAAGCTTAATCCAAAATAGAGGTATACCGGTGTCAGTTTCGATCAGAGCTGCCACTCCTGCCGGACTGGTCTAAATACTAGAAATGGACTCGAAGTGAGTTCCAGGTTCAGCTATAATAATTATTAAATGGAGAAAAAAACATGGCTGCAGAAGGCTTAAGAGAGCAACTAGCAACACAAAGACAAATCAATCGTTATGATGCAGTTGCGGCTGGCGGGATGGCACTTCACTTATTTGGTCAACTACAGCAGGGTCCAGAAGGCCCGAAAGCCGAAGGAGAAATGATTGAGCTACCTCGGCCAATCAGTACGACAGCAGAGCAAACGGCAGAAATAGTCAGCACTTACTTGGGTATTTTCAGACAAAACATATCTCCTGTCATGAGTTATTTAGGTGAAATGACTCCAGATAGAGCGGCGGCCAAAGCCGAACACCTAAGGTCAAGAGCTAGCAGTAGTGAGGTCGGTAGCTAGGCTTTCATTTTTGTCGATAATGTTGTAAGATTGTAGGGTATATTAATCGTGGTGACTAAAAGTCGTCGCATAGTTCTAAATAACTTTTGCGAAGATGTTACATCACAAACAAGCTGACAGTTACAGAACTCTCTGCTTTGACTTCTGAAAGGAGTTAAAATGGCCGAAGATATAAAAAAGACAACTGACGCTCCAGTTGGCAAACAAAGAATTCGTATTCGCCTTAAGGCCTACGATCACAAAGTTATTGATCAGGCTGCCAAGCAGATCGTCGATACGGCTCTTCGTACTGGTGCGACAATTGCCGGACCAATCCCTCTACCGACTCGTAGAAGTACTTTTACAGTAGTCAAGAGTCCGCACGTTTTCAAAAAAGGTCGCGAACAGTTCGAAATGCGCGTTCATAAACGTCTTATCGATGTTCAGGAACCAACACCCAAGACAATTGATAGCTTGATGAATCTATCATTGCCAGCCGGCTGTGATGCCGAAATCAAGATGTAATATTGAGTCGCCCCCAAAAGGGGCGATTTTAAAATGAAGCTTATATCCGATCAGGTTACTGAACGAGAAATTGGAATTATTTTGGGTGCTCTTGAAAAAGTCGTGAAAAATAATGTTGATGGCGACATTGTTGAATTTGGCTGCTATGTCGGCACGACATCTCTTTTTATGAGTGAATATCTTAAAAGCACCCAGAGCAATAAGAAACTTCATGTTTATGATTCTTTTGCTGGTTTACCTGAAAAGTTGTCGTACGACAGTTCACCTGCAGGTGAACAGTTCGTTAAAGGTGAACTTGCTGCGACTAAAGCACAATTAATCAACAATTATCGTAAACATAATTTGCCGCTGCCGATTATTCATAAGGCTTGGTTTGAAGACCTAAGTGGCGATGACCTACCAGTTAAGATTGCTTTTGCCTTCTTGGACGGCGATTACTATAGCTCAATCGCGACCAGTCTTAGACTCATTTGGACTAAGCTCCAAACAGGTAGTGTGGTAATTATTGACGATTATGCAAACGAGGCCCTGCCCGGAGCAAGCAGGGCTATTAACGAGTGGGCAAAGCTCAAACGCTTGGACATTATGAATATTGCAGGCATGGCAGTAATTCAACTCTAGGCCTAGCAACCCTCGGGTTGTACAATCATAATGCTTTAGCTATACTTCTTATGTATTGCGACAAAATATCTTAGATGTTTATGAGGGATGAAATTTTATGAGCGTTAATCAAGACACAGACTCAAGCGGCAAGTCAAATGGATCGCCGACCATTTATAATGGTCAGAGCGTAAATAATTCCGATGACTTCTTTACTAAAACAATGCTGACGCCACCATCAAATACTTCTGACAATAGTCGTAAGCCACCACTCATTAAGCCAAAGCAAATTGGATTGTTATTGGCGGTTGTGTTTGTACTAGTACTGAGCTACGTATTATTTACTAAAACCGTTACCGGCGGAAGCGCCAACAAAGTCGCTAATCATGCTGTTGGACACATAATTCCGGTGGCAAATTCGGCTGCATTTAAAATCACCGCTGACCTTACGAAATATGATAAGAATACCCGCATAAATAAAACAGCTATTTCTGCCAGTATTAATAGTGCGGGCGATACGCACACCGATATTAGTGTGGGCTTTCCTAGCTCGCAGATTAACTCATCGACAATTACTCGGAACAGCGACAAAGAAATGTACCTCAAGATAGACGGCATCGGAAGTTTTTTTGACGCACTTGGCTACAACAAAACCGACCCGATTCGCGAGCTAATCGATAAATATAAAGATACCTGGGTTAAATTCGATACCACCGAACTTGTTACTGCGGCATTTCTATCACAAGACACTAGCTCTAAATCAAGCACTTGTTTCTCGTCATTCTCTGAATATATTCAGACAAAAGTTAAGGATATAAATAAAATTGGTGGCGACACTTCCGCAAAAAGTAAGCTAACCAATGTTTCGCTCATAGGTACTAATCATCTGACTGGTGTCACTGGGTATCTGCTGGACATAAAACAAGATGGTAGTAAAGAATTCGTTAAACAATTGACGAGCGAAGCTCTCAAGTCAAACAAAATAATCACGATAAATTGCAGCAAAAATGTTGCTACAGTTCCAAAATCAGCAAACATATTGAGCCAAACGATTGATTCGCCAACAATTGAAAAGCCGGTAATTACTGTCGACAAGTCAGGAAAATTTACTAAGTATAGTGATACCGTCAATTATGGCTTTTCTAGAGCGGACGTGAGTGTTGAATCTAGCAGCACTCTACTTGATACCAACAAGCCAGAGAAAATCGTATCTTCAACAGAACTGTTTAGCACCTATCCAAAATACTTTCAGCTCTTTATGCAGACATGGGTTCGAACACAGCTATTTTAAAGATTATGGCAAGAAAACAAGTTAAGAAGCGAAGACTAGTCATTAACTCACAAGAAGCTGACACGATTTATCTGCTTAAGCTGGTGGTATATATCATCTTGGGTTCACAATGGTTACGGATTACTAGCGGAACCAACGTCACCCCTATACCAATCGGTTTTGGCATTGGCCTGTTGTTCACCACCCATGACCATTTCCAAATTGATCGCAAAATTGAGTACGCTATATTGCTCATGGCTATGTTCTTTGGCTTTTGGGTGCCAATGGGCATAAATATTATCGTTCGTTAACGCTCATGTGGAAAAAACAACATATTGACAGATAGAGGTGTTTTTGTTACTCTTTATTGGTATCTAAAAGAAATGTCAGGTACTTGGCGAGTTAGTAAGTCCAGTAGCGATACTGCTTCCAGCCAAGTATTTTTGTGCAAATAAGATAGGACAAAAGTTTTGAAAGCATTCATAACCCGAAAAGTCGGCATGACCAGCACCATCAATGATGACGGTGTAATGCAGGCTATTACCTTGCTTTCGGCTGATAATAACGTCATTACTCAGGTGAAAACTATTGAAAAAGACGGTTATACAGCCATCCAGATGGGTACCGAAAATAAGAAGAACCTCACCAAGTCGCTCCAAGGGCACTTCAAGCCTTCAAAGGTAACACCAAAAGTCGTACGCGAATTTAGAGTCGATGAAATAACCGAAGACCTCCTCGTTGGCACCAGTCTAACAGCGGAGGTTTTTTCTGTTGGTGACACCGTTCAAGTGACTGGTACTTCTAAGGGTAAAGGCTTCGCCGGTACCATCAAGCGTCACAACTTCAAGCGCGGTCGCAAGACTCACGGTGGTCGTTCATATCGCCGCCCTGGTTCAATTGGTTCAATGTACCCACAGCGCATCTTCAAGGGTAAGCGCATGTCTGGCCAAATGGGGCACGACACTGTCACCGTCCGCAACCTAAAAATTGCTTTAGTCGATACTGAACTAGGTGTTATTGGCGTTACTGGTGCTGTACCAGGTCCACGTAAGGGTATTGTTGTCATAAAGGGAGCTAAATAATGAGTGTTGCGACTTTTACCAAGACTGGCGCCAAGGCAACAACAGCTGCCAAGCTAACCAAAGGTATTTTTGACCTTGAAGTTACTAATCATGAACTTATCAAGCAGGCTTATCTAGCCCACCTAGCTAACCGCCGTGTTGCCAATGGCAAGACTCTGAAGCGCGGTGAAGTTAGTGGTGGTGGTAAGAAGCCATGGGCCCAAAAAGGCACCGGTCGGGCCCGCGTTGGTTCAATCCGTAGCCCAATCTGGCGCGGTGGTGGTATTACTTTCGGACCAACAGGTAACGAAAACTACACCCACAAGCTAACTCCAGGCGCCAAGAATCAGGCTGTTCGTCAGTCACTGTCGCTCGCTAATGCAGCCGGTAAGGTGGTTGTCCTAGAAGACATCGACGCCAAAATTACTAAGACTAAGCAGATTGTTGATTTACTAAACAAGCTTGGTGCGACTGGTTCAGTTCTGCTTGTTGTTGAGCATAAAGATGCCAATATCACTCTAGTTACTCGAAACCTGAAGAACGTCAAAGTCACCCAAGGTACATACCTAAACGTTTTTGATGTTCTTAACTCTGATCACATTGTTATAACTGGAGCTGGTCTTAAGACTGTCGCTACTTGGTTAACAAAGGCCGACAAAGTTGTTAAAGAAAGCGCGAAGGCATAAATATGAGCAACACCATTCTTTTGAAGCCAAGACTCAGTGAAAAAGCCTACGCCCAAACTCACGCTACTAACACGTATGTATTTGAAGTTCCGGCTGATGCCAACAAACACACAGTTGCCGAGGCCGTTGCCAGCCAATTTAAGGTCGGCGTTGTATCGGTCAACATCACCAATGTTATTGGTAAAGTTAAACGTACCTACATGAACAAGCGCGGTAAATTTGTAACTGGCAGCCGTAATGACGTTAAGAAAGCTTACGTCACACTTGTTAAGGGTGAGACAATTCCAATTTTTGCATCTGAAGAAGAAGCTGAAGCCAAGGCTGAGAAAGCCGAAGCAAAAGCCGCTAAGAAGACCAAGAAAACCACCACTATGGAGCAAAAATAATGGCTATTCGTCTTTATAACCCCACTACTCCTGGCCAGCGTGGCATGACCACTCAGGACATGAGTGAGATTACGACTCGTAAGCCGCTTCGTTCACTATTAGTCGCTCAAAAGCGTGGCAGTGGTCGCAATAACCAAGGTCGCATTACAACTCGTCATAAGGGTGGTGGTGCTAAGAGTTTCTATCGTCTAGTTAACTTTGGTATGGAAAAAGACCTGGTTGCGACAGTTGAACAGATCGAATATGATCCAAACCGCAGTGCTCGCATCGCTCGTGTCAAAGACCAAAATGGCAAATATCACTATATCCTTGCCGCCAAGAGCATGAAGGTTGGCCATAAGATTCATTCCGGTAACGAAGTCCCAATTGAAAATGGTAACCGTTTGCCACTCTCAAGCATTCCGGTCGGTAGTGTTATTTACGCCATCGAACTTACTCCTGGTAAGGGCGCCCAACTAGCCCGTAGTGCTGGCGTTAGCGTTCAGCTACTGGCCAAAGAAGGTACCTACGCTCAACTAAGACTGCCTAGTGGCGAAGTCCGTAGAGTATTACAAGAATGTACTGCCAGTATCGGCGTTGTCGGCAACGAACAACACCAGAATATCAAGTACGGCAAGGCTGGTCGCAGTCGTCACCGTGGTATTCGTCCATCAGTTCGTGGTGTTGTTATGAATGCTAAAGATCACCCACACGGTGGTGGTGACGGTGGTCGTCACGGTGTTGGTGGTGGTAAGAACCACGGTTCTGCACCGAAGACTCCATGGGGTCAGAAGACGCTTGGTTACAAGACTCGCACCCGTAAGAGCACTACAAAGTACATCGTAAAGAGCCGTCACGCGGCTAAGAGGAAATAACTATGACGGATTTTAACCCTACACAATCTGGTTCATTTGAAGGAGTCCATATCACTGGTACGTTACGTCACGCTATTTTGAGCGGAGATGTCGATCCTGCAAGAGCGGCTAAAATTGTCATTGGCCGATTAGAGCGCAACATAGGTGATAGTGCACTAGCGCTTGCTACAGGAATCGCCAAGAAGCTTCCAGAACCGATTCAGACAGATTTTTTGAACGGCGTGCAGACGGCTTCAGCAAATAACCAATTCCATCACCAATCAGATACAGGAGTCCAACATGTCTAGATCACTTAAAAAAGGACCATTTATCGACCCTAAGCTAGCCAAGAAGGTAGCTGCTCTTTCTAATGACGACCGCACAATCATCAAGACTTGGGCGCGTGCTTCGACTATTTCTCCTGAATTTGTCGGACGTACCGTTGCTGTTCATAACGGCAAAGTTCATGTACCAGTCTTTATTACTGAAAATATGGTTGGTCACAAGCTTGGTGAATTTTCTCCTACCCGTAAATTCCGTTCACACGGCGGAAAGATGGCGAAAGGTTAATCATGACACGATCTATGTATGACTTCCCATTGCCACGAAATCAGGACGCTTATGTTGAAGGCATGAAAGTTGGTGCTGTCGCTTCTCATACGCCAATAGAACAAAGAGACGGAATCCGTAACTTTGCAATTAAGGTTCTTACAGTCAATAACGAAGTAGGCGCAGAAACAGCTAAGTTGCCTGGTTTTTGGGCTGGCGTCAAAGACGTTATGGCCGCAGCTAAAGAAATTAGAGATAAGGTTGATCATGAATTTTCTCACGCCACCACTGCTAATACTTCAATTGGAGAAAACTCATGAGCGTCAAAGCCCTAGCTAACAGTGTTCGTATGAGTCCACGTAAAGTCGGCGTAGTTGCTGGCTTAGTTCGTGGCCGCACAGTCGAAGACGCTCTAGTTATCCTGTCACACGTACCACGCCGTTCCGCTGGTCCAATTATCAAGGTGATTGAAAGTGCTAAGGCTAACGCCGACTACAATCATGGCTATATGCCAGATACACTCCGAATTATTGAAATTAGTGTTACACCTGCCGGCTCACTTAAGAGATTCCGTCCAGCCGCTCGTGGCCGCGCCAATCCGTTCGAGCGTCGCTCTTGCCATATTCGTGTCATTGTTGATGGCGATAAGCGCGCTCCTAAAAAGCCCGTAGCTACCACCACAACGGCCACTAAACCAGCACCTAAGGAGGCCAAGTAATGGGTCAAAAAGTAAATCCAATCAGCATGCGACTCCAGGTTAATAAAGACTGGCGCAGCAAATGGTTCGCAAACAAGCGTGACTACGCAAGTTACCTAAAGATGGACTTAGCTGTTCGTCGTCTAATTGATAAAAAGCTCGGTTCTCGGGCTGCTATTAGCAAAGTTGATATTGAACGCTCACCTAATATCGTGACGGTTACTATCACTACCGCTAAAGCCGGAGTTGTTATCGGTCGCGGTGGTACAGGAGCACAAGAATTAAAGAATGAAATTGAAAAGATTTACGGTGTTCAAACTCGTGTCAACATTGAAGAAATCAAAAAACCAGAAATGCACGCAAAACTAGTCGCCGAAAGTATTGCTCACCAGCTGGAACGCCGGATATCCTTCCGTCGCGCCATTAAAATGTCTTCAGCTGCAACCATGCGTGCCGGTGCCAAGGGTATTCGCATCCAAGTGGCCGGACGACTTAACGGTGCTGAAATGTCACGAACCGAAAAAGAAGTTGCCGGTAGCGTGCCACTACACACAATTCGTGCTGATATTGACTATGCTCAAGTCGATGCTCAAACTGGGGCCGGTATCATCGGTGTTAAGGTTTGGATTTATAAGGGAGACGCTTAAGATGTTAGTCCCAAAGCGAACTAAATACCGTAAGGTCCGTAAAGGTCGCATTACTGGTAGTGCAACTTCTGGTAATGAGATTGCTTTTGGCGATTTCGCTTTACAGTCACAAGGCTCAGAACGTATTACCTCTCGTCAAATCGAAGCCGCTCGTCAGGCCATGACACGTTACGTTAAGCGTGGCGGTAAAATCTGGATTAGAATTTTCCCGCATACTCCAGTTACACGCAAGCCGCAAGACGTTAAAATGGGTAGTGGTAAGGGTAACCCAGAGTTTTTCGTCGCTAAGGTTCGTCCCGGCACAATCATGTTTGAGATGCAGGGCGTGACTGTAGAGGTTGCTCGCGAAGCTATGCGCCTTGCTGGTCACAAGTTACCTGTTAAAACCAAATTCCTGGTTAGGGAAGAGGTATAGATCATGAAAGTCACTGAAATCCGCAAATTCGATACCGCCCAGCTAACTACTGAAAGTACGAAGTTACGTGAGGAAATTACCGAACTACGTCGCCGTCTACACATGGGTGAAGTTCAGAACAGTCGTTTGCTTCGTAACAAGCGTAAAGATCTAGCTCGTATGTTAACCGTACTTAGCGAACAACTCACAAAGGAGACTGCATAATGGCCAAGACACTAACCGGCACCGTATCATCAAACGCAACCGATAAGACAATTGTTGTCACTGTCGATACTAAGAAGATGCACCCACTCTATAAGAAGCAGTACAAGTCAAGCAAACGATTTATGGCTCACGATGAAAAGAATGAAGCTAGCGTTGGTGACACAGTAATAATTACCGAAACCCGACCATTAAGCGCTCGTAAACGTCATGCGTTGACTAAAATCGTTAAAAAAGCCCCGATTTCCGCCGATCAAACGATTGACGCTATTACAAAAACTGAGCAAGTTGGCGCCAACGAACACCCATTAGCCAAGGTTAAGGCAGAAGAAGTCGTTACCGAAAAGACCGAGAAACCCAAGAAAGCTACCAAATGATACAACAAGAAACCAGATTACTAGTTACAGACAACAGCGGCGCTAAGGAAATCCTTTGCATTCGTGTACTAGGTGGTACCCGCCGTCGTTACGCCCGTGTTGGTGACGTTATTGTCGCGACCGTTAAACAGGCTAACCCAACCGGCACTGTTAAGCGTAAGTCAGTCGTTAAGGCTGTTATTGTCCGTACCAAGAACCCAATTAAGCGTAAGGATGGTTCAACTATCCGCTTTGATGACAACGCCGCAGTTATAATTGACGAAGCCAAGCTTCCAAAAGGTACTCGTATCTTTGGGCCAGTACCTCGCGAACTTCGCGATATGGGTTACGCTAAAATTATTTCACTCGCACCGGAGGTACTATAATGAGTACTAATTCAAACAAAGCCACTGTCTACAAGATTCGCTTGCAAAAAGGCGACAACGTTGTTGTCCTGGCTGGCAAATACAAGGGCAAAACTGGCAAAATTACCGCCACACACCCATCGCTTAATAAAGTTACTGTCGAGGGTATCAACATTATCAAGAAACACCAGAAGCCTAACAAAGATCACCCACAAGGCGCGATTCTCGAAATTACCAAACCCATCTGGGTTTCTAAGGTCGCCATCGTTGACCCTGCTACTAAGAAAGCCAGCCGCATTGGCTATACGACAGACAAAGATGGTAAAAAAGTTCGTACTTTTAAGAAGAGCGGAAAGGAGATCAAATAATGGCTACTAAAACAACCGTAACGACAGCGCGCATGAAAGATCTCTACAACGCCACTATTGCCGCTGAACTCAAAAAAGAGTTGGGCCTTAAGAATGTTAATGCTGTTCCTAAACTACACAAAATTGTCATTAATATTGGCCTAGGTCGGGCTCAAGGTGACAAGAAGATGATGGAAGTAGCAACAAACACCCTCCGCAAGATCACCGGACAGCAACCGGTTCAGACGACTGCTAAGCAGTCGATTGCTGGCTTTAAACTTCGTGAAGGCACCAAAATTGGTCTTAAGGTAACGCTTCGTGATGACCGAATGTATGAATTCCTTGATCGCTTAATCAGTATCGTACTACCGCGTGTTCGTGACTTTCACGGTGTTAAGGTTAAAGCTTTCGACAAGAATGGCAACTATTCACTCGGCCTACCAGACCAGTCGGTTTTTCCAGAACTTACATTTGAAGAGACGACCACTCTTCACGGTCTACAAATAGTCATGGTTATAGACCATTCAACACCAGAATATTCTAAACTTCTGCTAACTAAATTCGGTATGCCGTTCGAAAAGGAGACCAAGTAATGGCTAAGAAATCTATTATCGCAAGAGACCTAAAGAGAATCAGAATGATTGAGCAGTACGCCGCCAAGCGCGCCGAGCTTAAAGAGCTAGGTGATCTTGAAGGTTTACACAAATTGCCACGCAACTCATCACCCACACGTCGCAAGAATCGTTGCAGCGAGAGCGGTCGTCCACGTGGTTACATGCGCACTTTTGGTTTATCACGTCTATCATTTAGAGAACACGCCGTTAAGGGTGAAATCCCAGGCGTAACGAAAGCGAGTTGGTAATATGGCTATTATTTCTACTGATCCAGTCGCCGATATGCTGACCAGAATCCGTAATGCTATTGCTGTGCGTAAACATCAGGTTAGCATGCCTCATTCTAAGTTTAAGCTTGCCATCGCCGAACTCTTACAGTCAAATGGCTTCGTAAACAGCGTAGAAGTTGTAAACGATGAAGTGGGTAAACTACTTGTGATTGAAATCAGCACTCCTGATAGCAATGCCAAGATTTCTGAAATCAAGCGCCTTAGCACTCCTGGACGTCGCGTTTATGTCAATTCCAAAGAGATCCCGACCGTTAAGCACGGTCGTGGCATCGTGGTTGTTTCAACTCCTAAAGGTTTGTTAACTGGTAAAGAAGCTAAAGCCCAAGGTGTGGGCGGAGAGTTAGTGTGTACGGTTTACTAATATGAGCAGAGTAGGACGATCACCAATCAAAGTTCCAACTGGTGTCAGCGTAACACTTACGCCTGAGACTATTACTGTTAGTGGCTCAAAAGGCACCCTCGAACAGTTTACAATGCCTGATATTACCGTTACTTATGAAGGTGATACTATTATTGTTACTCGCGCAAACGACGAGCCTAAGATTCGCTCTAAGCACGGCCTAATGCGTGCACTTGTCCAAAATATGGTCACCGGTGTATCAGAAGGTTTTTCCAAGAAACTTGAAATCAACGGTGTCGGTTACCGTGTAGCCACTCAAGGGTCAGACCTTAAGTTCAACCTCGGTTTTTCACACGACGTTATCTACAAGATGATTCCAGGTGTTAATGCCGCCATCGAACAGAACACAATCACAATTTCAGGGATTAGTCGTCAGCAAGTTGGTCAAGTCGCCGCTGAAATTCGTGCCCTCAAGAAGCCAGAGCCTTATAAGGGCAAAGGCATTAAGTACGCCGAAGAGAGAATTATCCGCAAGAGCGGTAAGAGCGGGAAGGAAAAATAATGAATCGTTTAGCTAGAATTTTACATACATCCCAGATGCGCAAAAAGCGCGTGCGCTCGGTAGTTAAGGGCACAACAAAGCGCCCACGCCTAAGCGTAACTATCAGTAATCGCCACGTGCTTGCACAAGTGATTGATGACAGCAAACACAAGACATTAGCTTATGCCACCACAGTTGGCAGCAAAGAGGCTAAAGGTACTATGATTGAAAAAGCTGAGTGGGTCGGTAATGAAATCGCTAAGAAAGCAAAAGCTGCTAAAGTTAAACAAGTTGCCTTTGACCGTAATGGACGTTTATACCACGGTCGGGTGCAAAAATTGGCTGATGCAGCTCGTAAGTCAGGATTGGAGTTTTAATGGCAACCACAGACCCCCGCAGAATGGCTGAAAACGCCGCCGAAGAAAAGCAATTTGATGAAAGAATTGTCCACATTGATCGCGTTGCTCGTGTCGTCAAGGGCGGACGTCGTTTCCGTTTCCGAGCCCTAGTCGTTATTGGTGACCACAAAAACCGTGTTGGTATTGGCTCAGCTAAGGGCGCCGACGTTACTGCTGCGGTTACTAAAGCAACTGAGAAAGCCAAAAAAACTTTAATCACCTTGTCCCTATACAAGGGCACTATCCCTCACGAAGTCCAGGCTAAAGTTGGCGGTGCGAATATTTTAATCAAGCCAGCTAGCCCAGGTACTGGTCTTATCGCCGGAGGTGTTGTCCGCACAATCTTGGAAGTTGCTGGTGTTGGTAACGCGCTTTCTAAGTCAATTGGCTCAAGTAATAAGACAAACACTGCTTACGCGACAATTGAAGCACTAAGCAGCCTTGTACCAGCCAAGAACTGGGTAACTTCAAAGAACGATAACAAGAAAACGAAACCCGCTGCTACAGAAGTTAAGGCCGAAGCTAAAAAGCCTGTAACTAAAAAGGCTGAGAAATAATCATGAAATATAACGAACTCACACTGAATGCTCACAAATCACCAAAACGCGTCGGTCGTGGTATTGCTGCTGGCCAGGGTAAAACTGCTGGTCGTGGTACTAAAGGTCAAAACTCTCGTGCTGGTAGCACCAAGAAACCAGGCTTTGAAGGTGGTCAAAACCCACTAGCGCAAAGACTACCAAAGTTACGTGGCTTTACATCGCATCGCATACCTAAAGAAAATGTCTATACTGGACAACTTGATGCTCTACCTGTTGCCATTGATAACTTTGTCTTGGCAGAAAATGGTCTGATTACAAGTCCCTACACCCAGGTAAAGTTGATTCTAAAAGGTCACGTCACTAAAAAACATAGTGTCAAACTCCAGTCTGGCAGTCAGGGCGCAATTGCCGCCATCCAAAACGCTGGCGGTGAGTTTAAGACAATTGCTCAGAATCCTCGTCCTGCCACCAAAGCCAAAGACGACAAATAGTTCAGTTTTTTTCGAATGATGTCCTAATTACATTTTATAAGGGACAAGAGGTGTGACATAATTAGTTAAGTATTTTTCTTCAAGAGGGTATACATGAGTTGGAAAACAATCTGGCAGTCACTTAAGAACAAAGATATGCGCAATCGCATTTTGGCTGTTCTTGGCATGTTGCTAGTTTTTCGTATTTTTGCCCACATTCCAGTTCCTCTTAGCGACCCCAAAACACTTAAGCAGGTACTTGAAAACGTCTTTACATCTACTCGTGCACCGCAATTACTTAGCTTTATTAATGTCCTGTCCGGTGGAGCACTGGCGAACTTTTCAATCATGCTCGTCGGCATGGGGCCATATATTAACGCCTCGATCATTCTTCAGTTACTTACCAGAGCAATACCTAAACTCGAAGCCCTCAACAAAGAAGGTGAGTTTGGACGTAAGAAAATTAACCAATATACACGCCTACTGACATTACCACTAGCGATGATTCAATCAGTTGGTGCGATTTATCTAGTCAGGCAGTCGGCCTCAAGTTACGGTGGTTTAGGCGATATTACTGCCAATACATCACCAATGCAATGGGTACTGATGGTCGCAGCATTAACAGGCGGCTCGATGATTCTGATGTGGCTAGGTGAACTTATAACTGAGCAAAGCATTGGTAACGGTATCTCACTCGTGATTACCGTTGGCATTGTTAGTAGTTTACCCAAGACGGCTACGGCCTTATATTCTTCGGTTGTCTCTAAGACCGCGCATTGGGTTGTTTTCGGGTTCAGCCTACCAATCAGTAGAACGGCGTTTATTTATACGACAGCTATAGTTGCGGTGGTCGTTGGAGTTACGATATTTATCGTTAAACTTAGTGAGGCGGCTCGAAAAATTACGGTTAACTACGCCAAGCGTGTTCAAGGTAATCGTAGTTACGGTGGTGTAACAACAATACTCCCCGTTAAGTTAATCACAGCAGGCGTTATCCCAATTATCTTCGCCGTAGCTTTCTTAAGTGTGCCGAGTTTCGCAGGACAGCTGATGACTGGAATGTCTAATCCAAAATATCAGGTCTTAGGTAAAAAACTGGTTACACTATTTCAGAATCCAAGCGTCCAGTCGTTCCAAGTTGGCGGCTGGCAACCATACCTATATCCCGCGGTCTACTTTGCCCTGGTAGTTATATTTACCTTCTTCTATACCAGTATCGCTTTTAATGCCAAGGAGATCGCTGAGAACTTGCAAAAACAAGGCGGCTTCATCGCCGATATTCGTTCTGGTGCTCAAACAGAAAAGTACTTAACAAAACTAGTAAATCGTTTAACGTTCTTTGGGGCTATGGCATTGGGTTTCCTAGCGCTACTGCCAATTATCGCGCAGATTTTCCTCAAGACAAATATAACTATCGGTGGCACTAGCATTTTGATCCTGGTCTCGGTAGCCCTAGAAACGTTGCGTCAAATTGAGTCAAGAGCTCTTATGGTGACCTATGACCAGTATACTGAGCCAGATTTCTTCTATGACTCGAGTGAACCAGCATTAGCGGCCACAGGCGCTCGTAGACTTCGCTATCTACCATCTAAGCTTCTCAAAGGTAAGTTAAAAAAGTCTTAACACTTCAGATAATGTTGTGTATTTAGCGTTGAAAAACTGCTAAATGGTGTGTATAGTCGTAGATATCAAACCCGTAATTCACCGCGGGACTACTAAATTAGTAAAATAGTGTTTACAGATAAGAGATAAGTTGCTATACTTATCCTCTGTTATATATGGCAGCCAACAAGGAAGTGATAGAACTGGCCGGAACAGTGGTAGAGACCCTTCCAGGGACTCAGTTTCGGGTAGAACTAGAGAATGGCCACCAGATAATAGCTCACGTCGCTGGAAAGATGCGCAAGCACTTCATTCGTATCGTACCAGGTGACAGCGTTACCGTTGAGTTGACTCCTTACGATCTTAGTAAGGGCAGAATCACGTATCGCAAGTAGTCGAACCTTCACAGAACGGCACATTATGTGCGAAAGTCTGCGCTCCGATGCTCGTCGTATCCTATTGATACGCCTCCGCTTCGGTACTCGATTTCATCACATACTGCACCATTCTGAGAAGGTTCGAGAAACTTCACATTATATATCAACTAAGCAGTGTGTTATGCACCCCGCATTAAGGAGTCATGATCCGCATGAAAGTGCGTGCTAGCGTCAAAAAAATCAGTCCAGATGACATTGTAGTCCGCCGTAAAGGCAGGGTCTATATTATTAATAAGCTTAAACCTAAGCATAAGCAGAGGCAGGGTTAAATGGCGCGTATCTCAGGTGTAACCATCCCAGCCGACAAACAAATTCAGATCTCTTTGACTTATGTCTACGGCATTGGGCCAAAGACAGCAGTCGGAATCCTTGAGAGTGCAAAAGTTGATCTAACTGTGCGCACAAAGAATCTAACTGATGCTGAAATATCACGTATTCAAGATATCATCAACGAGAAACACACTGTTGAAGGTGAATTACAGCGCATTGTTACCGGGAATATTAAGCGTCTAAAGGACATTGGTTCATATCGTGGCCTTCGTCACAAAGCCAATCTACCTAGTCGTGGTCAACGCACCAAGACTAATGCCCGAACACGCCGTGGTAAAAAAGTTACCGTTGGTGGAACCGCTAAAAAAGCCGCAACTAAGACTTGAGAATAGGATTATAAGAATATATTATGGCAGATGAACAAGAAGTAGTAGTTGCACCGGCAGCGGCAGCAACGGTCAAGAAGAAAAAGGTAAAGCGCTCTGTTCCTTTTGGTCAGATGCACGTTTTTGCGTCGTTTAATAACACCATCATTACTTTCACCGACCCCCAAGGTGGCGCTCTAACAACGGCCAGCGCGGGTAGTTGTGGTTTCAGGGGCTCTAAGAAGGGCACTGCTTATGTTGCTCAAGTCGCAGCTGAAAAAGCTGGTCAAGCCGCAAAGCAGCAATATGGTTTAAGCAAAGTTGACGTTTATATCAAGGGTATTGGTCTGGGCCGTGAGGCCGCTGTTCGTTCACTAATAAACCTAGATATTTCAGTTGAAAGCATCAAAGACGTAACTGGCATACCTCATGGTGGTGTGCGACCACCGAAAGCAAGGAGAGTCTAAATGGCACGAGATACCCGTTCAATTGTAAAAATGAGTCGCCGCGAAGGCTATGCTCTGCACCCTAAGGCTCATAAAGCTTTAGCTAAGCGCCAGACGATGCCAGGTCAGGCAGCAAACTCACGCGGACCACGCAACAAAGCGTCACAGTACTCGTTGCAACTTCGTGAGAAGCAGAAGGTCAAGCGCTTATATGGCTTGCTTGAAAAGCAGTTTAGTAACTTAATGAAAGAAGCCTCACGCCGCCAAGGCCAGTCTGGTGAAGTTTTGCTGCAGTTACTAGAAAGCCGTCTAGACAACGCAATCTACCGCAGTGGTTTGGCTGTTAGTCGCCGTGCCGCGCGTCAACTAGCTACCCACGGTCATTTTATGTTAAACGGTCGACGTGTAGACATCCCTTCAATCCGTATGAAGGAAGGTGATGTTTTAGTTGCTCGACCTAAGAGCCAACAGAGTGAGTATTTTAAGAGAATTGAAGAAGTTAGTCCAGCTAATCCAGATGCCGTTCCAGGATGGTTGAAAGTCGACCGTAAGAAGTTACAGATTACTATAACCGGCATACCAAGTCGTGATGACGCTGAACCAGATATCAATGAACAACTAATAGTTGAGTATTACTCACGATAAGGGAGGTTAGGAAAATATTATGTCAAAAATGATTCACACGCCAAGCTTGGTCAAGATCGACGACCACCACGCAGCTTCAGCCACATTTGTGATTGAGCCACTTCATACTGGTTATGGTATGACTCTCGGTAACTCACTACGCCGCGTTTTGCTATCAAGCATTGCTGGTGCAGCCGTTACAGCTTTCAAAGTAGAGGGCGTAACACATGAGTTCACGACTCTTCCGCACGTCAAGGAAGACCTCGTAGATGTCATGCTTAATCTTAAAAACATTAGATTCCGCGTTTTTGGTGACGAACCACAAATTATTCGCCTTACCAAGTCCGGTAAGGGCATTGTAACAGCCAAAGATATTACCTTGAATGCTGATGTTGAAATCGTCAATCCTGACCAAGTTATCGCTACTCTAGACGACGCTAAGGCTAAGTTAGTTATGGATCTACAGGTCGAGACAGGCCGTGGCTATCGTACCGTAGAAGAAGGTGCTGAGAAGCGCCACAGCGATATGATTGCCGTCGACGCAATCTTTAGCCCAGTATTAAGAGTCCGCTATAAGGTTGAGAATACCCGTGTTGGTCAAATGACAGACCTAGACAAGTTGTTAATAACAATCGACACTGATGCCTCAATTACGCCTCGTGAAGCTTTTGAAGAAGCGTCAGCTATTCTTGTTAACCAATACACGGCATTAGCTGGTCAGACTACTGTTGATAATGGCTCAAGCAGTTCAGCTGGTAACGCAAATAGCTTATCAGATGACGAAGGCGACGAACCAGCAGAGCTAATGACATCTATTGAAGATTTGAACCTATCAGCCCGTACTACAAACGCCTTAATCAATAACGAAATACACACACTTAAAGACTTATTTAGTCTCAGTGATGGTGAGTTGCGTGATCTTAAGGGTTTTGGTAATAAGGCACTTGATGAAGTCAAAGATAAACTCGCTGAGTTGGAGCTTTAAGAATGCATAGGCACGGATATAAAGGTAGAAAGTTCGGACGTGAGCGTGATCAACGCGAAGCTCTTATTAAGAGCCTTGCTGAGTCGCTAATCAAACACGAATCAATCGAAACTACCATTGAAAAAGCTAAAGAAATCGTGCCTTACATGGAACGACTTATAACTAAGGCTAAAAAGGGCGGTTTGCACAATCGTCGTCAGATTATTGCTAGTTTGCAAACTTTAGAAGCTGCCCATAAACTAGTTGATGAAATTGCACCCAAGCTAAAGGGTCGAACTAGCGGACACCTTAGGATTACTCGTACTACTACGCGCCGAGGCGACAATGCCGAAATGGCCCGAATTAGTTTTGTCGATGATTTGAAAGCTGCGCCAGTCGCTGTTAAGGCCGCACCAGTAGTTGCCGCCAAAACCGTTACCGAAAAGAAACCAATCACCAAAACTGTTGCTAAAAAGCCAGTTAAGAAAACTGCGGAGAAGAAATAATGAAGACATTTAGTCTAAAACCAGCCGACGTAACTCGTAAGTGGTATGTAGTTGATGCCAGCGAAGTGCCCTTAGGTCGTCTGGCAACCGTTACGGCTAGCCTACTACTAGGTAAGGGCAAACCAACAATTACATCACACGTCGACAGTGGCGACTTCGTCGTAGTAATTAACGCCGACAGCTTAATAGTGACCGGTAATAAATTAGAAGACAAAATGTATTACCACCACAGCCACTACCCAGGCGGTCTAACCGAGACCAAGCTCAAAGATAAGCTCGAAAAAGATTCGACCTTTGTCATCATGAAAGCGGTTCGTGGCATGTTGCCATCAAATAAGCTTCGCGATGGTCGTTTACAACGCCTTAAGATTTACAAAGGTGCCGAGCACCAGCATGAAGCTCAAAAGCCTGAGACGATGTCACTTAGAATTGCTTCGAAAATCAAGAAAGAGAGTAAATAATGGCTACTAAATCTGCTCACAACTACTTCTACGCTTTAGGACGTCGCAAGCGCTCAACTGCTAGCGTACGTCTGTCAGGCGGCAAGGGTGCGATTACTATTAATGGTAAGCCCGCTGAAGAGTATTTAGCTGCCAGCAAGTCGTTGATGCACGAGCTTAACAAACCACTCGCACTACTAGAAGAGAGCACTAAGTTTGATGTTAGCGCTCATGTCAGTGGTGGTGGTACTGCCGGTCAAGTTACCGCAATCCAACTTGGCATTGCTAAGGCTTTAGTTTTAGTTAACGAAGACTTCAAGGCGACTCTTAAGCGAGCCGACCTACTTGGTCGTGATCCTCGTGAACGTGAACGCAAGAAGTTTGGTCTTAAAGGTGCTAGAAAACAGCGCCAATTCACAAAAAGATAAACAATTTAGAGCGGCTCCAGCCGCTCTTTTTTCTGCGTTTCGCATAGCCGTACCCTCTTTAGTACAGCTAGTTGCGAAACTCGAAACAATAACGCCTCTAGCTCACTCTAAAGTCGTTTCTCTTGCACGTGCTTATAAAACCATTGTCATCCCGTACTTGATACGGGATCCAGTCTAAACTCATGCCTATATGTCTTCTCATGACTCTTGACTCAAGACCAAATTTAAAGTATATTCATTCGAGTATGAACAAAATTAATCGCTATTATCAGTTCTTTTGGTTTACGGGTTCTGAACTAGCGGTTTCTTATGTCCAATAACGTTTAAACAAACAAAATGAACAAGATGCCGCCAGGGAAAGGCGGTTTTTTAATAACTAGGGGCAATATGAAGCAAAGAGTAGGAATCCAGGGATCAAGAGGCGCCTATCACGAGATAGCTGCCAGACAAATGTATGGTGAAGATGTTGAGATTGTTTATCTTAACACCTTTAATGACCTATTTGCAGCCCTAAGGAGTGGTAAGGTCGACACAGCTGTAGTGGCGATTGCCAATATTCAAGTTGGTTTTATTGACGAGCCACACAAAGAACTCCTAAGCAACACTAATAGGTATTGGATTAGTGGCGAAACTTATGTCGCAGTCGCACACCAGCTGTTGGGCCTTCCAGGCACGAAACTTAAGGATATCAAGGCCATTCACTCGATGGCACCAGCCTTGCAGCAGGCCATTCATACTCTTAAGTACCTCTTGCCTCATGCCGAAATTGTCGAGGAAGACGACACAGCACTTAGCGCCGAAATCGTTAAAAAACTAGGCGATAAGTCTCATGCCGCCGTAGCCAGTAAAATCGCTGGCGAGATTAACGGACTTGAGGTAATTAAAGCTAATGTCCAAGATCGTAAGAAGAACATAACTCGCTTCCTATCACTCAAGAGAACTGAAGACAAATCTCACGCAAAAGCCGACAAAACCACTATTCTACTTGAGACCCCTAATCAACGAGGTGCATTATTTAAGGCCTTGTTTGCTTTCTGGCTGTCGAGGATTAACATCTCAACACTGCACTCCTCCTTCGTAGAGGACTCGGATTTTAACGAGAAATTCTTCCTTGAATACGACGCCGGCGTCAAAAAGTTAAACTCCAGATTACTAATGAAGCTGTTACATCTTCTCGGGCACAAAGTCGAAGTCTTGGGTAGTTATAAGAGCGAAAGCATTAATTTACACACAAAGTAAGGATAATATATTATGAACGAACCACTTCCATTCAGACCAATCAGAACATTTACTAGCGAGGCAGCACTCGACAGATTAGCCCAAGAGGCGCGTGACCATGCCGGGTTAGACGATCCAGATACTTATCCTGCTTCGTCTGGCAGGCAAAGAATATTAGACGATACCGTAGCTATTGTGCCTTTCGTAGAATCCACGCAGTCAGAACAGAACGTCGTCGACCTCTAGCTCACAAATAAGCTAAGACTTGCAGAACTAGCTATATTAACAGATACTATATGTAATGAGTAAAGACGTAATCTTAACCGGCCTTAGAGCCAACAGCCAATTTCACACTGGCAACTATTTAGGTGCGATATTACCAGTGATTGAGTTGCAAAAGAGTCATGGCGAAGAACATCAAATTAATATGTTTGTTCCAGACCTACATAGCTTTACAACACCAATTGATCATAATAATCTCCAACGCCAAATCATAGATAATTTAAAGATATTTGTTGCCTCTGGTCTTGATATTAACAACCAAAACACCTTCATATATCGACAGAGTTTTATACCTGCCCACAGTGAACTAGCTTGGATTCTCGACTGTTTTACTTACTTTGGCGAAGCTAGTCGTATGATTGAATTCAAAGACAAATCTGCTAAGGTGGGTAGCGACTCGATAAGCATTGGTCAGTTCAATTATCCGGTCTTAATGGCTGCTGACATACTGTTGTATGGCGCTAAATGGGTTCCAGTAGGCGAAGACCAAAGGCAACATCTTGAGTTGGCGCGCGATATTGCCGCCAGGTTAAATAACAAGTTCGACCAAGAGCTTTTTGTATTACCAGAGACTTGGCAGAGCCAAAATCAGTTTTTTGGACGTGATAAAGGTATTCGAATACGATCACTGCGTCATCCAGATAAAAAGATGAGTAAGAGCGTTGACGACCCTAGTGGCACAATTATGCTCGACGATGAACCTGAAATAGCGGCAAAGAAGGTTATGGGTGCTGAAACAGACTCAGCCGGCTCTATACACCTCGATTGGGACAAACAACCAGGAGTTAGCAATTTACTTCAAATTTCAGCACTACTAGAACGAAAATCTATCGATGAAGTTGCAAGCGAATGGAAAGGTAAATCGAGTTATGGCGATCTGAAGCACGAAGTTGCAAATCAGGTTAAGAACTTTTTGCACGAACTACAGCAAAATTTGGCAAATGTTGACGAAAATGCCCTTATGCAAAAAATAAGTGCTGATGAAGAGGCCATGCGACGTATTGCCAACGCTAAGTTGCTAGAAGTACAAAAGGCCGTTGGTTTGAGACAAAAATGACCACACATAAAGTAGATTATGATGAGGTCGGCCAAAGACTCGACGCGTTTGTTGTCAGCCATTTGGCTGTACTTAGTCGGGCCTCTATACAGAAGTTAAATGAGCAAAAGTTAATTACAGTTAATGGTGAGGTAAAAAGGACGAGCTACAGACTTCGCATAAACGACGAGGTGGTCATTAATTTTGACGCTTCTAAGAAGGAACGGATCCCGGCTATTGACCTGCCGATCTTGTATGAAGACGATGACTGTGTGGTAATTAACAAACCAATCGGTCTTTTGTCGCACAGTAAGGGTGCATTTAACCCCGAAGCCACGGTTGCCACCTGGCTAGAGCCTAGGCTTAAAACTGATCTACCTGTCAGTGAGCAAGAAGAGCATCACTCGAGAACTGGAATAGTTCATCGTTTAGATAGAGCAACTAGCGGCGTTATGATATGCGCCAAGACACCAGAAGCTCTCAAATGGTTGCAAAATCAGTTCTCGACACGTAAAACTAAGAAAACATACTTAGCAATCGTACCTGGGTTAATGGAGCCTACGGAAGCGATTATCGACATGCCGATTGAGCGGAACCCTAAGAAGCCTCAGACATTTAGAGTTGGCGCTAACGGCAAATCATCGATTACAGCGTATGAAACCTTACAAATAAGTAAATTGCATAGTCTACTCAAGCTTACACCCACAACCGGGCGGACTCATCAACTCAGAGTACACCTTCTGTATCTTAAAAAGCCAATAGTCGGCGACACAATGTACGACGGTGAGAAAGCCGATAGATTATATCTTCACGCCCAAAGTCTGGAGATAACTCTTCCGAGTCGTGAGCGCAAAGTCTTTACTGCTGACACACCAAAAGAGTTTAAAGTACTGATGAGTAAGTAATGAAAATCTTGTTGCACCCGAGTACCAGCCTGCAAATCAACTCCTTTCTTAACAATCCTAGCCATGCCTTATTAATTGAGGCAGCACAAGGTAGCGGAAAGGGTATGATAAGTAATTATATTGCCTGCCATCTCTTGAACATTAGCGAAAGTAAGTTGTCAAATAATCAGTTCGTGTTACGCATCGAACCTATCAATAATGTGGTGACAATAGAGACCATTAGGCAAATTAACAAGTTTCTCCAGCTTAAAACCTTCGGCGACAGCAGTATTCGTCGTGTCGTTATTATTGAGCAGGCTGATAAAATGCCAGTTCAAGCACAAAATGCATTACTTAAGGTCTTAGAGGAGCCGCCAACAGATACTGTACTCATCTTGACTGCGTTTAGTAAGCTATCACTACTGCCGACTATTCGTTCTCGCGCGCAGAGCCTGACAATTAAAACAGTGCTGAAACAGGACGCTCTCGAACACTTCAATAAATTAGGTCATGATCTAGCAGCTGTAGAAAGAGCTTTTTATATTAGTGATGGTGCTCTGGGACTAATGGCTGCATTGCTAACCAATGACGAGGAGCATGTACTTAGTAAAGCTATAAAACAAGCCAAGACGACAATATCTAGTAGTGTTTTTGAACGTCTATCATCGCTTGAAAAGATTACGAAGAGTGAGTATCCATTAAGCGAATTTCTGTACGCTCTTCAGCGTGTTTTCAAAGCAGTTTTAGTACAAGCAGTCGAAAGTAACCAATACGATCAGCAGAAACGAGCCCACCATGCGCTTAGTCTCATCAACCAAGCCGAGTCAAAACTCAGCAATAACCCAAACCCAAAACTACTCCTGACGGATTTGCTAGTTAATATCTGATATAATAGCTTTCAAGATGTATGCACTTCTAATTGTTTTATTGGTTGGGTTCTTCGCTTATCGCAGTTCAATAATTCGCGAAGAGGATTTAAGCGCAATTCCTCGTAAGCTGAGCGACAAACTGGGTAAACTCTGGGACATTGCCCATCAGGGTATGCGTGAAAATCGTTTCTTACGAGCAGAGAAGGCACTTCTGACAATATTGAAGATTGACGAGCGCAACGCAGCCGCCTATAACCGTCTTGGCATACTCTATGCTAAACAAAAAGAATATAAAGACGCAATTGATTGTTTTGAAATTGCCTCGAGTATTGAAGCCACGGCCTCAAGTCTGCACAACTTAGGCCTCATATATTATGAAACCGAGAATTATAACAAAGCCGCTGTAGCGTTTGAACAAGCGCTAAAACTAGAAGAGGGCCTAGCTGCTCGTCATATCGCCTATGCTAAAGTTCAAGAGAAGATGGCCAACTATAAATTGATGATTCAGGAGCTTGAACGTGCCGCTGAACTTGAGCCAAACCAGGAGACCTACGGTCTGCTATTGAAGGCCTATGAAAGCCAAGAGATGACCGCCGACGCCGATATTATTCGACACAAACTGCGTCGCCCAACTGCAGCTGTTGCGGCTCGCCCAAAACGTGTTTTACGCCCTAAACGGGTAGTTATTTAGGCTCGGTGTCGAATGTGTCAATACCCTTGAATGCAGTCAGCCCAAGAACTCCAGCCGTATCACGCACACCTTTGATAACCGCTTCTAAAACACCATGTGCGCCTTCAAGCGCTGCTTCAACCTGCGCGCGGGTAGCAACTCCCCAGACATCGGCTAGGGCGTCAATCTGACACCGCTGTTGGTCTGCAGAGCTCGCGCTGATTATGTGTTGGTTTGGGTTTTGTCCTGTCATTTTGTTCTCCTTAATAAAAAGCATTATATACCATAACATGTCAAATACGTAAATAGTCATATTTTCGATATAATTTTGACAGTTTGCGCGATTGTTATTGAGAAATAACAGGAGTTAAAAATTGTATTTAAGCCTATTTACAGAGCACGTTCCAGTTGGCATAATCGCCCAGATATGAATCTTTATAGCCCATCGAGACATTGTATGTTAGCTCACAATAAAGATTATTTGCAGTTTTAGTATAGGCTAAATTAATCTTTGCATTTCCTTGAGTATTTTCTACAAATTCCGGGGTAGGATATTTGCTAGCAAATTCGTCCAACCGTCATTAACTAACGTAACAGGTAATTGCTTGCCTAAGTTGATGTAGTTAGAGATATCAGAATTGTTGCTGATTAGATTGGATTTGACATTAACATAGCAGCCGTCACCTATTAATTTCTGCGCAACTGAACAGTTGTAAGTTGGAGGTTGGGGTGCGAGTTTATCAAAATTACCGAATATCTTATTGGCTTGAGATTGAAGCCATGCCATATTTTGTTTCTGTACGTTATTGGGCGTACTTATGCTTAAGTTAACAGTTATAAATACTGCTACAGGCACCAATACCGACGCTATTATGATGCTGTGGCGGTGTGATTTACTCATGGGAAAAGTATACTCCTATTCTAGGTTCTCGGCAGGGCTATCCTAAAGTCTCGAGCTGTTTTAATAAATTCTTAAATGCTTGTCCACGATGACTAATTTGATTCTTTTCTTCGGCCGTCATTTCAGCCATTGTACGGTTTTGTCCGTTTGGTACTATAACCGGGTCAATGCCAAAGCCATTTTGGCCACGTGGCTCAACCGCCGTGCCTTTGATCACCCCAAGACCGAAAAGTAAATTCTCGCCATCATAATATGCAGCCAAGCATTGCACAGTTACATTGTTACTTTTGGCAATTTCTGACAGTCGTACAAGGATAACGTCTCCTAGTTTTTCTCTAAAGAACTTGTAGAAAGGGCCTGGTAGCCCTTCTAAGTCATCAAGGCCAGCTATCATTATCTAAAACTTAGCGCTTACCTTCATTCACATGCCTTAATCTTATTCTTATTTCTGTTGCTGGCTAGTGTTTATGCTATTAGCAGTAAGTTATTCGGAAGCATTTATCTGCGTGTTATAGAGGCAGAGCTGCTTAATTATTAACCTAAGCAAGCAGCCTTAGGGTGACTACATTATCCCCATCCCCATTTTGGTCATCATAGTAAGCATATCGAAATGTCTTTTAGCGCTCACTTCCTGACCTTCATCTTCCGTGAGAGTCTCCGGAGGTTTACGAAGAAGCGGATCACCAGGCCCAAAAGAATCCAACATGCAACGGCCTAACTTCGGACATAGTTCACCACAGGCTAAACCCAGCACCATAACAGTATCATGTTTGAGTTCAGTAATGCCTCTTTCAACATTGGTGATAGTCGTTTTTCCTTGCTGAGCGTTAAGTCTAGCTTCGCGATCGATAGCGCTAATCATATTCTTAGATCGTTCGATACCCGCACATGGATGTTCTGGATCGCCTAAATGTTTCATAATACCTTTTCCTTTAGTTACTCATAAGACTATCAGACGCTTGCTTATATGCAAGCACTAGCGATTTGGTGCAAAGTGAAGACTGGCGCACATTAATATATGCGCCGAGTTCACTCGGGTATTAGACAGATGACCGAACCAACGAAGTACTGCGAGCAAGCGCGCAACTTCGTAAGTAGGAATCATATCTCCACCAAAAGCAAAACCCCTCTAAAGAGGGGCCTCACTTTTGGTGCAGGGTGTAGGATTCGAACCTACGAAGGCGTAAGCCAACAGATTTACAGTCTGCCGTGTTTGACCGCTTCACTAACCCTGCACGTCAATGTGTAAGGCTTGGGCGACTAAATCGCCGGCAAAACAAGTTTGACCGGTATCACTAGTAACTCTACCAAGCCGTCTCCTCTCAAATTAGCAAACAGCAACGAGTTGCTTGGTTTGCTAATTTGGAAAAGACCGTTAAGACATTTGGAGCCGCCTGTCGGATTTGAACCGACGACCTTCACTTTACAAAAGTGTTGCTCTACCACTGAGCTAAGGCGGCCTAATTAACAGTCAATAGTGTAGCAAAAACAGATTGAATTTGCTACTATAACTTAAGCAGAAATTAGATATTAAGCCGCGTTAGCTCAGTGGTAGAGCACCTCCATGGTAAGGAGGGGGTCCCGAGTTCAAGTCTCGGACGTGGCTCCAAGTGAATTTATGAATAATTTAGAGTCAGTAAATCGGTCAATGTCACCAGTACTAGTTGAAAGACACGCCCAAAGAGTCACCAGAATTATTGCCTCAGCTAGTGGTGCATTGATAGCTCTGGCCGCCGATGTGAACGCCAATATGCTAGACGAAAACAGTGTAGCTAAAGACTGGCTGACGATGCCAGAAATAGTTGGAGTAGCGGCAGTGGCACTGACTGCATCCAGAGAAATACAAGATAGATGGCGCGCTAGACGTGGACGAGGAAAGGCTGGTGTTAGGCCGTTTGAACCATTATCACCAATCGAACCGAAAGGTCCGGGCGGGATTGTTGCAGAGGTTGAAGCATATCTAATAGAACAATCTACCGTATCTGTTTGACCAGATGATGAAAATTTGATAGAATCACTGGAAAGGTTTATATTTTATGGCTAAAAAAGGCGACAAACGAAAACTGGTTGGTCTGGTGTCTGAAGAAACAGGACACAGGCACTATTACACGTCTAAAAATACCCAAAATACACCTGATAAGCTTCGACTCAAGAAATACGATCCAATCGCTCGCAAACACGTTTGGTACGCTGAGACCAAGAAGAGCCTAGGCCGTAACGAAGTCAAGCCACGTAAGCACTAAAATACTTGTTATGAAATTTAAGGCCCCAACAGGGCCTTTTTTATTGATAAAGGTCTAGAACTGTATTGATAAATTCGGCGTGGCTCCAGGCCAAAGGATTGACGGATAACGGGGTACCGTTAACTGGGTCAACTTGTTCGGTTAGGGCGCCACTATATAGACTATGGGCCATTGTCCATTCAATTAACTCCTTGGCCTTATCAGACTTGCCAGATCTTATGTAGTACTGTGCCATCCAGAGTGTAGTAACGAGCCAAGGATTACCCATAAATTCGTGTTTGGTTAAGAAGTAGTTGTCGTGCTCATAACGTGGTGTGCCGCCTGTCGGTGTGCTACCAAGTAGTAGCTTTTCAATCTGCTCTGCAGTCTGATGCAGTTTGGTTGCAGGTTCATCATGCAGTCCAAACATCATCGGCCCATAAAGACTGGAAACATCTAGGGTGTTATCATTCTGTACTTCCAAGCTGTCGGCTTGTAGCAGGAAGCCTTTGCGGAAGGCATTGCTGTCAGTATCAAATAGCTTGTCGGAGTTTTCTAATATAAGTTCAGCAACTTGTCGCCACCTAATACCATCTTCACCATGCCCAAAGTCGTCAGCAAAATCAGCCGCTACTAAAAGTGCTTGATAAGTCACTGCCGTCGTGTAGGTAGAAGTCGAGAACTTTTCTTCCCAAAGATCGTAACTAGCGTGGGGCAGATGGGTTGATGGATCAATAAACCCAGCCATAAAATTAGCCGCCGGACGTATCAGCTTATCATATAAGCTGAGCACAAACTCTTTATCTTCAGAGTAATTCAGATACTCACCCAGCATATAAATAATAATTGCGGTTTCGTCTTCTTGAATCGCTAATTCCTTGCGCTTGTTATGAATTAAAGGATGCCAGGTACTACCAACAGCTTTGTCGGGCTGATATTTGTGCATCATAAAGCCCTCTTGCGAGATAATGTCACGGCAAAAACGGAAAAATGCTTTAGGCTCGGCCTTGAATCCTAGACGAATCAATGGCCACATGACATAAGCACCATCTCTAGGCCAAACGTAGCTGTAGTAATCTCGTCCGTAGTTATAAATAGAGGAGTCGCAGGAAGCAATCACGCCACCATGTTTATCAGTATGGGCCTTTATCATCATTAGCGATTTTTTAAATAGACTGAGGTACTTATGCTCGACTTTTTCAAAGGATTTGTCGGCAGTTGACAACCAATTATGCCAATGCTCAACAGTTTTATCGCGACGGACTTCAATTGTCTCTGCTAAGATTTCATCGTGGATTTTTTCGGCGCTATATTGAGAATCGGAGGCGACAACCCAATAGTCTATAAGTGTGGACTTATTGCCTTCGACATTACTAGTAACTCTAACAACCGAGTCAACACCACCGTGCTCAACGGCACTGCCTGATAGCTCGCCATCTTCTGCGTCACGATAGGTGCCTTCTTTACCCTCGACGCCATAGCCACCGACGGCATACTGGTCAAAGTGGTGTCCATCCTGATCTTTGGCATAGATAAGCAGGCTACAGCGACCTTTATAATCAAGAATATAGTTCGCATCGGGCACAAATAAGGCAGTATCGGCTCGACCGGCGCTAGAAATCTGAAAAACTTGGTGGAAGAAAACCCGAATTTCACGCTTGTGGTCGGCGATATTTGTCAAAGTCATTTGACGACAAAAGGCATTAAACTCGCTGTCGACAAAGTCTTGCATAGCTATTTCTACCCTAAGAACCGTGTTTTTCATCGTAATATGACTAATCAGAGCATCGTCACGAAAGTCGACGCTAATTAGCCAAGTGCCATCATCAACCCACGAAAATGTGTTATCTACCCAGATACCTATCTTATGATGGGCATTTCGGGCAGTAGTTAGGTTGTCTTCGCCTACATAAGGGTAATAGAAGTCGTGGACTAGCCCTTGTTCGTTTAGGCCTACGGTAAGGCTACTATTACCTAGGATGACTGGCCGCGCCATTAGAGCAGTCCTTTTTCACCTAAGCGGAACTGCAAGTCGTGCCAAGCGTTCATAAAGGCAATGTGAGCTTCGTATGGTGTGTCATAAGGACTAAAGTAGGCGTGGATGTCGCCGTCGTTAAACCATTTGGTACACATGTAGTAGAAGTGGTCTGATGTTTGTAGTCGACGCCAGTCGTTGATTAGCGATAAATCACCACTATTTTTGATTTTATCTTCTAAACCGTAAAGCGCAAGAATTGACTGCTGCTGCATAGCATTACCCAGCCAGGCGCTCAAATCACGTTCAGTATCAGCCCATGTGACGGTGTAGGGCATATCGAGCTCACCGACTGTTTCATGTTCATCCATTGCTTCGCTGACTGTCATGAAGGTGTTATTTGGGTTTTTCAGCCACTCGTTTGGCAAGTGCTCCAAGAAGTCAAAAATACCGGACTCACCCCACTGATGCTCACCGAAAGTTTCGTAGTCCATAAATAGGTTGAAGTTAGTGGCGTCACCAGAATCGTTTAACCAGTGAGAAAACTTATCGGCTGTCAGCGGCCACTCGGACCAGTTACTGTCGCCAAAGCGAAAGGCAATGTCATCGCTAAGTTTATAGTTTTTGACGAGTAGCTTTAAGTTCTCGTTGCCGGGCGTTTTGTAGACGAAGTTAGGGCTGCGCCATTGTAAGATTGGATCCCAGCCCTCGGCCAAGATACCCTTATAGCCAGCTGATTCTGCCCAATTGGCAAGTTCGTTGTTGTAAGCCAGCTCGGTGTTACGAAATACTTTAGGAGTTTGGTGAAATAATTCTTCGATTTTTTCACGGTGCATTTTAACTTGTGCCTCAAACTCAGGTCGTGAGTAGAAGAAAGCCAAGCTATGGTGATAAGTTTCAGCTACAATCTCAACACGGCCAGTAGCAACCAGTTCCTGGAAAGATTTTAGCGTTTCCGGAGCCCACTCAGTTAATTGATCTATTAGAGTGCCACTTATTGACAGACTGAGCTTAAATTCAGAGTGGCTACTTAATAGCTCCATTAACTTAGCATTTGTTGGCAAGTAGGACTTGTCGGAAACTTTGCGAATAATACGGGCGTTAGAAGTATTGTGGCTATAATCGGCATCGAAATAGTCGTGATTAACGCCAGCATCGAAGATTGTGTAATTACGAATTCGATAGGGCTGGTGAACGTGCATGTATAAAACAATTGCTTTTTTCATGCCAAAACCCCTGTCGAGTGCGCCTGATATAGACCCATCATTTTATCGGCCGAATTATTCCAGGACATGCCTCGGTATTCGTTCAGGGCGTTGGCAAGTAAAACTTGGCGAAGTGAGTCGCTCTCTAGAGCACCGACGATTTGGTTAGCCATTTCGTTAATGTCCCAAAAGTCGACCTTTAAACTATTAATCAACACTTCTGCCACTCCAGATTGCTTTGTGATCAATGTCGGTGCGCCATAACTTATGGCTTCGAGTGGTACGATTCCAAAGGGTTCAGAGACAGATGGCATGACGAACAAATCGGCGACTGCAAATGCATCACGCCACTGTTTGCCGCGTTGAAAGCCAGTTAGGATTACATTTCGGGTAATGCCTAGCTCGGCAGCGAGAGTTATGAGCTCATAGTACTGATCGCCGCTACCAACTAATAGAAAAACTGTTTTAGGCATTCGGTAGACGACTTCCTTGGCAGCACGTAGTAGATTGGTCAGGCCTTTTTGAATTGTTAGTCGACCAACATTAGTTACGACTTTATAACCGTTTGCCTTCATTTTCGTTAAATACTGATAGGCGTTTTCGCCACTCAGTGGCTGGACCATATCGATGTCGATGCTGTTGTGTACGACATCAATTTTGTCGGCAGGAATGCCGTAGTCGTTGATAATGGTCTGTTTGGTGAATTCACTAACTGCCACGATTTTGTCGGCCATCATCAGACCCATATATTCGATTTCGTGGACATAAGGATTACCTGATTTACCACCTGCACGGTCACTCTCTAGCGAGTGGACATGGGCTATCATCGGTTTACCACTTAGAACTTTAGCCCGCATGGCGGCTTTAAATGTTAACCAGTCGTGAGCGTGAATTACGTCAAACTCAAGTATCTCTGCTAGTTTTTCGACCGATAATTCGTAAGAAAGTTGTTGACCGTAGATGTCAATAATCTCTTCAGTGCCATCTACATAGACGTACTTATAGCTGTCGTAAGCGATGCCTGACTTAATAATATCCTTTACGCCCTGTGGACTGACCGAGTGAATATTCATAAAATCAATGTCATGTTCGGCAGTGTAGGGGAGGATGAATTCAATGTCAGCGCCCTTCTGAGCTAGGGCTTTACAGAGCTGGAAGCACGCCACTCCAAGTCCACCACTGTTATGTGGGGGTAATTCCCACCCAAGCATCAGTATTTTCATTGACCCTTTTGTACCTATTTATTTCTGCTTATGATTATAGTGATTTATCTCGCTGTGCGCAATCTAAATTACCCTTGTTTTATAACATAAACATATTCATTAGAATCAATGACAAAATCACAGCAATTTTTTAGTTTTTATGCTTTATTACGGAAGACAAACTTAATTAGAGAACTAAGCGGACTCCCAGGTTCGTCGATAACTCTCCTCAACGACTCTTTCGACTATCTGCATAGCGGATAATTGACAATCGACCTCAGTTTGGGCGTCAAGTAAAGAAGACAGGCTGAGGTTTATGCCGTGCTCTGTTCAATTCCTGTCGGAGGCGGACCCTAGCGCCCTTAAGCCATCGCGCATGCGTACTCCTTGGTCATACAAATTAGCAGTAACCATGAATCTTCGATCACATGCTTTGATTTTTTCGGGTGTACAACCAACACAATTTTCAGACATAAGTATATTATAACATATATTTCAAAACACTATATACCTTTGTTTGAAGAAGTTTACTTACAAACAAAACGAGCAAGCGATTTGTTGGTAACTTTGTTAGCCCAGCTGGTGTCGTCAGGATAGTATTCAACACTCTTGAAGTTGATTGGGTTATCGCCAGCCGAGTTAGAGAATCTTTCGTCATATTCCCATACGACTTTCTTGTCTGGTGTGACCTCGAAGACCTTACCTTGAGTACTGATAGTGATTAGGGTATTACCATTTGGCAACCTGTCAGCACCGCCCATGATACTCGACTCCATGGCTAGCTGTTCAATTGCACTATCGCCGCCCTTGTACTCCCAGGTGACTTTACTAGTAGTTGGGTCGACTTCAGCGACACGACTAAACAGTGCAGGCTTGCTGTCCTCGCGGTTAAAACCATTATCAAATACCATTATGTGTCCATTTGCTAGGTAAGTGGCGTCGTGCTGGTATGAAAACAATCCTTTAGGGGAATGCCAGATTACATCACCATTAGTGGCGTCAATGAAGAAGACAGTACTGGTGTGCCTAGAACTAACTAAGAAGGCGGGCTTGTGGGTTAAGGGGTTACTTTCGACATATTTTACAGAGTTAACGTGTGCCCAGTCACGCTTTGGTGTTGCTGAAGCAAGCTTGAAATCTTCAGGATTCAAATGATCGGGCATATGCCATTCCCAAACAATTTTTTTGTCGCGATTTACTTCAATTACGCTATTTGTCCAAACAGGTATGACTGTACTCGGAAACCCACCGACAACTTTTTCTGAGAAGCTATCAGGTGCTTTTTCCCATCTGTCATAGACAATATTTCCGTTTGGTAACACATCAAAAGAGTGTGTCATTTGATCGTCTTTGTACTCCCAGAGTACATTCGAGTTCCAGTCGAGTTCTTGGATTACACCTGTGGTGCCGGCACTTGGGTAGTTGGCCTGCACTATAGGAGGTGTCATCGTTACAAAAATATTTCCAGATTTTTCTAACTTTGCATACAGCGGTTGGTACTTTGTGTGCCAACTGTGTGCGACGCGTCCAGTCCTATCAATCATCCTAACTTCACCAGGGTTGGTGTAAAGGTTATCGGCTATATATGAGGAGAGTAGGGTATAGCCGTCAGTCGGGCCGTTTTTGACTGTAAATACGTGACCTTGATCATCTTTTGGCACGCAAACGGCAGCAGCCGTTCTGAATCCAAGGCCGGCAACAATGACTAGCAACAACAGGCTAGTTATTGCAAAGGCTTTCTTGGGTTTATAATTAAAACTTTTCATCGACACTCCTCCTAAATGATTTATCAATTTATACTTTAGTTTAATTATAACCTAAGCAATAATTTATTTTGTGTATAAAGACAACAAGGACTGGCCTTCCGTGGTCTAGTCGTCGGCTGGAGCTGTCGCAGACCGTGGCTCGATACAAAGTAGCTCTGCAAAGTAAAAAGGCCAATTCTGCGAGCTGACCTTTTTGCGTTGGCAGGGGTACGTGGAATACCAAGGTATATTTAATCTGTGCGCCGAGAGGCCTCAGGCAACAGACTAAATAGCGAAATACGATCTTCGCGCCAGGCAAGCCTGTCGCAGACCGTGGCTCGAGACCAAACACATGCTAAGTAAAAGGACCTATCTTTCGACAGGTCTTTTTACTTTGGCAGGGGTACGTGGAATCGAACCACGGTCTAAGGTTTTGGAGACCTTTGTACTAACCGCTGTACTATACCCCTATATCATGAATTCCAGACCAGCCAGTAAACTGGCTTCTCGGCTATTTCTGTGCTTTGATTTTACGTTCCGCACCAGTAACGGCGAGCTACAACTGGCTTGCGGTACGCTATCAAATCCCAGAAATATCTCAAGTCTGGCATTCATGAGGGCTTGAGACAGGTACATTTTACCTTAAAACGGCATAATTTTGAACTTTGCACAATTGGCTTAATCTGATATACAATATAGTGACATGAGTAAACTAATACCAACCCATCCCTTATTAGTACTTTTATATGGCTTCCCAGGAGCTGGTAAAACCCACTTTGCTAGACAACTTACAGAAGATATTGTAGCTGCTCACGTACAGGGCGACCGTATTCGTAGTGAACTTTTTGACCAGCCCCGTTATGATAAACAAGAAAACGATATCGTAAGTCACCTGATGAAATATATGACATCAGAGTTCCTGCAGGCTGGAGTTAGTGTCGTTTTTGATACAAATGCCATGCGCGCTAGCGAGCGACGTCAGCTACGTGAGATTGCAGCCAAGGCCAAGGCTCAGGTCGTATTGGTCTGGCTACAGATCGATCCTGAAAGTGCCCTTGCACGACTATCGTTAAGAGATCGGCGCAAGAGTGACGATAAATATGCAGTTTCCTACGATCGTCAATCTTTCCAAAACTATATTATGCACATGCAAAATCCAGTTGAATCTGAGCAGTACATTGTCATTAGTGGTAAACACACCTTCAACACACAGAAAAGTGCAGTCACTAAGAGAATGTACGAACTCGGCTTACTTCGTGCCGACAGTGTAAATACGGGTGTTGTTAAGCCGGGTATGGTCAATTTAGTGCCTAATATGAGCGCTGGACGGGTTGATATGACTCGTCGCAACATCACAATTCGTTAAATAATGTCACAAAAAATAATCGAAATTAACGGCATTGGCGATGTCACATTTGTTAAACGGCGCACTGCAAGAGCTATTAAGATTAGTTTAACTGCTGACAATAAAGTACGTGTAAGTCTACCGTCTTGGGTGCCGTATCAGTCGGCGGTTGCTTTTGTTAATACACGCAAGGCCTGGATAGCCGACCACAAACGCCCAAGTCAGAGTTATAAGAATGGTGACTTAATAGGTAAGTTTCATCGTTTAGTAATAATTGAGTCAGAGACAGCTGTAAGGATAAAGACGAGAGTAACTGCGACTGAGCTTCGCGTAACACACTCAAATCAACTGAGAGTTGACTCCAGCGAGGTACAGATGGCTATAAAGAGGGCTGGGTTAAGAGCACTGAAGCAAGAAGCAGAACAACTATTGCCGGCACGCTTAGTCGGTCTTGCTAACCTGCACCAGTTTACTTACAAATCAGTTGATTTTAAGCAACTTAAAGCGCGCTGGGGGAGTTGTAGTCATCAAAACCACATAACTCTTAATATATTCTTGATGTTGCTACCATGGAACTTGATTGATTACGTACTCGTACACGAATTAGTTCACACCAAAGTCCATAACCACGGTGCCGTGTTCTGGACCGACTTTGAGCGGTGCATGCCAAACGCTAGGCAACTTAGACGCGAAATCAGGAAACATAACCCCTATTTCTAGTGACTAGCTATTGCCTTTCGGGTAAGGGGATAACATGCATAACTGGCAGGGCGATATTTCTGCCTTTCCAGTCAACAGTAGAAAACTCATACTTATACATCGAGTAAAGCCCAAGCGCTATTTCAGTCATAGCCATCACCGGCAACTTAACCACTTGCCATATTTTGAAGTTCATAACTGAGGCCATTGAGATTAAGTACTGAATATATAGCAGACAGCCGACACCCATCAGGCTAATAACCGTCAGAATACTTGAACCGGCAACAAGACCGTAGAAAAGTATCGCGAATGGTGACAGAAATAAAAAGATTTCACTAAGCGTAATCAGAAGCGCAAGTTCTAGTCGGCGATGAGCCTCAGGGTAACGCACCCGAATTGTGCGTTCAAATTGGTCGTGCTTGTCTTTGCTCGACATCAGCTCTATATTACCGTTACTTCTAACAAAGCTATATTCATCTGTTGTTATAAGTCGTCTAGCAAAGTAAGCTTCTGGCAGAACCGCACGACTTATTGCCTCAAAACCACCGAATTTATCAATCGATTGACGCTTAATCATCCAACAGCTAGTCGTTACAGCCGGTCGATTAGCAATTCGTCGTGGTAATGTTAGTTCCCACCAATAGCGCATAGGCTGTAATACGAGCGACTGGTCACTAACAACTTGCTGTTTTGGCATGACACAAAGCATTGCTTTATGCTTGTCCAGCGCACTTGTTACAAGGGCCCGAACTGTTGTTGGACTAATTAGAGTATCAACACTTATAAACAATATGAACTCACCAGTTGCGGCCCTAGTTAACTGTTCATAGGCTTGGTTTTTTGCAACCCAGTTTGTTCGTAGTACCTCGCCGTGAATAAATCTAACTCCGGCGCGCGCAAAGTCTTTTATTACGTCGGGTGTTCTGTCTTGCGAACTGTCATCAAGTACGATCACTTCAAGTTTAGGGTAGTCGCTAGCCGTAACGGCGTCTAGGCAATGGTTGAGTTCGTCACTTTCGTTACGTGCCGGTATTGCTACAGTAACGGTTGGCAACTCATGGTCAGAATAATGACGACTCAGTGGCCTAAATTTGGTCTTAGCGAGCGTTCGTTTAGTAATTGTTAGCAGTCCTATACAGACAACAACTTGAGCCGAAGCTATAGCCATAAAAACACTGCTTGTTGGAATCTGGTTAAGCATAGATTTAGTTACTAATTGCCAAAATATATAAATTAAGATCTGTCCTGAGATTAAATACAAACTACACCTTAAAACCACACGTCTTAGGTAGTGTTCGTTCATTCGCTGCTCGGCAACCCTAAGTACGTTTATGATTCTGAAAAGAGAAACAACCAATATTAGCAAGGTAATCAAGTTAAGGTTAGTACCAACGAGAACCCCAGTAGCTATAGAAGTCAGAGATACGGTTATGCCAATTACCCAAAATCGATAAGGCCAGAACCAGCTAGTGACTATCAGTATTTCGGTCAAGAATCCTATGAAATACACAATAAGCATAACCTTACTATATAGGATTGTCGCAGTGTACGATACTCATTAGGTTATATGGGCTGTCCTCCAATTTCGAAAGTTTATTATTAGATTAAGTTCTGGCCTTGACCAATATCACCATATGGGGTAGACTTGACTTTGAACCAAAGTCTACTATTTCACGGTAGACTTTTTAAATTGGTTAGGGTAAGGGAGAGATATGGCCGATAAACCGAAGACAAAACGAAAGCTACGCACAAGTACGGAGACTGTTCGACAAAAGGCTCAGGCCGTTACAGATGCGCCTATCAAGAAACGAAGGATTCGCTCAACCGCCAGTAAAGTCGTGAGACCAATTAAAGTTGCCCGCAAGATTGGTAAGCAAGAGTACTACTTGCCGTTACCTGACAACAGAGTTGGTCGGTTCATGAACAAGCGACGCTATGTCATACCACGCTATTTTCGTGAATCATGGGCAGAGCTTAAACAAGTAACCTGGCCTGATCGCAAGGAAACCACTAAGTTGACACTTGCGGTTTTTGCCTTTGCTATCATTTTTGGAATTCTTGTAGCCGTTGTCGACTACGGGTTAGACATCATATTCAGAAAAGTAGTTCTTAAGTAATCATTCTAAGGAGATAGACCATGAGTAAAAGATACGACACTAGCAAACAATGGTACGCCATTCATACCTATAGTGGCTATGAAGAAAAAGTGGCAGAAAGTATTCGTCAGCGCGCCGAAAGTCTAGACATGAAAGATAAAATTTTTCAGGTTCTAGTACCAAAAGAGAAAATGATCGAAATTAAGAACGGCAAACGCAAAGTCGTCGAAAAACGGATTTTCCAAGGCTATGTACTGGTTCAAATGAAGTTATCAGAAGACGCTTGGTACATCGTCCGTAACACGCCAAGTGTCACTGGTTTCGTCGGTAGCGGCACCGAGCCAACACCAATCGATAATGACGAAATGGATAAGATTCAAAAGCGTATGGGTATCGATCAGCCTAAATTCAAGATGGACTACAATATTGGCGACGTCGTTAGTATTACTGATGGACCATTTAAGGGCTTTGACGGCGCGATTAACGAAATTGATCACGCTAAGGGTAAGCTAAAAGTTCTAGTTAATATGTTCGGCCGTGAAACGCCAGTCGAACTCGACAGCCTTCAAGTTAAAAAGACCTAGTCCAGTTTGGATATTTAGCGCGATGGGTCTTTTTGAAATCTCCGCTCGGATGGCAAACTTTGCAGAACAGTTGCCTGTGATTGAGCGCACAGCATTTTACGTTGGAATTGTGTCGATTGCTATCGGAGCTGCTGAAACAGAACTATCAAATCCATTGTTCGGTGGGGTACATGTAATTCTTGGTAGCTTATCGATGCTTTCAAGTGTCAGCACACAAGAAGCCATGGAAGTTCTAGACAACAGAGGTAATCTGTAGTATAATTGTAGTTAAGTTACGCACGTTTTACCGCAGGAGCTTCAAACCTCGGTACAAGAAAGAAGTTAAATTATTATGGCTAAGAAAATTACAGCAAATTTGAAACTTAAGATCCCTGCCGGTAAAGCAACTGCTGCGCCACCAGTAGGTAGTACGCTCGGTCAGTATGGCGTTAACATGATGGATTTCATCCAACCATTTAACGACCAAACTCGTGATCTTGGTAATGTTACAGTCACCGCACATATTGCAATCTACGAAGATAGAACCATGTCGTTCCGTGTCGTTACACAACCAACTGACGATATGATTCGTGCCAAATTAGGTATCGAAAAGGGTTCTGGCAAGCCAAACAGTGAGAAAATTGCTAAGAAACTGACACAGACTCAATTACACGAAATTGCCGAAGCTAAGGCTCGAGATATGAATACTGACGACGTTGAAGCCGTTGCCAAGATGGTAGCTGGTACAGCTCGTAGTATGGGTGTTGTTGTCGAAGGCTAGCCGTCTATGGATTTATCAACCTTTAATAAGGGTGCAATCGGCTTTATGAGCCACGCCGTTCAGGAGCATATTCCTGGTCACCGACCTCCAGAGAATTTAGGAAGGCTATACGAGCTGATCCACGAAGGAAAAGTGGGTCGCCTGGTAGTGAATGACAGTCGAGTTGTAGTTGACTTCGTTAATCAGTTCGGTTCTGAGGCTAATAGACGAGCATTTGTACGGACTTCGACAAAATTAGGCGAGAGTCGAGACCCGGTGACTGCAATCGACCGAGTATTCTTTTACTAAACTTGTCAATAACTCTGTTAAATGCTATAGTTAAAGTAATAAAATTTAATTTGTGGGAGGCCTTGAACAGCCGTTAATACCACGAAGGAGTCATTATGGCGGAAGCCAAGAAAGTCGCTAAGGCGACTAGTCCAAAATCAAAAAAAGTAGCACCCAAAGTTGTCGCTAAAGAAACAGAAATTGTTGAGACAACTGCGGTTGTAGAGACTCCAGTTGCTGAAATTAAGCTCGCAAAGGCTGGTAAGCGTAGCCCTAAGGCCATCAAAGAAGCCGAGGCAGAAGTTGCTAAGGAAGAACGCAAGCATAAGACTGAAGAACAGGCTGAAGCACCAAAGCACCATCAAAAGCCAGCTAGAAGTGTTCTAGAACGTCGCAGTAAGGCCTACCGAAAAGCCCACGAACTTGTTGATAAGTATAAGGTTTATGAACTCAAGGATGCTCTTGCTACAGTAATCAAGACAAGCCCAGTTAAGTTTGACGCTAGCGTTGAGTTGCACATTAACTTAGCAGTCGATCCTCGTCAAGCCGACCAGAACATTCGTGGTAGCATAGCCCTGCCATCGGGTACTGGTAAAAAGATTAAAATTGCCGTTCTAGCCGATACTAAGGATGTCGAAGCCGCTCTTAAGGCTGGTGCTGACAAAGCTGGTAGTGATGATATTTTTGCTGAACTAGATAAGAATGTTATCGATTTTGATATTCTGATTTGTACACCGGCTATGATGCCAAAATTAGGTAAATATGCTCGTGTCCTAGGTCCAAAGGGGCTAATGCCCAATCCCAAAAGCGGTACGGTCACTGCCGATGTTGTTAAGGCCGTTACAGAGGCAAAGGCCGGTAAGGTTGAATTCCGCGTTGATAGTACTGGTATCGTACACCTGGCCGTTGGTAAGGTTAGCTTTGGTGTCGACAAGCTTGAAAAGAACGCCGATGCAGTTATCTCGGCTATTAAGTCAGCTAAACCAGCTTCACTTAAAGGTGCCGTGTTTGTTAAATCTATCCACATGACGACATCAATGGGTCCGAGCATCAAAGTTACTTTGTCCTAAATTTCGCTCAAAATGCAGTTCCCATAGTCGTATCAAACTGGTAAGATAAAGCTTATGATTATTATCGGTATGACTGGGCCTATTGGTCATGGCAAGAGTACGTTTGCAAAGGCTGTAAAAAGCTTTGAAGATTCAACGATACGATTTGAATCTAGCCTTATAATTGCTGAAGTTGCTAACGCCCTGCACAAAGCAACAGCTAAGCTACCAGACCGCTATAGTGTAGAAAGTATCAACGACTGGCTAAAGCCGCTACCAGCGATCTTAGAAGAAATTGTTCATCAGAAATGCACCTTTTCGCAAATAGAAATTGATCAAAGTGATGCCGAACGCCATCCTATCGAATACGACAAACTTATGCTCCACCTTGAAAGCCTGCAGCGTAACCCAGCCATGCTTCATCAAGAAATTACCGTCGATAATAAGGAGGCGTACCGACCAATATTGCAATGGCTTGGAGGCTATTTGGTTCAGCGCGTCAGTGGAGACATTTGGTACGATGAGATTATTCGTAGGGTCAAAGCGTCAGAAGACGCCGGCTATAAGATTTGCATCATTGGCGGTCTCAGATTCCCTCGCGACGCCAACAATGTACACAGGGCTGGTGGGGCTATTGTAAAAGTCTATAGGCCCGATCATTTGCAATACGACATGCTCGACCCGACCGAACGAGAACGTGACAATATACCAACCGATAGTACGATTGTTAGTAATGGCACCGTAGAAGACATGTTGAAGTGCGCCAAGCAAGTCGTCAAAGATATCGCCGATAATAGTCTACAAAAGCTTTACCAAACCAAAAGATTTAATTAAAATTAATTTCTATGATTTCAATTATCGCCGCCTACACAAACAATCGTGTTATTGGCAATAACAACCAATTACCCTGGAATTTGCCACTGGATAAGGCTCATTTCAATAAGATAACTGATGGCGCTACGGTTATCATGGGCCGCCATACGTATGAATCAATCTATAGTCATCGTCAGAAACCATTGATAAATCGCCGCAATATTGTGGTTTCGAGCAGCCTCAATTCTGTACATGATGGGTTCGAATTAGCCACTAGTCTTAAGCAAGCCTTAGCCGCCACTAGTGCCCTGTCACCGACCGAAGAAGTTTTCATTGTTGGCGGTAGCGGACTTTATAAATATTGTCTTGATAGAGGAATTGTTGATCATATGTATCTGACAGAAATTGATGCCGACATAGTAGGCGACCGTTTTTTCCCAGTCTATGACAAGGGTGACTGGATCGAAATCTCCAAAAAAGTCGTTCCAAAGGGTCCGGGCAACAACTATGGTCTAACTTTCTTGGTGCTGATGCGTAAAGACTATGATAGCAAGGCGATTGAGCTAATCTAGTGCAAGAGGGTGTAAAGCAACAGAATGCAACCAGGAACGAATCTTCAGACTTCCCATATACTAATACTATTTTTCCTTTCTCTTTCTGATTCATTATTGCTTATTTAAGCCCACGGCCCTTAACGCAATCTCACACCTTCACAAAAGGTTGTAATATTTCACTATAGATATTGCGCTCATGTCAAATTGTCACGTACAATAGATACTAGCAGAGATTTGGAGGGTACTTGGGAGTTTATAGCAATATTGAAATACGTCGTGCCATGGATGAGGGTCACATCGTTTGCGTGCCTTTTAATCCTAAGCATGTCAGTCACGCTAGCCTTGATGTCACACTTGGCTATTACTATTATCGTATTGAGAAGATGAACGAACGCACAATCTATAACCCCTTTGACGCCGAGGATGTTGAACGATATTTCGAAGGTCCTTTTAAGGCTTTGCCGCACGAACAATGGTGTAAGCTCAATGGCTTTAAGCCGCTCGTCGGCATCCCACCAGAACACCCAGTGATTGCATTAAAACCAGGTGAGCGCATCCTTGCTCATACTCACGAGTTTTTTGGCATAAAAGCTCCAGGTGCTAGTGAGGTCAAAAGTCGCTCGAGTTGGGGCCGCAACGGTGTGGCTGTCTGTTTTGATGCTGGCTGGATTGATCCGGGCTACATAAACCGTCTGACACTAGAGATTTATAACCTGAATGAGCGAGAAACAGTTGTTTTACCAGTAGGTGAGCGTATTGCCCAGATTGTTTTTCATGAAACTGGCGAAGTTGACGGTGACTATGGGCTAGGTAGAGATAACAGCTTCAGCGGTAAATATCAAAAAGGTACTGACCTTGATACAATTATCAAAACCTGGTCACCAGATATGATGCTGCCTAAAGCCTATCTCGATAAACGCTCTACTCCAGATAAAGTTGAGGGGTCAGTCTATGACTGATAGAAGCTATGATAAAAGGTAAATACATCGTTATTGAAGGAGCTGAGGGAGTAGGCAAAACTACTCAGATTAAAATACTGGCAAAATATCTTCAGGCATCGGGTCTGGCAGTTAGGCTGTTGCGTGAACCAGACAGTCAGAGCGACTTAACGGCTCGTACAATACGACACCTTACCCAAAGTCCACAGTACCCGATGAATACTAGGACTGAAGTGCTACTTTATAACGCAGCTAGGTCTCAGTCGCTTCAGGTCATACGGGAAAGTGTTGAACAGGGCGTAACTTGCATAGTTGACCGCAATTATCTAACAACACTAGCCATCCAATACTATGGCCGTGGTGACGTGCCCGAGTATGACACCATTAATAACATTATTGGTTTTGCAGTTGGCGATATGGAACCCGACCTTACTATCGTTCTAGATGCACCGATTGAACATTTGCGCGAACGAGTCAAGGGACGCTATCAAGGCGAGCGTTTTGATAACCTTCCGGAAGATTTCCTGACTAAAGTCCGTGACGGTTACTTAATTGAAGCAAAGAATCGTAATCTACCCGTAGTTTCGGCAATAGGCGAACCACTAGAGGTCTTTAAGAGCGTTTGGGCACACGTCGCACAATTACTAGCTTCCAGACAAGAGGCAAAGTCCATAGTCAACCAGCCGTCAGTTACTAGCAAAGTAGTCTCAAAAACGTCTAATGAACCACTGCTGACTAAGGACGACGAAGGTCGTTTTACTATTACCGACGCTGGCTACGCTGAGTTAGCAAAATATGTCAGCGAGACCGAAGACGACGTTTATGCCTTTAGCCAAGAATTAAGTCCAGTTACGATTGCTGCCGCAATGGCGCGACTTAGTCGTCGCGGTGATGATATGCGAATAACCCTTCTTGATGAATTTGCCGGTCAGGCAGGCAAGGATGAAAAGCTTTTACAACGAGTAATTACTGCCTATGGAGACGATTCCGTTCAACAACTTGTTGGACAGCATATTGTGGTCGAAAACGCCTCCAACCTATTAACTAAGAAACTGGAGTGGGGTAGGCTTGCCGCTTATCTGGAGCAGTCAACCAGGTATATATACTTTGATCAGAAAGATGCGCGTGGTAAGTATCGTTATTTCACGCCTGACAATTTTGACCTAGAAACCAAATTAAAGTACAAGACCGCCATGGATGAAATTTTTGATGTTTACTCCCTTATGGTCCGTGAACTGAGCGACTATGTCAGGCGAAATAGCAAAATACCGAAGGCAGAACAAGATGCGGCCTGGCTTGGAGCAACTCGGGCACAAGCCTGTGACGCCATACGCCCTGTCCTACCGGTATCGACTAAGTCAACTGTTGGTATCTTTGCATCGGGCCAAGCTTTAGAAAGCTTAATTATGCACCTACTGGCCGACGAATTACCTGAAGCCCAGCAGGTTGGTCAGAAGATTCTGAACGAAGCCAGAAAGGTTTTGCCGTCACTACTCGAGCGAGCAGATAAACCAGAGCGTGGCGGTGCTGCAATTGCTTATCGAGCCAATACATATAACGCCGTCAAGGCGATGGCAAAGAACAATTTACCCGACAAATACGGACAACACCTAGATGAAGTAAGGCTTGAGGCTATCTGGCCCCGTAATGAGCTAGATCTTGTGCCAGATATGCTATACGAACATAGCAACCTATCGTTGGATGAAATCACTAAAGAAGTCGAGAAGTGGCCATACGAAAAAAGGGAAGAAGTGTTTAAAGCGTATATAGGTGAGAGGCTTAATCGTCGTCATAAACCAGGACGAGCAATAGAGAAGGCCCATTACAGCTGGGACCTTATCTGTGACTATGGGATATTCCGTGACTTGCAGCGTCATCGCATGGTTGATGATTTAGAATGGCAGCTCCTTACTCCACGTTATGGATACGAAGTGCCAGCATTAGTAGAAGAAGCAGGACTTAGTGATAAGTTTGACGAGTGCTTTGACATTAGTCTTCGGCTTAATAGTGAGCTTCGATCGGCTGGCTATGAGCTCGAAGCTCAGTACGCCACACTCCTAGGGCACAAAATGCGCTGGAAGATCACTTATAACGCTCGTCAAGCATTTCATTTTCATGAACTGCGTACGACGCCACAAGGTCATCCAGGCTACCGTAAGTTAGTCAGAGAAATGCACTCCAGGCTTAGTGAAGTCCACCCTCTGCTTGGTGAAGCCATGAAGTTTGTTAATCAAGACGAAGACCCAGAACTGACAAGACTAGCAGCCGAACGCTATACACAGTTCAAATTATCGCAAATCGACTAAAAAATTCCGTCACCAGGCCTGACGAGCTGAAAAATAGCCATATCACCAATGTTTTTTCTGATCTCGGGATATAGTCTACGTATTCGTTGATGCTCTTCATGTTCCGTCGAAACTACACTAGCAGTAATGTGGGCACCGCTTGGCTCGTAGGTCGCCCAAGTAATTGGCGTTTCATCGACCTCATGAATACTAACATCGGGCAAGATTAAGCCGTTTTCGGCGCCAACAAATCTTAGACCCTTTAAAAAAGAATCCAGTTTTGGGGCCGTTAGCTCATCGCCATATTTGAACGTCATTGGACGGATTACTTTATTGCTTGGGTCCTCTGGATTGACATACTGGGGCTCGACCTCATTCTTTATGATCTGAACGGCACGAATAGCCATATCATTACCCTTTATCCGTTTCCGACCCAATGCATCGAGCTCAGCACCAAATTTAACAAAAGCCAAGCGTTGCGCTTCGGCATCGTCTAGTGACATTATCCGTTGAATCCCCCGTTTTTCAGTCGCACTCATATCGCCCTTGTGATCAAATTATTTTGAATTATGTTTTTATATATTCTCAAAAACAGGTTATATTATACACCATTTTGTCAATACACTCAATTGTGTTATGTACTAGTTATTATTTAAACACTATTTTGACTATATTAATCTTGGCTATTGACCATAGTTTTGTGTTGCTATATACTTCCACGCAATGAAAACTGTTTCTAACCAATTGCTTCTCGTGCTCAACCTTCCAAGGCTGTGCCCTGATTTAGTTGGGGCCGCGTAAGTCAAACAAAGACAAACGCCGGGTACAGCCAAGAACAACAGAGCCCTAACAAATGTTAGAGCTTTTTAATTTTAAGTATAGGAGTAGAAATGACTGGTATTAGAAGACAAGCAATTAATGACATGGCTATTGGTATATCGAGCGGCGACGCCATAATGATGGGCAGAGCATACGTACCAGATGCTGGCAAAAATAACGGCAGAAACGGAGCATTTGAGAGAGCTGGGCTGCGCGCGCTAAGGTCGCATAGAGGGTTGCCACTACCAAATATTAGCATTACTCCTGTGTCTGATAATTCGGAATCTGTCATGAGTGCCACTGATTACCCCGACGACATGCCACCTTACGAATCGAACAATGATAGAATTTTGAAACTGCAACAAGAGGGTAGGAAATTTCCTGCCCCGCCACCAAGTAACTATTTTGGGGTATTGCCTGATAACTATGCCGAAACACATCCCGAAGACCCGGGCGACACTATTGAAATACAAATTCAGCAACCATAATTTTAAAGAAAGCTAAATATGACAGACACTAATCAAAGGGGCATGAGAGAGTTTTATGGAGGGGAATATGTCGGTGATGATACTATTGACCCGTCTGAAGTAATGCCAACTGAGCAAGTAATGCAACAATATCGTAATTATCTCGAGAGAAGACGAGTACTACTACCCTCTGACGCACCACAAACACCAGTGGTTGGCTACGACGGCAGTATTCGCCTTGTTGATGGTCAATCAGAATCAATAACGATCGAAGAAATGACAGCTGTGGCAATAGCTAGGCGAGGTGCAGCCTCATAGCCTAATACCTAGTGTTGCATTAACTTGACTTAATCTGTTAAATCACCTACAATACGTCTGTTACCAAAGACAGTAGCGATGAAGTTGTGAAACAACATGTAAAAATGCTACCGAGGTCAGATTTATATCTCTTCGAATTACAAAAGTCTTTGATGAATAGTCAAAGACTTTTTATTTCGGTAACTATCAGTTGTGGTCGATGACTGAAATTAACTACAAAAGGAACCAAACAAATATGGCACTGAGTAGAATAAAGAAAAACGAAGTACTCGATGAAGTCACTGGACTTCTAGATACTTCAAAACTCACCGTACTAGCGGCTTACACTGGTACCAGCGTTAAAGAGTTGCAAGAGCTACGTAAAGCAGCTCGTGAAAACTCAACATACGTAAAAGTCGTCAAAAACCGCCTAGTCATCAAGGCTCTTTCATCTAGTGATAGATTTAAGAATGTTGACACAAGCGCGCTAAAAGGACAGATTTTATATGCTTTTAATGCAAACGACGAAGTGGCATCGGCTCAAGTACTAGCAAAATTTGCTAAAACTGCGCCTACCATACAATTCGTCGGTGGCATTACTAGCGAGGGCGTCTTTATAAGTGCTGACGATGTTAAAGCATTGGCGCTACTACCAGGCAAGAACCAATTGATCGCACAGGTACTGGCGACACTTTCATCACCGCTCGACGGTGTTATGGGTGGCCTATCTGGCAATCTTCACGCGCTGCTTGATGGCATCGAAGCCAAGGCTAAATAAGTTAATTTAAGAAAGGTTTTATACAATGGCAGATTTAAAGAAATTAGCAGAACAGCTTACAGGACTAACCGTCCTAGAAGTTAACGAACTAAAGACCATCCTAAAGGATGAATATGGTATTGAACCAGCTGCAGCCGCAGTTGCTGTAGCCGGTCCAGCCGCTGGTGGTGACGCTGCTCCTGCTGAAGAAGCTAAGAGTGAGTACGACGTTGTTCTAAAGGACGCTGGTGCTCAGAAGGTCGCTATCATCAAAGCTGTTAAGGACATCACTGGCTTAGGTCTTGGTGAAGCTAAAGCTCTAGTTGATGGTGCTCCAAAGACTATCTTAGAAAAGGCTAAGAAGGAAGACGCAGAAGCCGCTAAGAAGACGCTAGAAGATGCTGGCGCAACAGTTGAACTAGTCTAAATAACTACTGTTATTTCAATCAAATAGCCCGACTTATTAACGGTCGGGCTATTTTAATTATTAATCCTGCTATGGGTGTGGGCAACGACTCGTTCGGCCCATTGTTCTAAAGCGCCATCCGTTGATTGCTGACGCGGTAAGGCCCCAAGTTGATGCAAGAATTCGTCACTATGTGAATAGCCAGCGTGCCTAACTAGTGTGCCCAATTGCCTGAATATGGTCTGGGCATCTGTATTTTCATTCAAGATAATATCTGGCTTGGCATCTCTTAAATTAGTCTCATTTCCATTTAGATAGAGTTGATTGAGTAGTAGGGATCTATCTGTCGCTATTAGTGGCATAGGTACGACCGAAACGCTAACTCCACCTATGCTATTTGAAGCTAGTTGCGTGTAATACTTGTTTTTATGTTCTCTTGAAACTCTAGTACGCGAATCTTGGGCCGCTATTATCGCTAAACCAGCACCTCTTTTTCGTACTATCGGAGTTAGTTCCGCCATAGTACCACCCTTTTGCACCTCATCAAGAATCACAAAAGATGAGCTTCCTGAATACTTATCGAGTGTATCATTAACTGATTGGCGTTTTTGTTCAGGATTCAACGTACCCATCGCTGCTGCGCCATCACTTCTTGTATATTGAAAACTTCCTATCAAAGGACTGGTATGACTAACTCTAGGCATAGGACCCTCAATGTCAGTATCGCCCTCAGCGCACCAAAATATCGGTAAAGCGCCCCGTTCGGGAGTAATTAGCAGACTATCGGCATATCTGTGCATGCTGCCTCTTACGACAGACGAGCCCATTGCAAACGCCAAAGCATCACGTGGCGTGACTAAAAGCATTCTATCTAGAGCAGTTGCACCTTCAGCCATATCGTATATTATACAACTATTTACAATTATTATCAACTATTAGGCGTAGTGGGGTTATCCACAGAAAACACTTAAATCTTTGACTTGAAGTGCGAACCATGATACGTTAAGGCTAATATAGGTGTCAAACAAAGACAGGACGCGTCAAGGTAGTAATATGGCGGACTTTCCCGAAAAACAAGTAAAAAGACTTCGTACTCTGATTCAAGAGGCCGAGACTAGTTTAGCGGCCGCCAAAGAGCTGCTGGTTAGTATTGTCGGCGAAGACCCGACTGTTACCTCTAGTGTGACTGAAGAAAACCTCGGCAAAATTATTGAAGGCGTCTTCGATGGCCAAACAATGGTTGGTTCTGACGGCAAGACTTATCCTGTACCAGCAAACTACGCTTCTAAGTCAAAATTAGTCCAGGGCGACATCTTAAAACTAACAATTGCCGATGACGGTGCTTTCATGTACAAGCAAATTGGGCCAATCCCTCGTAAGCAGGTTGTTGGCGTTCTTGAACTTAAGGACGGTCACTACTTCGTGAATGTCGGCGTTCGCTCATACCGCGTACTATTGGCTAGCGTTACTTACTTCAAGGCCAAACCAGGTGATCAAGTCAGTGTTAACGTCCCTGAAGAGGACGAACACTCGGAGTGGGCCGCCCTCGAAGCCGCGTTATAGCCAAAACCTTATTTGTTTAAACAGTCAAATGTGTTATATTGTTTTTCATGATTCAACGCTCTGACGACAGCATGCATAGATTAAAAGATAATGGAAACGACTGGGATAATATTCCAGATACCGACTTAACGCGCCTACAAAGGGTTGCCAAATGGTCCAAGGGTGTAGTTACGGCCGCAAACATGATAACAATCGCCGGTTCGGTTTCAGTAATTAATGGCATTATGGACTTTGTGAATGGCAATAAAATAGAAGGTACGGCTAAGGTGTTAGTCGGTCGTGCTGCTGATGTTATTGATGGCGCTGTTGCTGATAAGACACACACCAAAGGTCGTGTTGGTCGTGACCTTGACCCGACTGCCGACACCGTCCAATTAGCCGCTGCTTTATATCTCATGGAAGGCAGGGTAATACCTCTGGCCGCAACCTTGGCTATTGCTACGCCAAAAGCCGTTGGTGTCGTTGGCTCACTCGCCGCCCGGGCTCGTAATGTCGAACTCAACCCCACCGCAGAAGGTAAGCTCGGTGCAGCAGCGCTCTGGTTAGGCGTTGGTTCGTTTATGCTCAAAGGCGCGCTAGAAAAGCACGCCCCAGGATTTGTTGATGCCGGACTCGAGACGCTAGGCTGGGGAGCATCACTAGCCGGTGCCGGCCTATCGGTGCCTGCTGCCAGTGAATATGCTAGTGCTGGCTTCGGAAAATATAAATCTGAAGTCTAAATTAATACGTGTTTGGTGACTTTGAGGAGCACAATAGACTTAATTTATCGTAGATACATTCGTTAGCTTAAGTGGAGGACAGTCTAAGCTGTCGATACCCTGATGTCTCAACTCATCAGTGAAAAATACTACAGACTATTCTTAGTATCACTTGGCAAATAGCGCTATACTTATTATTACTACAAAAACATGTGAGGGAGAATACTAGCTACTAAAAACTAGCCGCTAGATACTAGTAAATGGCACAGGCACTATATCGTAAGTATCGTCCCAAAAAACTTAGTGAAGTTGTTGGTCAAGAACATATCACTAAGACTCTCGAAAATGCCTTAAAATCTGGCAAAATTAGCCACGCCTATCTGTTTACTGGTCCACATGGGGTAGGTAAGACATCAGTTGCTCGAATTTTGGCCCATGAAGTAAATGGTCTTAAGTATGATGACGACTCAAATCACCTCGATATCATTGAGATTGACGCCGCGAGCAACCGTCGAATTGACGAAATCAGGGATCTTCGTGATAAGGTCCACATAAGTCCGACTTCAGCTAAATACAAAGTATATATCATCGATGAAGTCCACATGTTGACGCGTGAGGCCTTTAACGCTCTACTAAAGACACTCGAGGAACCACCGGAGCATGTTATCTTTATCCTGGCCACCACGGAGGTCCACAAACTACCTGAGACCATCATTAGCCGTACCCAACGACACTCATTCAAGCCAATCGAACTGGGTAGCGCCGTCAAGCAGCTACGTCAAATTGCCAAAGACGAAAAGTTCAGCGTAGACGATGACGCTTTGGAACTTATTGCCGAGCATGGTGAAGGTAGTTTTCGTGATAGCATTAGTCTACTTGATCAATCGAGACATAGTGGCAAGCTAACTATCGATGATGTTCGAAGAGTTCTTGGCATCGCACCAGAGACTGTAATTAACGAGCTATTCAATCAAGTTATTAATGGTTCGGCTGGACAACTGTTGGAACAACTAAACTTATTAAAAAGCGAAGGCTATCAGTCAAGTATTGTCGCCAAACAGCTCTCTAATGTAGTTAGAAACGAACTTTTAAGCAAGAACCCTAGGCTCGACCCAAGTGCGGCACTAAAACTCCTGAGTGGCCTCTTAAAAGTCCCTACTAGTCAAAGTCCAGAACAGCTCTTAGAGCTGGCACTTCTCGACATCATCTATAACAAACCAGCTAGGGCACTAGATAGTCGACCCGATGATGTCGTCAGTCCGTCTGCGACCATGATGGGGCAAACCAAGACACCGGAACAGACCGTAGCAACTAAGCACGAAAAGATTAGTCAGGTGCTGGTAGAAACAACCACTGAAGTAGCTCTAGGCAAGAAAGACGAAGCGGTGCAAACCGAGTACTCTGGCTTATCTGAAGAAACCTGGGCCGACATCTTAAGCGAACTAAAAAAACAACACAGCACTTTATACGGCGTGATTAGAATGTCGTCGCCAACTCTTAATGATAGAACACTCTATCTGTCGTTTAAATTTGGATTTCATCAAAAACAGATGAAAGAGCCAAAAAACCACAATAAATTTCGTGACATCGTAGCGCCAAAACTTGGCGATGATGTTTTAATTAACTACGTATTAGCAGAAAAGACAGAAGAAAAGCAAGCAATCGTAGCGAACCATATGGTCAGTCCAAAAGAAACTGAGCAGAGTATTAATAACATTAGCAATATTTTTGGTGGTGCTGAGGTGTTAGAATCTTAAGTTATAAGAGCTTTTCCTATGGATCCAAAAACAACCAGTATCCCACCTCAAAATCTAGACGCTGAAGCGAGCTTGCTCGGGGCAATTCTGATTGATAGTGATGCAATCGTTAAAATAGCAGACTTGGTAGGCGTAACTGATTTTTACGACCCTAAGCACCAGCGCATCTACGAAGCAATCGTACAGCTCTACGAAAAACATAGCCCAATAGATGTCTTGACGCTGGCCGACCAACTGAAGAATTCTGATTTACTAGATTTTGCTGGTGGTGCAGCCTATTTAACGGAACTAACAAACTACGTACCAACCGCATCACACGTTGAAAAGTATGCTGAAATAGTGGCCCAGAAAGCCTTACGACGTCGATTAATAAAAGCCTCGCAAGAGATTATTAGTCTTGGGTATGACGAAAGCCGTGATTTGCAACAACTAATCGAGGGTGCTGAAACTAGCCTTTTCGAAGTCAGTCAACAACACGTCAAGCAAGACGTCACCAGTCTCGAAACAATCCTAGCCGAAAGTTTTGATAGGCTTGATGAGCTTCATAAAGACAAAGGCAAGATTAGAGGTATTCCGACCGGCTATAAAGACCTCGATAATATATTGGCTGGACTTCAAAAATCTGATTTATTCATATTGGCGGCTCGCCCATCTATGGGTAAAACTGCACTTGCACTAAACTTTGCTCATAATATCGCACTGCAGTCTAAAGAAATGGTTCTGTTATTTAGTCTGGAAATGAGTAAAGAACAGTTAGTTGATAGGATGCTAGCAATGGAGTCGGGCGTTGATGCTTGGGCACTAAGAACAGGCAACTTAAACGATGCTGACTTTGAAAAAATTGGCCAAGCCATGGGCTCATTATCAGAAGCCCCAATATATATCGATGATACGCCAAGCATTACCGTTAGTGAGCTACGGACCAAGGCCAGACGTGAAGCTCATCAACACAAACTTGGACTTATCATCGTTGACTACCTTCAGCTAATGAGTGGTGGCGGTCGTTTTGGTGGTGAAGGTAATCGTGTGCAAGAAATATCAGAAATATCGCGCGGACTAAAGGGGATTGCCCGCGAGCTAAACGTGCCTATAATTGCTCTCAGCCAGCTGAGTCGCTCAGTCGAGAATCGCAGCCCACAAATTCCCCAGCTTGCTGACCTACGCGAATCTGGCTCGATAGAGCAAGACGCTGACGTTGTTGCCTTCATTTATCGTGAAGATTATTACAATCCCCAAACCGAGCGAAAAAATATAACTGACATTTTAATCAAAAAACACCGAAACGGACCGACTGGCGGCGTCGAACTTTACTTTGACAAGGACAAGCAACGTTTCAGAAGTCTCGACACCAAGCATAGTCAACCTTTTGCATAACCATGATATCCTTTGGTAAATGGTGTCCGCACAGAGTATAATTTAGAGTCTAATTATGTTTATTAAAGCTGTGAAAACCTGGGTAGCGAACTATTGGCTGACCATTATATATGCCACGATTAGTTTTGTTGTACTCGATCAGATTTTGGCTTATCGATTATCGTCACTACTTCCCGGTTCGAGTCTTAAAGAATTGTCGACTATCAATGCTGATTTTCACTTTGGTGCCTTACTCCAGAATCCATTCTTTTTAATCTACAAACTGCCCCTAACGGCGCTTAGCCTACTGCACAATCTTACAATTTACCACACCCGGCTAATTAGTACAGCTCTTGCATTACTTACGGTTCTGTTTGTTTACTATGTTTTGCGTCGTTGGCAAGGTTTACGTACTGCCATCTTGGGCTGTCTGTTACTGGCATCATCAAGTTGGTTTTTAGTCTATGCACGCATGGCTACTGCCGATATAGTCTATCCCTTTTTGATATCATTAACTCTTGCTTATGGCACACGGGCGCGTCGTACCAAACACACCGGCCGCATATTGTTCCTCGGGACAATACTAAGCTTGACATGTATATACACCCCAGGCTTAGTCTGGCTAGTCTTATTAGCTGCAATATGGCAGCATAAGTTATTATCTAGACAGATTTTTGAAGCACCTACTGCCGCAGTCGTCTCGATGGCTGTCGCTATCGGATTTTTACTACCACTTGCTTATGCTATATTTCGCCAACCTGACCTTGTGAATGATTTTCTCGGCCTACGGTCGAGCTTAATCCATCTAGCTGGCAACTCAGTCGGTAACATTATTGATGGCTTCAAAGTACTAGCAATCAACGGCCAAACTGATGCAAGCCTGGCCTAGTTGGATTGCCGGTTGTTGATTTATTCACTGGGGCCATGGCGTTGCTCGGAACAATAAGCTTAGTTAAAGACCATAAACTAGACCGTTCTAGGATGATGCTTGCCACCACATTAGTAAGCGTGGGACTTATCGCATTTGGCGGCTTAGACAAACTCGTGATACTGATTCCTACTATCTACATACTAGCCAGCCTAGGTATTGCTCACATGATTAATAGCTGGCTAGACGTATTCCCACGAAATCCACTAGCAAGAAACGTGGGTGTCGGTATTATTTGTACGGTTGTAGCATTCACGAGCTTTTATCACTTAAATCGCTATTTCGTGGCCTGGCCAAATACACCCGAGACCATACACGCTCTTCATGTGGCTCGTCTCAAATAGTTTGTTACAATATAACCTAGGATTAGTTAATTAAGGAGATTTGAAGATATGAGCCGATTCGATCAAGCTAAGATGTTAATTCAAGTGAAAAAAGTTCAAAAAGAATTACAAAAAGAAATCCTGACAGTCGAGAAGGGTGACGGGGCGGTCAAACTAGAAATTACTGGTGAGCAAAAAATTAAGAAAGTCCACATCGACAAAGACATGGTCGACCTTGATGATATCGGTCAGCTCGAACGCTGGATTGAAGATGCCATACGTGAAGGCATACAAGAAAGCCAAAAACTAGCCGCCGAGAAAATGAGACCATTTATGAGTGCGCTTGGTGACCTTGGACTATAAATAAAGTGCAAATACTACCGACTGCATTATTAGATTTAGTTGAAGCACTCGGCTCATTACCTGGAGTTGGCCCGCGCACAGCTGAACGCTATGCTTACTATTTACTAAAAAAGGACCCGGAGATAGCCACTAAACTTGGTCTTTCGCTGGAACGCCTACATAAAGGCATCTCACAGTGCCGCGTCACCTTTGCTATCGTCGAGAAGGATCAAGAATTGTCAGACCTCTACACCGACCCCAGGCGTGATAAAAGCACGGTAGTAGTAGTCGCAGAACCTTTTGATATTGTTTCAATCGAAAAAACGAATTTATTTAATGGCACTTATCACGTTCTAGGCGGCCTCGTGTCACCGATTGATAACATCACTCCAGACCAGCTTCATATTGTCGAGCTGATTAGCCGTGTTGACAGTGACAATGTGAAGGAAATCATTCTAGCCACTAACGCTAGCGTAGAAGGTGAGTCAACGGCACTATACATCCAGCAACAGCTCGGCGATCGAAAAGTTAAAATAAGTCGACTCGCTCGCGGCATCCCTATGGGAGTAGATTTGGAATATGCTGACCAGATTACGCTTGGTCGCGCTCTTGAGGGCCGTACCGAACTGTAGTTTATATTTACTGCTATCAGATAGCCCTAGAAGTCTATATACTGTAGAACTATGGACGATAATATAAGTACGATTGATAGACTCGTTAAAGATGCTAGTACGATTGTCATTATTCAAGCCGATAATCCTGATGGCGATAGCTTAGCTAGCGCACTGGCATTTGAACAAATATGTGTTGAGCTTGGCAAGGAGAGTTATCTTTACTGTGCCGTAGACATGCCAGACTATCTTAAACATTTAGCGGGCTGGGACCGGGTAAGTAACGAGATTCCGCCAAAATTTGATTTAAGTATTATTGTTGATACCAGTGCTAATGTCTTACTTGAAAAGTTAAATAACAGCCACTATATCCATTGGGTATCCAGCCATCCTGTCATTGTTCTTGACCACCACTCAGATGTAGCTTGTGATATTCCTTACGCTACAGTCGTAATTAATGACAACTCAGCCGTTGCAACTGGTGAGCTAATCTATCATTTAGCAAAACAGCTGGGATGGGAGCTCAATTTAATGGCCAACACTCAACTAGCCAGCTCAATTCTTTCTGACTCACTTGGCTTGTCGAGCGAAGGAACGACAGCTGAAACCTACCGAATTATGGCCGACCTTATCGACAACGGGGTTGATAGGCCTGCTCTTGAAGAAGCTCGTCGGGCACTAAATAAAATGCCCGAGACTATCTATCGTTACAAAGCCAAACTGATTGAGCGCACAGAGCTTCATGCCGAGGGTAAGATTGCACTAGTAACCGTCCCGAATGATGAAATCATGACCTATAGCCCGCTCTATAACCCAGCACCATTGATTCAAAACGACATGTTACAAACTGAAGGTGTTGAAGTCGCTATAGTACTAAAAAACTATAGTAGCGGTAAAGTAACTGGGTCGATTCGTTGTGGCTACGGCATTACTATTGCTGCCGACCTTGCCAAAAATTTTGGTGGTGGTGGACATGTCTATGCAAGTGGCTTTAAGGTAGACAAGGCTGAGTCATTTCTTAAACTTAAAACACAGTGTGTTCAAAAGGCAACTGAATTATTAAAAGAGCTTGATTCCAAAAAGTATAACCAGTAGAATAATTTTTATGACTCTGAATATTAGTAAATCTAATTGTTGTCAGGCCTGTTGTATATAGACGAGGTCGCTACTTCTAATTTAGTTAAATAATGAGACCTCGTCCAAACGAAGAGGTCTTTTTAAATTTTAGCAATAAATAGGAATAACAAATGACAGAAAAACAAATTTCCCAGCCAAATCCATTTCAAATCACTAATACGGATAGAGTAGCCTATTTTACGGCCCATCCCGACGACGCTACTATGTTCTTCGCTTATGCGCTTGATAGTTCAAGTCGAGCGCTGCAGAGCCAAGGTGGCGAACCACTACACGGCTATGTGGCCAGTGACGGTGAAGCCAGCGAAAAGGGTAATCGAGAGTTCGTGACTACGGGCGGCAGACGATTAGAAGCTAGGGCTGAGGCTAGTTACTTAGGCGTTCCGGCTCAAAAGCTGCATTTACCGAGCCATCCTGATGGTCGGTTACTTGATCACGATAACCTGGCAAAACTCACTGACGACGTTGACGAGTTCATTGGCGTAAATGGTATTACTAAGGCAATTACCTTTGATAAGTTAGGTTACGACGGCCATGGCGATCATATTGCCACCCACAGCGCCGTTAAAGAAGCGATGTCGAATCACCCTCACCTTGAGGCTTTCACGCTCAACCCAGTAGGTGAGGGTGAAATTTATGTGCCAAGTACAGATGTTGATAAAAAAATCGGTGGTCTCGCGCTGCACACCAGTCAATTTAGAATTTACCCAGCTCATGCCATTAATGGCAATTCTGAGGGTATGGCACAGATCGGTTCATTTGTTCTACCCAAAGACGACGAAAAAGATTTGAGTAAGTATAGCGATCTATGGATTGCCGAGACATACGATGTCCTTAGGGCGAGATAATATGTTAAAGTAAAGACATAAAATGAAGCTATATAACACCTTAACTAGGCGAGTCGACGAGATTAAACCCTTAAGCCCCGAACAAGTCACTATCTACACCTGTGGCCCGACAGTTTATGACTACGCTCATATTGGGCATTGGTTTAACTACGTCCGTATGGACACTTTAATCCGTGCGCTAAAAGTCTCTGGACTAAAGCCTAAGTGGGTAATGAACATTACAGATGTTGGGCATTTGGTAAGCGATGCCGACGACGGTGAGGACAAACTTGAAAAGGGAGCAAAGCGTGAGGGTAAGTCTGCTTGGGAAGTAGCCGAATTCTATACCAAAGATTTTATTGAAGGCATGCGAATTCTAAATATAACCAAGCCAGACGAAATTGTTAAAGCAACCGATCATATTGACGACCAAATTGATTTGATACGGCGACTTGAAGACAAAGGTTTTACTTACATAACCTCTGACGGTGTTTACTATGATACTAGTTTATTTGAGGGTTATACGGCATTCGCCAGACTCGATTTGGACGAGCAACAAGCTGGAGCACGAGTAACGATCAATCCCGAAAAACGAAACCAATCGGACTTTGCGCTCTGGAAGTTTTCGCCGCCAAGTAGCACGCGCGATATGGAGTGGTCAAGTCCATGGGGCAAGGGGTTTCCAGGTTGGCACATCGAGTGTTCAGCTATGAGCATGAAATATCTGGGAGATACTATTGATATTCACACTGGTGGAATCGACCACATACCCATTCACCACACCAACGAAATTGCCCAAAGTGAGGCAGCCACAGGGAAGCGCTTTACTAACCATTGGATGCACAGCAATCACGTTATGGTTGATGGTGACAAAATTTCAAAGAGTCTCGGCAACGGTATCCGGCTCCAAGAACTGCTCGAACAGCACATCTCACCCTCTGCTATCCGGCTTAACGTTCTTGAGTCACACTATGTTAATCAGTCTAAATTCAGTCTAGATAACCTGCAGTCAGCTCAAAACCGCTTAAGGGGCTACCAAGCCATGGCAGATTTACGTTTCCAGGCTATAGACAATGACAAGACACCTACAGACATTACTTCAGTAATTGATAATATAGCCCTAGCGCTCCAAAATGATTTAGACACACCAAAAGCACTTGAGCTGCTAAGTAACTACCAAAATATTGTTGCAGATGAGTTATTGAGCCGTGATGATGTCATGGTTTTTACGGACAGCCTTCAACGACTCGACGACTTACTGGGCCTTAACTTATTAACGTCCAAGGACATTACAGAAGACCAAAAGTCATTACTGATGCTGCGCGATAACGCTAGGCGTAGTCGTGATTGGATAAAGTCGGATGAACTACGCAATGGCTTATATCAACAAGGCCTTGAGATTCGTGACACAGAGCACGGCCAAATTTGGTCAAGACTATAAACTATTTCTTCTTATTTTTTTCGTCGTCTTTTTCAAGCTCTTCGGCTAATGGTATCGAAACGTCCGAGTATTCGTCTAGCAGAACTCTGATACACCCCGCAAGAGGGATGGCGGCCAAGGCTCCGAGTAAACCACCAAGTTGAGCACCAACTAAGGCGGAAATAAAGACGATTAGTGGTGTAAGGTTGTTACTTCTAGCTTGAATATAGGGTTGCAGAGTGGCGTTCTCTATCTGCTGATAAAGCAGGAAGTAAACTGCCATACCGACAGCTAGACCTGACGATGCGAACAGACAAAAGATGATGACAAGAACTGCCGCTAGCGTATTGCCGATCAGCGGAATTAGACCAAACACAAAAACAATACCGGCGAGTGCGACGGGATTTATGCTGACATTTGCTAATGTACTGCCAATTACTAAGGCTACGACCGCGAAAATAGAAGCTATAGCCGCAATTAGCACTTGGCCATTAACATATCCAGTGACAATGCGATACATGCGCAAAGCAACCTTTTTGCGGCGCACTCTTTCATCGTGAGGTTGCATCATAAACAGACGTTCCAGCCATTCAGGGGCTTCGACTAACAGCATGAAGGTCAAGACTAGAACGGTGATGATAGCAACTAAAGTTCCGCCAATTTTACCCGCCGTACTGATAAGTGGACCAGAGACGTTCGATAACTTAGCGCTATAATCGTGGCTTAGGCTACTGATTTGCTGATCGATTTTATAGCGGTGAATCGCTCTAGCTAGTGCCGAATCTTGAGTTCTATAATTATCAATTGTTTGAGGTAGTCCTTTGACGAAATCACCAGTTTGCTTAACAAGGGGTGGCACAACTAACGCCAAAAACGTTGATAAAACAATCAATACTGTTATATAAGCTATTCCAACCGCTAAAGCCCGGCTTTTAATCTTTAATTGTCTACTTATCCAGCCAACAGTTGGGTTTAATGCAATTGCTAAGAAAATCGCTACGCCAATCAAAGATAACTGGCCACTTATGCTAGCGAGTACCTTTAGACCCATGATAGTTATGACGACAATTACAATCGTGCGAATAATTGTGTCGTTAGTGATACTGATATTTGTCGTTGATTTGCGTGACGAAAAAAGTTTCATATTACCTCTATTATTACCCTATTTAGTTTTTGTTGCAATCAAACTCTCATAAAGCTTAAGCAAATTATGGCCAACCACTGTAATATCGTATTGTTTTACCTCACGAGACTGCCATGTACTTGCTTGCTTTCGAGCCTTGCCGTTCAGTATGTAGTGTTTGAGAATATTGGCAAACTGTTTGGTATTTCTTGGGTTAAACAGCTGATCGGGGCGATCGCCAAGTACTGATGTGTAGCCAATGTTATTGCCCCCGAGTACAATCTCGCTACCAGCGGCCATGGCTTCAATTAAAACAATTCCAAAACATTCACCACCTGTTGAGGGGAAGACGGCAATATTGGCGCTGGCTAAGTAATCTGGCTTGTCTGACTCGCTAACAAAACCGGTAAAATGTACTAGTGAACCGAGATGATTATCATGCACATAAGCCTTGAGTTCGGCTTCAAGAGGGCCTTTGCCGCAGATAATGACCCGGACATTTATTAACTGTCGTCTGTCGTGCAGATCCTTAATTGCCGCTAGAAGGTAACCACAACCCTTACGATCGACCAAACGACCCAAATAAACAATATTTATTTTGCCGTCTTGGTATTTGTCCAGTGCCTTGGCGTGCTTATATAGGCCGATATCGACCGTGTTAGGGATGACCACAGACTTCACGCGAAACGACTGTTTAGCGAAATGACTTGCCGGCTTTGATGCACCGATGACTTGGTCAAAATGGCGTAAGCTTGATTGTAGATATAAGCCGAGTAACCGTCCGGCCAAATTATGCAGCAACGAGTACGGCACAATATGAAAGGTACCGACTATAACGGTATTTTTGGGTGCGTATTTGACTACCAGGGCGGCCATAAACGGACTATAGGGCATCTGGACGTGTAAAACGTCAAATTGTTCCTCGTCTAATAACGTCTTAATACGATAGCGATTAGCATAAATAGGTATCGACATTCGATTTTTATTAAACTTGACCTGAATATTCTTACTGAGGCTATGAATATTGGCAATATCTTCACGTTTGGTTTGACCAACAAGATAATGCACATCGTGCCCTAGCGAAGTATAAAAGCGACCGAGAGTAATTATGTATTGTTGAACACCGTCAGATTTATCGAGCGAATCGTCGAGGACGAATCCAATCTTCACGATTTACTCACAATTTTGTTGTACAGAGCCTCGTATTTATCAACAACTAGACGATAGTCAAACTGTTTCACATAATTTGCACTCCACTCAACCCATAGCTGACGAATAGCTTGGTCATTTAACAAATACCCCAATCTGTCGGCAAATTCGTTGATGCGCTGCGGGTGAACAATAGAGATTTGCCCAGTTTCACGCATCACTCCCTTATAACCATCATTATCACCAGCTACTGTGACTACGCCCATAGCCATGGCTTCAAGTAGTACGATGCCAAAACTTTCACCATATAGAGCAGGTGAGCAAAATAAATCTGCTTCGCTAAACAGTTTGAGCTTTTGCTTATCGGTCACGAAGCCTAGGAACTTGATTCTGGGAACTTTGTTGTAGGCAACCCAGTCGACCAACTTTTCACGGTCTGAACCGTCACCAGCAATGATAAGTTGTACGTTCGGATCTTTGGCCGCTAGTTTTGCGAATGCCTTAATTAGGTATTTAACACCTTTACGCTTTTCAAGACGACCAACATATAAAATAGTCTTGTTTTTACTTGATTTGGTTTTCGCATACTTAGCCTTAGAGTACTTATCTAGATTAATACCATTTGGGATAATACTAACGTGTCGGCCAGTACGTTCGCTCACAAACTGAGCGGCAACATCAGATACGGCGGTAATTTCGGTCAACTTGCTAAATATCGAACGCGAGTAAGGAATTCTAAAGGCTTCAATCGTCCACGACATCGGTGTATCCGGGTGAATGGCATGAAAAGTGGCTACAACTGGACAACGTGCCTTTGATATCACCTGTGCGCCCATAAAAGGCACTTCCGGTTCATGGACGTGCAACAAATCAAAGTTTTCTTCGATTAGAATGTCATCGATCGTATCACGGCGAAAACTAGCACCGAGTTCAAGCGTCGTCTTGATTGGTGTTTTGACTTTGGCTGAGTTGCCGGCAAATAGAACATCTTTTGGCGCGCGCGTCTTGATGGTTCGTGGTCTTGGCGTTAAAATCTTTACTTCATGACCGCGTTTTCTCAACTCTTCCGCCTGTGCCAAGACATGCTCCTGGACGCCGCCACCGCGAAAAATATCATATGGGCAAACGAGTCCTATCTTCATCTTAGACTTATTTTACCATGCCAGCGGCACCACTGGTACTAGCCAGCATCCGGCGCAGACGCATTGGCATCAGCACACTTGACGCCTTTTTATCAGCCAAAATGCTTGGAGCATGAGTTTTGGTATTTATCGGCAAACCTACAAAGTCCTTAAAAATGACTCGCATATGTTGTTCAATAATCTGATAATCAAAGTAATTATCGTTCTTTGAATAAATGTGGACAACTGGTAAGTCAATTGGTTTACGACAATTATCGAGGTGCAAAAAGCTGTTACTTGTTGCCATGTGAGTCCGGACGTCGTTTTCGTGCCAAAGGCGAATCTCCAAATCCATTAAGGCCTTAGCCATTTCCGGGTTTCCCTTAGTCTCGGCGAATTTGTGCTTGGCGTTGTGCGTGTGCTTGTAGGCCGTTCTTAAAACTAGTGAGTTCAGTGCTAGATACCTAAATATCGTCGGCGTGACTCTATTTGTTAGTGATTTAGTCAGTGTCCTATACATAGCCATGCGCGGTCGACTAAAGGTAAAGTCATCTTCGTGGACAAAGCCAACAGCACTAACTAATAAATCAACTTTCGAGACCAGTTCCGGATAGAGTTGCAACATTCTAGTAGCGATTACGAAACCGTAAGAAATGCCTATGATTGTCACTTTTTTTCGCTTGTAGCGAAGCTTTACGAACGAAGCCAAGTAATCGGCATAGTTGTCAATCGTTGCTTTACTGCCAATTTTATAGAAACTATCCATGCCGCCAAAGCCAGGCAAGTCAGGCATAGTAACGGCACCATAAGTGTTAAAACACTGCACCAAGCCCCACCAACGCTCAAGCAAAGCATGATGCCCGTATATCATTAGAATTTCCCGCTTTGCGTTTTTTGGGGCCGGCATATAAAGCATCCGGCCTTTTAAACCATTCATGTTCAAAGGCACTATATAGTCAGCAGGTTGTTTTGGACTTTTTTTAGACATAGATTAACTATTAAACTACTCTATTTTGGCGACATTGGCAATCATTAACTTCTTAAACCGCGGCTTTAATCCTAGGCTTAGGCTATAATATTTAGGCAATGACAAAAAGACATAATTTAATCGCCATTGGCTTGCTCGTAATAGTTATGCTAGTAAGTTTGGCAGTTGCTCATTTTAAAGCCCCCGGCAAGTCGGATGGTTCAAAAACAATTACTCAATCAACGCCGGTACCGTCGCCAATCGGATTCGACAAAACCACCTATTCGATTAAAGAAGCCGACAGTATCTGGGTAATTGTTAATAAGCAGCGCAAGTTGGTTGACGGTTTCAAACCGCCTAATTTAGTCGTGCCGAAAGTTAAACTGCGACTTGATGCCAGCAGCGAACAGATGCAAGTTAGAGCCACGATTGTGCCTGATATGGAGACAATGTTTAAAGCTGCCAGTGATGCCGGCTTTAGCTTAATGCTCAGTAGTGGCTATCGGTCTGAGGCTTATCAAAAAACCTTGTACGTCGCCTATGTCGCAACTCAGGGTCAAGTCGCAGCCGACCGCTCGAGCGCCCGCCCATCTCATAGCGAACACCAAACTGGACTAACGTTTGACGTCGAACCCGCCGACAAGCGTTGCGAACTACAACAATGTTTTGGTGATACGCCAGAAGGCAAGTGGTTAGCTACTCATGCCGCAGAATTTGGCTTTATTATCCGTTACGGCAAAGACAAAGAGCAATTGACGGGTTATGAGTACGAGCCTTGGCACATGCGCTACGTTGGCAAAGCCTTGGCGGTCGAACTAGTCAAGCAGGACCAAACAATGGAACAATTCTTCGGCTTGCAACCAGCATTAAATTACTAAAGCGCTGGACTTGTAATTAGTGGCACGCTGGTATATTGGTTTATAAGATTAGTAATTCTGGTTTTCTGCTGGGCGACAGTGGTTTTAAGTTGCTGACCAGTGAGCATTACATCAGTTGCGTTTTCTAATAAATAAAGCTTGTGATTGTGACGAGCAAGTAGGGTTTGGGCAGCGGCTTCCCCCACTGTCCACTCGTAATGCATATAAATTGGTAAGTAACTAACACTTGTGATTTGTTTAGACGCGGTGTCGATATTAATAACTGCTAGGCCACTAAACAGCGACTCAATCTCTAGCTGGGCGTTCAAAAAATTGCCAAGCGAATACCAAGCATAAGTAGAGTGCCCGTTTTGGCCAGTTAACTTTTTGACAGGTTCCAGTGAGTGCGAACCGTGGCCAAAAATGATATCAGCCCCGTTGTCGGCCAAATACTGACTATCAGACGACTGTTCGGCATTAATACCGTTAGAGTACTCTGTGCCCCAGCGCATGCTAATAATTACAATGTTAGCATTTTTACGAGCTTCGGCCAGTTGTGGACCGGCTGTGGCACGACTAAACATATTTACGCCGTAACTAGTCATATTATGAGTGTTGCTGTAGGTAACGTATGACAAAAAGGCAAATTTAACACCTTTGACGCTGAAGTAATTAATGATCTGCTGTTCGGCGACAGAGCGGTTAGCGCCAGCAACTGCCAAAATTCCAGACTGCTTATCCCATTCCGCCCGCTGAGCATCAATCACGGCTTGGCCCTTGTCGTTACTGTGGTTAGAGCCAATATTAATCAAATTACAGCCAAGTTTTGTCATGTCGCGGGTAAATTCCAGTGGTGCGTTAAAAACTGGGTAGCCAGTAATGCCGAATTGTGACCCACCAACAGGCGTTGCTTGATTACAGAACCTGATGTCGGCTTTATCAAAGACTGTCTTCATATTTGCCATCATGCCCGAGTAATCGTAACTACCATCTGCTTGTTTGGCCTCTTGATTAATCGAATCGTGCGGAATAAAATCACCGCTAGCGACAATCTTGAGTGTTTTGTTGTCATTTGATGTTTTACCGGCAGTTGTTGTTGATGCCGCTCGTGATGAAATCGTGACCTTGTATCTAGGATGCCTTGAGCTGACCACTTTATATGCGCCAAAAGCCGCTATTAAGGTTACGGTGGCCAGAATAACTACAGCAAGTTTAGATTTCATCCATATTCAGTATACGTGAGTTAGCCGCCACTTTACACCTGGCGACGTGACAGGCCTGTCGGCTATTATTACACTACTACTTTTGTCAATCTTACTTGATAGCATAATACTGCCGACGTCTTGGCCGCCGATGGCATTTGCCGGTAATTTATTTAAAACCAGCTTCGGACTTAGTACTTCGTCTTTCCAACCAAAAACTTTGACTTCCGTACTTGCAACAGCTCCAACTTCAGCCCCCCAATTTAATCGATAACTCCCTAAAGATTGACCTTTTTTAACTACTGTTACGTCTCTAAAACCTTTATATGTGCTTGCAAGCAATGGCTGTGAATCACTTATTACACGGCCAAATGTTGGTGCCGACATAATCACTCCAACTACCACCTGACTATGGCCATTACCAAAGTCATGATGAGCCGCAAACATGTAGCAGCCACCGGCTTGATCAGTAAGGCCGGTTTTAATACCTATTATTTCATTACTGCCAACTATTGGATTGGTCGTAGTAATCTTGCCAGATACTGGTATGGTAGCCTCAGACTGACGAACGATATCAGCAATCACTGGCTGTTTCATCGCTAAAATCCCAAGCCTTACAAGGTCACTAGCCGTGCTAACTGTTTCTGGTGCAAAGCCACTAGGGTCGGTGATTTTGGTATTTGTCATGCCGATTGTCGTTGCCAAGTTGTTGGCATAAGTGTTGTAGGCGGCAATTGATCCAAAAGCCCAGCGCGCCAATGTCTCGGCCATATTGTTGGCGGAAGGTATTAACAATGCCTGTAAAGCTTGATATTCGCTAATTTGTTCGTCTTTTATTACATATACTAGCGACCCATCGTGTGTTGCGTAGTAATTATACGAGGCAATGTCATCATCATTGATGGTAATTAGCGGGCCCTGTTGGCCTGTTGTGAGTGGTTTTTGTTGCAAAACAGCGAGTGCGGTCATAACCTTGGCGACACTGGCAGTTGATGCTGGCTTTTGCTCACCATGAGTATCAAGTAGCCCATAATCAATTGTTCCAATTGCAGCCTGACCATAGCCCGGCCAGACTAAATCGGGCTTGGAGGAGTTAGAATTAAAACTGAACTGTTGTATTGCCGTCGTATCGGGTAGTGGTCGCTGATATGCGACGTAGCCACCGCCACTAACGAGCACCATAGCTGCTAGTAGCACGACGCCAACTCTCGCCCGACGCTTGCGCCTAACCTGTCGTTTACGCATAGCGTATATCTTATTAGTATCAACCACATGCATAGCTATAAGTATAACCAATTAGTCACTATTTGATACGTAGCGTCTTAATCAGTTGAGAAATTTGTCGTTTTAAGCTAAAATCAATCTGTTCACAGCTTCGACTGGTCTGGCTTAATTCAAAAACATAAGTTGTTTTTTTGGGCCTGTCTCAGGTCTATCCAAATTCGAGAGAGGATTCTCGAATTTGAGAGGAGGAAGCTTTGTGGGGTTACTAATTTTGCCGAGCAAATTTATTTTGTCGGCGAAATAGTAACCACACAATTACATTCCGACGATGGGACGTCGCCAAGTGGTAAGGCACTGGTTTTTGGTACCAGCATTCGTAGGTTCGAATCCTACCGTCCCAGCCACGAATTTTGTCTTATAATTACTGGAGTATATGTAGACTTTTTAGCTACAATAAAGTTCGGATTCTTTACGCCTATAAAGTCACCTCTGTTATAAAGCACGAAGTATTTGGTCGTGAACTGCAGCTTCGTATACATTACTATGTCCTCCTATGGTTGGTACAAAATCCACCCATTGTCTCTGCTCGGCTGCATTTGCTGAGTCATTAAAAGAAATAAGTTTATCATCTAGAGCGTGTAAGACTGTTACATCAATATCTGTATTTTCAAGTTTATCAGTCTCTACCCAGGTATCTGCTTGCTGAATAGCACGTTTCTCGCCCAAAGTGCGTCGTAAATGGGTTAGTGCATATGCTGCGCTACCGATTGCACTGGCTATTGCTTCCGGAATTTCACGTACATCACTAACGAGTTCACTAAGACGATTCAAATTTGAGATAGAAAGTCGTTTAACACCCTCAGAACTATCGGTGGTTATTTATCGAATTATTGTGAATGAGCCTGCAACCAATCTGCAATCTCAGGTATTTCTAAATGTTCAGTGGCAATACTAACTGTAAAATTTTCTAATTCTATAGGATTAGCCCTCAAGCCGTGTCGATTACGGGCAAGAAAGATGCCACAGGCAGTGATGCCGGTACGCTTATTGCCATCTATGAATGGGTGATCTCCGACGATATTTCTTAAATAGACTGCTGCTGTTTCAAATAGTGATTCGTATTGTTCTCGGCCAAAGACTTCTTGTGAGGGAGCGACAATCACTGATTTTAATCGCCCCTCATCTCGAACCCCATGACTGCCTCCAAAATCTTCTATGAGTTGGTGATGTATCCTGAGTAACTCTTCAAGACTGAGGTACTTTACTGTCATTTGTCTGCGAGATTTTTTAAAGTTTGTCCATATTTGTTAACAAAAGCGCTATATTCACGTAGTAGTTTGTCGTGCTTTTCATGACCATCCGCCAATTCAACTCGCACTTTTAAAGAATCTCCGCGTTTTGCACCAAGAGTTGCCAAGTCCTTCTTTGATAAAGTGACGCCTTCACTTGATCCGATCTGAATAAGTTTTTGGATTGTCTCAATCATATATAGGCAATTATAAACATATTATAATAGATGTCAACTATCCTGCGCTGTTATATTGTAATGAAGTATCACAAGTTTGATTAGGTGGTGGCATAGGTTCTAGCCCCCTCATTCCCACTCGAGCATAAGTATTATGAAGGACCTCTTTCAGAAACTTACTTTATTTAAAGTTGTTTATATATTTATAAATTCTAGAATGGAAACATGAAACAAAGTGTAACTCAAAAATTAGATTATGGTTGCGGAATTGCATGCCTCGCTTATGTGTGTGGTATGACATTTGAACAGGCAGTGAAGTTTTTAGGCAAAGAATACAGCGTGAAACATGGATGGCGACCTAGCGACTTAGCGAATGCATTAAACCGCTACGGCTTTAGCTATAAAAATACGTACGTTCGAAAAAAACACGACTTAGGCTTTCCTAATTACACTATAGTACTCATTGAAAGATCAGGGCTATATCCAGTTGGTCATTACTTAGTGTTATATGAAAATCAGTGGATGGACCCCTGGATCAATATGCACGAAAATAATATGATACAGGGCGCTAAATCTGGCTATAGGACAAAACTACCTGGCCAGGCAATGTATGCCATAATACCGACCTAAGTCGTTATCGTTTGGTGCCATCAGAACCAACGATAGCTGACCATTTATTAATACACGTTACGTCTATGCCCGACCTTGGTGATTTGAACGATTTTTACAGTGTCTTCAATTACATATAAGATTCGATAGTTGCCTTGACGCGCACGGTATTCCTCTCTAGCAGAAAGCTTTTTTGACCAAATTGGTCGGGGGTCACTTTCCAAAGATTTAATTCGCACCATTATTCTAGTTACTTCGTTTTTGGGCAACTTTATAAGATCGTGACGAACTACGCTCGGCAAAATCTGAACGCTATATTTTACCACTGGCCTTAAGCTCTTTTAATGCATCTTCATAGGTTAAAGGCTTTTCTTTCTTAGATTGCCTTGAACGAATAGAGTTGATATCCTCAAGGTCTTCTGAAAGTTGAGCTTGTAGGGCCTCATTCATTAGTCCAGAGATAGTCTGCCCAGTTTCAACGGCACGCATCTTTATTGTTTTATACATTGTTGAGTCTAGGTATAGTGTTGCTTTTGTAGTCATGAATACATTTTAGCGTCATGACAGCATGCTGTCAACTAATTGTATATGTGCACCACATACGTCTTCGTCCACCACTATTAAGGTCGATACTCATTCATGACGCCCAGCCATTTGAATTATTATTTACGCAAGCATAAAATTGAAAATAGATGAATATTTCTGAAAAGTTTAATAAGTCTGGTTTCTCGCGATGGATTAATGGTGGCTATGGTATGAGTTTTAGGTTCATCGCTGGCTTGTGTTTTTTATTTATAGGAATTATATTTCGTCACATTCCATTTGGGATCGCAGCTATATTATGGAGTTTCTTTCCACTAACTGCCGGTATATTTGATGTTTGTTATATTAGTGCGGTATTAGGCGGGCCATTCTCAGGCAAGACAATACGTAAACAACAATCTGAGCTAAAAAGAATTATCTAGTAATAATACTCGATACTTCCAGACCAGTGTGCTCAGCCATAAGCATTTATATATTGCAAATGATTTAAATTAGTGTATAATATATAAGATGGGAAGTAATCAACTACCGATTAGCGACATTGATCACGCTGCATACCAGGCAGTAACGATACAGGCTGTATATGAAGAAAACGGGTTTGGGCCAGAAAGTTTTTTTGTACCAACAATATTCGCTCAGGCAAATGGTGTTGAATTTGCTCGTGCTGTTGCTGAGAGAATGTTTGAATTACGAAGAAGTCCAGAAGAGATGGAAACTATTAGAGATAAGATGAAAGAAATTACTGTAGGGGAATGGATCCAAAGTCATAAAGATTAATTCGTAAATTGACTAGTCTAATAACTAAAAGTTGCGAAGTGCGTCCACTAGGGCAAGCGACAATTCTTTGGCATTGGGGTTCTAAATATGAGATTTGACGTATAATAAATCTAAAGACGACTATGAGAACAACAAATATTGCTCAAGGAGTAGTTTATAGATACAAAGATGCGGGCTTAGAGTTCCTAATAATTAAGCGCGTACCAAGTGACGGCGGTTTTTGGCAGGCTATAACAGGTACAATTGAAGACGGTGAGGACGCCACGCAGACATTAATTCGTGAGCTAGCCGAGGAGGCTGGCATCACAACAACGCTCCACGTCAGCGACTGTCTTGAGATATATAACTGGGAATCTACGGAATATGAATTAATGGGCAAAGACCATGTCTTTGCTGTAGAAGTGGGCGATAGCACCGATATTGTCATAAACAGTGAGGAACACTCCGAATTCAGGTGGCTCGCCCTCGACGATGCCGCAAAATTACTAAAATTTGACGGTAATAAGCAGTCAATGAAAACAGTTAGTAAGTATGCCAACGAGCGGCAGCAAACCAAATTTTTGTATTCAATCCCGGTCACCGATAGTGGACTAACAATTGGCGCGTCTATAGCTATCCAAATGGGCGCACTTGCCAGTCGACAAACAACTATTTTACGTACCCGCTGTAATCATCCAGATGGCCGGGACGAAAATGTCGCTGAGCATAGCTTGATGCTGGCAAAAGTCGCGCCCGAACTGTCGCGCCTACTTTACCCGGAGCTAGATGAAAATCTGGTAGCGAGGTTCGCTACCCTACACGACGATATCGAAGCCTACGTCGGTGACACACCAACCGACGCCTTGTCTAACCTCGACCAAGACGCCAAACGGCGTCTTGAAACCAAGGGGCTAAAACAACTTCTGAAAGAGTATGCCCACATGCCCGGCTATGCGAAGTTTATGACTGAGTATGAAGATCAATCTGTGCCAGAGGCGAGATTCATAAGAGCCGTAGATAAGCTGATGGTGCTGCTGATTCATATGCCAAATCAGGCAGCCATTTTGAAAGCAAACTACAGCTATGACTCATTTTTGAAGAGTGAACGAGATTTAATCAAACGTGATCTCTATAAATATGGTGAGTTTGACAAAATAGTCGAGCTACGCAGGGAAATCGGTCTAGAGCTTGCCAATAAGTACTTACGGCATCATATCGATAGTGCTAATATGAGTTGAAGGAGAATATGTCGAAATTTAGTCTATTTAAAACTAGTTCTGTTATTGTTTTACTGACAGTAGCCTGCGCTATAGTTTTTCCTATTGGCATACTTTTTATCAGCCAGCTCGGGTCAACCATAGCCTATCTCTTAGCAATACCATTCCTAATTCTTATTGGTGGACTTGTTTTTAGGGGTTATCAGGGACTTGCTCAATCGCCAGACAAACGTAGCTCTACTTTTATTAAGACAGGCATATATTTAGCGCCTGTTGTAGGCGTAGTTTCAGGTATTGTTGCCTATTTAGACAACCGTCATCAAGTAGGCTATTTATTTTGGTATCCATTCGTTGTGACACTTAGTCTTGAAACGATGCTAGGCTACATATCTAAACTTTCTTCAAAAAAATATTCTCACAGGCTATCCGAAAAGCAAACTAGAGAAGTATTTGTACCGCTAGAGCCAGAATCCGCTATCCCGAAACTATCAATAGCCTCAACAGTGCAACAATCAACATCAGTAAATATTGATCATCCTCAACCACAAGCCGAACGCACTGGCATTACAAATAGCAATATTAAGCCTAGTGATTTGACCGAACAAACAACTCATCAATCACATCATTGGTTGTGGGTGGTTGTGGCGGCCATAGTATTCTTAATTGTGGCTATAATAATTTCAGGAATGGTGAGTGAAGCGAATAACAACTCACACATAACACAACTCAAGCGGGACTATGCATCAGCAGTCGTGGCGTGTGGCCACAAGCCTATAGTAGTCCAACAAACTCCTGGCATCGCTAGTACACTCGTATATCACGCCTACTCACCCGATAACAACGACGTCTACGAGTTTGTTCTCTTTCAGTGGAGCTCTAGCGACAAAACCGTTGGTTATTTTTGTACTCTTCAAGAAGCCCAGCAAAAGTACAAAGAACTACTATAAGTAGTGTGTTCGTGTTTTGCACAACGGGTGTATAATTTAACACATGACTTTATTACATTCAGCTCATGACGAAGCAACGCAGAGTCATCCTTCAGGAGAGGACGTCTCAAGGGGGACTACAACTGGGTCAACATGGGAAATAGCCGAGATAAAATTGGCTGATGCGGGCAAGTTGGAAGACGCTGGTCTCAGTATAGGACAGATTGTTTTAGCTAATGCAGATCCTGACACAGGATTTTTTGAGATAGTCAACAATCCACAAAATACTGCTCTTACTCTTGAATAGCAGTGAAAAATTCTGTGAATTTTTGCGAGTTGCAGACTGTTGGGATATAGTATTAACTTATGCTTGATAAGTGACCATAATCAGACTACAATCTTGATGTATAGGAGAAATATGAATCGTAAACTCGTGCAAATAGTAATTAGTGTGATTGTTTTGGGTGGAGTTGGTGGAGGTGCATATATTATTGGCTCTAAACACAACAACCCAGCCAGCAGTAATAATCAGACACAGTCAACAAAACCAAGTCCGACAAATACAGCAGTACAAAGCGCACCAACACCGCAACCGACAACAGTTAAGCAGGCCCAAATCCAATCGCTAGACCCGGCAGGATTACTAAACGCTAGTTTCCGTCGTCGCTTGGCCGATTTTACAGCTTGGACGGATTCCGGAGTTACGCCGACCTACACTGACTTTAACGGCGATGGTATAACCGATGCCTTCGTATGGGCTAAAATCCCCGGAACACTTGGGTCGAGTTTTGCCGCCGTTTGGACACTCGACACTAAAAATCAGCCCCAGGAACTCTGGTTCGTGCCAACGGCCCAGCGACTCAACCACTCGACATGGTCAATTAGCGGCGTAAAACTGACAGAGAAGGGCGATATCGAAACACCCGGCGGTACCGACAGCATAACTAACGTCTACCATTGGAACGGCACTGATTTCGTGACTGAATAGTTTAATTCGTAACAAAAATATTCGCGCTAGCCTTCAAGGCTAGTCGACTCAGTCTGACCCGTGGGCTTTAGAATACTGTCAACCAGTTGGTCGAGCTGGTCATTCGAGAGGTTCATCTTAACTGCATAGCCCTCGATCCCCATTTCTCTAAGTCCTGGAGGTGCGTCGGCTTCATTTAAGTTCGAGATTATCAAGGCTTTAATGTCTTTACCCCATGGTGTCGAACGCATTCTAGCTAGAATTTGGTCACCAGCAATTTTAGGAACCATTAAATCCAGCAAGACCAGTCCGGGGAGCTCTCGCTCAATTACTTCTAGCGCTTCAACTCCATCATAAGCTGTGAAACAGGTATAACCCAGTAGCCCAAGACGCGTTTTGTATATTTCTGCTAAGGCAACATTATCTTCTACGATTACTACTTTTTGTGAACTAATTGTTTGATCCATGAATATATATTACACCTTTTTTATTTTTGTTTACTATTTATGTAAAATTAATCATCGTTGTTAGGTCGCCTGCGTGTAACAGTAGGTATATTCACATTTGTTTGTTGATTGACGGCTGGAGCAACGGAGGTCGGTGGAGATACAACTTCAAAGTCTTGATACGGTAATGCATTGTAGTGTTCAATTACTGCAACAACGCGATATTTACCAGCTTGGGCAAATAAATTCGGCCAAGCGTTAAAGTCTCCCGACAGGCTTGAATTTGGTGCAACTGCGACTTTACGATTTTCAGCTGGACAGTCATTTGGATTAGCCTGATCATGTATCCGCACCCAAGCACTATCTTGCCAAATATAAACGTTGAGCGGCTCGGCCGGACACTCATTAATTACATATATCGAGCTATTTAGGTTGTTGACCATCTGGAATGTTATTGGCTCTCCGGCTGCATATTGCGAGTAGGGAATGACTAGTGAAATACTTCCCACTGGAAGCGTGTGAGTACGCAACCTAGTGGTGACATAATAAATAATTGAGAAAATTGAGAAAATAATTAAAACGTAGACGGCAAGCCAGGCAAATAATCGGCGATGCTTGTTCTGCTCGTAGCTCAGTTTACGGTTCATGTTGTGTATGCCCTCCACAGGCGATGGATGAAGCTAAAACCAACAATGCCCGCTGCCGCAAACCAAGCATAACGCCAATAGCCAGTTGCAAGATCAGTGCCGATGTTCAGCGCGTGGAAAAATACTAAAATCATCACAACGTAAGACAACAAATGCGTCAGTTTCCATAACTTTGGTTGCTTATTTATCCAAATATATGAAGTTACGATTATTAATGCTGTTAGATAAAACGCAAATACGCCAAGGGCAACATACAACGAGCCGAAGTTATGACCAAAAAGTCTAACCGGGCGATAGGTGGAGGCAAATGGAACCAAAACTTGTTTTAAAGAAAATGGCACAAAGTGGTCAAACAAAATACTAGTTATATGGACGAATAAAGACACGCCGAATGTGACTCCTAGGGCACGGTGCGACGCCCATGATGTTATCGGGTCAAGTATATGAAACATATAGCCAGTAACTTGACCAATACCTGAAATCAGTAACAATACCAATGTAATTGCGGCAACCATACCAGACGCTCGGGTCAAATACCATGACCACGACTTGTGGATTCTTTCGGATAATTTAGCTGCAACCGTTGGTCCAGGAATTGTTTGAATTTGAACTTGGGTTGACGTCGTGCTTGCTTCGGCAAAAACAGGCGCTGGACTAGGTTGGCTAAGCATTGCAGCACTTAGAGATAGACCTGCGAGTACAATTAGAATCAGCTTACGCATTTATTAATTTCCTTGTGCCTCGTGTCAGCGACCTCGTTATCTGCCCAACTACTGATTCACGCTTTTGGCCGTTAACGTCTTCGGTTTGAAGTATGAATGTATCGATGCCGTGGCTCTTCAAAAACTGCTTAGATTGTTCTTCGCCCAAAATAACAGCGCACGAGGCCAGGACATCCGCTGTCACCGTATCGTGGGCAACAACTGTCGAAAGCCAAACGTCACTGCTTGCTGGCTTTAGTGTACGAGGATCAATAATGTGATGTCTATTCTCGCCATCCTTTGTCCATTTATGAACAGTCGTTCCGGATGTCGCTATTGAAAACTTGCTGCTGTTGTTCTGGTAAACCCAATCAGTTACCTCGTCATAACCACTGTCAATTTCAACCAGCCAAGGCTTACTGTGTTCATCACTGCCATTTCCGACGACGTCACCACCAATTGATAGCCAATAACCGCTAACCCAGTCAGGTATTATCTCGGCTAATTTATCAGCTAAGTAGCCTTTCCCCATACCGCCTAAGTCAATCGCCGTACCATATGGAATCTGGGCCCATTCATCACCAATTACTAATCGGTCATGGGTGACGACATTTTTGTCACTATAATTATCAACTTTGTCATTTTGATACTTTTTGACTTGTGACTGGTGATAGCCAGATCGCTGTAGTGCAGGCAAGATGAAGGGGTTATAAAGACCATTTGTTTGTTCTGCCAAACTTTTAGCAACGCTTAATACAGTCCTAAAGTCATCTGAAACTGCGGCTTTCAGACCGGCGGCACGGTTAAAAGCCGACAGCTCACTACTCGGCAGAAAACGACTAAACTGCTGCTCGAATTGAAATATTTTAATCCACAGAGTATCGAACAATTGATTAACGTCGCCGACGGGTCTGTCAGTTACAAGCGTCAGCAAGACATCGCTGCCTAAAGCTAATTTAGCTTGAGTGAAGCTCTGCAGTTTCATTAGAAACAGGTCCTGACACCACTTGCGCTAGTTCGACAGATAACTTTCGGGACTGGTGTAGCTGGTGGTTGTTGGGTGGTTGGCAGAGGTGTGTTTTGAGCACTCTTTGCTTGGTCAGTTGGCACCCCAGTGCTAGCATTAGCAGATAACTGATTTACGAGTTGGTCAAGATCAGACTGACGAGTACTTATTGGTGATGGCACGACCGTAACACTTGATGAACTTGTCGAATTACTCGGTGGCAGGGTTTTAAGCACATCAAAAATCGTGACAATAAAACTACCCAGAGCAATACCAACTGCACCGAGGACGTAAATATTAAATGGCCAACTTTTAATTTTACCGGTTTGTTTTAATGACCCCTGGCTAAATGCTTCAGTCACAATCTGAAAAGACTTAACGCCACGACTGTGCAATATCTTAGTCATGCCACCCATAAAAGCCGAAGGGCCACAGATATAAAAGGTTTTCGTGTCGTAACCATCGCGCACAACGTTATCAATCAGCTCAGGCGTAATTCGACCCTTAGCAACTCGTTGGCCGGTAAGAGTATCGGTCGAACCTTCACTTATTACAAACGCCACCTTAAAATTAGGATTTTGTTTCTCTAACTCGATTAACTCATTTAGAAATGGTATATCATCCTGCTGACGACAACTATAAACTAGAGTAATCTTGTTAGGCGACTTTATCTGCGTTAAATATCGGATAATACTTATAAATGGCGTAATGCCAATGCCGCCAGCTAAAAACAGGGCGTCCTGGTCCTCCGCGCTATCAAAAACAAAACCACCAAACGGCCCCATGACCTTAACATTATCTCCTGGCCGTAAATTTTTAATGGCCTTAGTGTAGCGGCCTGATGTGCGCATACTAAACTGCAGTTTCTCAGTATCAAGAGGTGAGCTGACTATTGAAAAGCAACGCGCAACCGTTGGACGCCCTGACTCAGAATAGAAACTGATAGCTGCATACTGTCCAGACGTGAAGCTGATTGACTGACCACTATCATCAGGCTTTATGGTTAAGAGATTTGTCGTCGCAGTAATCTGATTGTTTGTGACTACTTTATACATCTTATCCTTTTTGAATTTTATTATAACATCTAGACCGACACATATTAGAGCCTTAGATTGAGTTTTAACTGAGAAATAATCCCATACGGCAGTTATTAGCACTGCTACTCTATATAGATGTCCGTTTATATAAAGTTAATGCAAAGAAAGTTAAGTGATACCAAAACATAATTATTTTGATACACAAAATATGAAGTTCTGGTGGTGTAGCTATTGTATAATGCTTGAGTTAATATAGTGGTAACGGAGTATCATGGCAAAGCCACAAAAAAAGTTACATCACGGCAGGTTTGTACCTCGAGTTCTTTTGGGTTTAGCGGGGTTAGGGCTGCTAATTACATCGATACTACAGGGCACAAATGTTGCATTATTTAACCCAAAAGGGGTAATTGCAGAACAGCAGTTTGGTCTGATTAAGTTTTCGGTAGCACTAATGCTACTAATCGGTATCCCTACACTTATTTTGCTTTACTTTACTGCCTGGAAATACAGAGAGTCTAACGAAAAAGCTACTTACGACGCCTCAACACATCACGGAAAGTTCTTCGTGTTTAGTCTCTGGGCAATTCCTAGTGTTTTCGCACTTATATTGGCTACAGTCATGTGGCCGGCAGCACATAAGCTTGATCAACATAAGCTAATTGTTAGCGATAACAAGCCGCTCAAGATTCAAGTAGTCGCTCTACGCTGGAAATGGTTATTTATTTATCCGGAACAGAGCATTTCGACCATAAACTATGTTCAAGTACCTGTTGATACACCAATACAATTTGAACTAACAGCTGACGAGACGCCAATGAGTTCATTCTGGATTCCTCAGCTCGGCGGGCAACTATACGCCATGACCGGGCACATAAACCAGCTTAATCTCATGGCAAGTACGCCAGGAGATTATACTGGTCGAACGGCCGAAATAAATGGCGCTGGCTTTGCCGACATGAAATTTATTACCCATGCTAGTACAAGACTAGAATTTGACCAATGGGTAAGCGAGGTTCAGACGTCTTCGACCCCATTAGACACTAGTGAATACACCAAGTTATTGGTGCCAAGTGAAAATAATCCAATAGCAATCTTCTCAAATGCCGATAACGGCCTTTATGATAAAGTACTAAACAAATACTCAGGATCGCACAATCACGGGACGGCAAAACAATGAAAGAGTTACTAATTGGTAAATTGAACCTAGAGGCCTTACCGCACGAATGGTTTACTATCGGCGGAACTTTGGCTTTTGGAGGACTAGCCCTTCTTATCATAATTGTCATAACTCGGATGAAACGTTGGAAGTGGCTGTGGCGTGAATGGCTGACGTCAGTTGACCCGAAGAAAATCGGCATTATGTACTTCCTCGTTTCGGGATTCATGTTGCTGCGCGGCGGCCTAGACGCAATAATGATTTGGCTCCAACAAGCCCTGTCATCTGGTGCCTCACATGGCTACTTGTCGGCTGACCACTTCCAGCAAATTTTTACAGCCCATGGCAACATCATGGTCTTCTTCGTCGCTATGGGTTTTGTGTTTGGCCTAATTAACTATATTGTGCCTCTGCAAATTGGCGCTCGTGACCTAGCCTCACCATTCTTAAACACGCTCGGATTTTGGCTATTTGTTGCCGGAGTCATTATGGTTAACATGTTCTTCTTGTTCGGCGGACAATACGCTGCAACCGGGTGGCTAGCTGTTGCACCACTGTCAGGTAAGCTGTTTAGCCCAGGAGTAGGAGTAGATTACTGGATATGGAGCTTACAGATATCTGGTATTGGTACGACACTCGGTGCCATTAACTTTATTATGACAATTCTAAAAATGCGTGCGCCTGGCATGACACTCGGCAAAATGCCATTGTTCACATGGGGCTCACTATGCAGCATGATTATGGCCGTAACTGTTTTTCCACTCCTGACCATGACATTATTTTTAATGTTTTTTGATCGATATTTTGGGGCTCACTTCTTTACAATTACTGGAGGAGGTGACCCAATGATGTATACCAACCTTATTTGGATGTGGGGTCACCCCGAAGTCTATATTTTGATGTTACCTTCATTTGGCGTTTTTTCTGAAGTAGTCTCAACGTTTAGCCGTAAACCAATCGCCAGCTATAAGTCTAACGTCGTAGGCATGATTGGTGTTTCGGCCTTTGCTTTATCGGTTTGGCTCCATCACTTCTTTACGATGGGGGCAGGTGCCGACGTGAACGCTTTCTTTGGTCTCATGACGATGATAATTGCTATACCTACTTCAGTTTTATTCTTTACCTGGATTGCGACTATGTATAAAGGCCGGATACGTTATGACACGCCCATGCTTTGGTTCCTTGGATTTGTAATTATTTTCGCAATCGGCGGAATAGCTGGCGTACTACTTGCCGTACCTCCGGCCGACTTCCAACTACATAACAGCCTGTTTTTAGTCGCACACTTCCATTCGATGGTGGTTGGTGGAGTACTGTTCGGTGTTTTCTGCGGTATTAACTATTGGTTTCCTAAAATTACCGGCTACAAGCTAAACGAACGGATTGGTCGTTACGCCTTTTGGTGCTGGATGATTGGTTTCTGTATGTCTTTTATACCAATGTATGTACTCGGGATTATGGGTGCCACTAGGAGACTAGACCATTACGACGCCTCGACTGGCTGGCAACCGCTATTTATAATGATGCTTCTTGGTGGCATTATCATCATGCTTGGCGTGGCACTGCAGCTCGCTCAAATCTTAGCCACCTTTATTCAAAAAAACCATCATCGTGATACGACTGGCGACCCTTGGGACGGACGCACACTGGAGTGGGCAACTGCCTCAGCGCCACCATTCTATAATTTTACCGTTATTCCAGAAGTAACAACCCAAGATACATTTTGGGAAATGAAACATCAAGGCCTTGCTAAACCCTCCTACGAAGATATCCACATCCCTAAAAATATTCCTGAAGGCATCTATATCGCCGGCTTTGCATTCCTTGTCGGTTTTGCTTTTGTTTGGGAAATTGTTTGGCTAGCCATTGTTGGGATAGTTGGTATTATCGTTGTCTTCGTTATGCGCACATTCAACGATGAAACAGAATATACACTGACAGCAGCTGAGGTACAGAAACTTGAAGAGGATAGAATTAAAAAGACTGAGACATTCAATCATAAAGCCAGTGATGATGATTTCGAAGAAATGGGTTTAAGAGATCTTATAAAAGTTGTTTACGCATTCGTCATCGACGTAATTCGTAACAAAAGGTGGCGCAAATGGTAGAAGAAGTAGAAGAACAAGCGGTCAGCCACCACGAAGCCGAGGCCAATGATAGGGCAATGTTTGGCTTCTGGGTCTACTTGATGACTGACCTTTTGATGTTTTCTGTCTTATTCGCTGTTTATGCAGTTTTACACGATAACACATTTGGCGGTAAGTCGGCGAAGGAGCTCTTCAGCCTACACCTAGCACTAACTGAAACCCTAATATTACTTACCAGTAGTTTCACTTGTGGCATCGCAATGATCGCGGCCAGAAGTGGGAACAAGCGCCAAACTCTTATGTGGTTTGCAATTACGTTTGTACTCGGTTTATCATTTTTGGGGCTTGAGCTAAATGAATTTTCTAAACTGATTCACGACGGCCTAACTATCCAAAGTAACGCTTTCTTGTCATCTTTCTTTGTCTTAGTCGGCACCCACGGACTGCACATTACTTCTGGACTACTATGGATGGCCATTACGCTGGCCTATGTCGTCAAGCGTGGTCTAAATTCACACCTGATACGAAAGCTTGCCATGCTCAGCCTGTTTTGGCATTTCCTTGATATTGTCTGGATATTTATTTTCACTATTGTATATTTGAGGTCATTTGTATGATTTTAGCTGGCTCTAGGGCAGTTAATAACTGCTGGATTGCAATAAAAAAAACGAAATCTTTAAGATTGAGTGGAGTCTGATGAGATGAGTAACTTACCGCGCAGTAATCAAGAACACGGGACGATGCAATCTTATGTCATTGGTTTTATATTGTCGCTACTGTTCACATTCATACCTTATTACCTGGTAGTTAATCATACAGTGTCGGGTACGATACTATTAGTTACGATAGTTGGAATTGGCATAATACAGATGGTGGTACAGATATTTTTCTTTTTGCACTTGGGCCGAGGACCAAAGCCGCTTTACAACGTTGTCTTCTTTGTTTCAACAATTGCAATAATTCTGGTAGTTGTGGGGGGGTCGATATTTATTATGAGTCATTTGCACTACAACATGACTCCCTCAGAAGTCTCACTAAAACTAGCCGAGACAGAAAGTATCTACCAGGTCGGCGGCAAGAAGACTGGTGCTTGCCAGCAGCTCCTAGCAAATCATACAGTTACAATTAGTGCCGGGAAAGCTACGCCATCTCATACTAATGCGGCTCAATGTGACACCTTGACATTCATCGACCTTGATAGCGTTCCACGAGATATTGCCTTCGGACCACACCCAGAGCACCAGACTTACGCTGGCGAGTCTGAGCTATCTGTACGTAAAGGCGTAAATAAAACTATCACTCTTAGTCTTACTGGCACATATCAGTTTCACGACCATCTTGATCCCTTAGTGACAGGCGATTTTACTGTAACTGCAAAATGAATAATGCCTTAGCCGTCACTAAATTCAAGGCCTATCTATCGCTTACTAAGACGGGTATTATTCGCGGTAACTTAATGACTGCGATAGCCGGGTTTTTATTCGCCTCAAAAGGCCATGTAAACTTCAACTTACTCGCTTATACACTAGTTAGTATTAGTTTAATAATTGCTTCAGGCTGCGTGATCAATAACTATACTGATCGCCACATCGACAGCCAGATGAAGCGAACCAAAAAACGAGCGCTGATAACGGGTGAAATATCCAGTAAGTGTGCGCTTGTTTTCGGAACCATTTTGGGGCTACTTGGTTTTGGGGTTCTGGTTAGTGGTTTAAATAGCCTGGTATTATTGATTGGGCTGATTGGCTACATTGTCTATGTTGGGCTTTATGCAGTCTCTAAGCGCCACACTAGCTTCTCAACCATAATCGGTAGCGTTTCCGGGTCAATGGCACTAGTAGCCGGTTACTGTGCTGTAGCTGGCCGCTTTGACCGAGGCGCGTGGCTCCTATTGCTAATTATGACTTTTTGGCAAATGCCTCACTTCTACTCCATTGCCATATATTCGCTAAAAGACTACAAAGCCGCCAAACTACCTGTTCGTTCGATTACTAGCGGTATTAATGCCACTAAACGATCGATTATCGGCTATATCATTGCATTTATTGTAGCAACTGTTCTACTATACGCTTATGGCTTTACTTCTAAGACATATCTAGTCGTAATGTCAGCCAGTGGACTTTTTTGGTTATGGAAGGGGATTAGCGGCTATCACACAAAAGATAGCGATAAATGGGCGCATCAAATGTTTGGCTACTCACTCTTATCGCTTCTGATATTTAGCCTACTAATATCAGTTAATTCGTTTTTAGTTAAAATTTAAACAGAAGAAAAAATGTTATTAATAACCCACATCATCAGCGCCTTAACAAGCCTACTACTAACAACACTTAACGTTGTCTTGCCGTCAGCCAAACGCCAACGGATCGCCAACGTACTAATAACAAGTACTTTGGCTACTGGGACATATCTAGTCTACCTGCATCCAGCGCATCTTAAACAGAGCTGCATAAGTGGCCTGGTTTTTATAACCGTGTCATTAGCCGAAACCGCCATTGCCCGCAAAAGACTACAAACCATCAAAGCCCAGATTTAGTCCGTTTTCACACTTATAGTCATTTGATTTGCGATAGTCCATTTTAGATATGCCGCGGGAAATGATTTTAATCCGACAAGCCTTGAACCAGCAAATACACTCAGAGCTTTAGCTGCAGCATCAACGTTATAGTCAACGGCCTTTAGGGCGTCAGCGATCTGGCCGTTACCAACTAGACCACTTATTAGTTGTTTGTGTTTAGTACCACTCTTACTATCTAACCGACTCTTAACTACGGCTTTAGTGTCTTGTTTAAGGGCAAGTATTATGGGCAGGGTGTAAACACCGGCGACAATATCGACACCAGTCTGTTTACCAGTTTTATCGCCTATGAAATCTAAAATATCATCGAGTATCTGAAACGCTCTGCCAAAATATTTACTAAACTCCTCTACCGCCACCAGTTCTTCGGGACTAAGTTTGCACACGATAGCAGCTATCTGACAACTGGCGCTAAATAAGGCTACCGTTTTACCATCAATAGTACGTAAATAAGCGTTGATAGTACGCTGTTTATTATGTGTATCTTGCAGCTCAAGTGCCTGCCCAATAACCATTTTCTTAAAGGCATCGTTGAGAAAAAGAAATGCCTGCGGGTCGTATTTAGCTGCAACTTCTAACGACAAGCTAATCAGATAATCGCCAGCCAGAACAGCCACACCATCGCCATACTGACTATTAATTGTAGGTACTGACCACCTAGTCTCAGATTTATCGATAATATCATCGTGCACAAGGCTTGACAGGTGTAATAGCTCAACTGAAACACACAGCTCGATGACCATATCATCAATTTGCAACCCGTAGCTCTCTATCATCGAGATTATAAATGCCGGTCGAAGTCGTTTAGAACCAGCTCGTACGATATTCTGTAGAGGAATTTTTATATTATCAGGTGCAGTATTCAGAATCTCAACCAAGCGATTCTCGATAGCGCGCAAATGAATATTGAAATTCGTAATTTTTAATGATTTGGCAATATATTGTTTATTCATTTCATGACAGTATCTCATATTATCCACCACTATTACAGGGGACACGGTCATTAGTCCGAATAGTTTTAACTTAACCAGTTTGAAAAATATTCAAAGCTGGACTAAAATGGTTCCTAAGGTTACTTAAAAAAATAAAAATGACAAAAACAAACAGCACAATCAACAAAAAACGCCTACTAGCAATCTCAGCCTTGGTGCTGATGGTTTCGCTCAGAATCCAGATTAAGTTTTAGGCAACCAGTTAAGTTTGGGCTATGTCAGTCCAAAACGCATAATAAAAGCTAGCTTGTTCATGATAAACTTATATGTAATATGGCTAGTTACTTAATTGGTGCTCTGGGCTTCTCGCTACTCATTAACATCTTGATGTTTTTAGTCGCGTTTAAGCTCCAGACCGACAAGTTTACCGACATATCTTACTCGCTTAGCTTTATAATTTTGGTGATTTATGGCCTTTCGACCTGCCATGCAACTGGTTTTCATCTGTTAATCGTAAGTCTAGTAACAATTTGGGCGTTACGGCTTGGCAGCTTTTTACTTTATAGGGTCTGGAAGAAGGGTAAGGATGCTCGTTTTGATGATATGCGCACTAGTTTCTGGCAGTTTGGGCGATTTTGGGTTTTACAGGGGCTAGCCGTCTGGGTAATTTTAATACCGGCACTTTTAGCTCTTCATTATCATTTTGCACATCTAACAAATTTAAGCATTTTTGGAGTAGTGGTTTGGTTAATCGGCCTGGTGATTGAAGCTATTGCCGATTGGCAAAAATACAAGTTCTCCACCAGCCCTAAAAATAAAGGTAAGTGGATTGAGTCAGGTCTTTGGAAGTATTCGCGTCACCCCAACTACTTAGGAGAAATGAAGGTTTGGAGCGGTGTCTACTTAGTAGCTTTTAGCTCGTTAACACCTAGAGCACAGTTGGTTGGACTAGTCAGCCCGTTATTTATTATCGTGCTTTTATTGTTTGTTAGCGGCATACCGATACTAGAAAAAAATGCCGACAAAAAGTGGGGAAGTGATAAAGGCTACAAAGCCTATAAAGCACGCACTAGTGTATTATTCTTACTGCCCAACAAGAAGTGAGGCAAAAAGATTTTAAGCTACTCACCCTGGAGTTCGGCTTGGCTAGCTACAACACTCATTGCTAGTTTACGAAAATTTGGAGTGTTATCAATAGCCTCGGCAAAGTCTTTTCGGGCCTCAACATAGGCCTCTTCAAAAGTATAAAGTACGTTATCTTTTTTAGCTCGGTCTTTTGGGGTTAGCCTAGAAAGATCGTCAGTAACTGCTCTAAAGGCCTGATGTGCATATTGTTTGACATCAAAAGCTTCGTTTGCTTCCCAAACAGCCCTCGCTTGCATTTCGTCTAATTTAAAGTTTTTTGACATATTATTTTTCTCATCATACCTTAATTTAAATAGTTATTGTCGCTTATGATTGTTCGGTTTCACGAAAATTAGGCATTTGGTTGTCGGCAAGATAAAACTCACTTAGTGCTACCCGATACCTACCAGATGTGTTAAGTAAGTGGCGACGTTGTTCATCTATCTCGTCAAGAGGGGCTACTTGAAGCGCAATAGTTGCTACTAAAAGTTCGCGTTCAACTGTTGTTTTTTTATTATTAGCTTCAATTAAACTTCCTATAACTTCTGCGTGTTCTTCACCGTATGAAAATTCTACTGACATATTATCTAGTTCACTTTCGATTAATTCATAATATTATATTACTAATGGTTGTATTTGTCAATATTTCTTAGTCAACAAAATCCCATTTTCCTCAGCTAATCCTCAAAAAATAGCCTACAATTATAGTCATGAAGGTATTACTAGTCGAAGATGAACACAAGGTTGCCAACGCCTTGCGGCAAGGATTAGAGCAAGAAGGATTTGCAGTCGACCTAGTCTATGACGCTGATAGCGGTCTATCAAGCGCTCTCAATGACACTTATGATTTAATAATTCTTGATCGGATGTTACCGGGCTCACTTGATGGTCTGGAGATATGCAAACAGCTCAGACAGAATCAAGACCACACCCCAATACTGCTACTTACCGCCAAAGATAAAGTTCAAGACCGAGTTGACGGCTTAAATGCTGGGGCCGATGACTACCTTGTTAAGCCCTTCGCTTTTGAAGAGCTATTGGCGCGACTACGAGCACTACTAAGACGACCCCACGACACCATCACAAACATCTTGGAGTTTGGAGACTTAACTCTTGATGTTAATAACTACGTCGTTACGCGTGCCGGTAAGGTAATAGCACTGACCAGAAGAGAGTTTGCGCTCTTAGAATATCTAATGCGTAACCCCGGCCGTATCGTGTCAAAAGAAACGATTATCGATCACGTCTGGGACTTTGACGCCGATGTTCTACCTAACACTGTGGAAGTTTACGTCGGCTATCTAAGAAATAAAGTCGATAAGCCGTTCAAAGGTCCCGAGATAATAAACACGATTCGTGGCTTTGGTTATAAGTTGGGTGGCAAAAACTAATGTTAAAATCAGCCCGACTAAAGCTGGCTTTATCCTATCTATCAATCATTATGGTGATGAGCCTCAGTTTTAGTTTTGTATTATTCAGAATCTCTGGCCGTGAGCTAAACCACAGCCTAAGACTACCACCACCAAATATTCAGATTAACCTGCGCCAAGTTGAATTTGAGCAATTCCGTCAAGAACGACTTGAAGAGGGCAGCTCTAGACTTCGAACTAGTCTGATAGCATTTAATATCATTGCACTCGGCCTAGGCGCGGTAATAAGTTACTACCTGGCTCTAAGAACCTTACTGCCAATCGAAACGGCTATGGAAGCTCAAAACCGCTTCACAGCCGACGCATCACACGAGTTAAGGACGCCACTTACTGCAATTCAAACTGAAATTGAGGTTGCGCTCCGGAACCCAAAACTAACGGGCGCGCAAGCAAAGGCGTTACTAGCTAGTAACCTCGAAGAAGTCGAAAAGTTAAAGTCATTGTCTAACCGGCTGCTACGACTCGCCCAACAAGACTCACAAAGCCTGAGCATCGAGACAGTTAACATCAACAAGGTCGTGACTGAAGCAATTAGGGTCGTACGGCCTTTAGCTGAAGCCAAGAACCTAACAATTGTCACCAAAATTAAAAACCAAAAACTGAAGCTAGATAGCCACGCCATGACGGAAGTTTTAGTCATTCTTCTAAATAACGCCGTGAACTACACTGGACCAGCTAAAAAAATTACAATATCTTCGGCGGTCAACAAGGATACGTTTGAGTTAACCATCAAAGACCAAGGCTACGGTATTAGCCAGGCCGACATCAAGCATATCTTCGAAAGATTTTATCGTGTCGAGCGATCAAGAAATAAAAATACTAATAACGGCTTTGGGCTCGGACTTTCGATTGCCGATCAAATTATAAAGCAACACGGGGGCGTAATTACAGTCATAAGCTCTGTCGGCAAGGGTTCAGAATTCACAATTAACTTACCTTTACAGGCAGTATTAGAACCAACCCCAAGCAAATCCTCAGCTTCATAAATTAAGTTTAAATTAACACCTAAATAATAGAACGGAGTTATGAATGAACGTATATAGTCGAGGCGTTAGAAATGCGTTCCGTAATATGATAAGAACATTTTCGATTGTTGTTATCTTGGGCTTAAGTATGGGCTTGGCGCTATCAATGCTAATTGCCAACCAGGCCGTTGGCCAAAAAATTAATTCCGTCAAGACTAGTATCGGCAATACTGTTAGCATTTCACCAGCCGGCGCCAGAGGTTTTGACGGTGGCGGCGATCCGTTGACAGTTGACCAGCTTACTAAAGTAAAAAACTTAGCTCACGTGACATCAATAGACGAAAGCCTAAATGACCGGTTAACAACTACAGACACTAACTTAGTCTCTGCCGTTGATGCCGGTGCTATCGGACGACGTTTTGCGGCTAATAGTGGTCAAGGCTTTAACTTTACGCCTCCACCAGACAGCGGTACACGTCGAGCTACGGCAACTGATAGCCAAGGCACGATTACTCGAACTTTCACGCCACCAGTTACTATTGTTGGCACAACTAACCCTACTGGGTTGTCGGCTACCCAGGGCGGTGGAACTTTCAAACTTACTGATGGCAATCTTTTTAATCCATCACTTGACGATTCTCAGGCCGTAATCGGCACGACCCTTGCGACCAAAAACAGTCTTAAGACCGGCTCAACATTTACAGCTTATGGCGCGACAGTCACAGTCGCTGGCATCTTTGATGCCGGTAACGCATTTGCCAATAATCAGGTAATTATGTCTCTATCATCACTCCAAAAGTTATCAGCCCAACCCGGTGTTGTTAGCTCTGCAACTGTCAACGTTGATTCCATCAGCAACATCGACTCAGTCACCGCGAGTGCTAAGTCGGTACTTGGTGCCGCCGCTGATGTCACGAATAGCGCCGATCAAGCCAAGACAGCGATTGCGCCGCTAGAAAACATCAAAAGCATCTCACTTTACAGTCTAGTCGGTGCGGTCATTGCTGGGGCGGTCATTATTTTACTAACAATGATTATGATTGTGCGTGAGAGAAGACGCGAAATAGGTGTAATTAAGGCCATCGGTGCTTCGAACATCAAAGTCATGACCCAGTTTATTGTCGAAGCCATGACGCTAACAATCATCGCATCAGTCATCGGTATTGGCATCGGGGCAGTTGCTAGCAACCCAATTACCAAGTTACTTGTTAATAACTCGACGTCATCGACTAGTTCAACTTCAACTATCACGGCCGGTGGACCCGGACAGGGGGGTGGTGGCTTCAGGACTGGCGGTAGAGGCCTTGGTGTCATTCGTAATAACCTAACCAACATTCATGCTACAGTTGGCTGGAGCATCATCGGCTACGGCCTTGGCGCTGCCTTAGTCATCGCCATCGTCGGTAGTACAATCGCATCGCTATTAATATCAAAGGTAAGACCAGCGGAAGTAATGAGGGCCGAATAATGGTAGAAGTTAAAGATTTGAAGAAAAGTTTTAGTTCGAGCGGCAATACTGTCACTGCCGTCAACGGCGTCAGCATGACTGTTGCCGACGGTCAGTTCGCTTCAATCATTGGTAAAAGCGGTAGCGGCAAAAGCACGCTACTGAGCCTGCTCGGTGCACTCGACAAACCAACCAGTGGCAGTATTAAGGTCGGCGACCAAGATGTCACCAAGTTTAGTGACCACGCTTTGATTAAATATCGTGGCCAAAAAATTGGTTTCGTATTCCAAAGCTACAACTTAGTGCCAAACCTAACGGCAATTGAAAATGTTGTATTGCCGATGGAATTTGCCGGCATGAAGTGTAGCGACAGAGTCAAACGAGCCAAACAATTACTCGACCAAGTCGGCATCAAAGACGACAAACAAACCCGTAAACCCGGACGACTGAGTGGTGGCGAACAACAACGTGTCGCGATTGCCAGAGCGCTAGCTAACAAGCCACAACTAATCCTGGCCGACGAACCGACCGGCAACCTCGACAGTCAAACCGGTAAAATGATTTTTAACCTGCTATACGACCTAGCTAAGACCGAAAAAACCACTATTATAGTCGTAACCCACGACTTGACCATATCTGGCAAGACCGACGTAACCTTCAAACTCGAAGACGGCAAACTAGTCAAGCGCTAGCTAGTCCATCGATCTTACATGCTGAGTGCGATTTGTCTCCATGAGAAGCGGAGCAAACTGTGCGATGCCGCGATAGAACTTTGCCCTGCGCTAGCCACGCACTCCTCACCTCTAGCTAGTTTGGACATAGCTCTGCGGAACGCAAACCAGGTGTATTGAAGGTACATCTGGTGCGTACCGTAAAGAGTTAGGTTCAAAATAGCAGAGGAAGACAGCGGCGCCTCTGGCTTCGCCAGAGGGCAGGCTGGCTGGTGTGGGTGCGTGGGGTCAGAAGTGTTTGCGGATGTGGTTCATCGAATAATCCCAATCGGCATCAGTCTTCTTGTGCGGATTGAAAATATTGTTGGGATCAAAAATGTCTTTAACTTCTTTGAAATAGCCGAAAACTTTCTCACCGTACATGCGCTCGAGCCATGGCCCGCGAATCATGCCATCATTGTGTTCGCCAGACAATGAACCATGGTAACTAAGTACTAGATTGTTTACTTCTTTCATTGAAGGCTCTAGCTTGGCTAATTCCTTTGGATCTTCGATTTTCATCAACGGAATGATGTGGAAGTTGCCGTCACCCATATGACCAGCAACAGTTGCGGCTAATTTGTACTTGTTAATTATAGCTCTTAATTCTGGCAAGAACTTAGGCAAATACTCGGGCGGCACTACCAGGTCGTCGATAAACGGCGCCGTATGCTTGTCTTTGACCTTTTTACGAAGCAGATTAAAGCTTTCACGGCGCATAATTCTAAACTTCCAAGCCTTGGCCGGGGTGCCGTCTTCTTCCATAGCCTGCATTTTGTATTTCTTGAGCTGTTCGTGCATGGTCCGAATTTGTTCGTCGACTGATTCCTGAGACTCACCACTAAATTCAATCAACAGAATTAGTTTCGGAATGCCCTTAAAAAGAATTAGCGCGTCAGGTATTAGACTTATTCCCAGTTTGGCCAGCCCCCAAAGTCCTAGCGTTTTACCGAAGTATGGGAAGAACTTAATCGACAGATTGAGAGTGTAGTTGTCGAACGACTCAAAACTAAGTGGCTTATTCTTCATAACGTCATTAATAATGTCGCCCAGTTCATCAGTATTCTTCATAAAACAGACTAGTACGCCGGTATAGGCCGGAGCTTTAATTAGGCGAAACTTTATATCGGTAACAAGTCCAAGCGTGCCTTGCGAGCCAACAATGACTTTTATCAGATCAAATACGCCCTTTTCTCGGTCCCAAACATCCCACAAATTATATCCAGTCGAGTTCTTACTAACATGGGGCTTAGCGGCTTTTATAGCTTCATAATGATCGTTAGTTAGCTTGTACATTTTACGATACAGTTCACCCTCAAAGCCTTCGAGCTTGAGCTTTTCCTGAAGTTCGTGCTGATTGAGCGGTCTGAATGTATACTCATTACCGTCCGACATGACGGCACTTAGTTCAGTTACAAAATCTTCGGTCTTACCGTATCTAAGCGACATCTCACCACCAGAGTTGTTGGCTACCATACCACCAACGGTGCAAAGCTCTCTCGAAGCCGGGAAGCTAGGCATTAGCGAGCCAAGTTTGAGTGTTTCTGGTTCAAAATTTCGATAATAAACACCGGGCTGAAGATGGGCAGACGACTCGGTAACATTATCAATTTTAGTAAAATGTTTGGTGAAATCAACCACAATCGATTGATTTACGGCACCACCCGACATATCGGTACCAGCACTACGAGCGGTTATCGATAGGTTTGGATTTTTGGCTCGATTGTCATTAACATAATCGACCAATTTCTTGAGGTCATCGCTGTCAGCGGGTGACACTACGACATCTGGGCGCATTTCAAATAAACTAGCGTCATGACTATAAAATTCAATCGATTCTGGCGAATCATCAACTTCACCCTTAACTAGCTTCTGTAAATCAGTTTTCAGCCCACCCGTGATGTCGTCCATATAAAAGTATCTCTATTTTTGAGTTAAAATCTGCTCTAAGCTTAACCGTTGTTGGTCAAAACGACAATACTTATAGAACACAAATCAGTTGCGTTTAAAAATTATTCTAGGGCAGATACTCTTATATAATGTACAATAATCATAAGCATGAAAAAAATAGTCATTGTCGGTGGTGGGTTCGCTGGTGTCGCAGTGATTCGAGACCTTCGAAATGTGCCCGACATTGAAATAATCCTAGTATCTGACGAACCAGAGTTCCGCTATAGTCCAGCACTATACCGCACAGCAACTGGTCGTCTTCGGAAAGAATCGTCCATCCCTCTAGAACAACTAATCAGTACCGCCCCGAGTGCTAAATTTGTGCACGGTAAGGCTATCAAAATTGATCGCCAAAAAAAACAAATTACTCTCGAAGATAATTCAAAAATTAGTTACGACTACTGCGTAATTGCGCTCGGCGTAGTAACCAGTTATTTCGGCATGGCCGGTCTAGATACATTTTCCTACAGCATCAAGACCGCGCATGAGGTTGAAAGGCTAAAGCGCCACTTACACGAACAGCTAACCAGCGACAATGAGACTGACAAAAATTATGTCATCGTCGGCGCGGGTCCAACTGGCATTGAGCTAGCATCTGCACTCGGGCAGTATATTAAGCGTATCGCCCGGTTCCACCGGGTTAGGCGCAACAAGGCAACCATCGAAGTTATCGAAGCCGCCGACCGGGTATTACCGTCAATGTCACCTAATGCGTCTAAAATAGCCGATAAGTATCTTCGTAACATGGGCGTGAAAGTGATGATTAAGAGCAAAGTTAAGTCTGAGTCAGTCGGAAATCTACTGCTTGAAGACCGCGTCATTCCAACTCATACTGTCATCTGGACAGCTGGAGTAACCAACAATCCATTTTTTAAGGAGAATAGCACTCAGTTTGAGCTTGATGGGCATGGTAAAGTCGTAGTCGATGATTATCTAAGTGTCGACAACAGCGTTTTTGTAATCGGCGATAACGCCAGCGTTAAATATGCGGGCCTGGCCCAAACCGCAGTTACCCATGCCAAATATGTTAGTCATGGCTTAAAAAGCTTATTAAATAATGAGCAGTTCCAGCCGTTTTACCCCAGACTACCAATCTACGCCGTTCCGCTGGGTACTAGAAATGCCATAGTTGAGTGGTACGGCAAAGCATTTGGGGGATTAATACCGGCAATAATTAGATCATTTGCCGATATTATTGGCTATGCCGACGTCATGGGCTACAAGGCTGCACTTAAATTATGGCTTCAAAAAGATGAATACGAAGAAACTTGTCCTGTTTGTCGTGCCCCTCGCATCACACCGCTGAATTAGTCGATTAATAGCGTGCCGATAGCCGGTAACTAGTCTACAATGTATTTACGATGGAGAACTTCTCGACCGAATACGCCAAGTTAAACAACGCTCAAAAACGGGCTGTCAATAAAATTGACGGACCAGTTTTGGTAATTGCCGGTCCGGGTACCGGCAAGACACAGCTTCTTAGCATGCGAGTTGCCAATATTTTAGAGAAAACCGATACTCTACCACAAAACATCCTTTGTCTGACTTTTACAGACTCCGCTGCTGCTAATTTGCGCAAACGCCTTAGTAGTTTGATTGGCAAGTTGGCCTATGACGTCAATATCAATACCTACCATGCCTTCGGCAGTGAACTCATTAGGCGCTATCCCGAATACTTTGTTGATAGCCCAGATATGCGCCCGGCTGCTGATCTCAGCATTGATCAAACTCTACGTCAAATATTAGAAGGCCTGCCATACTCCAACCCATTGAAATTCTCAACGAGCTATATTAAAGATGTTAGTTCATTGATAAGTGACTTTAAACGGGCCTTGTTAACTCCTACGAATGTTAGGTCTATCGCCAAAGCCAACCTAAAATTTATTACGGAAATGAGTAAAACTGTACGCATCAGTCTCATGGGCATGCAAAGAATTAATAAATCAACCGTGGAGTTATTTCGTAAACTCTCAGAGGAAACGACCGACAAATATGATGATGGAGCAGAATTACCGAACGACATACGACCGCTTCACGAACAGTGGCAAGCCAGACTCGAGATTGCGCTTGAGTACTTTGATGAAACCGGCAAGACTACTGAGGTAACTGCTTGGAAAAATGATTGGTTAGTTAAAAATAATAGAGGAGAATTTATTGTTGCTGGCGAACTTTCTACTCAAAAATTGCTAGCTGCAGCCAATGTTTATGAAGATTATTTGAGGAATCTAGCCGATCAAAATCTATTCGACTACGATGATATGATTATTAAGGCAATTAATGGCCTTGAAGCTAATGACGATTTACGTTTTACACTTCAAGAGCAGTATCAATATTTACTATTAGATGAGTTCCAAGATACAAACATCGCCCAACTTAAGTTAGTCAATTTACTGCTAGACAGTCCTGTTAACGAAGGCCGTCCAAATGTCATGGCTGTCGGCGATGACGACCAGGCTATTTATGCGTTTCAAGGAGCTGACTACTCACATATGCTTGAGTTTGCACGCAGTTACCGTGACGTTTTAGTCGTTACTTTAACTGAAAACTATCGTTCACATCACGACATCCTTGACCTAGCCCACAATATTGCCGAGCAGATTGGTGGACGCTTGCATCACAACTTTGAGGGTGTAACTAAGACGCTGGTTGCGAGTAATAAGAAACTGCCCGACTCAGCTATTGTCGAAAGGCGAGAGTTTAAGAGCGATTTGGCCGAATACGCTTGGGTGTCTAAGCAGATTCAGAACTTAATCGCACAGGGCATGCCGGCCAGTGAAATTGCAATTTTGGCGCCCGGCCACCGATATCTCGAACCGCTAATTCCTTACCTAAATAAGGCCAGTGTGGCGGTACATTACGAAAAGCGCGAAAATGTACTTGATGACCCTCTAATTCACATTTTAACTCAGATGGCTCATCTAATATCCGCCCTAGACATTGGCGATCACTTGACGGCTAGTAGTCTATGGCCAGAAATCTTGAGTTATGATGCCTGGAACTTGCCGACTAGCTTAATTTGGCAGCTGTCATGGCAGGCAAACGATAACCACGCTGACTGGACCAACATATTACTCGAAAACCCTTTAACCAATAAGATAGCGCTGTTTTTCATTAGACTGAGCTTGGTTAGCGGCACCGAGACCTTAGAAATCATACTCGATTATCTAATTGGTGTTCAGCCCCTGAAACTGGGCGAAAACGAACAAGATGATTATTATTCATCACCCTTTTATGAGTACTACTTTGCTGCCGATAAATTAAGTGACAAAAGCCTCAAGTTTTGGGATCTACTCAATAATTTAACAGTTTTGCGCCAACACCTGCGCGAATACAAGTCAGCCGAACCAGAACCGCTTAAACTCGCTGATTTGTTAGAATTTATTGACGCCTACCGCTCGGCTAATATCAAAATTCTTAACACCAATCCTCATCATGAATCAACAGAGGCCGTACAACTAATGACAGCCTTTAAGGCCAAAGGCCAAGAGTTTGAGGCGGTTTTTGTGCTTGCAACCAACGATGAGGTATGGGGCGACAAAGCCCGTACGCAGCATTCAAGGCTGCCGTTGCCGACCAATCTTGAATTTATACGTTATGGTGGAGCCAACGATGACGAACGACTCAGACTTTTCTTTGTGGCACTGACCCGTGCTAAGACCCAGCTATACTTAACAAACTATACAAATAATTATGCCGGCAAGCCTCAATCACGACTACGTTACCTAAATGAATACGAAAACGAGGACGGCAAAGCTATCAGTCAATATTTACCGCTTTCAGAACAGCACATACTTGGCGATAACCATGAAGCACCAACGATTGAAGATTATGCTAGTTACTGGGAAGACAGGCATATTAAAGACATCGGGCAAGCCGATTTAAAGTCACTGCTATTACCGCGACTTGAAAAGTTTCTACTCAGCCCAACTCACGTTAATAGTTTTATTGATACCATCTATGGTGGTCCAGAAAAGTTTTTCGTAAACACGCTGCTACGATTCCCGAAAGCACCGACAGCTACAGGTCAATACGGTAACGCCATCCACGAGACGTTAGAATGGGTCCATAACTATAATCGCCGACACTCTGAGCTGCCAACCGAAAAGCAAATCCAGAACCAATTCACGACTAGGCTCGAGTCCAAGAAACTGTCTACAAAAGATACCGAACAGTTATTAGACAGGGGACTAACTGCTCTTAAAGTCTACTTTACTCAGAAGAGTTCAGAATTTATGGCCACCAATGAACATGAGTATAACTTTAAGAATGAGGCCGTGTTTGTAGGTGACGCTCACTTGTCAGGTAAAATCGATAAATTAATTGTAAATAAAGTCGATAAAACGATCAGCGTGGTCGACTTTAAAACAGGCACCAGCTACAGCCGCTGGTCGAATTTACCAAAGCTCTATAAATACAAACAACAGCTATATATCTATAAACTGCTAGTCGAAAATTCGCATAGTTTTGCTGGCTATAAGGTAATTGACGCCTATCTGCAATTTGTCGAACCCGACGACGAAGGTAATGTAATTGATCTGCACCTTAAGTTTGACGACGCCGAATTAGATAAAATTAAACACTTGATTCAAAAAGTCTGGCAACACGTACAAAACCTTAATTTCCCAGACGCATCAGGTTATAGTGCCGACTATAAGGGCATGCGGGCGCTCGAAGACGACATTATTAATGGGACTGTGCAAACAAAATAAAAACACCCTGACTTTTTGCCAGGGTGTTTTAAGTCTCTAAACTGTTTTTATTTCTTTTTGCGAGCGGCCGTCTTCTTTTTGGCTGGAGCCTTTTTATCTCGAGTTGAAGTTTTCGTAGTACGTGCTGACATCATCTTAAAGGTAGATTCTTCAGCAAAGACCATACCATATACATTCATACCAACAAGAGCTCCAACTAGTGGACCAGTTGCATAAGCCCAGCTCCATGACTGGATACCGACGGCAACAGCAGGGTTGATCACAGCATTAGATGCTAGTGACGCAACCAAAATACCTAGGAAAAGTGAAGCACCGATAACTGTTGCGGCTTTTGTGCTCTCGAGTTTGTTCAAAACAGCAGCGGCAAATCCAAAGGCAAATACCATAGCGCCGATGCCTTCTGCCGTAAAGACTTTCCACGAAAAGGCTGCACCAGCCACGCTTTCTAGGTTGTGGCCGAGGAAGTACTTGAGTAATGACCAAGCCGCTAGTCCGCCTAAGAACTGTGCAGCAATGTTAACAACTGCGTGCTTAGTAGAAACTTTTCTGATTGTCCAAAGACCAAGTGTAATGGCTGGATTAAGATGTGCGCCTGAGAATGCGCCAACTGTTAGTGTAAATACGGCTACCGTACCACCGGCAGCAAGTGCTGCGAATAGTGGGAACGATGTTCTACCGACTATTGTATAAACTACCGCTGTGAGTGTTGCAGTACCTAAAAACTCTGCCAAAACCATGGCAATCTTGTTTCTTCCAAACATGAGTGACCCTCCGTTAATTTGTCCTATTACTTTTAGCATAATTCCTTTTTGTAATAAATGCAAATATCAAGCGATAAACACAACAATAATAGACGTTATATCTTATGAAACTGTTGATTTGTTACTTTATACGACTTCGACGTTTAAGGCCAGCGACTTGCAGGCGGACAGCACTACGATCAACCAGACTTTGAGCTTTCTCGAGTGAAACTTGGTCTTTGGCTTCGGCTTTCATCTTCTGAGCTTCGTCGAAGGCTTTTTTGGCCTCTTGCTCGTTAATATCATCGGCATTATCAGCTTCGTCGACCAGTACGCGCAAAACATTGTCGGCAACTTCTATGACACCACCGTTAGTCGCAAAATATTCGATCATATCATCTTTGTCGTTAGCGTTACGGCGAACGCCAATCACACCGTTAGTAGCGGCGCTGATAAGTGGCATGTGACCTGGCAAAACGCCAATCTGACCATCTAAAGTAGGTAAAAGTACCTCGTAAACGTCACCACCGTATTTGACGCCACTTAAAGTAACTAGTTCAAGTCTAATCATATTCCCGCGTCCCATCTTACCAAACCGTCATCAACTACTACATCTTGGGGTCTTGTATCAACATCATGTCTCCGAAAATCACTATACAAGCTAGATAATGGTAATGCGTCCAGAACAACCGCTGAGCCAACTACGCTACCTGCCGTCCCGGCAATTTCGGTCAAACTAACATCAGCGGCACCAGGTTGAGCTAATATGTTTCCGTTAGGTTGAGGCAAATCACCGCTGCCCGATGATGCTAGAGCGTCAGTCATTACTGTTTCTCCTCAACAACTTCGTCAATGCCACCCTTCATGTAGAAGGCTGACTCTGGCATGTCGTCGTGCTTACCACTTAGGATTTCTTGGAAGCCGGCGATAGTGTCAGCTAGCGAGACATATTTACCAGGCTTACCAATAAAAACCTCTGCGACGTGGAAAGGCTGTGTCAGGAAGCGCTGGATACGACGAGCACGGGCTACAGTTAATTTATCTTCATCGGATAGCTCTTCCATACCCAAAATAGCAATAATGTCCTGTAAGTCTTTATAACGTTGCAAAACACGTTGGACTTCACGGGCGGTATTGTAATGCTCGTCGCCGACAATTTCTGGGTCAAGAATGGTTGAGCTTGAATCTAGCGGATCGACGGCCGGATAAAGACCAAGCTCGGTTAGGGCCCGGTTAAGCACGATTGTGGAGTCAAGATGAGCGAAGGTTGTAGCTGGAGCTGGGTCAGTCAGGTCGTCGGCTGGCACATAGACGGCTTGAACGGATGTAATCGAACCTTTGCGAGTCGACGTAATACGCTCTTGGAGCTGACCCATTTCTTGGGCTAGGTTCGGCTGGTAACCAACGGCGGAAGGCAAACGACCGAGTAGGGCCGAGACTTCAGCACCGGCTTGAGTAAAGCGGAAAATATTATCAATGAATAATAGGACGTCGCTGCCTTTGTCGCGGAAGCCTTCAGCAATCGTAAGACCACTTAAGGCGACTCGCAAACGAGCGCCTGGAGGCTCATTCATCTGACCAAAAACCAGCGAAGTCTTGTCGAGCACACCCGATTCGCCCATTTCGTGGTACAGGTCATTACCTTCACGAGTACGCTCACCGACTCCAGCAAAAACCGAGAAGCCACTATGGAACTTAGCGATGTTGTTGATAAGCTCGGTGATAAGTACTGTCTTACCGACACCAGCACCACCAAATAATCCGACCTTACCACCACGAGTGACTGGACAAATTAGGTCGATGACTTTAATACCGGTTTCCAAGATTTCAACGCTGCCAGACTGGTCAATTAAAGCTGGCGGAGCACGGTGAATAACGGCGTGTTCTTTAAACTTGCCGCCCTTACCGTCAATTGGCTCACCAGTGACGTTAAACATCCGGCCGAGTGTTTCTTCGCCAATTGGCACGGTAATTGCTGTGCCACTGTCAGTTACGACAGAGCCACGTGATAGGCCGTCGGTTGAACCGAGAGATACTGCTCGCACGCTCGACTCACTCAAGTGTTGGGCGACTTCCATAACAATCTTTTTATCGCCAGACATGACTTCCAAGGCATTATAAATTGCTGGCAAGTGACCGCCCTCGAACTCAACGTCAATCACGACGCCAACGATTTGACTGATTTTCCCGACTTGTTTCTTGGTTGCTACTGCTTCTGCCATTACTTTTCTCCTTCATCTATTATCGGTTTTTTAAGTTCTATGATTTCTTCACTGTTGATTTCTAGTTCATCGTAAATTATATTTATCATCTGGTAACCTCCCTAGCACTTTGCAAAGCAGTTTCATTGGTCTGTAAAATGCCAGCCACATATTGAAATACACCTGTTGCAAATTTACCATGTACTGCATGATCATTTGGGGCAGCAACAGCTCGTACTAACCCAGTAACTTCTTCTCGAATAGTTGGATCAACAGAAAAGCCAAGGGCTTCTCTTTGTTCAATTGCAGCATGAACCGCGTTTAAGACGCTATATTTGAAACTATCAGGGTAATCACTTTTTTCAATAATTTCTTCAGCTCTCAGTACGGATTTGGCTGCCGTATTGGGATCCATCAACTTAAAATATTGGTCAGGGCGCTTTGCGTCAAATCTTATTCCCTTTGTCATTTCATCGCCTCCGCGCCGCCGGTGATTTCGGCTAGTTCCTGGGTAATTGCAGCTTGACGGGCAGTGTTAAAGGCAAGGGTTAGGTCATCGATTAGGTCAGTGGCGTTGTCGGTGGCACTTTTCATCGCTAGCATTCTCATCGAGTGCTCGGACGCTAGACTTTCCAGTAACGCCTGCCAAAGCTGAACTTCAAGCAGACGTTCGGTAACGCTATCAAGTACAGCCTCAACCGACGGTTCAAAGGTTATGTTATGGGCAGATGGAGCGTTTTCGACTTCATCAAATCGGGCAGGTAATAGTGATAACCTTGTGGCTTCTTGTAGAATATTAGACTTAAATTGGGTGAAAATTAGCTTTACGTCATCAACTTCTTTATTGGCGTACATAGACGTAACCGTATGCAGTAGCGGCGACATATCATTAGCAGACGGGCGATCGCCAAATGCCTCGTAAGCTGCAATTAAATCAACGCCTTCCAGACGCCTTGCAAACTGGGCAGCTTGCTTACCGATAGCAATTACTTGCGACTTAACACCGTCTTTGTGGTCTTCCAAAATCGCTTTAGCCAGCATGCGTAGGATATTTGAGTTATACGAACCAGCCAGACCACGGTTACTGGTAATCGTGACGTAAACTCTGGTTTTAACCGGGCGCTGGACAAACAACGGGTGTTCACCAACTTCAGTAATGGCGCTTAAACGAGTCAGCAGGGAATAAGCAGCTTCACGATAAGCCCGACCGTTAGCGGCGTACTCTTGAGCACGACGCATTTTGCTAGCGGCTACTAGTTCCATAGCCTTAGTAATTTGCTTGGTGTTTTTGACGCTGCCGATTCGGCGCTTTAGGGTTATCGTGTTTGCCATAACCTAAAACCTGTCCCTAGCTTTAAAACTTGGAGGGCCATTTATTTCACTAGACTGTCCAGAACTATTTACTACTGCATGATGGGCTTCATGACCTACCCTATCAAAACTTGTAGGTCTGCTACCATGGTCAACTGTCATAGCCAACAAAAGCTTGGCTACATCGCCATGAAAGGGAGGACGAGACTGCCTGTATGCATTTATAGTCGCAACCAAGGCCTCATCAGGAGGTGGCACCAGCTTTGTAGGCGCCGCCTCGTCAGTGAACAAATCAAAGGCCGTATCTACTAGTCTGTTAAACTTTCGCTGACGGTCCGCATTATGCATACCACCATTACCAGAAAGTGCTAGCGTGGCCATAATATATGCGCTCCTATCTTCGGGCAAATCGTCCATGATCATCAAGCGAGCAACATCTTGCTGTGCGTTTCCAAAGTCTCTGTCAGGATTTAGTGCCATTATTTAGTCGCTCCTTTTACGGTCATACGTTTCTATTTAGCTTCTTTGGTGACAACTTTTTCGTGATCTTTATAGCTATCAGCAATCTTGTGGGCGATTTTAACGATTTTCTCTTTGGCTTTGTCGTCGGCTTCGGCACCAGTATTAATCGTTTCTATTTCTTTCGGCATTTCGTTTTTGATCTCGCGCAGTAAATTAGCCTCAGTTAACTTAACTTTATCTAATGGAATAGCATCAAAACAACCTTCGCCAGCGGCGAGCAGAGTGACATACATTTCCCAAACTGCGTAAGGGCTATATTGTGGTTGCTTTAGAAGTTCGGTTAGACGTTGACCACGCTCGATGCGGTGACGAGTTTCGGCGTCAAGGTCAGTTGAGAACTGCGAAAAGGCGGCAAGTTCACGGAACTGAGCCAGTTCAATGCGCAGCGACTTAGCCACACTCTTAACGGCCTTAGTTTGGGCAGCACCACCAACGCGTGATACCGATAAACCAACCGAGATAGCCGGGCGAATACCCTGGTAGAACAAGTTAGTTTCCATGAAAATCTGACCGTCGGTGATCGAAATGACGTTAGTTGGGATGTAGGCGCTGATATCACCAGCCTGGGTTTCAATAATTGGCAAGGCAGTTAAGCTACCAGCACCAAGTTCGTCACTAAGTTTAGCAGCGCGCTCGAGCAGGCGGGAATGCAGATAGAAAACATCGCCAGGGTACGCTTCACGGCCCGGTGGGCGACGCAGTAGTAGTGACATTTGGCGATAAGCCGCGGCGTGCTTGGTGAGATCATCGTAAATTATTAAGGCGTGTTGTTTGTTGTCACGGAAATATTCGCCCATAGTTGCACCAGCGTATGGTGCAAGATATTGCATACTGGCAGGGTCAGCCGCTGAAGTAGCAACAATGATGGTTTGGTCCATCACGCCTTCGCGCTTAAGACGCTCAATTAGTCTGGCAACCTTACTAAACTTCTGACCAATCGCTACATAGATGTTAATCACACCTGTGTTTTGGCGGTGCTGGTTAATCATGGTATCAACTGCAATGGCGGTTTTACCGGTTTGGCGGTCGCCAATGATAAGCTCACGTTGACCCCGACCGATTGGCACCATAGCATCGATAGCGGTAATGCCGGTCATCATTGGTTCGTGAACTCCTTTACGAGCGAGCACACCAGGTGCGACAGTTTCAACTAGTCCAGTTTTAGTAGACTTAATCGGGCCTTTACCATCGAGCGGTTCACCGAGTGGGTTGACGACGCGGCCGACTAGTTCAGGACCAATTGGTACTTCGAGCACCTTGCCGGTAAGTTTAGCGGTAGCGCCAGCTTTAATGGCAGTATCATCACCCAAAATTACAGCACCGATTTCGTCATTTCCGAGGTTGAAAGCAAAAGCCGTGATTTCATCGCCGGCGGCGCTCTCGATAGTAATCATTTCGTTATAGCCACATTGTGTTAGGCCATAAATCCAAGCCACACCATCACCAATACGAGTGACAATACCGGTCGACTCGATTTCTGGTCGATTCTGTAGCTGGGCAATCGCTTCGCGAATATCACCAGCCAAGTCTTTGATTGATAAATCAGTTGCAGTACTCATCCTATTCCTTTCCAGCCATTGTTAGACGTTTAAAGTTCGCTAGTTTTGATCGCACGGTCAAATCTAATTGCTCGTGAGGCAGAACAACCCTTACACCGCCAACCACATTTGTGTCGATTCGTTCCGAAATAGTGACTGATTTAGCATCGGGGTAATTCTGTTTCATAAGTACTTTAATGTCATCTTTTACGTTATTAGTTAATTCGTGGGCAGATACGGCCTCGGCCTCCACAACACCACGCTCAGCCCGATAAGCGATTACGTCACGCATTATTGAGTCGAGTTCGTTGACTCGATTCTCAGATAACAGGTAGGCTGCAATCTCCTGAGCCAGTAACTTAGCGTCAACAATATTAAGCGTACGAGCGCCAATTGTTTCAACTAGTAGGTGTCGTGGTTGTTTCATCGTTAGTTAGCTCGCTTCTTTAGAATTCGGTCAATAATTTCACCGTCTTTTTTAAGATCGATTTTTTCACCAACAATTGCTTCGGTAGCTTCTGATATCAAACCCTTAATGTCGTTTTCTAGAGCAAGTTTAGCGCGCTCAGTTTCGGCCTCGATACGGGCTTCAGCGTCAACAATCATTGCCTCTGACTTTTTTGCCGCTAGCTTTTCGGCCTCGCGAATAACATCACGAGCATCTTTGTGGGCATTTGAGATGATTTTGTCGGCTTCAACACGAGCCTCACGCATCGCCGCTGCCACGTCTTGGTCGAGTTTAGCTTTTTCTTTTTCCATGCGTAAACCCATTTTGACGCCGTCATCGATTGTCTTACGACGTTCTTCAAGTAGTCGACCAATTGGCTTAAAAGCATAGTGTCGAAGCATGGCGAAAACAATCAAAAAAGATATGAGCTGGATGACAAAAGCGCTTGGACTAATACCGAGTGCGCCAATGCCGGTGGACTGAGCCTCGGCAACTGCAAATAAAATATTTACCATATTTATATACCCTCAGGATTATTTAATGATGAATAGCGAAGCGAAGACTAGTAGCGCCATCAACTCAACGATAGCCACGAAGACTAGAATTTGACCGAGGAACTTAGCGGCTTCTGGGTTACGACCAACGGCATTCATAAACGAGTTACCGATTAGACCAACACCAATACCTGGCCCGATCATACCAGCACCAAGCATGATACCTTTACCAACAACTTCTACGTTGCCGGTCAGTTCTGCGAATAGACTTAACATTATTATTTCTCCTTCTTTAGTTACTAGAACTTAATTGTTAATCGACTTTTCTCGAAATCTGAATTTTTGAGCACAGTTCCGGATGAAGTTCGAGCACCGAAGTGGAGCGTACTTTTTGGTACGTGAGCCTCGGAGCACAGAATTTCGCCGGAAATGTGCCAACAATTCATGATTTCACCTTTATATCCATAAGTGACGCTGTTGTCTCTAACTCATGCTCCTCGTCGTGACCATGCTTGATCGCGAGCGATAGATAAGTTACCGACAACATCACAAAAATATATGCCTGTAGCAAAGCCACACCGAGCTCTAAGAACAAAAACGGAAATGAAGTTAGCGGTGCGGCAAACTTACCAAGGTACGAAAATACCGAGATGATGATTTCACCAATCGCAACGTTTAGGAATAACCTTAGCGCTAAGCTGAAAACGCGGATTAGCTCGTTAAAAACTTCGTAAACACCAATTAGGTAAGTTAGCGGGTTCCAGAGTTTACCGGCGAAGTAATGACGGAAGTGCTTAACTGGGCCAGACTCACGAATCGCGAAGTACTGAATCAGAATCATGGCGATGGTCGATGTCGCTAATGTTCCGTTTAAATCAGCCGTAAAAGCTCGAAAAACCGGCGTACCATGATAGGTCAGGGCCTCGCCGATACCGGGTAACAATCCTAAGATGTTACTAAGGGCGATGAAGAAAAATATAGTCACAAAATAGGGCGCATATTTTAGTGCTTTTTCGCGGTCACCAAGGCTGTTCTCGAGCACGCCAGTGATGAAGTCGTTGCCAATCTCGACCACCTGGGTAAAACCACCTTTTGGTATGAGCGTCATACGCTTGGCAATCGTCACCAGCACTACGATTAGTAAAAGACCACACACCCAGGCAAACAAGATTGAGTTTGTGATTGAATAGCCGTGGATATCGAATAATACTCCTGGCGCAATGTGTACAGTCGGACCAGATTCGCCGGCACCGAAGAGACTTAGTAGACTACTTAGCATTAATTATTGTCCTCCTTTTTCTTCTTACGAACAGGCTTCTTGGCAGACTCTTCGACTTCCATTTCGGCCTGTTCCTGATTAACTCGTTTGATAACACTATTAACGACTGCGACGGCCCCAAAACAAGCGACGACAAATGCCGTCAAGGTATAGGACGGCGAAGTCTTGAACTTACTGTCTAGTTTGACACCTATGAAAATCGGGATTAATACCGCACCGCCTAGTTGCCAACCCATATTCATAGCGGCATCAAAAAACTGCCTCTTTGGTTCAAGTACAGCGAGACGTCGCTGAATCACATCCTCAGTTGTCGTCACACTCTTTTTGGTGGCGGCTTTACTCATCTTAGGTGCATTGTAACAGATATAAACCAGTTACGCAACCGTTATTGCTCTAGATTCTAAACGCCAAGAGCTTTCTTGAGTCTAGTCGTAAATGTAATCGGCTGACTGCCACTACATGTGGCTGGGTCGTTCTCGGTATTTGCCTTATGGGCGTCACGCGGTACTGCCTTGTAGTGACTATCGATAGTGGCCTGGTCTGACTTACCATAGTCGATTAATAGCACGTCTTCGCTACTAATTAACTTGCCAGAGATCGAACTAACAGTCTTACCGTTTAGTACAAAAGTTAACTTATTGCCATCTTGACCGTCAGCATAGAGCGCAGCTGAAGTCGTAACGGCTTTGTCGCTCAGTCCATAACCTAGGTTTGTGAATAAATCTGTCCACATTACGCCATGAGCATGAACATGCACTAGCCCTGGATTTTGGTCATGCATATGAACTTTCGTACGTGGATTATCGGAGTTACTCGAAGTGCAGGCTGTTTCTTCCTCATAATAACCAGGTCCATCAAACTTGTCCCTTTGGCCATTTATATACAAAGCAAAGTTGGCATGGTAATGAACCCTGTCATCCTTAAATAGCGTAAACCTGAGGGCGGTCGTCAATAAACCGCCTAAAATTAAACCGATAACAAACACGCCAATAATTTTTTTTGAGATATTCATACAAATATTGTAGCCTAAACATCAACTTTATCCCAAATCCATAAAAATTAAGTCTGCCGCCTATAGTTCGCTTATATAAATTATCATGACACTAATTGTGGGGTAATTTCGTGTCAACAAGGCGCTATATATGCTAGAATTATTACGTAGGCGCGTGCGTGACAATCATTTAGGCAGTCACACCAACTAGTCTACGAAAGACGCTCTAATGCACCAAGTAGCAAAACCAGAGACCTTCCCTAGGCCCGAATTTAGAATTGACGGCACTGCCAAGCCCGAAACTGTCGAGTTATTGAATCAAGCCGTCGCGATCTTTGAAGAAGAGCCAGGTTTTGCAATGCGAGCCCTAGCCCTAGCATATAGAGCAACTTCAGCCGGTGAATTTATAAAAGTATTTGACGAGCACGGTGAGACTGGCATCAAAAAGTTAAAAACTATTAACGATTTGTGGACTAGTGGCGCCGATAAGGAACTTAGCTATGACGAAGCCACTGAATCGGCAATTTTTGATAGCGACGAGTTCCAAGAACTAAAGGGGAAAAAGGATAGCGACGATAGGACAAGTCAGATTCGTTATACATTTCTATCAATGGCACTAGCCAGAAGCGCCGTCTACCAACAGCGGGTCAAAAACCAAACCCAAGTATCGGCATGATGACTAACGCTTGGGCTGTAATTGCATTCGAATCTATAAAAAGTTAATCTGGAGTAACATGGCTTTTGAAGATTACAAACAAAAAGATTCAGTCGTTGTTGTCTATACCGGCGACGGCAAGGGTAAGACTAGTGCATCACTAGGTCTCATGACCCGCGCCCTCGGTTCGCGCTGGAATGTAGCCTTTATCCAATTTATCAAGTATTGGGGTGTCGGTGAGCACGTTTTTATTCGTGACATCCAACCGGTTTTTAAAGATCAGCTCAAGTTTTTCAAAGGTGGTAAGGGCTTTTATAAGGCGGGCGATTTAAGCCCTCAGCACATTTCTGAAGACCAGCACAAAGCCGCCGCCCTCGAGACCTACGAGCAAGCCTATAGCGATGCGACGAGTGGCAAATACCAATTAGTAATTTGTGATGAGATCAATAACGCCGTAAATGACGGCTTAATATCGGTTGCGCAGGTCGAGAAGCTAATTAAAGACCGTTCGGCCGGAACCAGTCTGTGCCTAACCGGGCGCAATTTTCCTAAAAAACTGCTGCCACTGGCCGATATCGTTACCGATATGACCAAGATAAAGCATCACTTCGATGACAAATTCTTGGCTAATCGGGGCATTGATTTCTAGAGAAGCCCAAGATAATCTAGGCCTAAATAACCGACCTCAACATCTGTCATTTCACCACTTCTTAGTAACTTCCTAAACTCCTGTAAGTTGAGTAATACTGGTTCGGTCTTTTCGGTAGGTGTTTCGATAGGTTCGGCAACTTTTTTGCAATTCGTTGCGACGTAACAACACCTAATCATTGTCGAATAGGCATCGTCTAAGCATGTGCCAATAAACTCAAACTCACCTTGGTAGCCAGATTCTTCTAATAGTTCACGTTTTGCTGCCGTTAAATGGTCTTCGCCGGGCTCAATGCCACCACCAGGTATTTCGAGTAATACCTTCTGCGGACCGGGTCGAAACTGTTTAACTAAGACAACTTGGTTGTCGGGGGTAAGCGCCAAAGACGACACGACCACGCCTTCACCTTTAATGTAAAAATCAGAAACTGTACCGTTTGGTAATTTATAGTCGACCTTCTCAATTTTACACGAATATTTAGAAAATATCTGTTCACGCTTAAGCTCATGCCATTCTTCAATCATGTAATTAGAATACACTTTGTTTGGATGTAATAACATTTGTTATAGTATGACGATGAAGTTAAATATTAAGAGATTCGATGATAGTTTTTCACTACCTACTCCGACAGAGGGGGCGGCTTGTTTTGATTTTTTTAGTCGTGAGTCGATCACAATTGAACCGGGCAAAATTGGCGCCGTAAAATTAAACGCCGCAATAAAGGTTCCAACTGGTCACGCCTTACTGGTTTTTAGTCGTAGTAGCACGCCCTTACGTAAGGGTTTGATGTTAGCCAACGGTGTCGGTGTCGTCGATCCTTTTTACTGCGGTGACAATGATGAAAATCTGGCCTTTTTTCATAACTTTACCGACGCGCCCGTGACGATTGAAGCCGGTGACCGCGTTGCCCAAGGCATGATTATTAAGACTGAGCCCGTATCTTGGAACGAGGTAAAATCAATGAACGATGAGGGTCACGGTGGCTATCAACATCTCGACCATATAAGTTCGTAATACGGTATTCACAGCCAGATTTCAGACTATTTGCTATTATGTAGCCATGCACAAACCGACACTATATTTAATGCTTGGCTACCCTGGAGCCGGCAAAACAACCGCTGCTGAAATAATTGCTAAATTAACAGGTGCCACGCATTTGTCGTCAGACTCAATTCGTCTCGAACTGTTCCCAGCACCAAAATTTACAGTAGAAGAGCACCGCACACTTTATAAAACCCTTGATGAGCGTACAGAAGAATTGCTAACTAAAGGCAAAGACGTAATTTATGATGCCAACCTCAACCATCTACAGTACCGCCAAGAGAAGTATGCAATCTGTAAGCGTGTTGGTGCCGAACCAAAACTAATTTGGGTACAAACCGCGAGAGAGATTGCCAAAAAACGAGCCTCTGACAGTCACCGTGCCAAGCTTTGGGTTATGGGTGAAAACCCCGAACAAATGTTTGACCGTTTAGTCAATGTTTTTGTCGACCCAATAGAAAATGAACAATATGTGACAATGGATGGCACGAAAATCACAAGCAATTACGTTCGCGAGACATTGGCACTATAATTAGGCAACCATGCCTGGACTCCTGAAGAAAAGACAAGTTAAGTTAATTACTACCGTAGTAACAGGGTTAGTGATATTGGTATCCCAGCATTATGGTTGGCTCGACCAAGCCAAGCAAACCGCCATGGTTAATCAACCTGGGCTATACAGAGTTAGCGAATACGTCGACGGTGATACCATAGTCGTCGACATGAACGGTACGAACGAGACTCTGCGTTTTATCGGTGTCGATACACCCGAGACTCACGACCCACGTAAAGCCGTCCAGTGTTTTGGCAAAACTGCCGCCGCTTTTACCAAATCGACCATTTCAAAACAGGGCAGTCGAGTCAGGCTCGAAGCTGATCCGTTAAATACCAATCGCGACCGCTACGGCCGGCTACTCCGCTATATTTATTTGCCCGACGGCACATTGGTCAATGCCGAAATCATTAAACAAGGCTACGGTTTTGCTTACACCGGCTTTCCGTTCACTAAATCTGACGAATTTATAAATTATCAAACGCAAGCTAGACAGGCCAATCGAGGTCTATGGTCAAGTTGCAAGCCAACCTCAAACCAGTACGGTGGCTTTACGTCTAATAATGCACTCTAGTCAACCCAAGGTTTACCTAAATTATCATTGTACGCCAGAATCAGTGCCTGAAGCGGCCATAAAATAATACTCGTAATGATGAATGCAACACCTGGCACAACCGAGTAAAGTCGCCCCGGAAGCGTATTCCAAAAACCCAGCAGAACTGCATTTGGTTGCTCTAAAGTTCCTAGGTGTTTGTGAAGCTTTTTGGTTCTATGACGAAGCACACCGTAATAAAAGAGTTTTGGGAAAAAGGCATAGCTTCTGCCGTTGGTTGTAATCAGTAGCGAGTTGTCTTGGGTTATCTCGCCACCACTACCGGCGATTAATATAGAGACATCTTGGTCCTCGTGAACCTGTCGGTCATCAAAGCAGACCTGATCGCGAATCAGTCGCCAGTTCGATTTTCGAATCGCGCAGTTTGCTCCCCACATCGTATTAACATTAAAGTAGGCATGGACATCCCAAAAGTAAACACGTGACCAAAAAGTAACATATAGATTTGGCAAAAACGGACCGATGTTTGTTCTGCCCAGTCCCGTGACCCCGGCAATTGAAGAATCGCTAAAATTAACCATCACTCTTTCAACCCAGTTATTAGCTATAACGCTATCGGCATCAATCCTGCCAATAATGTCTGATTTGGCGGCGTTGAATCCAGCCGTACGAGCATTACCGCGACCTTGTTTTGACTCAGTAATTAAGGTCACGAAATCATAATTTTTGGCAATATCCATCGTTTTGTCGGTTGAGTTATTATCGACAACTATAACTTCGTCGGGTTTAACAGTTTGACTAGCTATGGCGTCGAGGCAAGCTTTAAGGTGGCGCTCTTCGTTGTAGGCTGGTATAACTATAGTAAGCGTAAGCAATTTTTGCATATTAGATAACTCTAGGATAGCAGTTCATGCCACAAAAAAGTAACAGTCGTAGCAAGACCAAGCCGAAATCCTCGTACGATATGATTCGTCGCTGTTTGCCTAAAAAAACCTGGCTAAGACGAACATTACTATGGTTTTTTACATTCTTAATATTATGGACTGGTTCAATGTATGGCATCGCACAATGGTATATTTTTAAGCACCATAATGATCAACTACATTTAGGCGTTACTTTTATACCAGATTACGCTGAGTATTTTGGGCTCGACGCCAGAGATACGATGCGAGCAATTATTGATGATCTGCACGTTAAAAACTTTAGATTGGTTAGTTATTGGGAAGATATCGAACCATCACCCGGGGTGTTTGATTTTTCAAAGCTTGACTGGCAATTTGCCATGGCCAACGCCACCGGAGCTAAAGTATCACTTGCTATTGGTCTACGCCAACCACGCTGGCCTGAGTGCCATCAACCAACCTGGGTCGACGGTCAGCCTAAATCGGTCTGGTATCCTGAGCTTAAAGAGGTGATGGGCAAGGTTATTGAACATTACAAATCAAACCTGGCATTAGATAGTTATCAACTGGAAAATGAGTTTTTCTTATCAGTTTTTGGTGAATGTAAAGACTTTGACCGTGCCAGACTGGTTGACGAGGCCAGTTTCGTCAAGAGCCTCGACCCGAACCACACGCTTATAATCAGCCGGAGTAACAACGCCCTAGGCCTTCCAGTTGGCAAGCCAACACCTGATGAATTTGGGGTATCAGTTTACAAACGAGTTTGGGACAAAACTCTAACGCGTCGCTACTTCGAATATCCATTTCCAGCTTGGTTTTATGGCTTCTTGGCCGGAGCGGGTGAGTTATTAACAGGTAAAAACATGATAATCCACGAACTCCAGGCCGAATCTTGGCTACCTGACGGCTACGACATGCGCACCGCTTCTTTAGCGGAAATGAATAAATCACTCGACGCGAAAAGATTAAAAGACCGTTTCCAGTACGCCAAAGCCACTGGCATGAAGTCGATTGATCTCTGGGGAGTCGAGTGGTGGTACTACCGTAAAGTTAAACTAAACGACCCAAGCCTTTGGGACGTTGCCCAAACTGAATTTTCAAAAACTAAGTAACTAGACCTTAGAAAACTGATCACTAAATGCCAGACTTAGTCCGGCATTTATCGCCAGATTTTCAGTCGCCGAATGGTCATTCACATATTCTTCTAGTCTGATTACTGGGTCCAGTGCCTGTATCCCAGCTTTAACGAAGATAGTTGAGTCGGTCGCCCGTGATACATACAACCTGTCTGCCAATCCAATCTGAGCTAGTCTATTCAGATTTTGAATAGTCGTATCGGTGCCAAAGGCTTTTGGGACAACTAGCGCGTCTCTTGGAGACTTAGCAATATACTTTGCAACATCTCTTCCGACACGTGCCTGATATTTAAGTGAACCGAGTTTGCCATGTGAGTCTATATTTCTGCTATCAAGTAAAGCTGGCGACGGATAACCTGTAGTATTTTCAAATTGTCTTTTGCCTGAAGTTACAAAAGCAGCTATCATTTTGATAGCCGATCGATTAATGACTCGACCCGGATCATTTATCCCCAGTATTGAAAAATCCATGACACCCAAGTTTGGGTCAAATGCTAGATCATTGGCAACTTGAGTCATCACGTCAGCACCCAGAGAACTGCCGGTTAAAACGACATTCTGGTCGGAACTTGTGCGTGAAGACGCAATGGCAATTACACGACGGGCCAGCTCTGGAAAAACACGCTCTTCAGGGTTTTTTACCGCGGCTTCAGAAAAGGGAATATCACCGGCAGCATATGCTTGTACGGCGATGGTAGCAACGTTATTGCCCAGCACAGTCTGATTGGCGGCAGCGATTACTTTGTTAAAAGGTTCTTTAATGTCGCTCGTATAGTCAGGCGTAGTTACCAGGACAGTTTCAGCAGTTTTTAGATCTCCAGTTACCGAATAAGGCACCTGTACCCCATCATCAATCATATAATAAGTATTCGGTAAAACGAGGTCTTCAATATTTGCCGACCGATAGCCAGCTTCGTCTAACATCTCACTCGATAAATCAAAATAGTTCTGCAGGGACATATAAATTATTATAACCTATTTTTATCTTTTTGTCTATACTAATGCTGTCGATTCTGTTACAATATAGTAGTTATGGCTAAGAAGAAGCAGAATAATAGTAAACAGATTACCAATCGCCGGGCTCGACACGACTACCAGCTGGACGATTCTCTTGTTGTTGGCATCAGTTTAACTGGAGCCGAGACCAAAGCCCTGCGCATGGGCCACGGCCAGTTGCGCGGTGCCTACGTCACCGTCAAAGATAACGAAATCTTCCTAATCAATGCCACTATCAATGGCACCAGTGGTATTCCGATTGACGTCGACAGCCAAACCCGTAGCCGTAAACTACTAGCTAAGCGCAAAGAAATCGACAAGCTGATTGCCGCTAAGCACCAAGGTTTAACTATCGTTCCTTTAGAGATTTTGACCAATGGTCGCTACATTAAAGTCCGGATATCGGCCGGCAAGGGCAAAAAGAATTACGATAAGCGCGAGACTCTTAAAAAGCGTGACCAAACCCGCGACGTGCGTGCAGTTCTAAAAACCCAAAGATAATCTATGCCCTATAAGATTGACTGACAAGGCGTTAATATCTATAATCTATCAGGTCGTCTCTTGGTCTAAAAGGAAAAAGAGAGCCCGACAAAATGTATTCCATTTTGCCGGCGCGTTGAGAAAAAACCATCGGTTTTGTCTCAAGGGCAAATGTTCGGGAGTAGCTCAATGGTGGAGCAAGAAGCTGTTAACTTCGAGGTTGCCAGTTCGAGTCTGGCCTCCCGAGCCAAATAAAGAGACCCTCGCAAGAGGGCCTTTTTATTTGGCTCATGACGAGAGGCCCGTAATTGGCAACCCTGGCAGCTTGCTGACAGTAGGTTGCCAGTTCGCTATTCAGTCACAGCCCCCAGCGCAAGCGGGCGGCTGGATTGAATATACCCTAGTATTCTGGCCTCCCGAGCCAAGCATAAGCACAATGGTTAGAACCAAAGCAACAGAGGTCATTTGACCTCTTTTTCTTTTGCCCCTGACAATATAATTCGAACTAGGCTAAATACGAATATTTATATCTTTGATTAGATAATAGAAAGTAGCTTGTTTAATTCAGGCTCTACTAACTTTGATATTAGTTCATGGCCTGTATCATTTGGATGTATAAGATCTGATGTATATAAGTTACCCAATCCTGCATGCTCAAAAGCTGGTCTTACTGATACAAATGTAATTCCAGCTTCATTAACTATTATTTGTAAACGTTCTTCGTATTCTTTGACGCGTTTATCGGAATATCCTTCGCCCTTAAGCTCCACTTCATCCTCAGCTAACGGCGGTGTACCTACAAACAAGATTTTACTAGTATGTTGCTTGGCTAGCGAAATAATCATTTTTTGCATTGGTTTCAAATTGTTCAATCGGAGTTTCTACGTTGCCTTGTATGCTGCGTTCGTCATTCGCACAAAATGTAAAAACAAATACAAAAGGCCAACTTGCAGATTTACGAGCATCAATCTCGTTAGACAAACGTTTTAATATCTTGGTACTAGTATCACCGCCAATACCTAAATTTATAATCTGCAACTTAACTTGACCTTTAGAATCAACTGTTCGTGTATGCGCAATACGCTTTAGGCGGTCTACCCATCCACCTTCTGTATCCCAAGCTCCATACGTTATGCTATCGCCAAATATTAATACTCTCATGAGTTTATTCTAGCAAAAATGTTCTAACTTCGCTCACTACCAAGAGCCAAGCCGTAATAGATAAAGTCAGAACTGTTAATTCGGTTCTGACTTTTTGTATACCCAGAATAGAACTGAAACTAAATAGACTGCGAATTCGTATTTGTATCACTGGACGAATACCCCTATGGGGTATATGCTAAGAGTATGATAAAAGACTTAAAAAAACGTTCTCTGCACCGCTCCAAGATCATTAAAGGCCAGTTGGATGGATTGCAAAGAATGATTGATCAAGAAGCGTATTGCATGGACATCCTCACGCAGAGTCTTGCCATACAGAAGTCACTTGCGTCACTTAATAAGCTGATCGTTGAAAATCACATTTCTACTCACGTCATGCAAATGTTGGCATCTGGCGATAAAAGCAAGATTCAACAAGCATACGATGAGCTGTCGAGGCTCTACGAACTTAATAATGTAAGGGGTAAATAATGGATCATTCGCATCATGCGAGTATGGGTCATGTAGCCGAGCATGCGACGCATGATCATTCAGAGCATGACAAACATGCAGGTCATAACCCCAACATATTTAAGAAGAAGTTCTGGGTGAGCTTATTCCTGGCTATTCCTGCAGTACTTTATTCGCAGACGATGATGGATTTGTTACATTACTCGACGCCGACTTTCCCTGGTAGTAAGTGGATTCCCGCTATATTTGGCATAATCATCTTCTTTTATGGTGGTTTGGTATTCATTAAAAGCGCTAAAGCCGAACTATCTGCCCGACAGCCTGGCATGATGACTCTTATCTCGCTCGCCATCTCTGTTGCTTTTATATATAGCCTAGCTGTTACACTCGGGCTTGATGGCATGGACTTTTGGTGGGAGCTGGCAACACTGATTACCATTATGCTGCTTGGCCACTGGCTTGAAATGGCTTCTGTTATGAATGCGCAGGGTGCGCTTAAAGAACTCTCGAAGCTATTGCCCGACGAAGCGGAACTAGTGACTAAGAGCGGGACTGAAACTGTAATAATTGCGAGTCTAAGGGTTGGTGACGTAGTACTGGTTCGCCCAGGTACTGCCATACCTACTGACGGTGAAGTCGTTAAGGGTAAATCTGACGTAAATGAATCTATGCTAACCGGCGAGTCAAAGTCTGTAGATAAAGATGTTACATCGTTAGTTATTGGTGGCACAATCAATGGTAGTGGTGCTTTAACAATAAAAGTGACCAAGGTTGGTGATGATACTGCTCTTGCTGGCATCATGAAACTGGTGGCTGAAGCACAAAGTAGTAAATCCAAAACTCAGATTATTGCAGACCGAGCGGCATACTATTTAACCTTTGTCGCTATTGGTGCTGCAATACTTACAGCTATTGGCTGGTCGGTATTTAGTGATCAATCATTATCATTTATTCTTGAACGAATTGTGACGGTGCTTGTTATTGCTTGTCCTCATGCACTAGGGCTTGCTGTACCACTCGTAACCGCCATTTCCACTAGTTTGGCAGCAAAAAATGGATTATTAGTTCGCCAACGGATTGCGCTTGAGTCTGCTCGTAACCTTGACGTCATTCTATTTGATAAAACAGGCACACTCACTAAAGGTGAACAAGGCGTCGTCGATATTGTTACTGACGGCATCAAACCGCACGAACTATTGTCATTGGCTGGCGCCGTAGAGCTTGAATCGGAACACCCAATCGCCAAAGCAATCGTGCGCTTTGCAAACGAAAAGAAACTAAATCTACCTAGCGTTAAAAACTTTTCAGCGTTGTCTGGACGTGGTGCGAAAGCAATTATAGATGGCGAGGCTGTCTATGTAGGCGGCCCCCGTTTGCTTGGCGAACTGTCAGCAATACAATCCTCAGAGATTAAAAAGGCCTATGAATCTGCTAGTAACGACGGCAAGACTGTCGTTTATGTTGTGTCTGGCAAGAAAGTCCTTGGCGCAATCATGCTTGCAGATATTATTCGCCCCGAGTCTAAAGAAGCTGTGCGCTTACTGCAAGAATCCGGAAAACGAGTAGCTATGCTGACCGGTGACGCAAAGGGCGTTGCTGCTTGGGTCGCTAAAGAGCTTGGTATCACTGAGTTCTTTGCAGAGGTATTACCTGAAAATAAAGCAGATGTCGTGAAGAAATTACAGACTGACGGGAGTCGTGTTGCTATGGTAGGAGATGGCGTCAATGATGCTCCAGCACTTACACAAGCAGATGTTGGTATTGCTATTGGGGCAGGAACTGATGTCGCTATTGAGTCAGCAGGAATCGTGCTCGCAAGTAGTGATCCGCGTGGTGTTGCAAAGATAGTTATCCTGTCTAAAGCAACTTACCGTAAAATGTTACAAAATCTGTTTTGGGGCGCAGGCTATAACGTAGTAGTTATTCCACTTGCCACGGGTGTTACTGGTTTTATATTGTCTCCTGCGCTGGGCGCAGTGCTAATGTCAATGTCTACTATCATTGTTGCTGTCAATGCCCAGTTCCTTCGTAAGCTACATCTAGGAGTAGAATAGTAGTATGGTTAAAATAATTCGAAATATAGTTGGAATTCTTGCCGTTATAGTTTTGAATGGGTTTGGTTTTGTTGGACACGCAGCTGCAATGCCGACGCACGATATGGGTCATAGTCAAACAAACGCTGCTACTTGTGCAACGTTGTGCAGAACTGCTGTCTTAGAAACAAATGAATCAAGTAAAAAAGATGCCCAGGAAGAAAATGACGATGAGCCATCTAGCCCTCTTTATTTACAACTTCAAACGATAAATTTAAGTGACTGTGAGCAACTTACAAAAACACGTCAATCCACAATTAAACCACCGCCAAAGGTCCCTATATATATTCTCCACTGTACTTCTAGAAGTTGAGATTTGTTTACCTTAGGTAGGCAATTATTAACTAATACTTGGAGTATTCATGAAAATTACAAAACATAAGATTAACAGAAAACGTAGACTAACAGTGTTGATCCCTTCTGTTATTGTGTTGGCTTTAGCAGGTTTCGGTCTATATTATTGGCAAACGCATAAAGTGACAAATATATCTGGACATGGCATACCAAAGAATCTCGCTTCGGCCAAGTCACAACAAGAAATTACTCTCAAGAATGGTGAGGCGTATACCCTTAAAGCAAGCTTTGTACTGAACGACTTAAATGGCATTAAGCAGCCGATGCTTGCTTACGGCGAATCAATACCTGGCCCAACTTTTCGCGTCAAACAAGGCGATAAGGTGACCGTTAATTTTGAGAACGACATTAACATGGATACAACCATACATGCACATGGATTACGTCAGGACGTAAAAATGGACGGTACACCAACTATGTCACAAGATCCTGTGAAGATTGGTGAAACATTCAAGTATGAATGGAGTTTTCCTGATCCAGGTGTCTATTGGTACCACCCACACATTCGTGAAGACTACCAGCAAGGAAGTGGTATGTATGGTGCAATTATCGTTGAGCCAAAAGTCGCCAATTACTGGTCAGCAGTTGATGGCGATCAAACACTAATACTTGCAGATGCTTTGGTAGACGATACTGGGCTGCTCGTATCATTTAATAATAAAGCCGACCATACACTCATGGGCCGCTATGGTAACCTGATGCTTATCAACGGCAAAACAAACTGGCAGACAGAAATAAAAGCCAATACTGTACAGCGTTTCTATATTGCCAATGCAAGCAGTGCCCGTCCCTATCGCTTCGCATTAGATGGCGTGAAACTAAAGATCGTTGGAAGTGATAATGGCCGCGTTGGTAATGAAAGATTTGTTGACGCGATTACCCTCAGCCCTGGTGAACGTTACATCGTTGAAGCGGTTTTTGAAAAGACTAGTTCAGTTACCATTAAGAATAACGCACCTAGCGTGCTTGCCACCATAGGAACAATAAAAGTTATAGAGAATGCTACGCCAAGCCCATTGGTTGCGACGTATGCGTCCCTCCGTACAAATAAAGATGTGTCCGATGAAATTGCTAGTCTTACAAGCAAAGTAACTGTCAGCAAGCGACTTTCACTGGATATGACAATGGATATGGGGAGCATGTCGGGAAGCATGAGTGGTGGTCATACGATGAGTGACGGTTCTATGATAGGCGGTACAACTTCGACGCACATGATGCCAGACGGCACGATAATGGATAGTAACGGGAATACCGTCGAT
>JAYVTZ010000010.1:0-13404 GCA_043788365.1 Burkholderiaceae bacterium | reverse complement strand
ACCGCATATATTGAGTTCTATAACACTAAGCGAGTACACTTAGGCATACAGCTACTGACGCCTATCCAAATGTTGCAAAGGTCTTGAGTTCTCTACGATAGTTATGGTTCGTTCTCTAGTCTGCTAACTTGAGAGAAACGCTAAACTCAGTCCCAACACCAACAATACTACTGACCATAATTTTACCACCCATCATCTCGGCATATTGTTTAATAATCCATAGCCCGAGACCGGTGCCAGGGATATCCTTAGTGTTATCATTTTTGACGCGGTAGAACCGTTGGAACAGTCTTGACTGCTCTTCACTACTAAGACCAGGACCAGTATCTATTACTGAAGTAACTAGTGTCTTACCCTCGACGCGATGTTTAATCGTAATACTGCCAGCTTGCGTATATTTAAATGCATTATCGATTAGATTGGTCATAATTTCCTGAACACGGCCACCGTCAGCCATTACAGGCACAGCATTTTCGGGAACGTAAATTAGCTGCAAGTTCTTGGACTTAGCACGTTCAGTATAATTACCCACGAGCGTATTTATCGTGGTGACCATATCAACCTTTTGCATATCAATCGTCAGTTTGCCTTGTTCAATACGGCTGACGTTTAACAAATCTTGGACAAGATTGTTTAGCCGCTCGGTTTGAGCAACTGCCGTATTAAGCGATTTACGAATAGCGTCATTTATTTCGCCGAAACTGCCCTCGGTAACTTCAGCAATATAGCCCTTAATGATTGTCATCGGTGCCCGTAATTCATGTGTCGCCACCGACATAAAGTCACGCATAGTTTGATTAACTTCCTTTTGGCGATTAAGCAGGTCTGCGTAACCAACAAAGCGAAAATGATGGAACAATAAAACGATTATTACCACAATAGCAATCGCAGTGGCGACAAAAGAAATCATTAAGGTATTGTCGATAAGTTCCTCAGCATCAGACGTCAAAATATTAGTACTAATCGCAGCTTCTGTGACACCATCATCTTTTATGAGCGGTGAAATAACCTTCCAGCCCTTAGTCGCCCTGCCGTCACTTGTCTTGGCGTCAATCCTGACCGCAACCGCCCTTTGCCTATCGAATACTAGAGACAATTGTAATTTCTCGCTGCTTGAAAGTGTCTTAGGTGTGTCGGCAGTTTGGGCGACAATAGAGAAACTATCATTACTCTTAATGGCTACAAGAACACTCCCAATATTTGGCTGTTCCTTATTAATTGATATAACTTGATCATTTACTAATTTGTAGTCCTTACTTTCAATCGATTTGCGCAACGACTCAACTAATACGGTATTGGTTTGGTCAGCACTACGTTTAAGGCTTCGATTGGAATCATTCCTCACCCTAGTAGTCAGTAGTACGGTATTGGAGACAAACAGTAACGGAATAAAAATAATAATAATAATCGAGTAGATTATTTCGCGGCGTTCGCGGTTCATGAAATTACTTTACTGGGGCTATTTGCCTCCGGAATCGCTGTTGGAGCATCTTTGACGTTAATACTAACTGCCGCTGGTGGTGGCGCCAGACTGACTGCTGGCTGTGATTGGAGTGCTGGCTGTGCTGGAGTTATCGGCACAGTCGTATTACTTGTTGCGTTTTGGGCTGGTGCGAACGCTACTGGCATGCTCGTCGTGTCTGCAACAGCGTGTTTACTAAGTTCGCGCTTTCTAACAATGATAAAGCTCATGACACCAAGCACTAAGAAAATCATGCTAACAATGGCGGCAACAAAAACTTTGACCGGACGGTTGTTCTCGGTGGCGGTGGCTTCGACGCTCTGGACTTTCAAGCTGTAGCCATTAGGGTTAGCTGGTGAAGCTTCGACCTTGGCTATCGCAAAGTTAAATATGCTCGACCTAGCGTAGCTACCGTCGCCTTGGCTTACCATTGCATAAGCTTCATGTTGGCCCGGCTGCAGAGGATCTTCAAGATTATAGCTCCAGTCACCATTACTATCGGTATTTACACTAAGCACTAGTGGTTCTGAAAAAACATAGACTATCACGACCGAATTGGGTGTTGATTTGCCAGTGAATTTAATGGCGGTTTTTTCAATTGTGTCGATTTTGGTCGTCTGGGTCACGGCGTTAGTAATTGTTGCCAACTTGGTAACTGGGCTAGATTTGACCGCACTCGGTGCTACAGGCACAAAGCCACTTGGCAAAATATGGTTACGGTCAGCAAAGCAATCGTTGAGCGCCAGGAACTCTTCGGCCGTCGGTCTAGCCTGGCCACTACTAATGGCTAGGTAGCGAGCATCAGTCAGTTTTGAGGTGACACAAGACTTAACGACAGGGTCGGCCTCGATTGAAACAGATGTTGTTTTAGCTACCGAATTACCGCCTGTTGTGCCGAGAGACGGGGTTGGAGTTGGCGTTGAACCCACCGTCCCTGAGGTTGAACCCGCGATAGTGATTGGCTGGGGTAAAATGTTGACGGGTATCGATTTTGGTGATGCAAAACCACCATAGTGAGCAATAATATTTAGATTTCCCGTTCCGGCCACTGGACCTGCCGAGAATCTAAAATCACCAGTCGTCAGAGTTGTACCGGCTATCGGAGATATTGAACCCAATGTCTGTGCCAAGTAATCATAGATAGCGAATTGACTAACATCGGCGCCAGTCGAACTAGCACCAATGCTGGTTTTAATAGCGAAGTTGAGCGCTTCATTTGTGTAACCACTAAAACCAACGGGTGTAGCCGACACAGTTAAAGGCACGATTGCCGGAAGATTTGGGATATTGAAGGAGTAAGGTATGACCGTGCAGTTAACGCCACTTACTGATGCTGAAATAAAACTACTGCCCCTGGGTGTTACCTGAGCATACCAAGGCATTACCCACGAACTAGGGATAGAGGTATCAGCTATCGCTCGGCCAATCCGGTTAATAATAGGTACTGGGTCACCTAACGTAAAATAAACGTCTTTAACTTGAGCGCTAAACGTTGCCGGTAGAATAGTTAGTCTTAGGCTATGGGGTAGTGAAGTGGCGCTCAGCCCAGTGAGTGTAGGTGTGGTCGAACCAGCAGTCGTGGTACTGACGCCGTCGACGGCGAGCACACAAGTCGGTAAAACTTGAGCACTGACGTTCGACTTATTAATACCACGCACGGCAAAAATAAGCACAACTAACAGAGACGAAATAATAACAAGTCTCGTATAACCTCTCACTTTAGTCACTTAGTAAGCCCCCTAGAACAATGCATATGCTTTTATTATACATCTATAGTTAATTTCAAATAGTATTATTCGTAGCCTGTTATTGGCTGGGGTAGTATACAATCCTTACAGTGATAGCTAATTCTAAGAGTTTACGCATGGCGACCAACCATTTGTCACAGCACGACAAGGTGCTGTCTGAAGTGATTGCAAAATATGGACCGTGCAACATCAAACCGCACCAAAATTATTATAAAGAACTGGTTAGCAGCATCATTTCACAGCAACTTAGCGTCAAAGCGGCGGCTACGATAGAGTCACGATTCTTAGAACTTTTTGGTGATAAAAGTTCATTCCCGTCACCCGAAGAAATAATCAAAAAATCAATTGCCGAGATTCGTTCGGCTGGCCTAAGTAACGCTAAAGCCACCTATGTGCATGACTTAGCCGAACACATCATTGAAGGAAAGTTAAAGCTCTACCATCTCGATAACCTATCAAATGAAGAAGTTATAGCCGAGCTAACGGCCGTCAAAGGCATTGGCGAGTGGACAGCTCACATGTTTTTGATTTTCTCGATTGGCCGCCTAGATATCCTGGCAACTGGCGATTTGGGAGTCAAAAACGGTATCAAAAAACTTTACGAACTTAAGGACTCCCCAACGGTTGAAGATATGCAAAATATAGCCGAAAAGAACGACTGGCACCCTTATGAGTCGGTGGCTTGTTGGTACATCTGGAAATCGCTGGATAACGCTCCAATCTAGTCAAGAGTCAGAAAGTCGAATGTCGAAAGCTAAGACCGTTTAGCCAAAACTAAAGTTCGAGACTTTTGACTTTCGATTACTTGGCTCGTTTGCGTTTGTTTGGATCAAGTTCGCGCTTACGTAGTCGCAGTGATTTGGGTGTGACTTCGAGTAGTTCATCTTTCTCTAGGAAGTCTAAACATTCTTCAAGACTAAAGATTACTGGTGGCGTTAGCTGGACAGTACCGTCGCTCGATTTACTGCGCATATTGGTTAGCTGTTTGGCGCGGCAAACATTAATTTCCATATCTTCGCTACGGGTATTAAGACCAATAATTTGGCCAGCGTAAACTCTAAGAGCTGGACCAACGAAGCAAATACCACGCTCTTCAACGTTCTGCAATGCGTAGGGTGTAGTGACGCCAGTCTCAAAAGCTATTAGCACGCCGTTTCGAAGCTGATTTAAACTCGCGCCGAGTTCTTGGAAACCTAGCGGTAGAGTGTTCATAATAATTGTACCTTTAGTGTTGGTCAGCAAAATGTTACGCATACCGAGAAGTGTGCGCGTAGGCATTTCGTAGACTAATTTAGTGACACCTTTGTTGCTAGTGAACTGTTCTTTTAGACTTGCCCGTCTAGTGCCTAGTTCCATCTGGACGGCACCAACGTGCTCGGCCGGTATTTCAATAATAACTTCTTCGAGCGGTTCCATGGTCTTGCCATTTTCTTCATGGGTAACAACCATAGGCCGACCTACTTCAAACTCAAAACCTTCACGGCGCATAGTTTCAATTAGTACGCTAAGGTGTAACTCACCACGACCCGATACCAAGAAACCGATTGATTCCTCTTCGACGCGTAATCCAACGTTAATCTCGAGCTCTTTCTTTAAGCGATCGCCAATTTGACGACTAGTCGTAAATTCACCTTCTGTACCCTTAAATGGGCTAGTATTTGGACCAAGATAAATCTTCAGTGTTGGAGCTTCAACTTCAAGCACTGGCAATGCTTCAGGACTAAGTGCATCGGCTAGAGTTTCACCGATTTGAGCGTCGGCGATGCCAGTTAACTGGACAATGTCGCCAGCCACGCCACCAGGCACTTCAAACCGACTAACGCCATGACTCATAAATACTAGATCGACTTTGGCTTTTACTTGTGTACCGTCTTTTTTACACAAAGTAACTGTGTCGCCGGCCTTAACTTTGCCGCGGGTAATGCGACCAATCGCAAATTTACCTTTAAAGTTGTCCCAGGCTAGAGCGGTCACCAGCATCTGGAACGGTTTATCTAGCTCAATACTTGGAGCCGGAATGTCACTGATTACGGCGTCAAAGATCGTATCCAGATTACCGTCTTCATCAGGATTAGTGGGTGGATTCTTCCAGGCCTTACCGGCCCGACCGATGGCATAATAAACTGGGTAGTGTAACTGGTCCTCATGAACAGCCAATTCTAAGAATAAATCAGCTAACTCGTCTTCAACTTCGCCTAAGCGGCTACCAAATTTATCAATTTTATTGATAATAACAATTGGCTTTAGGCCTTGGGCTAGAGCTTTAGATAAAACAAACTTAGTCTGTGGCATTGGACCTTCTTGGGCATCAACAATCAGCAGACAACCATCGGCCATGTTAAGAATTCGCTCGACTTCACCACTAAAATCAGCATGACCAGGCGTATCGATAATGTTGATACGATAGTCGCCGTGTTGTACAGCAGTAACCTTGGCAGTAATAGTAATACCGCGTTCACGCTCTTGATCACCACTATCCATAATTAGGTCTTGAGTCATTTCAGCTTGGTTGTCACGGAAAGTCTGTGACTGCTTAAGAAGCCCATCAACTAGAGTAGTTTTACCGTGGTCCACGTGAGCAATAATGGCAATGTTGCGAATTTTTGTAGGATCTTGCATAAAAAAGGCGCCCCTTATCTTAACCAGCGCTTGTAAAACTTTACTATTATTATGGCATAAGCATGATTTTAAAGCAAGGACAAGTTCGACTTTACCAGTTATACTGTTTGTATGGATCAAACTCCCCTCGCCGAAAAATCTCGTCCACTGAGACTCAAAGATGTCGTTGGCCAGAGTCATTTAATCGACGAAGGCAAAATAATCTATGAAATTATTCATAACAAACAGCCGACTAGCTTAATACTCTGGGGGCCGCCAGGCAGTGGCAAAACTACCTTGGCGCGAATAATTGCCAACGATACTAGTGCTGACTTTGTTGAACTCAGTGCCGTTATTGCTGGCAAGGCCGACATCACTAAGGTAATCGAACGCGCCAAAGCCAACCAGCGACTCGGTATGCTAACGATATTGTTCGTTGATGAAATCCACCGTTTTAATAAAGCCCAGCAAGACGCCTTTTTGCCCCATGTCGAAAATGGCACAATTATCCTAATCGGTGCCACGACCGAAAACCCTAGTTTTGAAATTATTAACCCACTACTGTCTCGCAGTCGGGTTTTAGTCCTAGAGCCACTATCTAAGTCTGACATCGTAAAAATTATTAAAAATGCTGCCAAAAACCTAAAACTGCCGGCCAAGCGCCTGCCAGCAAAAAGTATCAATTTACTGGCCGAATTATCGGCCGGTGACGCTAGGGTTGCGCTTGGTAACCTTGAACTAGCTCTACGCCTAACAACCCAGCAGATTACACCTGAAATTATTAAAACCGCCGCTCAAAGCAAATTACCGAGTTATGATAAAAAGGGCGAATACCACTACGACATTATCAGCGCTTTTATAAAATCGATGCGTGGTAGTGACGAAAATGCCACGCTGTATTATTTGGCTCGTATGCTACAAGCTGGCGAAGATCCAAAGTTTGTAGCTAGGCGCATGATTATATTTGCGTCGGAAGACATCGGCATTGCCGCCCCGGCCGCTCTAAATCTAGCCGTATCTACCTTTATGGCCGTTGAGCGAATTGGTATGCCTGAGTGCCAATATAACTTATTTCACTGTGCGCTAGTACTGGCCAAATGCAAAAAATCACGAGTCGTTGCCGACGCTATGTCAAGCGCACTACAGGCCGCCAAGGACTTCCCAGATTTGCCAGTACCATTACATATCCGCAATGCACCTACCAAACTGATGAAAGATTTGGGTTATGGTAAGGGCTATGATTGGCAGGCAGATTTCAAGCCCGGGCAGGGTTTTTTGCCCGAGCAATTAAACGATTTTAAAATCTAGAGCCACTTCTTGCGTCTAAAGATAATTGCCAGACTGCCGATTATAAGTGACGAAAACCCTAGTATGACCCAAAATACATAGCTTTGGTGCGCCAACGGTAAGGCAATGTTCATGCTATAAACACCCGTAATAATTGTAAAGATACTCATAAGTATCGTGATGCTGGTCATCAGTTTAAAAACTTTATTTAGATTATTGGCGGTGATAGTACTGTAGGCTTCGCGGATATTTTGAATATTTTTAAGCCGAGAACTAGCTAAACCAATGAGTTCACGAGTAATCAGTTCCAAATCCTCAAAAGCATCAACGTCGAAACTATAACTTTTAAAATACCGTGCCGAAAGTAGGTTCTTAAGCGACGTACTCATCGGGTCAAGGGCCAATAAAAAGTCGCTTAAATCTTCTTCGATGTCGATAAACGAGATAAAGTCTTTATTATCGATGTGAGCCTTGTCGAGCTGACCTCGGATTTGCCAAATTTTTTTACTAACGTTGTTAATGCGTTTCTTGTAGCCTTGGTTAATCTGTGTCAAAACGCTCAGTGTCAGACCGGCAATATCTCTTGAAGAACTAACTTCAGCCAAAATTTCCCTGTGGTCACTAAATGCACGGCGGCCGATTGTGATGAAGTTCTTTTCGGTTAAAACTATCAATAATGGAGTCGTGGTTTGTTTTACGTTTTCGGGTAAACAATAACGAGTATAGATATACGTTACCCCTGCATAACGTTCGATGCGTGGTGACTCATTGGCATCGAGACCATCAATTAATAAGTCGACGTCTAGCTTCAGTTCATCAGCCAAGAACTGTAACTCTGTGTCCGTAGGCGCCTCAGCATGTACCCAACTACCTGGTCGGGGTGTTGCTAGTTGTCGAATCTTTCGGCTTTTTGCCGGCATTGAATATATCTTAACCATTCGCCTGCAATTGTAGCCTAGTACGACTAAAAATTCAATGCTCTATAATGTTTTTTACTATTTACAAGTAAAGCTTAGTTAGCTCTGAATTATCTGTTCCCATGGCAAGTCAGGTTTACCAAAGTGCCCATAGGCAGACGTTTTGGCATAAATCGGTCGGTGCAAGTCTAACCTATCGGTTATACCTTTAACAGAGGTGTCAATTAAGTTATCTTTAAACTCGTGGAGTTTCTTGTTGCTCACCCTGCCCGTTCCAAACGTTTCAATAGTCTGCATCAAAGGTTTCGGCCTGCCAATAACATAGGCAAGACCTACTTCACATTTTTCGGCCAGACCTGCCGCCACAATGTTTTTGGCTATAAATCTGGCAGCATAGGCACCAGAACGATCAACCTTACTAGGATCCTTACCGCTGAAGGCGCCACCGCCAACCCGAGCATAACCACCGTAGGTATCAACGACAATCTTGCGTCCAGTCAGACCGGCGTCTGACTCCGGACCGGGTATGTGCCATAAGCCGGTGCCATTAACGATAATGTCTTCGTCCTTAACTTCGAAGCCGTATTGACCAAGAATAGGCGTAATTATCTGTTCGATAACTCCTTTTCTCACTTCTTCGGCATTTACAGACTCGTCATGGGCCACGGCAATCACGGCTTTTTCTATCGCAACTGGTTTGTCGTCTTCGTATCTAACGGTGACTTGAGCCTTGCCGTCAGGCCTGACATATTCTAAGATTTTAGACTCACGGACTTCGTCTATTCGTCGCGCCAGAGCATGAGCTAAGGTTATCGGCATAGGCATAAATTCTGGCGTCTCATTACAAGCGTAACCAAACATCATACCTTGGTCGCCAGCACCATCGAGATCAACACCTTGTGCAATTTCCGGTGACTGGTGATGTAAATAATTAGTAAACTTAGACTCGTGAGAAAAACCCCAGGCTGGATTTGTATAGCCGTGGTCTTTAATCGCTTGACGAACTATTGTTTCGTAATCTAATTTAGCGGTAGTAGTAATCTCGCCGAATAGGCTAATTTGATTGGCACCCGCTACTGTCTCAATGCCGGCTCGCGCTTTTGGGTCCTGAGTAAGTGCCGCATCTAAAATCGCATCACTAATAGCATCACAGATTTTATCTGGATGGCCAGCAGCGACCGATTCGCTGGTAAATAGTCTTACGTTCATATTAAAATATCCTTCCCCGTAAATACTCGGCGGAAAGGATATATTGAACAAAATATCTTCCCGCCATGCTGACGGACTAGATGGAGCACCTTATCAATTATAGATAGGTTGCTGGCAGGTCACAGGGCTAGAACCCTCACTGCGCTCTTTATATTTTTAAATTGTTAAGTGCTATTAATATAACACATCGCCATGGCATGGAATGTTGTAGAAAATTTACAATAGGACTTTCCTGCCTGAAGGTAATTTTCGGGGTTCAGCTGACTAGGATAGAAACTATTTATAATTGTTGATAGGTAGCATCGCATCGTAGAGAAAATTTTAATAATTTATAGACAGTCAGGTGAGGCCTGAGATTATCGCCAGGCAGAAAAGTCCTATTAGGAAAGAATACTTACTGCGCGGGCAGCTACAAGTGCAACGGTAATCAAAGATATCAACGATTGAGTAGACATCAATAATTTGGCACGGTGCGTTAGTGGCAGAGTGTCGGTCGGACTAAAGGCAGTTGCGTTTGTGACAGATACATATAGATAATCAAAAAACGTTGGAGACCAAAGTCCTGGCTCTATGACGTGTTCACCGGGTGTCATTTGCGGGAACAAAAAGTCAACTGGACGAACTTTTGGCGACTGGCCCTGAATACCATTACTGTCGAGCTCCCAATACCACAGTCCAAAAACAATAATATTAGTTAGATAAATGGCCATGCCCGAAGCAATTAATTCGCGACCAGTAACATGGCTATTAGTAAATAAGGCGTGGATGACAAGTATTAAAGAAACAATGTTCGCCAAAGATATAAAAGCAATCAAAAGTAGAGCAGCGCTACGTTTAATATGCCAGGCCGCTTTGCCGTCTCGCGGGATAATAATAAGAGCGACCAGCAGTATGGCTTCGAAACCGGCAATTAAATACTTCGGCCCAAAAGTCAGTTTATTGTTAAGCACAACTTGAAGTGCGATAGCCACCATCACCGCCATCTGAACATGCCAAACCGGTTCGACTTTTACCCTGTGATGGACATGTGCTAACTTCATTAATTATTAGTATACTACAAACTAGTTTGACGCTAGTCTAAACAGATACAAATTGCTATAATATGCGGGCATCTCTTGTAGTTGTCTTGACCAAATTTACGAGAGGATTCGCAAATTCGAGAGGAGATGGCTAGCTGTCTTACCCCAAATTCGAGAGAGGATTCTCGAATTTGTAAGGAAGAAGCTTTGTGGGATTACTAATTTTGCTGGTCAAACTTGTTTTGCCAGCGAAATAGTAACCGCACAATAACATTCTGACGTTGGGGGTTGGCCAAGTGGTAAGGCACCAGGTTCTGGTCCTGGCATCGGGGGTTCGAGTCCCTCACCCCCAGCCAGATGCGACAGATGAATTTAAGACCTAAGTGCCTAATTCTGCTTTGGCATCAGTTTAATGAAGAACGGCCTCGATCGGGCTATTTTTTATGTCTACGCACGAGAGCTATAATTAGCTTATGAATAAGCCAAGTAAAGAACACGTCGAGCAAGGCATGCAAGCCACCGTTGCAACCGCAGGTGCCGTTAATCCAATACTAGGTGGAATTATTGGTGTAGCGGCTGCATTATTTGGACCGGCGATAGTTCGACGTGTTGGTCGCGTAGACGACATCATTCAGCAAATCAAAGACAGTCCGAGTATCTTCACGCCTACCTTGCTTTCCAACGAACAGTTTCAAGACGGCCTCATATTCTTTATTGAGCAATATATACGAGAACGCAACGAAGACAAGCTCGTAATTATGCGTAGCATATTTGCTGGTTTTGGGCAGGCTCCCAACCTGAGTGAATTCCCGCTTGAAGAAATGACTGACCTCGTGAGCAGGCTGCGCTTTGGAGATATTAAACTCCTTAAATTGGCCATGACCCAAGATAAACAGCACCAAGAGCAATCAGCTCCTGAAAAAGATAGGGCATTCAAATTTAACGAGCATCCGTTTAATGTAAGTCGGCTCGTATACTTCGGGCTGCTCATGGAAGACCGTACCAAAAACGGCAGCGCCATACGTGAAGCAGATGATCCGGGGTTCTTGTTCATTTGGATATCGCCCTTGGGTCGGCAATTTGCTAAATATCTGGACGACGTGCCTACTAATCAAGCCTCGTAGCGGCGATATATAGTCCTATCCTTAACGAACAGCGGCAAATTTAAGCCTCGTATAAATCCGTCCTGCTCATCTAGTGTTCCTTGCCTCAGCACATAGCTGGCGTAGTTTTTGAAGTGCCCCCTTTCAGAAGTCTCAATACCGTGGTCTTTGATAAGCTGGCTTGTCACTCGCTTGTACTGCTCAATCTTGCCGAAGAGTCGCTCGGTCGGCTCGATATCATCGAAGTTACCAGCATCTGTCATTGCTAGCATTTGCTCAGTGATCATATTTGCTGTGATCGACCGCTCAGCACAGTCTGGGTCTTTGGTTGATTTGGTACATCGGTAGTATACGTGTCTATTCTTACCGCCATCCGTGCGCTTCTTGAAATGCTCCTCGATGGTTAGCCTTGATCCGCATGCGCCGCAATATAGTAAGTGCTTGAACGGGAACTTCTTAGAGCCCCACGCTGGCTTATCTGGTACTAGCGATTCCATTCTGTTTCTGACGATGTCGTATAGCTCTTTGGTAATAATTGGCAGATGTTTACCTTCATATAGTGGACCACCGGCTGGATACTCAAACATTCCGTAGTAGAACGGATTCGTTAGTATGCGATAAATCTGGCTTAGTGATAAGTTAGCCCCCGACTTGGTCTTGAACTCGCTTTCATCCAGCCAATCTTTAATGGTCCGTCCACTTTGGTGAAGTAGCCCTGAGCGCTCAAACATTTCCTTCACGACTGGCGCTCGGTCATTGTCTAGCACGATATCTCTTACGCCACCGAATGCCCGGTTAATATATCCGATCGGAGCTGATCCTGGTCTCCAGCCCATTTCGCACTTGGCTCGAATACCACGTTTTACGTTGATGCCACGGTTGTCGTTCTCGAGCTTTGCCTGAGAACATAGGATCATCAGTAAGAACTTCTCGTTTGGTGTATTGCTGAAAGATTGACCGAATGTCCGTATTCGCTGCAATCGATTAAGATCCATCAGATCCACAAGCGAACCAAGATCACCAGCGTTTCTGCTCAATCGATCTGGGGCCCAAGTTAGGATAGCTTCAAATTTTCCATTCCGTAGGTCGTGTAGCAGCTCATTGAATACCGGCCTGTGGCCAGATTCTTTTGCTGAGAAACTCTCTTTTTTGATTTCAATCACATTTAGGCCTTCGCGATCTGCCATGGCCTGCATCTCTTTAATTTGCGAATCGATGGACATCGCCTGGCGTTCGTCAGACTCGCTTGATTTCCGAGCGTATAGACAGTACTTCAGATCTGTTAGTGATGGTTGCATGACAAGCACAACAGTAGCGTTGCGAACCGATGAAGTCTAGTTCGGCAAGAAGATTATGGCTACTAATTTACACAGTAGACGTATGTGTGTAATTAAATCCATTGACTTTGGCTTAACAATGATTTAGTCTGGTTGTATGAACAAGACATTACATTTAAGCGAGCTAGCCGACATCCAGTCTGGATATAGCTTCCGTGTCAAAATTGTAAATGTAGACAATGGAAAACTTGGTGTCGTTCAAGCTAAGGATATTAGTGGCTTGTACGTTGATGAAGATAGCGTCGTAAGAATTAACCAGGAATATGCCGAGACCCGAATACAGCAGGCTGGTGATATCCTGCTTACCTCTCGAGGGTCATTTCGTGCCGGTGTCGGCAAATTCAGTAAGCCAACTTTAGCTTCCTCCTCTTTGTTCACGGTGAGACTAACTCGCGAGGATTTCTTACCAGAATATGTAGCAATATATCTAAACTCCGAAGCAGCCCAGTATTATTTTTCGCAGAGCGCGAAAGGTGCGACCATCCAAAGTTTAGTTATCGATGACCTACGAAACCTTTCGATTCCGCATATACCCATCGAAAACCAGCGAACTATCATCGATTTGCAATGCAACGTCGAAGAGCAAAATAGATTATTGAAGCGTAAGCAAGAAATTATAGATGGTGTCTTGAGAAGTAGCGTAAACCAAACCTTAGAAGGAGCAATCAAATGACCGTAAAAAAATACACCCAAGAAGATCTTAATAACACACTTTGGGCCGCCG
>JAYVTZ010000009.1:0-15157 GCA_043788365.1 Burkholderiaceae bacterium | reverse complement strand
CATTAATCAGCATTAAACTTACACCGGTATTTTTCTGACCACTGAGTATTGCAAAACTAATCGGGTCAGCGCCACGCCACTCAGGTAGCAGTGAGAAGTGGCTATTAACAATGCCGAGCGGGAAATAATCTATAACTACTTGCGAGATAATCACTCCGTAATCGATTACGATACCGAGTTTGCTTTTGACTGGCCTAGTCGTGAACACTTCATCAAGCTCTTTTTTAGTTGATGCAAAGTAAGTCTTTAGGCCCAGCTGTTCACACAAGGTAATAACAGGGAAGTCGCCACGGTGATGGACAGGTTTTTGCTTAGTAACCACGGCTTCAATTTTAAAATTTTTAACAAGTAATTCTAAGCTCTTGGCCGCCACAGGACCGCTGCCGAAGAAGATTAGATGCTCTTCCATTGTTTACTCGGCCCAGAGACGGGCGTTATCTTTAATGTCTATATTATAGTTTTGTGGTTCAAGCTTGCCATCTTCCATAATTCTAAAGAAGGCTTCGGGGCTGTCTTTGATGTGGTCGATAAAGACGATGCCGTTAGTGTGGTCAATTTCGTGCTGGAAAACTCGCGCCAAAAAGCCAGTGGCGGTAATGCGAATTTCTTTACCGTCTAGGTTGCGGGCTTTAACGCGGACTTTGGTGTAGCGTGGGACTTTGCCATAAACATCTGGAATACTCAAGCAGCCTTCGAAATCTTCCTCGATTTCACCTTCGAGTTTGGTGATTTCTGGGTTAATAAAAACGTTGAAATGCTGGTTAGATTTATCGTCAAAGTCCTCACGAATGACGACGACGCGGAGCTTCTGGTCGATTTGAATAGCGGCTAAGGCGACACCAACTTCATGCTCGCGGCTATTCTCCCAGTCGATAGTCGCTGACTCCATGTCTTCGACAAGTTTACGCACAGCGTCACTAACAACACCAACTTTTTGCGATCTTTGGCGTAAGTGGTGGTTAGGCAGGGTAATAATATCTTCTTTTGTCATCTGGTAGAGTATAGCGGATGTTTACACCTCTGTAAATGCACGTTGGAAGTAGACGGTAGGCAATAGACTGTAGACAAGTGAGACCAATCAAAGTCTTTGTCTTGACCTTGTCTACCGTCTACGGTCTACTTCTCCTCATAATTTGCTAGAGCAAATTACTCGGGTCGATGTCGTAGCTGCAGTTAGCTGGAAGCTGTTTGATGACCTCGACTAAACTCGCACGGTTTTTGGCTTTTATGACTATTTGCCAACGGTAGGAACCGGCAGTTTTTTCATAAAAGCTGGGTGATGGACCAATGATTTGAACCGGCAACTTGAGTTGTCTTAAGTTTGTGGTCAGATCCTCGGCAGCTTTTTGGGCCCCGTTTATAGTCTTGCGAGCCAGAGTTACCTTTAGTAAATAACAAAACGGTGGAAACATGAAGGCCGTGCGCTCTTTGATTTCGGACTGATAAAAGCTATCCCAATCTTTGGTAATTGCCGATTTTATCGATGGACTGTCCGGTTGGTAGGTTTGGATAACGGCCGAGCCTTTGCGGTGGCCTCTGCCGACACGGCCAAGTACCTGGGTTAGTAGCTGATAAGTTCTCTCGGTAGCGGTATAGTCGGGGAAGCTGAGTGATGAATCGGCCGATACAACACCTACAAAACTAAGTTTCGGCAGATCAAGGCCTTTGACTAGCAGCTGAGTACCAACCAAAATATCAACTTTGCCCTGAGCAACGTCGAGGTAATGTTGCTCGAAGCGCTCAGCCTTCAGGTTGTCAGTATCAAAGCGCTGAATCCGGGCATTTGGATACTGGCGCCCCATGGCATCCATTAATGACTTAGTACCGAGACTTCTAAATATAATGTCGGTAGATTTGCAGGTAGGGCAGCTAGAAGGCGCCTTTTGGTGATGGCCACAGGTGTGACAGCGCATTTCGTGATTATCGCCGTGGTAAGTCAGTGGTAGGTCGCAATTTGGGCAGGTCGCTTGCCAACCACAGTTTTGACACAACACCAGCCGTGCCGTGCCTCGACGATTTAAGAATATCAGCGATTGTTCACCAGCATTTAGGGCCGACTGCACCCCGTCTAATAGTTCGTCAGACAGATAGTTATGCCGAGTAAAGTGGTTTTTGTCGCGCGCCAAAATAACCTTTATGTCTGGGTCGCCGACCGTGTCATTGGTGGCGAGTTTGGTCATACGGATGATGGTCGCCTTTTTAGTTTCGGCGATGTAATAATCGACGACATTTGGCGTGGCCGAGCCGAGAATAGCTTTACAACCATGCAGGTTAGCTAGCTTACTAGCGACACGACGGGCATCATAATAGGGCGCCTGTTCTTGCTTATAGGCGCCTTCGTGGGCTTCGTCAACCACGACTAGACCCAGCTCGCGGAAGGGTACGAACAAGGCAGAACGCGGTCCGATAACAACGATGGGCTGTTCGGCGTATAAAACTTTTGTCCAAGCGTTCCTTCGCTCAGCGATAGTCAGATTGGAGTGAATGACGATAACCTGACCTTGGAAGGCTTGCTCGAATTCTTTGGCTAGTTGGGGCGTCAGGCTGATTTCTGGTGTCAGTATTAGAGCGTCTTTGCCAGCCGCAATTTGCTCAGCAGCCAGCTCCAAATAGAGCCTTGTCTTGCCGGTGCCAGTATCACCGTGCAACAGAATTGTCGAGCCAGCCGGTGAGTCGTGGACGGCTTGCAGGGCCAAAGTTTGTTCCTCGGTTAGGCTGGGTAGTACTGGTAAGGTACGGTTTTTATCAGCTACCAATTTTGCTTTTCGCGGCACCTGCAGTAACCCGGTCGGGATAAATTGAGCAGTAATATAACTCTGCGGTGCCGGGTAATATTCACCCAGCCATTGCATTAGTTTTAGGCCGGTGGCAGGTAAGGGTTTATCAATCGTCTGACGACTAATTGGCTTGACATTGAACTCAGGTTTGGCGGTAGCTTCTACAACGACGCCCCCAGTCAGCTTGTTTTGCAGCGGTACTTCAACCAAAATTCCTGGCTCTATTTCACCGTTAAATGAATAGGTTAGAGGCTCGTTACCCCTGTACCGTTGACTAGACACCAAAACCTTATAGTAGTTCACGTTTACTAGTATAAACTTTTATTTACAAAATCATGGTTGAAATGTTATAAATTTGTGTCTATACTAAACGTTGTCGCAATAACAATGAAGGTGCTTATGTTAGATGTCTTTATCACCAGCCGAGTCCGCCGCAAGATTATAGTTGTCTATGCAAAATACCCTGACTTCAAGACGCATGTTCGTGGTCTAGCTAAGCTCATCAAAGAGGACGCCGGCAACATTCAGCGCGAGTTAAAGCGACTCGAAAAAATTGGTTTTTTGATTTCCGAACGCCAAGGCAACACCAAGATCTACCACACCAACAAGCAATTCGCGATCTTCAAAGAATTACAGAGCATTGTCTTGAAGTCACAAAGAATGAACCAGAAACGTCCTGGCGCGTAAAGCCTAAACTTTCCTACATCCAAGTAGTATTTATTAGTCCCCTGAAGGGGACTTTTTAATGCCACCTTTTGGCGAGACAAAAGTGGCATAGTTCAGCTATTTTCAAAGAACAATTAGGATTTAACTGCTAATATTATCAATATGGCGACAGTTATTAATGTATTAATTTTCGGTAGCATCTTTGTTCTGATATTTAAATATTCGCTACGAACTAGGTCAAGATTTGGCGTACTTGACATCGATAACAAGGCTTATAACTATCAAGTTGGTGACGATCTAATTTCTTATGGTATCGGCTATCGTAGTTTTCGAGGTCTTAGTATTGAGCTGCCAAAGCAATTACCGCAGATTTACCTTGATTCGACGAAAGACGTTAATAATCTCGGTCCTAGAGTCTACATTGATAAGACTAATAAGCTTGACCTAGAAGGTGATTTTCAGAAATATTTTCAAGCCTACGTACCGGCGGGCAGTGAAGCTATGGCGTTAAGTATTTTAACTCCAGACTTAATGCAAGTAATTATCGAAGCCAGTGAGAAATACGACGTTGAGTTTTATAAAAATCAATTAAGAGTAATTAGTCCAGATAAAATCTTTAAAAAATTAGACCGTGAAAAAGACATTCTGAATGTTGGCGAAGCAATCTTGCAAAAACTCCAGTTACGCTTGAAATCTTGGTCCGATCAAGACTCGTCCGACTCGGCTAATATGTTACTAAAGGTAACAGACGATCAAACTATAAGGCTAGGTAGTCACCGTCTGCGGGCTACCTATATCGCCGTCATAATCGGGTTTCTACTTCCCGCCATAGCAATTTGGCTAGTGGCCTTTAAAGTTCCTCTAATCAATAATAACTTTGAGTTCAAGATGGTGGTAATCATGTTCGGCGCGTTATTTGCGCCGTTCGGATTGGGCATAGCGATTTTATCAATACTACACGATAAGTCCAAAACTTGACTCTTTAAGCTAGCGGCGGTGTTCGTCGGATTCGTCTTCTATTTCCTGACCGAGAATTTCTTCGATTAAATCTTCGATTGTAACAATGCCGACGATGACATCGTTTTTCTCGACTGGCATGAGGTGGGCATGGGCACCGATGAAGTTTCTAAATAAGGTATCGAGCGCCGTCATGCTGCCGATAATTTTGGTCGGCCTGACGATTAACTCGCTAATCGAATATGGACGTTCGTCGAAGTCAATATCGACCAAATCTTTCATGAGCAAAATGCCGTAGCATTCTTTGCGGTCCTTGCTGAGTATGGGGATACGGCTCCAGTTTTCAAGCTTAATTTCGTCGATTTTAGCGGCGTCGATCATGCTGTCTGGCGTCATCCAGTAAACGTGACGCAAATCAGTCATGATGTCACGGACGCGCTTTTCGCTGAGCATTAGCGCACCCTTCATAATCTCAACTTCATGTTCGTCGAGCTCACTAGATTTAGCGCCTTCGTGTTCTGATATTAGTAGGCCGAGCTCACGACGGCTGTGTAGGATATATGGTTCATCTTTAAACAGGACATCAAGTAGTTTTTGTAGTGGCTTTGAGATCGGGTAGGTGACAACTGTCATCGCGCGCAGAACTGGTATGAAAAAGGCGGTGATATTAAGTGAATGCTTGAGGAAAAAGGCCTGTGGGAACATCTCACCAAAGATGACGATTAAAAGTGTGCTAGCACCTGCTGCAATGAAACCGTTGAAGTGGTGCTCCAAGGTTAGCGACGTGACCGAAATTACCATGACGTTTGTTAGTAGAATACTGACCAGGCTTAAGTGGCTGTCTCGACGGAATGGCAACACCTTTTTGGCCTTATTATTGCCGGATTTGGCTTTACGTTTTAAGTCATTAACATCAAGTGACATCAAAGATACGTTAAGACCAGAGCAAATAGCGCTCAGTCCGACCAGCAATATAACTTCGAGGGTGATATTTAAAACTTCCATGTCTCTAGAGATAACAGTTTACAGCCAAAAGCGATTTAATTCTAGTGGAGCAGTTGTTTTTCGCTTGCATGTTTGTCTCTGTTAAGGTAGAATACTCCAGATATGATACAAGTAACCCGCAAAGACTCTAAAGAATCTGTCGAGAACTTACTGCGTCGTTTTAGTCGTAAAGTTCAGCAGTCTGGCAACCTGATGATTGCCAAATCTAACCAGAATTTTGAAAAGCCAATCAGCAAAGTCGAACGTCGCAAGAAAGCGATTATTCGCCGCCAACGCAAAGCCATCAAGGTCAAGAAGCTCAAGCTCGGCCTTTAAAGCTAAATTTGGCACATATCAGCGCTATAAACTGCGCTACGCGCTAACCGTACCCAGAGTACGGCTAGATTGCGTTGCTCGTTTTTATCGCCAATCTGTACTCAAACTGGAGGTTTTTATGTAGATGTCCGGGTGTAAGTATGTTTAGTTTTTGTTTTGTCATCAAGTTGTCATCTGATACAATTTAACAGATGAGTTTGAAGAGCCAAATTGAGGACGATATTAAGACTGCAATGCTAGCTGGTGATAAAACGCTGGTTACGACGCTGCGTGGTCTTAAGAGTGCCATTTTAAACATCGAAGTTGCTAAGGGCGCACGCGAAACTGGGCTGCCAGACAGTGAAGTAATTGATATCCTAGTCAAGGAAGCCAAGAAGCGCCAGGAAAGCGCCGATATGTACGCGCAAGGTAATTCGGCCGACAGAGCGGCAGCTGAACTTGAAGAAAAGTCAGTCATAGAAAAGTACCTACCAAAACAGCTCACAGAAGACGAAATCAAACAAATAGTTGAAAATGTAACTGCCGAAATTGGCTCTACCCCTCAGCAGATGGGGCAGATAATCGGAGCAGTTAAAGCAAAAACGGCCGGGGCAGCCGATGGGGCGCTTATAGCAAGACTAGTTAAGGAGAAAATACAGTGATCATATTTATGGGAGTAGCCGGTGCCGGCAAGAGCGTTCAGGGTAAATTATTGGCCGATAAAGTCGGCTTGCCATGGTTATCAACTGGTGAATTCTTTCGCATGCTGATTAGTGGCAAGAAGCGTCTCGACATGGTTTCTGGCAAGCTACTCGGCGACCACGACACTATTACCCTAATCCAAAAAGTCTTTGCTATTGTTGGCACTGATCAAGAATTTGTGTTGGATGGTTTCCCGCGCACCCTAGCCCAGGCTGACTGGCTACTATCACAAGTTAAGCACCGCCAAATTAAGATCACGGCCGTAATTCTTATCGAAACCTCAGAAGATGTAGTTGAAGCTCGACTATTAAACCGTGGCCGACAAGATGACACAAAGGAAGCAATTGCTGAAAGATTTAACGAGTACCGTGAACTAACCGTTCCAATCATTGAAGAGTTTAAGAGTCATGGTGTAACCGTACATAGAATCAATGGTGAGGGCAATGTAGGCGAAATTCATGAGTCAGTTATGAATGCTCTTGGTCTAGCTTAAATTAAGATTGTTTCAAGGAAGTCTATAAATTCATGGCACTAAGCCCAAAAACTGATAAAGAAATTAATGCTATGCGTGAAGGTGGCAAAATGTTAGCCACCATTCTACAACTGATGGCTAAGAAAACGGCTATCGGCTTGACTCCTAAAGATATGTCGATGATTGCCCAAGAAGAGCTGAAGGCGCTCGGCGGTGAGCCAGCCTTTCAAGGTTTTCAAGGTTTTCCAGACATCATTTGTATATCTGTTAATAACCAGGTTCAGCACTCAATACCGGACGCTCGGGCCTTTCAAAAAGGCGACGTCGTCAATTATGATTTTGGCGTCCGTTATAAGGGTATGATTACTGATGGCGGCATTACTGTCGGCGTTGGCGAAGTTAGCAAAGACTCACAACGCCTAATTAATGGCACTAGACTTGCTCTCGATGCTGGCCTATCGATGGTCAGTGATGGCTGTAAGGTTGGTGATATTTCGGCCGCTATTGAAGAGGTTTTAAAAGGCCATAAACTTGGTATCGTTCGCGAACTAGTTGGTCATGGCGTCGGCTACTCGTTGCATGAAGAGCCGGAAATCCCGAACTATGGTTTGGCTGGTCGTGGACCAATCCTGCGCACCGGCATGACTGTAGCTATTGAACCGATTGCTAACCTCGGTGGTGACGACATTATCGGCGACGTTGACGGCTGGACGCTGTGGACGGCCGACGGCAGCTATTCGGCCCAATTTGAACACACCATTCTAGTCACCGAAAACGGTTTCGAAATTTTGACTAAAGTTTAGCGTCACTCGGGCTTTATTCTAGGCGGCTGACTCATGTCTCTAGACTCATTATAGTTATGTTATACTTTTGAATATGCGCGATGGCTCTGCACAAACTTTCGTCGGTCTAGATATTGGTACTTCTGCTGTTCGCTGTGTCATCGGTATGCTCGACCAAGGCGGTGACGGTAAATTGTCGATTATTGGTCATGGCAGTGCTGCTAATGTCGGCATGCGCAAAGGTGCTGTCGTCCACGTTGATGACGTCGTTGAAGCGGTTACTAATGCCGTAGCTGAGGCCGAAAGAGTTTCGGGCGTTCACATCGATTCTGTAACCGTCAACGTCAATGGTGGTCACGTCTTGGGAATTAATTCTCGAGGTGTGATTGCAATATCGGCCGCTAATCGTGAGATTAATAATGATGACAGGTTGCGGGTTGAAGAGGCGGCGACAATCGTAAAACTGCCGCCCAACCGTGAAATCATCCAAGTTTTTGCCAAGAACTATCGCCTCGACGGCCAAGATAACATCAAGGACCCAGTTGGTATGCAGGGCGTTCGCCTAGAAGTTGACACACATATAGTGACTGCCAGTACGCCTAATTTACGTAACCTAGATTTAGTACTCGAAAAAGCCCACTTAACACCGATACACCACACGGTTTCGAGTTTGGCTTCAGCTGAAGCGGTTTTAAATCGTCAGCAAAAAGAATCAGGCACGGTCTTAATTGACATCGGCGCCGGTACGACCAACATCGTAGTTTTAGAGGACGGTGAAATTCAGCACATAGCTGTTCTGCCAATCGGTGGCATTAACGTCACTAACGACCTAGCGATTGGGCTCAAGACTGATCTCGATATTGCCGAAGCGGTTAAGCTGGAACACGCTAATTTAACTGGCGTAGTCAGTAAAAAGCGTGCAGGTGTAACTGTCCATAAAACTCGTTATGAATTTGACCCAGAAGACATCCAGATGATTGTTGAGGCTAGAATCGAAGAGTTACTTGAGCTTGTCGACAAAGAGCTCAAAGGCATCGGCAAGTCACGTAAACTGCCCGGTGGGGCAGTCATTGTCGGTGGTACTTCAAAAATTCCTGGTATTGCTGAGTTCACAAAAGAGAAACTACAAGTAGCAGCTCGAGTTGGTAAATTACAGGCTATAGGCGGTCTGCAAGACACCGTTGAAGACCCGTCGTTCTTTACAGCTGTCGGCCTAGTTATCTTAGATATGTTACTAATGCCCCAGACTGATTCAATCACTGGCGCACCTGGAAGTGGTGTTTTTGGCATGGTCGAGGGGTTATTCAAAAGATTTAGAAGATAGCTTTATACCTTAGAACGGTATTTCTTTCCTTGTCATCCCGTACTCGATACAGGACCCAGTCAGAATAAGAATTCATTATTACTAGATTCCCAATCAGGTTGGGAATGACAGTGAGTCGTTTGTGGCTGGACCCCCGGTCAAGCCGAGGGTAATTAACATTACCCCATATAAGGGGGTGATGTTAATTAATTTGCTCAAGCTTATTTGTTAAAGCGAAAAAGTTATTCATTGTAGACGCCACCCTTGTGCGCTATAATTTATTTATACATAGTAAAGTTTGAGAGAGGGATAAGATGCCACAACAAGTCGCTCCTGAGATTGAAACATTTGCTCGAATCAAAGTCATAGGTGTTGGTGGGGCTGGTGGAGCCGCTATTAACCGCATGGTTGAGGCCGGCATTGAAGGGGTTGAGTTCATCGCCATTAATACTGACGCCCAAGCGCTACATTATTCTAAGGCTCAAACTAAGATTCATATCGGTAAGTCCACGACCCGTGGCCTAGGTACTGGCGCTGACCCGTCAATCGGCAAAGTTGCAGCTGAAGAATCTAAGGAAGAGATCAAGAAAGCCATTGAAGGCGCCGACATGGTCTTTGTAACGATTGGTGCCGGTGGTGGCACTGGTAGTGGTGCCGGTCCGATTGTGGCTTCCGTAGCCCGTGAACTTGGAATTTTGGTAATTGGTTTTGCGACTCGTCCATTTGCCTTTGAGGGTGATAAGCGTCGTCGTAATGCCGAGACCGCAATTGAGGCCTTGCGCTCCAATGTCGACACTCTAATAATCATCCCGAACGACCGCTTACTCCAGACAATTGATCGTCAAACACCACTTCTGGAAGCTTTTAAGGTAGCTGATGATGTCCTGCGCCAAGGTGTTCAGGGTATTTCTGACCTTATCACCGTCCATGGTCTAATTAACCTCGATTTTGCTGACGTTAAGACGGTTATGAGTAACGCTGGTTCAGCCTTAATGGGTATTGGTCGGGCTAGTGGCGAACACCGCGCACTGCAGGCCGCCCAACAAGCGATTGAGTCGCCACTGCTTGAAGTATCAATCGACGGTGCCCGTGGCATCCTATTTAACGTCATTGGTGGCAACGACATGTCAATGCACGAAATTAACTCGGCTGCCGAAGCGATTACCGCCGCCGCCGATCCTGACGCCAACATTATTTTTGGAGCAACGATTAATCCTGAGCTCGAAGGTGAGATTATCATTACTGTTGTAGCGACAGGTTTTGACGCATCGTATTTTGCTAAGCGGGGCAAACCAGCCGCAACCGAAAAGAACGAATATCTAAGAACCCACGAAGACGGCGGCATGAAGGACGAGGCTGTAGATGACATCGATATGGACCTTGACCATAATAAGTCGGACGAAGATTCACTCGGCGATGAGCACGGTGACCTACACTCAGACCAGCCAATTCCTAATATTTGGTCACTTGATCATGATGACTTAAACAAAGACTCTAGCGTCACTCATGGTTCGATGGAGGATGATGATGAAGACGCTGAGCTCGAGAAACCATCATTCCTAAGGCGCTTTAAAAAGCGTAGTTCTGACAAGGCTGACGAATCCAAAGATTCTGAAGACGAAGATACCGAAGATTCTAAGAAGTAAATTGTCACTTTTCGTATTAAATATTACAGCACAAAATAGCTTGCAAAACGCTATCGCTAGGGCTATGCTTATTTACATAGACGCTATATCTAGTGACATAAATAGAGCGCCAGCACATTTAAACTGAACAAAAGATTTCTTCGGGGATAAGACATTTATAACAAACTAAAACTTTGAGATAAGCGGATTATTTAAAGAATGAAGTCTACAAATAGGAGGTGTGCAATATGAAATGCGGTAAATGCCAAGAGGCAGACACTAAAGTCATTGAATCACGTGATGTAGCGGATGGGGAAGCAATACGACGACGTAGAGCTTGCCCGAAGTGTCATTACCGGTTTACGACTTACGAACGCCTCGAACGGCCACAACTGATAGTCATTAAGAATGACGGCACGAGAGAACTTTTCGCCCGCGAAAAACTACTAGTAGGACTATATCGGGCCTGCGAAAAAACTCCTGTAACCGGCATGCAACTAGAACGACTTGTTGCCGATATAGAGCACGAACTCTATGATTGCGGTGAGGCCGAAGTGCCGACGTCAAAGATTGGTGAGTTGGTCATGGATCACTTGGCTAAGCTTAACGAGGTCGCATACGTTCGGTTCGCGAGTGTTTATAGGCGCTTTAAGGACATCGCTAGTTTTGAAAAAGAACTATCCCATGTCCGCGACCTTAAAACCGAAAAGTCAAAGGCCTGAAATAGCCTTTGACGGCTCCCCTAAGCTTTTTATCACTTGAAAGAGTGAAAGAAGGTTAAGGAGAGCTGAACAGTAAAGTTTTCGTCCTGAGAGCGCGAAAACCTTCAACTCTAAATAAAAACTTTAACAAAAACAATAATAAGTAAGAATCATGCAGTATAAGAAGAGCAAGTACTGGGCCTGTTAAAAGCCCGCAAAAAGTCTTTGCCTACTTCTTAAGAGGGCTACACGATTCACTAAAACGGAGGGTAAGATGTCGGAAACAACAACATTAGGAATCAGGCGCGTATTTACGGAGCCAAAGACTAAGGCTTATGATTTGCTCAAATGGTTTACGAGCGATTCAATTATTACTAATCCAATGACTTCTAGCCCGGTCTTTGAGCAGAAAGACGTTGAGTTTCCAGAGGGCTGGTCGCTGAATGCTATTAATATCGTTGCCCAGAAATATTTTAGCGGTACGCCAGGTACACCCACGCGTGAATCTAGTATTAGGCATCTTGTCGACCGTGTCGCCGACACAATTACTAGGGCTGGTATGCAAGAAGGTTATTTTGAATCTGACGAAGAAGCTGAAACTTTCCGTGAAGAACTTAAATATATCTGTGCAACCCAGCACGCAGCTTTTAACTCACCAGTTTGGTTTAATATCGGTGTACCTGAGCGTTCACAACAGGCCAGTGCTTGCTTCATCCTAGCCGTAGAAGACACTATGCCATCAATTCTTAACTGGTATAAAGAAGAAGGCATGATCTTTAAGGGCGGATCTGGCGCTGGGCTAAACATCTCAACGATTCGTTCATCAGTGGAAGTGCTTGGTAAGAGCGCCGGTACGGCCTCTGGCCCACTGTCATTTATGCGTGGAGCTGATTCATCGGCTGGTGCTATCAAGAGTGGTGGTAAGACTCGTCGCGCTGCCAAGATGGTGATTCTAAATGTTGATCACCCAGATGTTGAAGAATTTATCTGGTGTAAGGCCCGCGAAGAGCGCAAAGCTCGGATCTTATCTGAAGCTGGTTACGAAATGGGTGTCGATGGTCGTGATATATTCTCGGTTCAATACCAAAATGCCAATAACTCAGTGCGCGTAACCGACGACTTCATGGAGGCCGTTATCGACGACAAAGACTGGGACCTTAAAGCCGTTACTACCGGAAAGACAGTCAGTACTGTTAAGGCTCGTGACCTGATGCACCAGTTCGCTCAGGCTGCCTGGGAATGTGCCGACCCCGGTATGCAATTCGACACCACGATTAATCACTGGCACACTACGCCATCGGCAGGGGCAATTAATGGCTCCAACCCATGCAGTGAATACATGCACCTCGACAACTCGGCCTGTAACTTGTCATCAATCAATCTACTTAAGTACTTACGCGAAGACGGTAGTTTCGATATTGATTTGTTCAAGCACACGGTTGAAATCATGTTTACGGCTCAAGAAATCTTGGTCGGCTACTCTGAATATCCCACCAAGAAAATTGGTATTACGGCTAAGGCTTACCGCGAACTTGGACTTGGCTACGCTAACCTAGGCGCATTACTTATGGCTCAAGGTTTGCCATACGACTCTGAAGAAGGCCGCGCTCAAGCCGCTGCCATTACTGCGTTTATGACCGGACACGCCTACGCAACCAGCGCTAGATTATCGCGCCGGGTTGGACCATTTGCCGGTTATCGCAAAGACAAAGAATCAATGATTAACGTCATCAAGATGCACCGCGACGAAGTCACCAAAATTGACGCTAGTCTAGTTAGTGAACAGCTACTTAGTGCCGCCGCTGCCTCTTGGGATGAAGCCGTCGAATTAGGGCAGTTATATGGCATCCGTAACTCACAGGCCACACTACTTGCTCCAACTGGCACGATAGGACTCATGATGGACTGTGATACTACCGGTATCGAGCCCGATCTTGGTCTTGTAAAAGTTAAGAAATTAGTTGGTGGTGGTACGATGCACATCGTTAACCAAACCGTGCCACGTGCGCTTAAGGCACTCGGCTACTCGAAGTCTCAGGTTGATGATATTGTTAGCTACATTGACACTGAAAAGAGCATCCTGGGTGCGCCACACCTCAAGAAAGAGCACGAGCCAGTCTTTGCTTGCTCAATGGGCGACAACGCCATTCACTACCTCGGTCACGTTAAGATGATGGCCGCCGTTCAGCCATTCCTTTCCGGTGCTATCTCAAAGACTATCAACATGCCAGAAGAAGTATCGGTTGAAGACGTCGAACAGCTACACATCGACTCTTGGAAAATGGGCCTCAAATCGGTTGCTATCTACCGCGACAACTGTAAGGTTGGTCAACCGCTCAGTATGGCTAAGAAGGACGTTAAGGAAGAAGAAGTTGTGGCTCCGGCCTCTGAGGGCTTCATTGTCCGTGGGGCTGTTCGCCGCCGCCTGCCAAAAGTTCGAACCGCCAAAACTTTCTCATTCAAAGTCGCTGATTCTAAAGGTTTCTTCACGGTCGGTGAGTACGAAGATGGCACACCAGGCGAGCTATTCGTCAACATCTCAAAGCAAGGTTCAACCTTGCGTGGTGTGATGGACGCCTTTGCCATCTCGATTAGCCACGGCTTGCAGTATGGTGCGCCGCTCAAGAACTACGTCCGGGCCTTCACTAATATGTCGTTCGCACCAGCCGGTATAACTGATGATGCTGAGGTTCGAACTGCTTCATCGCTAGTCGATTACATCTTTAGGCGCCTAGCTCTTAGCTACTTGTCATTTGATGATCGTTTGGAGCTTGGCCTTGCCTCAATCGACGACATGCCAGAAGCTCAGATTAGCTTACTCGATGACAGCGAAGACGCCGTCGTTAATGATGCTTTCCAGGCCTCACAGGCCGTCTCTGATGAGCCAACCATGATCCCGCTCAGTGACAAAGCTAGTCTAGCTGTTGTCGAGCCGATTGCTACAGTTAGCCAGCCAGTCTCGAAGCGCGATGACACGGCACCATTCTGCTATAACTGCGGTAATCAGACTCAGCGCGCTGGAAGTTGCTATGTCTGTACGGCTTGCGGTTCAACTACTGGCTGCAGTTGATAGTTTCATATTGTCATCTCAGCAACTAGAAACTAGTGAAAACCCACCTGAAATATGGTGGGTTTCATCACCCAACAGTTCAGTGGTTGCTTTTAATAATTAAATATATTATAATATATGATTATGAGTTTAGAAATTTTTGTTAGTGAAGGTTCTCATCTTGATCAATTGCCAGTTGCCGTTAGTATTGCTGATGTTAGTGCGGTTACAACAGATACGACAGGCAATGACAGTATTCTTGTTGATAGGCTAGACATGAGCGACACTGTCAGCCCTGAAGCGGCTTTGGTAATGGCTGGAGCTGTAGGCATAGGCTTAATCTTCTCGGCATTATCTGGTAGAAAAGAACGCTGACACTCTAATAACCAGAACGATAGTGGTTAAGGTCATAGACGCTGGCAGCAGGAAGCTTCTCCAAATTGGTTATGTTAAAATCATAGGGTGAAGATTCATATTTTGTATCGACCGGCTTCGGACCATTCTCAAATCGTTGATGAGTATGTACACGAATTTAAGAGACGTCGAAACTACGATATTGAGCTAGTTAACATCGATAGCAAGGACGGCTCAAACGAAGCTGCTATGTACGAGATCATGTCTTACCCGGCCGTAGTTGTCACTAAAGACAATGGTGAGATGGTAATGCACTGGCAGGGCGATAACTTGCCACTGATGGACGAACTCGCTGCTTACCTAGCACTTTAATCGTAGAGAACTCAAGACCTTTGCAACATTTGGATAGGCGTCAGTAGCTGTATGCCTAAGTGTACTCGCTTAGTGTTATAGAACTCAATATATGCGGT
>JAYVTZ010000008.1:0-49031 GCA_043788365.1 Burkholderiaceae bacterium | reverse complement strand
TAGGTAGGCTCCTTCTTGTAATTATTTGATAGTAACTACAGTTTAGGACGCCTACCTTTTTTAATGCAATTTATGTTGCAAAGGTGGTGAATGAGTACGTGACGCTTCTTTTATTTGGCTAAACATGTTACTGCTATTATTAGTAGCCTTATTGCCATTTCCAACGTCACTTTTAGGTTCTTATCCATTTCGGACAATTCCTGTGGTCGTTTATGGCTTAAACCTACTTGCAATCAATCTTACCAGCCTCGGAATGGTAGTGTATGTTTATCATAACAACCATTTGGCGACCAAAGATTTTACATTAGCGGTGAAAAAGCAATTCGTCAGACTTTTTAGTGTAATTAATGCAATTTATATTACGGCTATCTTATTAGCCTTATTTATACCAGCGGTTAGCTATTTTATTTTTATCGGTGTAATTGTTTGGCTGATACATAACTCAAGTAGACGGGCAGAAGTAGTTTAACCTCAACTTTTACTGGTGCTATAATTAGCCCATGGACAACACTCAACTCAATGACTTAAAACAGTTTATAGCTGAAGTCTTTTTTCAGGCATTTTCAGGTTTAGCAACCAAGAACGACATTGCTAATATGGCTACAAAAGACGACATTGAAGAGTTAAATCAAAATATCAATAAACTTGACTTAAAGTTAAGCCAAAAGATTGACGACCTTGACCTCAAAGTTGATACGATCTCCGATACTCTTAACGATCACCTGAACGAACACGACGTTAGAATAACAAAACTCGAACAACAAACTGCCTAAGTATTAATAAGTTATATATTGAGAAATTGTAAAATTAGTACAAAAAGGCTCTGAGACTTTTAGGAGTATACTGGTATTAGCTAAATGAGGAGGTTCAGACGTGTCACAAAACAAAGCAAACGAAGCGGTTATAGAACGGCTCATCAAATGTATAAACGAACGTAAAATAGAGGTGATGGACGAGCTATTTCACGATGATGCTGTCATGGATTGGCCACAATCAGGCGAAAAAGTTGTCGGGGCCGACAACCGTAGGGGCATATATCAGTCGTTCCCTAGCCTTCCAACAATCACACCCAGGCGGATGGTCAGCGACGGTGACCTAGTAGTAGCGGAAGCCATACTTGATTATGGTGGCCCGGTAAAGTTTAAAACCGTGTTTATTTTTGAACTCAAAGACGGGAAAATAGCCAAAGAAACCGCCTATTGGAGCGAACCCTTCGAAGCACCTGCTTGGCGCGCTAAGTGGGTAGAAAAGAGCTAACTAATACTCACTAACTGTTCTTGACCGACATGCTCAGCACTAGCTGCAATATTGATTGTCGCCGTATCACCAGCAGTATAGGCTGGTTTGTCGGCTGAAAGTTTGATTGTCGCCTGTTTATTGATCGGGAAACTTTAAAGGACACCTCGCCAACATGATATTTGGCTTGGTCAAAGTAGCTAAAAGCTAGACTGAATGACGGGGCTAGGTCTGGGCTTATTTTGATCTGATAGTTATTCTTACCGGCCTTTAATCTCGTAGCTAAAAGTTACAATAACGACTTAATACTACTGTCTAGTTGAGCAGTGTTTAATTGACTATCGATAGGTGTTTGATCTAGTGCCGCTGCAGTCTTTTTGGCTTCGGCCTTAGTCGTAATCTTAGTCGGCATCACAACACTCACGACAGTCGAGTTTACTGACGTGTCAGCGACATTACCTGTCTTATTTAAGACACGGTAGCCGACGACTACAAGGACACCGAGTACAACTGCGATTATTAGGAATTCTAGTACCGCAAACCCCTTTTGGTTGTTAGTGGTTGTCATTTTAATTAACTCCTTTTGCAACTTCAAGTGCAGCCAGAATTGCCTTGACGGCTGTTTTATAAGCTTTTAGGTCGGTCCTAGCCTTGCCGGCAGCGATTTTGAATTCTGCAATCTTTTGAGCGACATCTGGTTGGGTGCAGTCAAGATTAGTGTTAAGGGCTGACAAAACACTTACTGACGATGCGGCTTGTGTCCGGGCGGCTTCGGCAGCACTAAGCAAAGTATCAAAGTTACTAATTGTTAGGTTGTTATCTTTTTGGAAAGCAATCGCCATGGTGAGTGCGTTGTCGACACGAACCTGAAAAGCGGTGGCATTCTTAGATAAACTGGCAATCTTAGTCTCTAGACCGTGCTCAGCAACAGTGCAGCTTTTTTGGCGATCTTCTTTGGTGTGTTCTTTTTCGGTCTTTTTGAGGTCTTCTATCGTTTTATGACTTTCTACTTCGACTTCAGTTTCGACTTCAGTTTTGATACTGGTTTTTACCTCGGCGTTGACTGCTGCCAGGTCGTGAACTTCGATCTCGGTACGTATTGGAGCGACCGCTGCGCTAGTAACTCCCCCGCTACTTGGCTCAGTAGTCGTCGTGGTGTTTGTGGCAGTTCCCACGGCTGGGTCGTCTGCCCCGTTTCTGGCCAGCGCCGGTACGGCTACTAAACCGCTGACTGCACCAGTTGCTACTATAAGTACAAGTAGCCTTTTTATCTGTTGCATGTTGTCCTTTCGTTTCTTGTTTTAGCATTAGCTATTCACTAGGCGATTATATATCTTATAGTAAGGTTTGTAAATGCGGCGTAAAATTTCACACTAAATGCGACTTTTTGTATACTTTCGCTAATTCAAGTATGGCAGTCCCTGGATTTTCTTGGTAATACGTCTTGAACTGTCCAGTACTCCTAGCGATCTCTCGCACCGCCAAACCTTTACTGGACAGCCTGGCTATCTCATCTCGTTCCTCTGATTGTAGTTTCTTTGTTCCCATCCTCCCAGTCTACCTTTCTGGTAGTGTTCGGATTCAAAATAGAACTTGGAAGAGTAACTTGCCTTCAGCCAATATGTTAAACTAGGACTACAAATTAAGGAGACTGTTATGAAATTAAATGGAGTTATGCTCGGTACCGAAAACCCTAAAAACTTAAGTGACTTTTACACCAAGGCTTTTGGTGAGCCAGTTATGCAACACGACGACTGGTACGGCTATAGTATTGGCGGTGGCTTTATCATGATTGGGCCGCACAGTGAAGTTAAGGGCAAGACTAGCGAACCAGCCCGGATTATGACAATGATTGAATCTGACGATGTCCAGAAAGATTTTGAATCCGTTAAGGCCGCTGGTGCAGAAGTTATTGCCGAACCCTACCAGCCAAACAAAGATGGTAGTCCCGATACCTGGCTAGCGACTCTAGCCGACCCAGACGGTAACTACTTCCAACTTGCTACCCCCTGGAAATAACAAGAACTTGCTCTATTTTGCAGTCAAAGTAGTTGTAGCCGAGCCAACAATACCGTCCACGCTCATCGAGTAGACGTAGGCACGCCAGGAACCCTTAGGTAATTTAACTTGAACTGTGGCTTCACCGGCTGAGTTAGTGGTAAGTGACGGTTCCCAAAGCAATGTACTGCCGACTGGACTAGTCAGACTAGGTATGTCGCCGATGCCGCCGCCACACTTACCGCCACCACTACCGAGACTAGTTAGTGACGAAGCTGAGTTTGTAGTTATCTCTCTCGGTGAGTACAAATAAGTGAACATGTCTGGTGTCGGTTGGTCGTATAAGTTATAGATATTCGCATCAACTATACCGACTATTAGGTTGGTCTTTAAGCCTTTCTGAGCTGCACTAGTGGCAATTTTGATGGTAGCCGTATCACCTGCAACATATGTTTGCTTATCGGGTGATAGTTTGACTGCGGCTTGCTTATCTATAGGTGAAGCGTTGAACGATAGACCTTCTACACGGTATTTTGCTTGATCGAAATAGCTAAATGCCAAACTAAATGATGGGGCTAAGTCAGCCGTAACTTTAACTATATATTTGTTACTTCCCGCCTTCAAATCAATCGCCTCGGACTTATGGATGCGACCACGCTCAAGAGTAACCAGAGCGTGAATTGCGTGCGGTGCATCGATAACCAGATTAAGTGTATCACCAACACTAACGTCTTTTGAGCTACCGGAAATTCCAAGACCTGAAAGCTGCAAATCACTAAATGAGCCCGAGTCAGTACTATTTTGTACGTAGTAGTAGCTCTTGGCTTGGATTTTATTATTCTGCGAGTCCGAAGACCAAACATCAAGCTCAATAGACGAGGGCACAGCCACAGCACCAATCACCTGAGAAATACCGGCTGTTCCACTGTTATCTGATGAAGTGACTCCACTGGCAATTTGTTTGTTGTCAGTGACGAGTGCGTAGTTTATGGCAACGCCAGTAAGTGGTTTGTTGTCTAGGGTTTTAGCATAAACCTTTGCGACGACCTTACTGTTAGGGGTTACTAATGTGCGGGCTGGTCCAAATTCAAGAGTACCGTCACCGAGATGTATTATCGTCGAAGCGCCACCGCCTGCAACGGCCCCAGCATCATCGGTTTTACTGGCCTGGACAGTTACAATTTGACTATTGCCGGCTGGCAACTTTGCTGTGTCAATCGCAAAACTACCATTACCATTGGCGTCAAGTGTAACTACAGTTGGTTGGTCAACGACTTTTGTGCCAACAGTATCAAGCGCTGCTTGATTTGCTGAAGGATTATTTTCGTAATACTGTTTCGAGTACTCATCAACATTGACTGTCGTATTGGCGAGTGGTGTGCCATCTGCCTTCGTAACATTTACCAGGGCCGTCACTTTCTCATTAGCCAAGAATTCTGGCTTCGCAAAGCTTACTTTTATAGCATAACTTGACTGTTTAACGGATGTGACATTAAAGGCAGCTATCGGTTGGTCTCTGTAACTAACGCCCTCACCCGAGGCTTCATAAATATTAAGTTGTTGACTGGTCTGACCACTGGTAATGAAATCGGTGGTAGTTTTAAAACTACCACCGATCTGACCATTGCCATCAATTGTTGCAACAAATTCAGCATAGTGAGCACCACCCGGATAAGCCGCTACGTAAAGCGTCATCTGGCCACTGTTTGGTAGGTCGTAGGCTGCATCATTGTCGGTACGTACGAACCCACTATATTTTACTGTGTCGCCTATGCCATATGTTGTTCTGTCGGTAACTGCAAAGGTTTTATTAGCAACGCTTAAGTCTTGTTGTACTCTTAGGTCTGCCATGCTCATAAGTTCGTTAACTGGCACGACTGCATAGTCGTCACCATTCGCAGCGACAACAACGTCAACTTTTGGTTTATATGGAGTGTCGGTGGTGGTGACCCCATCAACCACTACTTGCCCGAGTTCTTTTTTACTATCTTTCAAACTATACAACGTTGCGTCAACCTTGACTGGCGTACTGTTTGTTAGATCCTGTGCTGCAAGTACCATCTGTTTGTCATCTTGTCTGATGATAACGCCGTAATCGCTAACAACCAACCAGGTAAAGCCAATTTGCTTACCACCAGCTGAAGCAACTATCGCATATATACCTTTTGGTTCAGTTACTTTAAATGTTGTAGTGTCTTTCAGGCCTTTTTGGGTTTTTATGGACGTCATTGAACTCGTATCTAGTGTACTTGTCACAAAACTTTCGTAAGTATAGCCGTTATTAACTTTGTCCGAATATACAAGCGAGCTGAGCAGGCTAGTTATATTACTTTTATAAATAGTTATGTCGCCACTTGTGTCAACATCTTGACCGACAAAAAGGTTGTAGGTTTGCTCTTGGTTTGAGGGTGCCGAACCCAATATCTCGTTATAGTAATTTCGATTAAACAAAACCTGATTATTCGGTGTTAGTGTCGTGAAACCAAAAGTATAGTCAGCGCCCAGCTGCGAACCGTCAAGACTCTGAAACTCACCATGGATCATCACCTTAACAACAGTACCTTCGGGAAATGCTAGCTTGGGCGTAAAGACTACTTCTTTTGTGCTCGCGCCAACAGCGTATGTACCTTCTACGGTTGGTGATACAAAAAAATCACCGTTCATTTTTGCTGGATCAACAGGCCGGTTGAATAATACAGAGATGGTTTTCGCCGAGGCAACATTCTGTTGGTCGTTTAAGGGTGTAGTACTAATAACTTTGAAGTGCTCGACAACAGCCGAAAAATGAACAACGGGCTGCTTGCGCTTACCAAAATGCTGATATCCAAAGACTCCGCCAACACCTAAACCAACAATAATAACGATCGTTAGTAGAGTGACAATGCGGGGATGGTGGGCAAATAAGTTACGGACGAATTTAGGTAACAGTCTTTTTAGCTTTGATGGCTTAGAAGATTTTTGGGTTGACCCAACATCAGTTGAAGATTCCAGGGCACCATCTTTAGCATTTTCTTCGGATTCTGTAGTAAGCTCATCTCCACTTGTCTTATTCTCGATTGTTTCGACAGATTCGTCATTCATAGACTCTTCATTTGATGGAAGTTCAGGCTGCACTTCGTCTGATTTAGGATTAATATTCTCAGCGTCCTGAACATCGTTATCTGTCTGCATTTTAGCTCCTATTTACATATATAATACACTCTGTGACGAGTTAGTCATAAAGCATCTGCATTATTAATAGCCATTTCTGTGCTACCTTAAGGTAATAGCATAAAGAGAATATGATATGGGATTTTTTGATAAACTCAAGCAAAATTTTAACCACGGTGGAATTAAAATAGTACTCCAAGCTCCCAGTTAGTTTCGACCAATCAACCAATATCGGTTGTCGTCCAGATTTCATCCACCAGCCCTCAAACTATAAAAGCAGTACGTGCCCAGATTATAGCAACGGTTCGACAAATGACGACACCGATGAGTATCGGCAACTCTCAACAAAGTTTATCACCGCAGAATCAGATCGACACCGAAATAATAGCTGATGCAAGCAGTAGCGAAGGTTTTACACTTGGCCCTAATGAAACAAAATCAGTTACCATACAATTAGTGATCGCGGACGCTCAGGTAAGTTTGCCAGTTAACTTCGGTAATATAATACCGAGTAGCGGCATGATTAGTATCGGTACGCGCGGCCTAAAGCCTGGAGTCACTTATGAGCTACACGTCACAGCCGATGTTGATGGTATAGCCCTTGACCCAGGTACTCACCAATCAATTCAAATTCAACAAAACGGTAGCACGCCAACTACGGCCCAAACCACTCCGGGAATTGTCGACCAACAAATAACTTGAACTTCAAAGTTAGTGCTAAACCTCTTGGGCCTTGGAGTAATCTCGATAGATAACCAATTTGGTAGCAATCCTGATTACCACATAATCACCCTCTACTATTTTGGTAACGGGCGGAAGATTTGACGTCCCGCGGTAAAATCTAGGCTTAACGATTTGCTTAAAAATGTCATTGGCTACTTTTAGGTCAGTTTCAAATTCTGCATGTCCGCTCAGCTGAACCGTCTCTTCAGTCCCTGGCTCATAAACTGTTAGCGCCACTTGACCATGGCCAGTTATGTTCCGAGCTTTTGAGCTACTGTTTTTGGTCAAAATGTAAATATAGTCATTCATACCGACTACGTAATAAACTACCGCTCCGTGCACACTGCCCTTAGAGTCAACTGTCGATAAAACTGCGACGTCGTGTTCTTTTAAAAACTTGAGTGCCATATCTGTGCTATAATTCATGACCTCATTATACTCTTCGATTATTGGCTCTGGAAGTATTGGCTTCTCTAAGCGTTTTGTCTCTAAATATCTTACAAACTGCTGAGCGGCTTGTGTTGTTACAAATCTGATAGAATAATCGCCTACACGAGTGTGTAGTACTACGGCTGAAAAAAACCCAGCTCTGGTCGTTTTTACGCCCGATACCACGTCGTATGATAATTCTTCGGTCAATTTAAAAAACGGTTTTTTATCAATAAATAATATTCGCTGATTGGTCGCTACAAGCCAGGCCAGCCCACCATCATAACGACCGTAAATGACACCACCAATATGCTCATCATGATGAATGATATGGCTTAAACTATTGCTTTCTGGTGTCCTGAGACCAATCAACCCGACACCAAGTCTTTTTAGCTCATTTCGTATACGTTTAGTGTCTGAATCACCCATACCTTAATCGTATAGCAAGTTATCTTTATTGTCTGTGACCAAAGATGATTAATGCAGACTATCGATCGATGCTTATATGACGCCAACCGAGTACAACCAAAAGTAACATGATGCCAGAACCAACGAAAGCCAAGATTGCAGCATATCCGGCAATCAACCCAAACGTCCAATAAGCATAGCCATCGCCTAGTAAAATCCCGCGTAAGGTCTCGCCTTGGAATAGTGTTTGTTTTTGGCTGACAAGTTTAAGGTTAGTTGGATCGAGCTTTGCCTGGGCGCTAACTTCGGAGTAGGTCTTGCCATTGGCGACTTTTGCTAAATGCCTCGCTATAAACCCGTTGGCATATGCTTTTGCCTTAATACCATCATCTACCTGCTGCCCACCATATTTTTGAAGGTCGGGGAATTCTTCTACACTCAAGTCTTTGCTACCGGCCGGAGGGAAAAATATCTTTTGTGCAGTGAGTTCGTTTCGAACACTGCGGGTTGCGAAGTTATAAGCATATAAACCTATACAACCAGCAATAAATAGTATTATCGTGACTAATATACCCAAAAGCGTAAACGTAACATCGAGTGTCTTTCTGTCAATTTTCTTTACCACTTGTGGCTCCTTTTTTTGTTACTTATATCTGTGATGTTAGTACAGAATATATTTCTGCGCAAGGAAGTTGATCAAATCTTATTGGCTACTGTTATCAGTAATCTCATTTGCTTTACTGCCTGATTCGTATATTACTAAACCGTCGCCACCTACTGATTGCCAATATTCTTGGACCGGACTAAGCACTCGCCAAGAAGCTAAAACTTCTTCACTGCCAGTAAATAGACTTCTGTCACCTTTCATAGCGTCAACAAAGACTCTTTCATAAGCTTCTGGAACGTCTGCAAAATGCTCACTATAGGAGAATGTTAAGGGCAATTGTCGCAGTTTACGCTCATAACCTGGTTCCTTAGCCCAAAGCTGAAGCTCAACGCCCTCGTTTGGTTGAATTCTAAGAATTAAGGTATTTGACTCACCAACTTCGTCACGTTTATAGCTTATCTTGATTTCAGTTGAGGTATTATCAAGACCTTTGCCTGCTATCAAAACAATCGGTACATTTTCCCAAACAGGGTCGCTCGACTTAATTGTTAAAGAAACAAATGTCTCGACCGAGCTTGATTGATTATTAACTTCTTCTTTGTAGCTACGATATTGCCCCCGAGTAACACTGGTCTCTGGATTGTTAAATAAACTCATTTTTTCTAAGGCCCGTAAGCGGCTGTCTGGTATCGCCTGCCAGTCGTCACCTTTCGGAATCTCCATAAGTGTCAAGGCTGCGAGTTGAAGTAAGTGGCTCTGTATAATATCCCTTAGCGCACCGGTCTGTTCGTAGAAGGTAGCCCGACCTTCAATACCAAAATGCTGGCTGGCAGTAATCACGATTGACTCGATAAAGTCTTTATTCCATGTCCTTTTAAAGAGTGAATTACCAGACCTAAAAACAACTAGGTTCTGTGTCATCTCTTTCGCAAGATAATGATCGATGCGGTAAACCTGGTCTTCGCTGAAATGGTCGTGAATACTCCTGATTAAATCTTCTGCTGAAGTCAGGTCGGTGCCAAAAGGCTTCTCAGACAAAAGCTTGGTGTGTGGTACTTTTGATAGGCCAGATTCACCCATCAGTCTTATTACTGGCTGAGAAGCTAACGGTGGTACAGACAAATAGAATAAACGCTGGGTTTCGGGCCCAAAGTCCGTCTCGATGGACTTTAGGTAGACGTCTAGATTCTTATAGTCCTCAACATTATCCAAATCCATCTGTCTAATCTCTAGGACTTGTCGAAGATATGTTTGGTCGCCGGTAAAAGGCATGACTTCATCGATATCAATTTGTCGCCTTGTTATGCCAATAATCTTGAACTTGTCTGGCATCGATTCACTGGCTGCAATTTCACGAATCGCAGGCAATAGCTTACGCCTTGCTAGATCACCCGAAATGCCTACTATGACGAGAATTGTCGGTGTGGTAATTTTGGTGCTCATAATTTATCCGTTATTAGAAACATGGTCATTAAATATCATTAGCTTAGGTGCTGATTTAAGTGCCTGAGCCGGCTGGGCGTCAATCTGCATGTCGGTGCTAAGTTGTTCTAATATTTGATGCTTGGTCTCACCAACAGCGTAGACGACCGCTTCATCGAGCTGCATGATTGCATTTGGGGTCATTGTGATACGCCTAAATGGACCGGCCTCGTAGCCATGAGTTAAGTTTTGATCTTTAGCAGCCGAGCTGGCAGGCAATATACCAGCAGTATGGCCATCAGGACCAATACCAAAAAAGCCAATTCGAAAATTTACTCTTTTTAAATCTTCCGATAGATGATTGGCAAAGTGCTTCACAGTTGAGTCAAAATCGCTACCATCGAGTACTGGATTTAAGGTTGCACCAGGCAGTGAAAAACCAGCCTGTTCTAACTGATACCAGTTTGAATCCTTATGACCGACGTCACCATATCTCTCATCAGTCAGAGTTACAAACAATTTATCGAGCGGGTAGGCTTGGAGTTTCTTACTAACTTCAGCAGCTATTGATATCGACGAACCACCTGGCACTAGCCATAGCACTTGTTTACCCTGAACAAGAGCATTCGAGATAGTTTCTGTTAAGTAATCAACGACCGGTGATATTGTGTCAATTTTTATGAATTCTACTACGCCTGTCATAATTCTCCTTATGTATACTTAAGTATATTACACTAAAATAAGCCAATAGGGCTAAGGCTAGTTATAGCAAGTTTGCTATTATATATCTATGATTTCAGTATCCGATGAGCAGTTTGAGCAAATGGTCAGTGCAGGCATGGACGCTATCCCACCCAAATTCATCGAAAACTTAAATAATGTTGCTTTTGTGGTTGAAGACGTACCGTCAGATGACCAACGGTTAAAGCTACAACTAAGACACGACCAAAGCCTGTTTGGGCTTTACGAGGGTATACCCCTAACCAAACGTGGTTCAAATTATAATTTGGTATTGCCCGACAAGATTACGATTTTTAAGAAGCCGCTGGAATTTGCTAGCAACTCTGTGGCCGAACTCAGGGAGCGTGTTCGACATACCGTTTGGCACGAAGTTGCTCACTTCTACGGCCTGAATCATGATCAAATACACGCATTAGAAAAATAAATTTTGGTAAGATTACTTTGAAGAAACTAACCAAAACAAAAATTTATAGAGTAATTGGAGGTTTGGGTCTTGCCGTCACGTTGGCAGTTTATGTCGCCAAGCCAAGCTTTCCAACACCAGACAAGTTACTGATTGTACTAACTTTTTTGGGCATGTTGTTCGGGCAAGCTAAAGAACTATTGAAACGTCTACTGCCATTCGTGGCGCTTTTAATTGTCTACGAATCATTCCGTGGTCTAGCCCATAGCCTGAACTCGCACGTTAACTACTCACTGATGGCCGAGTTCGATAAATGGCTTTTTGGAACTCTGCCAACCAAATCACTTCAGAATCTATTCTGGCACGGTACTGTCCAGTGGTATGACTTCCTTTTTTATATTGTCTATATGCTCCACTTTGTGATGCCTCTAGCTCTAGCTGTATTGGTCTGGAAAAAGCGAGATAGTTTTTATTGGCACTTTGTCGGGTCATATCTCGTACTATCATTTATGGGTTTCTTGACCTATTTAATATACCCAGCGGCACCACCGTGGATGGCAAGTGACATGGGCTTGATTGAGCCAATAACTAGAATTTCAAGTCGGGTCTGGTTTGCACTCGGCGTGCATGACTTCCCTTCACTTTATAACAAAATTGCCCCTAACCCAGTAGCGGCAGTGCCATCACTGCACGCTGCATATGCAACACTGTTCGCAATCATTATTTACAAACTATTTGGCAAGAAGTGGGGATTAATTGCAACTATCTACCCACTACTGATGTTCTTGGGCATAGTTTACCTAGGCGAACATTACGTGTTTGATGTCATATTGGGAATTGGCTACGCTTTTATAACATTCTTAATTACAGAGCGATTGTTCAGAAAACATCCAAGCAGTGTTAGTCAATCGGCTGATTAAGTTTTGGTGTTTTTCGTCTTGGCCAGAGAACTGTACCTAGGATACTATTGGATAGAACCAGCCCAAATTGACGACTGTCCTTGCTTTGGTCGGGGTTATCGCCAAGTAAAAAGACGTGGGCGCCATCAACTTCAGATATACGCTTAACTTTTTCTTTGCCGTCGTGCAAAACAATAACGATTTGATTGGGCTTTGGTCGACTACGACGAATCGCCACAATTAACTGACCGTGAGTAAGCGACGGTTCCATACTAGCGCCGCGGACACGCCTTATCATGATTGGTGAATTCATTATTTAGACCTTTTTAGTTTCCCAGAAGATTTTGGCAATTTCGTCGATCATGTCGAGTAGCGTCTGGCCTTCTTCCGGTTCCATGTGATGTTTGCACTCACTAGCTTGCTTAGTCGCTTTCCAAAATAAATCATGAAGGTTCGGATATTTTTCAAGATGAACAGGTTTAAAGTAATCACTCCAAAGTACCCATAAATGCTGCTTAACGAGTTCTGCCCGTTGTTCTTTTATGAATATCGCCCTGGTCTTGCCGACATCATCTAGCCCCTCGTATTTCTTTTGAATCTCAAGAACACTTTGCGCCTCAATCCGGGCCTGGGCTGGGTCATAAACTCCACATGGCAAATCACAATGCGCATAAACTGGCTTAATAAATTTCATTACTTCCCTCCATTTTTTTCTACACTATCTATTATACAACTATAGTCGAAATCGAAGGGCTATTTATCGATAACAAACGATGGATTCCAGTTAATCTCACCAACTTTATCAACCCATTTCTGATCGACGATTGGTAATACTTTCTCAACAGGAGTCGGTACGGCCAATACTAACATCCACTCCGGCACTGCGTAAGAAAATGCACTTACTCCGTACTCGGCACTAAGATTCAAATAATTTGTAGCAGTATCTACGTAGTAAGGGCCTTCTTTGCCGACATATTCCTCTAGTGCGGCATTAGCTGCAAGCACAACATCATCTGTAATTGGATCCATACCTTCATCCTGTAGTCCGGCTCGTACAATAGTGAGTCCGGCTCGTAGCCCATTTACTTGTATCATTGCCGAGTCATCCACTCTACTCATTAAGCCTGAAAGCTCAGAACCAGCATGTCTTTCCTTGAAATGAGAAGTAAAATCTTCTCTATCTGTTAATAAATCACTTATAGCTTTAAGCCTTTTTGGTGAACGACTATAGGTTGGACTTACTATAGCTTGCCTGAGTGCTAATTCACCCCAAGCAACTAAACTAGAGTAATTCTCAGCTATTTTTTGAACATCTAGACCATCGGCGGTCTTTTGCATCGTTTGATCGAACTCGGTTAAATGCGACCTATAGACATCGCCGTTAATTACAAAATCAGGTTTGTTTGCAGCTACTAAAGATACTGGACGGCGTAGTTCACTGATTTTTCCTGTTACTTGTCTACGTCTAGACACTTCGGTCAGATCGAAATCTCGAGTGCTAATTATCCCAGAATCTCTCAACGCGGCACCTGCAACCCATAGTGACCGTTCCAGGGCGTCTACCGCTGGACCGTTAGTAAACTCAGTCAGTCTATCTGGACCGCTATTTAATTTTCTCTGCGCCATTTATCAATTTCCTCGTGATGACCACTTAGTAATATGCCCGGTACTTTTTTGCCCCTGAACTGTTCAGGACGGGTATATTGCGGAAATTCTATCGAAACATCGTCCTGTTGAAAAGATTCAAATTCGGCGCTGTTATCACCGCCTAAAACTCCAGGAATTAGACGTATGATACTGTCGGCAATCACCATCGATGGCAATTCACCACCAGTTAAAACATAGTTACCAATACTAAACTGCTCGTCTATCCAGTCAACTACTCGCTCGTCGTAACCTTCATAACGGGCACAGACGAAAATAAGACCCTTTGTACTAGCTGCAAGTCTTTTAGCATCAGACTGTTTATAAGCTTTACCTCTTGGAGTTGGTAGAATAACGATGGCTTTAGGGTCGTTCTTCTTGGCAAGTTCAATCGCTTCGACAAGAGGGTCAACCTTGAGTAGCATACCGTCACCACCACCATAGGGTGTATCATCGACCTGTTTACGTGGTCCAATCCCGAACTGACGCAGGTCAATATAACTAATATCAACCAGCTTACGGTCTTGAGCCTTCCAAAGCATACTGGCGTTGAATACACCCGGGAACATGTCTGGAAATAAGGTAATTATTTGTACTTTCATGGATTTATGGTATTATTATAACATGTTTCTTATTGTTTTTAAATAGTTGGGTGGTCATAGTGGTATTTTTTGCTGAAGCAGATATTGGTGATGGATTTTATGCCCCTTTCGACCGCACTAGTCGGAATAAATTAAAACTCCAAAACGATCATAAGAAGCTCTTATTTGCTAAATATGTGACTCTTCTTATGCCAGATTTAATCGAGTCAAACCCTGAACGATTTGGACATATCTATAAAACTGATACGGAAAAACTAGCCAGTCAAAATTACTCAACTGACGTTCACTACGACAGTGACCAGCCAGGAACTGTAACTTACATAACAATCGGCATGAATGCTGACGGAGAAGAATCTAGTACTCTTTTCACCAAAAACAAAGAACTATATGGTAGACGGTATGGCGAACTTAGCACCCTTACTCAGTATGATAATTTCCGATCAGCACCCGATGGATACGCCTCGATTTTTGATCCAGACGAACAACTACATTGTGCCGACCCAGTTAATATTGATGCCGGGGAATACCGTGTACTATATAGAGCAAGCATTCGGCACGATCATGGTCCGCAACTAATACTGCCAGACAAGCCTGGTTTTATCGTACCAGTTTTTTAGTTTACAAATCGAGGTCGTCGAGGTCTTCCAACTCTTTACGAGTCTGGTCAGCGCGAGAGCTAGTTTCGCTATCACTTGCAATAACTGCATCAACTTTGTCTTCTTCGTCATCGCTAGGCTTGCTACTCGACCATGCCTTGTCGTCAACTGTACCAGATGATACAGAAGCGTCAACTTGAGGTATTGATTCGCTGGCGTGGCTAGCCTGGTCATCTTCACGGCGTGGTGGGCGTGGCTCGCCATTATCGACAATTTTTAGGTTATAACGGGCGTCATTCTTTGTCCCAAGTGCGCGTAATAGTGTGCGTAAGCTCTGTGCCGTAGCGCCTCTTTTACCGATAACGCGTCCTAGGTCTTCTGGGTCAACTGTCAGCTCTAGCAGAACACCCTTTTCGTCAATACGACGTTCAATTTTAACGGCATCGGGATTACCGACAAGTGATTTTACTATAAATTCTACAAACTGTTCGTCAATGCTACTCATGTTTCTGGTAACTCCGATTACGTGGTAATAGACTCTATTATAGCAGAATCAACCGTCTAGATTGTTGTTATATTTTAGGCTTTTGGAGCAGGTTCTTCGGTCGCTTCAGCAGCGGCCTCGTCAGTAACAACTTCACTAACCGTCTCAGCCACTTCTGGCGTAGTGGCATCTTCAGTCGGAGCCTCGGTTACTTCAGGCACTGGCGCTTCAGTAGCAGCTTCGGCTACTTCTGGAACTTCGACATCTTCAACTTCAAGAGCTTTTTCTTCGGCTGGGCGATTACGACGTAACTTTTCTGGGTGACGAATAATCGATGACTTCTTAACTTTTTTCTCTACCCAAGTCGGTAACTTAACACCCTCTTTGGCTAACAGTACGGCAACGCGAGGTGATGGCTGAGCGCCATTAGTAAGATAAAAACTGGCCTTTTCTTTGTCGATAACAGTGGCTTTGGAGTGTGGATCGTACGTACCAATTTGCGCAACAACCTTGCCACTAGATGGTGTTTGTGATGAGTCTTGAACGACAACGCGGAAAGATGCGTGTCCTTTGCGGCCGGTGCGTTGCATACGAATAGCTAACATTGAATGAATTTACTCCCTGGAGCTTAAACTTTATAAATAATTCTTAATGTATTTTACAGATAAACAACAGATTAGTCAAGGAATGGCTTACGCGCGCGTAAATGCGCCAAAGATGCGCGTCTACTCTATACCTGCTTGTACGCTTCTAGCGCAGCCTCAGCCGCTTTTTGCTGTCCCGCTTGCTTGCTTGGTCCTGTCCCCTGCCCCTTGAGCTCGCCATTAACCATTACGCCAACTGTAAAAACCTTGTCATGATCAGGACCGTCTTCACTGATTACCTTATAGACAGGCGTATAGCCATCGTGACTTTGAACTAACTCTTGGAGATGTGATTTTGCATCCATCCAAGAGCCAGTCTTGAGGATTTCGCTAAAGGTGATGATAAGACTGTCGGTAATAAATACTTTAGCTGCGTCATAGCCTTGGTCGAGGTAAACGGCGCCTATGACAGCTTCATAACTATTGGCCAAGATTTGTGAGCGAGCTCTGTCGGTGCCGCGTTTTTCACCACGGCTCAGGCGTAGTAGCGGTTCAAACTCTAGCCTTGAGGCGGCAGCACTGATACTTTCAGTTCGCACCAGGGCACTGCGCCAGTTGGTCAAGATCCCCTCTGGATCATCAAAATTACTGTATAAATACTCAGTTACGACTAGTTCCAGCACGGCGTCACCCAAAAATTCCAAGCGCTCGTTGTGAAACTGGACTGTCTTACGATGTTCATTGACATAAGAACGATGCGTGAATGCCGTCACCAGCAAACTAAGGTCGGTAAAGGTTAGCCCTAGCTTGGTAGTCGCAAATTGCTGATAAACCGAAAAATCTTGCATAAATTAACTAAAGCCCCGCCTGTCGCATTTTGGTCAGTCCAATTAAAATTATTTTACCAATGTCTTCGTACTCAATTTTATCAAGCGCGTCATTAGTCGAGAACCATTGGATGCCGTTCATCCAGTCCTCTGGCTTGAGTTCATCGGTCTTGCTGTTAGCTTGAACTAAGAATATCTCGGTAGTCATCAGCACTAAGCTTTGTTGACGGCGATAACGAAAATTGATTTTACCAAGCCAGTTCAGAACTTTTATATCTGACAGCCCTGTCTCTTCACCGATTTCGCGAGCAGCAGTTTCTTTAGCCGACTCGCCTTCTTCGATATGACCTTTGGGAATTGTCCAACGGTTTTTGGCATCCTGAATCAGCAAGATTTCGACGGCTTTAGTCTTGGGGTTACGTCTAAATACTACACCTCCAGCCGTCGGCTCGCGAACAACTTCATTAATCGCCGGTCGCTTGCGTGTCACCAGCTTCTTAATGCCTTGAATTGGTTTTGGTCTTTTCATCATTTGGTTGATACTTTCTTAGCTTTTGCCGGTTTTTTGGCAATGACTATCGAGCTAACTTCGCTTTGTCTGAGTACTGTACCGAGGACGCCATTTATAAACTTTGAACTATTGTCACCACCAAATGACTTGGCTAGTTCAACCGCTTCATTAATTACAACCTTGGCCGGCACGTCCTTCTGGTACATCAACTCGTACAAGCCGATCCTGAGCACAACCCTGTCCATACGAGCAATTTGATCGATTGGCCACTCAGGTGCAATTGGTTGCAAAATACCATCTAGTTCATCGATTTTAGCAGCGACACCGTTAACCAGTTTAATGATAAACTGCGGATCCTCAATCGTTTTACGATAGCGCTCAATATTACGATTCAAAACCTCGACTAGGTCAAACTGGTCATCGCCACATTCACGTCGAAAATCCTGCTCGTATAGAGTCTGAAGGGCTACGATGCGACCGAGGTGGCGATTGGCACTCATGATATATTGTTAAGCTAGCTACTTTCCTACTAAAAACTAATTGTTAACTTGTACTACTTTACTGCTGCTTTACCGGATTCACGGCGAGTAGTATAGGCCTTGACGGGAGACTTAGCATTGACAGCGCGAGCTAACTTTAGGGCTAGGTGACTGCGCCGCGTGCCAGTTCGTCTGGGGCTGGTTCGCTTCTTTGGTTTTCCCATAATAACTGTCCTTTTTAGTTATTTTGATATAATTTAAGGCTATTATACCTCTTAAACTACCCTTTTGGCAACTTGAATTAAATTGCTTAAAATCATTTACAAGCGTATAAATTTAAGTATGCTTCAGAGAGTAGGTGAATCTAAGTCGTTCAGGCATGAGTCGGGCAGTGGTGGTCACGAACGCGCTAAACGTTCTGCGCGATTCTATGCTGGTGTTGCAAGTACAGTTGGGGCAAGTGCCATCGTGGCTTCGTTTGCCATCCCGACAGGTAGTTTTGATGCGCCAAAGCCAATCCCGGGTGTAACTTGTGAATCGACAAGCCCAAACCCCGTGCCATATAAGGCTGGTGATACATTCTATGAATTTGTCGCCGAAGGTAAAATCCAGCTAACTGATGGCGTATCGATTGGTGCGGCCGCAACCGCGGCCCAAACATTTGTTGAAGAACATTTACCGCAAGGTCAGTATCTTCAAAATGCCGTCGGTACAGAGATCAATCTACCAACAAGTTGCGGAGACGCTCTAGGTTAAGTTTTAACGAACGACTAGACTTAATAACCGTCCTGACACGTAAATAATCTTAACTGGGTCGTTAGTAACATAGCTAGCAACTTTTTCATTAGTCATGGCAGCTTCAAGCACCGTATTTTGGTCAGCGGATTTTGGCACCACAACTTCACCCCTTACCTTGCCATTTACCTGGACAACAATTGTCATAGTGTCAGATATGATGTATTGTTCATCCCAAGTTGGCCAGTTGTCTTTGTTGACGCTATCGTCGTGGCCTAAGTCATGCCATAACTGCTCGGCGACATGGGGAGCAAATGGAGCCATTAGCATTACCAAAGATTCGAGAGTTGTTTGCCAATTCTGATTATCGTTAAAGCTACTTTTTGCCTTTAAGTCATAGAGACTATTACAAGCCTGCATCATGGCAGCAATCGCCGTATTGTATTTTTGCTCCTCTAAGTCGGCGGTGACTTTCTTGATCGCCGGATGAATGACACGTAGAGCGGCGTCGGACTGCTGGTCGCTGGCTGACTTAGATTCAAGAAATTCATGGACAAGATTCCAAACCCGGTTTAAAAAACGGTAAGTACCTGGTACGCCACCGGCATCCCAACGAACCGACAAATCAAGTGGTGCCGCAAACATCAAATAAGTCCGAAGGGCGTCAGCACCGTAACCACTGTTGATGATCTCAAGCGGGTCAATGCCATTGCCTTTGCTCTTGCTAAACATTTGACCATCCGCGGCCAAGACTTTGCCATTAAACAGAAATTTTTTGAATGGTTCGGGGTGATCGACTAAACCACGCTTGTGAAAAAATCTAGTCACGAAGCGAGCATAAATTAAATGGGCAGTAGCGTGGTCGGCACCGTTATAAAAATCAATTGGTAACCAGTGGTTGACTTGGTCACTGTTAAATATCTGATCGTTGTTGGCGGGGTCCATGTAGCGCAGCATATACCAACTACTACAGATGTAGGTATCAAGCGTGTCAGTCTCGCGCTCGGCAGGACCGCCACAGTTAGGACAGGCAACATTCAGCCACTCGGTTGCTCTGGCTAGAGCACTGCGGCCATCACCGCTCGGTTGGAAGTCCTCAAGCTCTGGTAAAATTACTGGCAACTGGTCGTCGGGCACCAGAACTTGACCACATTTTTGACAATTAATAATCGGAATCGGCGCCCCCCAATAGCGCTGCCGCGATACACTCCAGTCGCGAATTTTGTAAATAGTTTTGTCGACAGCCAGCTTTTTGGCGGCCAAATCAGTGACTATTTTCTCGCGAGCGTCACTAGATGTTAAACCATCATAAATACTTGAGTTTAACATTTTACCTTCTGCAGAAATATCAGCTTCAGGAGTATCAATTACTGTAATAATTGGCATCTCGTGTTTTATTGCAAACTCATTATCGCGTTCGTCGTGAGCGGGGACGGCCATAATGGCGCCGGTACCGTAGCCAACCAAAACATAGTCGGCAATCCAAATTGGAATTTTGGCGTTATTAATTGGATTGATGGCATATGATCCGCTGAATACGCCGGATTTGTCTTTGTTGGCTTGACGTTCAACTTCAGTTTTTTTGGTGGCTGATTTGACATAACTTTCGACTTTGGACTTTTGACTTTCGACTGTTAACTTGTTAACCAGTGGATGCTCCGGTGCCAGTACTAAAAATGTCGCCCCAAAAAGCGTATCAGGTCTGGTCGTAAAAACAGTGATGTTATCATCACTTACTGCTTGCTGCTCGCTACTGGCAACTGCGAAGCTAATCTCAGTGCCCTTACTTTTGCCGATCCAGTTTTTTTGTGCGGTTTTAACTGTTTCCGTCCAATCAAGGTCGTCGATGGCTTCGAGCAGCTCATCAGCGTAGTCAGTAATCTTGAAAAACCACTGTTTAACTTCGCGTTTCGCGACTTCTACGTCATCCACACTATCGTGTCGCCAACATTTACCGTCGATAACTTGCTCGTTTGATAATACGGTTTGGCATTTTTCACACCACCACTGCATCCGCGAGTCCTGATAAACCAAACCAGCCTGATACATCTGGCTAAATATCCACTGCGTCCATTTGTAATAACTTGGCTCGTGCGTGGCGATTTCCTTGGACCAATCATTACTCCAACCCATGGCTTTATATTGCGTGTGATAACTTGGGATAATCGTCGCCATACTAGCTTGCGGCGACACGCCCGACTTAATGGCATAATTTTCGGCCGGCAAACCAAAGGAGTCCCAACCAACCGGATGATAACTCTCATAACCCTGCTGGCGCTTAAACCTAGCCATGACGTCACTAATCGTGTAATTCATGGCGTGACCAATATGTATGCCGGCCCCGCTCGGGTAATTAAACATGCCCATGCCGACGTATTTGGTTTTTGGACTATTGAAGTCAACTTGATAGGTTTTTTCGTCATCCCACCACTTTTGCCACTTCTGTTCAATCTCTTTTGGGTTATAGCGCTGCATTACTATTATTATAACTGATTAACGACCAAAAAACTCTCCCCGAGCGTTGTCGGGCAAGTTGAGCAACTCCTTGACCGTGACGAGATGATAGCGCTGTTTTAAATCATGTAATATTTTTGGCAGCGCCGCCGCAGTAGCGACACGGTCGTGCATCAAGATAATTGCCCCTGGTTTTGCTTGTGATTCGACAAGTTCAACGATACGATTTGGGTCTTTCTCGCGCCAATCTTTGGGGTCAACATTCCACATAATGATGGGCAAGTTGACGTTTTGACGAGTAGTGTTGCTACGATTGCCATACGGTGGCCGAAACATCGTCGGTGCCGGCAGACCCAATGAGGTAATAGCATTCTGAGTTAATTCGACTTGCTGTTTAGTCTGAGCAGCATTTAATTTTATAAAGTCAGGGTGAGCCCAGCTGTGATTTTCGATTAAGTGGCCGTCTTCATACATCCGCCTTACCTGAGCAGCATTGTTTTGCACTCGGTTACCAATTAAGAAGAATGTTGCAAGCACGTGTTCTCGTGCTAACGCATCTAGTATTGGTGTGGTCGAAACGGCATCAGGTCCGTCATCAAATGTTAATGCTACACACTGCACAACCGCACAATCTGCCGATGGAGGTGGCAAATTATTCAGTCGATTGATTAACTCATCACTGAGATCACTCTCCTCGGGCATTAGTTCTGGTAGTGGCGTTGTGCTATCGGCCGCCAAGGCTAAGCCTGAATAGTGGTTCGGGCCTCTTCTTGATAATTTTTGACTCGACTTTGACTGATTTATAGAAGTATTCAATATGTATGACAGGGTAACGAAAAAGGCAATAATCAAACACAGCAGCAGCACTTCGGTTATATAAGTGTGCATCTTGGCCCTGAGACCCTGTTCAATTTTTAGCTTTTTTACACCCTTCACGGTGCTAGTAAGGTTACAGTAATATCGTTGTTGTGGTCAAATATTTTGACCATTCACGAGCCTTATAAATTCATTCATCAACTGTGGTAACGAGTAACCGGCTTCTCGTGCCGAGACTGGATACAAGCTTTGAACATTCATCCCAGGTATGGTGTTTATTTCTAGCACAATAATGTCTCCGTTTGGCCTAACAATCATGTCGACTCTGGACCAATGCCTGCAACCAAGTAGTTCGTGAACTTTTTCGGCTAGCCTTTGGGCCTTAGCCTGTTGCTCAGAACTTATTGAAACCGCCGGACAAATGTCTTGAGTCTTACCGTTATATTTATTTTCGTAATTAAACTCTTCGTTATTTGGAGGCACTATTTCTATTACCGGCAAAGCCTTATTGCCAAGAATTGGGATAGTTATTTCAATACCCTCTACTAATTCCTCGAGTATGGCACTGTCATCGAGAGCAAATACCTTGGTCACCTGCTCCTTGTCTATATTCTTAGAATCTTTAACAATATAAGTTCCTAGGCTTGAACCGCCACGGCAAACTTTGAGTACGTGTGGGTGCTTTTGGAGGTGACTTGTCCAATAACTGTCTTGCGTGACCACCTCACCTTTCGCTAGAGGCAACCCGCCTTTTGCCAAAATCTGCTTAGTCTTACTTTTATCAAAACTATTTTTGTTAGCCTCTATGCCTGATCCGAGATATTTAAAGTGCCTTGCCTCAAGTTCAGATTGTATTGAGCCATCCTCGCCGCCGGCACCGTGCAGGATTGGAAATACAATGGATTTTGGATCAATGTTATCGAGTATATCTAGACCATTAACCGTATCTACCTCAACCACGTCATGCCCAGCATCCCTTAATCCCTGAGCTACATTCTTAGCAGAGCGCAACGATACCTCTCTTTCGACTGAATCGCCACCCCCCAATACGACTATTTTCATGATTTCAAGCCCCAAACTGTTCGTGTTTTACTCTTAGCCAATAATCTGATTGTCGGACCAACTTATCAACGTCAGTCTTATCATCCAGTAATGTCTTAATTGCCTCTTCGGCAAAGACACGGTTCTGTGAACCCTTTACCAACACCAAAGTACTGTTTTTAAGATTGGCCTTAACCCACTCACCAGCGTCATACGGATTATCAAAACGCTCAACTCTGCATCCTCTCTTCTCAGCCGATTCGGCTAAGTATTTATTGGCATCAGGGCCAATTGTGACGACGGCAAACAACTTTTTAGGATCACAGTAATGACCGACTTCGATATGAGCAGTTTTGGACATGTCGCCTAGTTCATTCATGTTGCCCAAGACCGCGATTTTTTGAGGGGCGTCCATAGAGTACAAAGTATCCAGCGCACCCTTTACTGCCAATGGGCTGGCGTTATATGTGTCATCGATTATGGTTGAGTTCTTTAGACCTTTTAGTAGTTTCATGCGTCCACTAGCCGCCTCAACTCTGGCTAGTCCATCAACGATATCTTTGGTATTAAAGCTATAAATATCAGCAACTACAACCGCTGATAACAAAGAATATAGTTGCGATTTTGCGATGCTTGGATGACTAAGTTTTAGTAAACTATGGCCGTTCTTGATAACTGTGAAACTATGGCTCAAATTACTAAAGCTGACATCCTTTAAACTATAGTCCGCATTACTAAAGCCAATTGTTACGACATTGCTCAATTTATGAAGAAACTTATCATCACACGTATCTGTATTGATAATTATTTTGTCGGCTAGACTTATAAGACTTAGCTCTTCTTTAGCTACGGCGTCAAGTGTCCCGAAGTATTCCATATGCTCATAGGTAATAGCCGTCATAATTGCAATGTCAGCATGTAAGTATTTTGCAAAGTGTTCAATTTGGCCAGGACCATCCGTACCAAGCTCTAGAACTACTACATCATAAGGATAATTTTTATGTAGTTGATGTTCTGTTTTTATTAATATCTTTAGCCATGCGAACACATTGAGCAGACTCGGTTCGGTTAGACCAAAGTAAACTAAAGGAACAGTCACGATATCGTTATAATTACCTTTTTGATACTGAACTCGCAGCTTTTGGCTAAGAAGTTGAGCGACGGCAAATTTTGTACTGGTCTTGCCAACACTACCGCCAACAATTATAGTTTTGAAATCATTTTTTGCTCGCAAACGTCTGACCTGCATGCCAAGAGCCATAACGATTAATTTTTTTGCAAATTTCTTCATATTATATCTTTTGAATTCTGGTTTGTAGCTCGCTTAACGGAATGGTGATAGATGGTATTTCTACCTTTGATGATACACCATATGAGCCGTATAGCTCGTCAATATTGCTAGACTCAAAATGTATCTTAACCAATTGTCTAGCTATTACGTCGACAGTAAAGTCCGCACTGATTATGCTAGCCTGTGGCTGATCAGTAGCTACTGTGTTATTTGTCACACCGGCTAGCAATGACAGCTTTTGGATCATAGCAAAGTATGCCCTTGGATCAATCTTAACGTGATAAGTATAGAGTACACGACCGTTAGGCCTAGACTTAACTACGTGATCTGTATCAACATCGTAGACATTAGTTAACTTTATTAGGTCAGTGACTAATTTCCGGTTACTATGACCCAGTGGCGCTATTGGCACCGTTCCAAATGCCGCAACCCCAAAACTGTTGGCAGAAGTGCTGTCGGCAGAATTTGCACTAGTGCTCCCCCAAACACCAATTATATTGCTGTAGTCAGGTTTTGTTCCGTCTTTAAGTTTAGCGTCAGAAGCGATTTTATTAAATCGAACGTAGTCCCTAGTAGGTGTACCAATTATTTCTTCCTCAATGCTGCTTTTATAGGCATCATTACTTCGGCTGCGAGTTTCGAACGTATGACTAATATTTTGGTCTCCAAATGCAATGTAACTTACCCGTTCGATAGACTGATCGTCATTAACCTGCCTTACCCGCTTGGTTACACTACTGGTCGTTAAACTTGACTCAATCATATCAGCAAACACTTTAGTAGGACTGTTATAAACCTGACTCCACCAGCTAACGCTATAAAAAACGACTACAAATAATCCAAGCCAAATGAATAGCCCAAATTTAATCTTGTCGTTCCTACTCCAATTCTTGCTGCTCAACATCTGTATATTGTACCAGTTAATCATTGTGTATGTAGGTGTTACTTTAGCTACAATATGCTATAATTTCTGGAAAGTTAAGCTTGGGACGAAGCTCGGTTGGGGCAAATTGTTGCAAGAATCAATATAGCGCTGAGCGCTCTAGCCAACTGGTATAATTACCGAGGCATTAACGTTCAGGTTCAATGATGTACGGGGCTGTAGCTCAGTTGGCTAGAGCGCTTCCATGGCATGGAAGAGGTCCAGGGTTCGAGTCCCTGTAGCTCCACCAAGAAAAAGACCCGAAGTTTATCTTCAGGTCTTTTTTATATTAAATCATCTGTTTCGGCACTATCTTATAGACCTGATAGTGCAACTTTACCAGTGTCTGGCGCTACCCCTACAGCGGTGACAGTATCAACAACTGCGCCAGGTGTCTTAGCCTCAGAAAGGTGATCATAGTCCGAAATATGTAGGCTTGGGTGGTGCTGTCTGATACTGTCCACGACCTTGCTCTGACCGTCTGGACCCAGTGCTAACCAGTGTTCAGTGTCTGCTTGCCTTATAACAAGCTCGTTTGCGTGTGAGCCAGCTTCACCAACATGGCTACCAGGTGTTACTAAATTCATGCATGTCTCCCTTGATTTACTTAATTGTTCTTCCTAATTCTGCCAAATGATAAATATACACCTCGCATGTCAACGGCACAAGTCACATTATTAATTATTTTAAAATAAAACTAACTCCGTTAATAGGAGTCAGCTTTATGTTTCGTGCGCGCCCACCCGCGGCAGGTGGTTTTTGTTTTTATTGTTTTTGTTCTCGCCCGGCTCTTATTCCGAGTGAAGTAGTCTGTGATCAGATTACCAAACTTCGTGTATAAGGGCTCGGGTCACGCGCCGCAGAGCGCACGAGATACCTTCATTTAAAACTTAAGCATCTTGTTTGTCAAGTGTCATCGGCAAGACACCAAAAACCAGAATAATTGCATAGATTACCGCGAATCCACACATTATACTCGGCACACCGTTTCGTGAGTCAGCATTAATTCCATTAATTACTGTGGTTGGAACCAAAAATACTAGATAGCCAACCGCTACCAATATCAAAGCCTCGCGCAGACTTTTGACAGCTGTCTTGGCCCAACGCCATATCAAAAACAAAGTTACGCCTAGCCAAAAATAGTAGTAATAGAAGAAAGCGCTGTCAGCAAAATTTGTAAGGTGAAAAATTACATAGTTACCTTCACAGACATAACTTCGAAAAGCACTGTTAGAAAATCCAAAAACGACTACCCAAACTGATGCATTCGCGTACGCCAAGTATTTCAGATATTTCGTACCTCGTTTAGATATCTCTTGAATCAGATGAATACCCAGCGCGGGCAATAAGGTAATTGCAACGTAGCCCATTCTTGACCATGTTCCGGCGCTCAAACTAAGACGTCCACAGATGCTGTATTCGGCCATTTGAAATAGCGCCAAAAGGAATAACATCACCATCACAATCCGGGTCACTGGCTTGAAGGGATAGCGGATTGCAGTGTACAGCAAGAGGCCTATTTCAATAATTATAGTAGCCAGCATTACCGGTGGTGAAAAACAGTAAAACTTATTGCTAGAATAGCGCATGAGTTAAATATACAGGGCCAACTATATTTCGACTAGTTATTATTTTATTAGTTCCAGCAGGTGTTGCTCGTCAATTACGTCCGTACCAACTTTCCGAGCCTTGTCGGCCTTGGAAGTACCAGCGTTAGTACCCATTACAAGATAGGTCGTACCTTTGCCAACAGAACTTTGAAAAGTGCCACCCAAGGCACGAACTTTGTCGGCTGCTTCATCTCGACTCATTGATTCTAAAGTACCTGTTACGACAATGCTGACGCCGTCTAGTTTTCCTGCTACTGCCGAATCCTCATCTGGCCAAACACCAAGACTACGAAATTTAGCTAACAATTTTTGGTTATCGTCATCTTCGAACCACATCAAAATCGAATCGGCTACAATCTCACCGATGCCATCTACTTCCATTAATTGCTGATAAGTAGCAGTACCTAGCGTGTCGAGAGTTTTAAAAGCATGAGCCAGGTCAATTGCAGTTTGAGTACCGACATGACGAATACCAAGAGCGTAAACAAATTTTGCTAGCGGTGGGCAACGCTTATCGGCAATCGCCGACACTAGTTTATTGGCGGAAATTTCGGCAAAACGATCAACCGTCAAAACGTCGGTTTTCTTGAGGCGATAAATATCAGCTAAATCATAGACTAGCTGAGCATCAATCAGCGCTTCGACATTTTTCTCACCTAAGCTATCAATATCAAGAGCGCCACGGCTGGCGTAATGTTCGAGGGCTTTTTTTAGCAAAATGTTGCCAGCGTTACCTTTAACTCGGTAAACTACTTCATTTTCTGGACGTTCAAACTTGAGCCCAGGAAACTGTGAAGCAAGCTCCGACTCCATGTCAAATCGTTTGGCAATCTTAGGCCGTAAATTCAATATGACCGACTGGACTTGGGGGATAATATCACCAGCTTTATAAATCACCACCGTGTCACCGACCCTAATATCTTTACGCTCAATTTCGTCTGCATTATGTAAGCTAGCGTGTTGAACCGTCGTCCCAGCAACAACTACCGGGTCAAAAACTGCTACTGGTGTTGCCGCACCCGTTCTACCAATACTAATAGCAATATTACGAACTACTGTTGTTGCTTCTTCAGCGGCGTATTTGTATGCCACGGCACCGCGTGGGTTCTTACCAACGACACCAAGTTCAGCATAAAACTTGCGATCATTGATTTTTATAACTAGGCCGTCAGTATTAAACGGTAGGTCATGACGCTTTTGATCCCACTTTTCAACATAGGCCATAACATCTTTGATATTTGTAAAAATAGCATTTTCTTTATTGACAATTATTCCAAGCGAACGAGCAGCCCGATAGGCAAATTCATAGGTTGGTATTTCTAAGGGATTATCACGAATCAGGTCATAGGCCCTAAATTGTAACGGCCGCTCGGCCACTAGTCGCGGGTCAAGTTGGCGAATAGTGCCCGCTGCTAAGTTGCGAGGATTAGCAAAAACTGGTAGCCCCTGACTTTCACGAAGTTGATTTAACTTTTCAAAATCGCTCTTAAGCATAATGATTTCACCGCGTATTTCGGTTCTACCTTCCAGGAATTTATTGAAGTCTTGGCCAACAGCAGATGTTTCCGCTCGTAACTTAAGTGGCACACTCAAAATAGTACGCACATTAGCAGTCACATCCTCGCCGACAAAGCCGTCTCCTCGCGTAACCGCCCTAACTAGTTTGCCATCCTCGTAAATCAATGCACAAGCCAAGCCGTCCATTTTAATTTCGGCCGAATACTCGTGTTTCGAACCCGGGATTAGTTTCTCCATTCGCTCGACCCAGGCTTCGACTTCTTCACGACTAAATACGTCATTCAAACTCAACATCCTAGACGAATGCGGTACTTTCTGAAACTCTTCGGCAGCGATTCCACCAACCCGCTGTGTTGGAGACAGTGGAGTTATTAGTTCCGGGTTTGCCAACTCTATTTGTTTAAGCTCACGCATCAAACCGTCATAAATAGCGTCGCTAACAGATGGGCTATCTAAGACGTAATATTCATACGAGTATTGATTGAGCTGCTTAATGAGCTTCTCAAGCCGTGTCATTTTTTCAGATTCTGTAGTCATTGGTCATAGCTCATATTCTTAGAGAAGTTGTCGATAAAGTAGATACATATAGGAGTGTATAAACAGTGGCGCTGTCACAACAATCGCAAAAAACACAATGTCAGCTAAGGGCGTTAAAAACACTAGGAAAGGTGTCATTATTAAACCTCCAAGTAACAAAATTATAAATGGTAGAAACAAAACTTTCCTAAGCACAGTCCAGCGCCGATGCAAGACTAGTTGCCGCGCCGAGCGTAAGGCCTGCATAGGTGTGACGTCGGGCAAGGTCACGATATAGAGAGCAAAAATAGACGAGGTCATCATATAGAAAGAAAGTGTGCTTAGTAAGGTTGTTAGGATTAGGGCTGTAACCCGTTCGGCAGAATTCACGGCTATACCGCCCGAAACTACTGTCGTATACAACCAAGAGCCAGTTATAAATGGGATCATTTGGACACTAATCACGGCTATAACTAACAAAAAGGCAATCAGTGGATAGGTGCCGTTATAAAAGGCCCGTCGAATGCTAACTTCTTTTCCGGCTGTTAGCTGTCTTAAAGCCCAAATAATCACTAGGCTGGTAATTACAATCAAAATGGTTTGATAAATCCCACTATTCACGCCATTTGACGCGTTTATGTTGCCAACTAAGTAGTTAAACAAGTTAGCGGTCAGAGAAATATTGTTTGTATCACCTTGACTGATAAAAGTTCTTTTAACGCTCAGTACGCTGGCACCACCTAAACCTCTGACGAGTATGACGTCTAGAATAGCGTAGACAGCCACGATTCCTAGTAGTACGCGCCAATGAGTCTTTATTAATGTGTAGGCTGCCCTGGCAGTATTTTTGGCAGGGGTAAGTTTGGAGTCTCTTATTCTTACTTTTTTACTGAGCTTAAATGACTTATGGCTAGCTAGTCTAATTTTACGCGTCTGGGTTTCTTCAATTTTAAGTGGTGGAGCTTTTATGACTTTTTTAGTAACAGTTTTAGCTATTGGTGTGGGGTTTTTTGTCATTTTAGGTATGAGTGTCCATACTCTCGAGCCGTTTTATTCTCTCTTCAATCGGCGGATGGGTACTGAATAAACTGAGTAGGCTTTTTGATTTTAGTGGATTCGCAAAGAAGAGGTGCGCTGTCGAAGTATTTTGCTTTTTAAGCACGCTGCCGTTCTGCTCTATCTTCTTAAGCGCGCTAGCAAGACCTTCAGGATAACGAGTCGTTAACGCTCCAGTGGCGTCAGCCAAATATTCACGATTACGACTAATCGATAGCTGAATCAGCGTGGCGACAATTGGTGCCAAAATCGCCGCAACTATACCAAGTACTAAAAATATCGTGTTGTTACTGTTGTTATCGTCATCGCGCCCGCCACCCCAAAACATCATCCGCAGAAACACATCGCTAAGCATAGCGACCACGCTAACGAGCCCAAAGACAATCATCGTAACCCTGATGTCATAGTTTTTTATATGCCCCAGTTCATGAGCAATCACTCCCTCGAGTTCGCTATCGGTCATCATTTCGAGAATACCCGATGTCGCACAGACTAGGGCGTGATTTGGGTCGCGGCCCGACGCAAAGGCGTTTGGCGCTGGATCATCAATTATATAAACTTTTGGCATTGGTATACCGTCAGTAATCGCCAAATTCTCGACTATACGGTAATAACGAGGATTATCGGCTTTAACTATTTGTCTTGCGCCATTAACTGCCGCCGCTATCTTGTCGGCCACGAAATACTGAATTACAGTGTAAATAATCGCCCCAATACCGATTGCCAGGGTGAGCGATGGTTGACCATAAGCTCGACTGAATATATAGCCAACCAGCGTAATAAAGAAGGCAAAACCAAGCATTAACAGCCAGGTTTTACGTTTATTACTGGTAATTTCAGAATACATCGCTTAGCAACTAGAACTTTACGTCAACAGGGTTCTGAATAGCGGCTTGTTCTGCTTCGGCAACTTCGAAGAATTCACGAGGTTTAAAACCGAGCATATTGGCAAAAATATTGGTTGGAAAGACTTTAACCTTAACATTCAAATCACGAACTGAACCATTGTAGAATCGGCGAGAAGCTTGAATTTTATCCTCTGTATCAACTAGCTCTGCCTGAAGTTGCTGAAAGCTTTCGTTGGCCTTTAGGTCAGGATAGGCTTCAGCAACGGCAAACAAACTTTTTAGAGTCTGCTGGAACATGTTTTCAGCTTTGGCCGTATCGGCTACACCTTTGGCATTCATCAGCCCAGCGCGAGCTTCGGTAACCTTTTCAAAAACTTCTTTTTCGTGAGACGCATAACCCTTTACGGTGTTTACGAGATTAGGAATCAAGTCAGTACGACGCTTAAGCTGTACAGTGATGTCGCTCCATGCCTCGTCAACTCTTGTGTTTGTACGTACCAAACCGTTGTACATTGCCGCTATAATAGCGAGAACAACAACTACGCCGATGATAATAAATAGTGTCATACTTAAGCTCCACTCCGTTATTTACTTGTTCTTATATTATACAGCTGTTTGAAATTTCTTGCATCCTTGACAATTGTGTAATATAATTGTTTGCTTATGAGTAAATTATCTGGTGACATGCTTGAGCAGTCGGCCGAACGTGCTAGACCGCATTATTCTAAGCTCAGCTATCACAACTGGGATCATCACATCGTCTCTCTGCTCGGCTACACCAATAAACGACTTCCTGTACTTGCAAGAATGGGTGTAATAATCGACCCAGATGTAATTCAGGATGCAGTAGTTTGGCACGATGCCGATTTCCCCCTTGATGCGAGTTTATACGGCTTTGATAGCAAAGAAGAATTAGCGGCATCGGTGGCAAGACAAAATTTACCAGAGGTGGGACGTGACGAAAGTTACATCGAACAAGTCGTAACAGCGATATTGCCGACTCAAGTGGGCAAACCTAGGCCAACTAACGAAGCCAACCTAATGGTAGAAGCTGACCTGCATAACGTGGCTGGCCCTGTGGAACCTTTCCTGAAATCAAGCCTCGATCTGGCCAATGAACGGCTGCAACTGGGTGGGACACTACCCGACGATCCAAAAGATTTCTTCCAGGGTTCGGCAAAATTTCTAAAAATCTACTTCGGACAACCATTTACTTATACGACCAGGGACGGTAGCATTTTTGAGCATTATAGCTACACGCAAACGGGGCTGAGAAACATTGAGCGGTTAGGCAATGTTAGTACTCAGGACTTACTGGCAATTCCGGAGTGTGCGGCGATTATGCCTGATCAGTGGCGTTAAATAGTTTCGACTTTACAATAAATATAATGAGGTCTGGATTATAACTAGGGGACTTGCCTTGTCCCCAAGATGCCATCTGGCATTTTGAGACAAGAGACCGAGTCCGTACCACACAGGCAAGGGGCTGTTCAAGTCGTATGCATATCAGCCTGCCTCTCAGATTGCACCTAGTGGGACTTGACTCACAACTCTTTTTCCCGGGCGGAAAAAGGTCGCGAGCCCGCCTCGCCGTGTTCGCCTTGACCTTTGGTCAAACTTACACATGGCTCCGGCTGTTCTTCGTCCCTCGCAAGCCAAGCAGTTGGCTTGCTCTTCCACGCCACCATAGAAAAAACCACCAGAAGGTGGTCTTTTCTATGGTGGGCGAGGTGGGACTTGAACCCACAAGGCTTATTCAGCCAGCGGATTTTAAGTCCGCCGCGTATACCAATTCCGCCACTCGCCCATGACTAACTATTATAACATTTGGAGGCACCTACGGGAGTCGCACCCGTCTACGAGGTTTTGCAGACCCCTGCCTAACTGCTCGGCCAAGGCGCCAGATAATATTAACTAGTTAATTCTATAGGATTAACAGCCTTCTAACAACGCTACTATAGCTAGCGTCGACGACGTTTCACTAACAAACCAGCTCCGGCCACCAGTCCGACCACAAGACTCCCGACAACTACTGCCTTACCTTTATTACGCTCTATTACCTCCATAGTAGTGTTGCCGAAAGCTTTAATCCTAGTCTTTAGCCTGACTTCATCGCTAATTAGCTCGCCATCAACCGGTTTATACAAAGCATTTGCAGTCACTGACTGGCCGTCGTCACTATCTTTATCACGACGGAAAGCACTGAGCTGAAACGTTCCACCGTTGACATCTTGACCCGAGATACTCATGTCTCGCTCAACATTAATTACATGGTGGCCGGTCGTGACTTCATCTAAGCCCGTTTCACCCTTAGGAAGAAATCCTTTAAACTCTGGCATTGCAAAATGAATTGTATATGAATTTCTTGCCTAATTATAGGGGTATATGTTATTATATGAGAATAAAAGACAACAAAAACGTTCTCTTCAAATCTTAAAATATTAATAACATAATCTTGAGGTAATCATGTCTGATCATCTAAACAAGCGTTCAAAGCTGGGCTTGCTCGGATTGTCCTTTGGCGCACTCGGTATCGTCTATGGCGATATTGGCACTAGCCCGCTTTATTCTATAAACCAAATGTTCTTTGGGCATTTCCGACCAGACCTCACCAGGGTCAACATACTAAGTCTAATATCATTGGTGCTTTGGTCATTGATTATCGTCGTTGCTTTCAAATACGTTTTTTGGGTTCTTAAGGCTGACAACGAGGGAGAGGGTGGCGTTTTTGCCCTTTTTGCATTACTGCGTCAACACAAACACAAAATAGTCTTAGCTGTTTCTGCACTACTTATTATTGCTGCTGGGCTACTGTTCGGAGACGGCATTATTACCCCTGCAATCAGCGTGCTGTCAGCAGTCGAAGGTCTAAAAGTCATTACTCCTACACTTAATCCTTATGTGGTGCCGATTACATTAGCTATTCTAACTGGGCTATTTGCAATCCAATCCCGAGGAACACACAAAATAGGTAAATTATTCGGGCCTATCATATCACTGTGGTTTATTGCACTAGCAATACTTGGTGTGCGTGAATTAATCCACGCTCCAGCCATTCTAGAGGCTTTCAATCCGATCTATGCAGCGCGCGCTTTCACGCTTTTCCCAATAGAAAAATTATTTATTCTGCTCGGTTCTGTCATGCTGGTTGTTACTGGTGGCGAAGCGCTCTATGCTGACATGGGTCACTTTGGTGCACTACCAATCAGAATAAGTTGGTTCACTGTTGTGATGCCATGTTTAATCTTAAACTATCTTGGTCAAGGAGCTTTCCTATTACAAGGCAAGCCAGTTGTCGGCGACAGCCTTTTCTATAGTCTTGTACCTACTTCACTACTAGCACCAATGGTATTGCTAGCCAGTATGGCAACAGTTATTGCTAGCCAGGCATTGATATCTGGCGCATTCAGCCTGACATCACAAGGTATTGCTCTTGGCCTACTGCCTCGTCTACGTATTAGCCACACCCACGAACACCATGAGGGGCAAATCTACATTTCATTCGTCAACTGGGCACTATTTGCTGGCTGTGTCATGCTCGTTATTGGCTTTGGTAGTAGCGAGCGTCTCGCTAGCGCTTACGGTCTTGCAGTATCAGGTGTGATGGTCGTAACCACTCTCAGCATGATTCTTATCGCTCAAAAGCTCTGGAAGTGGTCGAAATTTGCTAGCCTAGCGCTTTTCCTGCCACTACTAGCATTTGACGTCATGTTTCTAACGGCAAATAGTCTTAAGTTTCTGGAAGGTGGCTATGTGCCGCTCAGCATTGGCCTTGCCTTGTTTGCTATCATGAGCGCTTGGCGCTGGGGTCGACACCACTGGACAACTACTCTTAATATGCACTCAACGATGACAATGGCCAATGTCTTAAAGCTAAAACACGAGCAAAAACACGTGTTCGAACGCAGTCTACTAGTGCTATCAAATAAGAGTGTCAACAAATTGACTGACATGGCACCACCAATTCTAGAGTTATTCATAAATCGCTACAACAGCCTGCCAAACCACATTATTAGCCTAACCATCAAACAAGTTAAACGACCCTACGTTGACGAAGCCGACCGCTATAGCATTAAGGAATTTGAGAACGATCACAAAAAAGGCACCAGCCTACTTTCAATCACCGCCAACTTCGGTTTCCTCGAGCAGCCTAATGTCGAAAAAGTCATTCATGATATTGCCAATAATGATAAATTGACCCCTGATGATGACATGAAAGACTGGATTATTTATGTTGCCCGCGAACGTTTTATACCGAAGCGCCACAAAGGCTTCAAAAAGCTCCGATCAATTCTCTACACTATGCTGGTCAACAATTCGAGCCCAGCTTACGAATACTATGGCCTCGGCGAGGACTCGCGTCTTAGCGCCGAACTTGTACCCGTCCGCTTCAACTAACGCACTTTAAGACAATTTAGCATTGAACATTTGTCATTTTGTCATTTATTTAACACGTGGCATTTGTCATTGGGCTCAAGAAGCTTCAATGAGAAATGGTCAATGTTAAATGATAAATTGTCTTGATTCTAATAGATCTCTTCTTGTTTTTGATCAAGGAAGCTCACCCATTGTCGAACCAGTCGCAAGATTGTTTTAAGCGGTAATTCTATAACAATATCAAGCACATTACTAACAAGGTTAATTTTTGAATACTTGCCTGATATCCATTGCCCAAAAACAATAAAAGGTAGATAGAAAAAGTCTCGTAACGAGGCAAACAGGCCTGATGATTTCTTATCGCCAAATTCGACTTCACGTATCTTACTACTAAGCCTGAAGCCTAGGAAACTAGCCGTCGACAAGAAGGTGAAGAAAATGACCATCTGTGGAATCGTAAAGTGCAATAGTTCTAAAACATAAACCAAAACTGCAAAAGGCACAAAGAACAGAACTGAATAAAGCCAATTAACTAGAATCCGAGTACTAGAAGCCTGCTTTACCATCAATAGAGGTGGTTTCTGAGTACCATAAATTGCCATGTCGATATATTCAATTAGTGTCTGTTTACTGAGTGACCGCGGTGATTTAAGACTTAGTTTTAAACTCGCCATATATAGAGGTGGGGTAGCCAAGTTAACTATTAATGGCACTCCGGCAACTGCCCCAGTTGTAATTAAGTCATACGGGACTTCGACACCAACTCCAATTATCACTTTTGTTATCAAAATGAAGAATATGCTCTTAATTATACCCTTGTTAACGCGCTTTTGAACGTTCTCAAACTCAAGGTCAATTTGGTGCCTATAGGCCTGCAAGAACTGCTTGCGGTCAGGAAGAATATCAACTGTAGTCGGATAATCATGACACATACTTTTTAATATTCGAAGCGGCGCACCATTCTTGCTAACAATCCGACGCAAAACATTTGTTAACCTCGACAGATATAGCTGATCAACGTGCTTATTCATAGATATAAAGCCATGAATGTCAGCTGGCGTCTGCTTGTAAACGCGCAGAATATCGTGCCTGACAACGGCCGTATCCGACTTAAACAAGGCCAAGTGGATAGCGACATAAAGTGATATGTCATATACTTCGTCCTCGGCTTGATTTACTATAATCTTTTTCTTTGGTAACAAGTTCTTGAAATGCTCATGGGCTATGTAGAGTAGTGCGAAATTGTGGTTTTGTGGATTTAATATTGACTCAATCTCTACTGATAGAATAGACAAAATCCAGTCTTGAGCCTGTTTTTTCGGAACATGGGCTTGTCGCAAGCGGTGGTATACCTCCTCATAGCTAGCCGCCAATTGGCCAATCGAACCCGCGACGCGTGTCCCAAATTCGCTCTCTTTTAAATATCCGGCCTGCAAGAGTTCAATAATCAGCTCTTCGCCGATTTCGTGCAGCTCTACCCTGCCGATGAACAGACTGCGTTTCAAGAATCTACGGATAGCACGCTGCAATATCAAGTGATCTTCGGCGTACTCGGCGGCATTGCGCAGTTGTTCATAAGCAGTCGAGATTATCTTGCCGGTGTTTGGTGTTGTAATCTTACGACCAAGGGCGTTACCAGCACGAATTTGACGATCATTTTCGCGAGCATTTAATAATTGGGCCTTCAGCAACTCGAATAATACAGATTGTTGGTTGGTTGAATCCATGATTTGTTGATACTAATTATAGCGCGTTTAGACAGAAAACACGCTTCTATTGTGGCAGTTTTAGCCCGAACAGAAACTACTCTTCGCTCCTCAAGGACTTTGCCTGGGCCATTCTTGGCCCGAGGTCCTTATAAACAACATCTCTACGTGTTATCTGCTCAACTGAACGGGCGATTCCATGATAAACCATATCAGTTATGTCAGCCGATGAATTAGTCTTAATTAGATCGCTAACATCTACATAATCACCAATATCGAGCACCCACTCGCCAGTAACAGGGCTTTTAATCATCGTCGCTGGCACAATGCCATCAAACCGTTCAATCAACTTAGCCGACGCTGGATCAACATCAGGGATACTATAGTAGAGGGTACTGCCGGCTTCGTCTTTTTCAGATTTAATCTCGCTGCCTGTCAGTGCCGCGTCTAATATCAAGCCACCCTTGTCTAAATCTGGACGAATAGCTTTCTGGAACAAAGCATTGCCAAGATTTCGAGCCTCAAGAGGCACGCCGTGCTTATCGGCACTAGCGCTTTTGGGGTACGACCAATAGACGTTACCAACAGGAGTAAAATGCTCGGCCACTGTTATGTGGTGATAGGTCTGCCTCGTCATTAACTTATTGAGCAGCACTGCGTTTTCATCAATCTTTGTGCCCTGATTATCTTCAGCTATATCTCTAAGAGCTCTTATGAATCCAAATTCGGGAAATGTGAAATGTGACGATACTATCATCGTATTTTTGCCCTGTTTTTGGTTTTCCGCCAGCCGATCTATTATCTTGGTTGGGTCATCAACCGATACGGGCTGTTCACGAATCTGCTGAACAAGCCTACTAGAGGTTAGCTCGCCAAGTGTTAGGGCCATTTTTAGCTTGGTACCAGAATAGTCGCCTGGTCCTAGGACATCATCAGTTCTTAAATAGTTGGACTTGGGTACATAAATGCCTTGTTCTGGATGAGCCTCGAGATCATATGGGATCGGTTCTAGCTCGGCATTATCACGGCTCGACATATCAGCCAGCCACGAATCATAGGCATGGTGTAGCTGTTCGGTTGGGTCACCATAACGACTATAGTACTTAGCAAACTCACCACTTCTCAAGTCAATCATAATTTAGTATATTATATACTACTTATATGATTAAGTAAACTGTCGCGAACCCAGTGATATTCGTAACTCTGGCCTAGATTGTAGATTGCGGAGACGAAATTTCTATTCTGCTTCGTGCTTCGTGAACAGGAACAATCTCAAATGATCCTGTATTTATGGTAACATGTGAATCCGTGCCTTCAAGTGGTCGTGTCAATAATATTCTAACACCTGGTACTGGCTCCACTGCACCATCTTTGCCCATCTGTGTCAGATGATTAAAAGCCATGTCAAAGCCATGACCATTGGCTGCTTGAATTTTTTCTGGTAACCCAGGCTCTACTCCAACGAAGTGTACTGTTGTGCCGATTGACTTGTGACCACCCTTAATGCCTTCAGCATCTCGGTAAGGCTTACCCAAAAACATCATGCCTTCTGGCACATCAAGACTAACGACTGACGGGGAGTCAGGGCCGGCCTCGCCATGCGGGGCTCCATGCCCATGTTCTGTATCTATACTCATTCTGTATTCTCTTATTTATTTAAATTATCGTCAGTGATTATATTCCTAGCTAAATCAATTTGCAATACCCATAATTTATGAACAAACAATTTTGTCATTATTTTGTGATGATTTGATTGTTTACAGTTTGGGTACACTGTAAATATTTCTGATTAGTTAAGATCTAGGCTAGCTTAGATGGGTTTGGAAAGACGCTAACTACTCTTTCACCATCTATTACCATCTCCACCGCCAGTGCCGATTTTGGCCTGTCGGGATAGATTAGGCCTGGTGTGTGCGGCTCACCAGTCAACTCGTCACACGTTCCTAACAATATGCCTCTCATCGAGCTATTGTTTAACTTGTCGACTATATCTCGGCCATGTTTATCGGTATTCGAAGCCGTAATCTCAACTACCGGTAGATGTCTGTCTTCATCGAGAGCAACAACTGTATTATGAAACACGACCCCGTCAGATGCGTAACTAAGTACCTCGCCAGTCTTAAGACCAGATAATTGATATGGCGGTGGCGGAATTTTTTTACCGTTTTGTGATGCAATACTCATATGTATAACAATAACATCTTTAAGTGATTGAGTCAATCATGACATTCAATTCCATATCTGTTAACAATTATTTACTACCTGTCTCAGCCTTATTTAAGCATCATGGGCAATCATAGTATTGCCCGGGCAAATCAATCGAAGCATTAAAACAAGGAGGGCGATGAATTTAAAAAAATTAGTTATTCCAGGCGTAATTGGACTAACGGCTACCATAGGAGTGATTGGCGGAACGCTGATTAACGGAACCGCCGCCAACGCCGCAACCAATACCACGACTACTCAGGCAAATAGTTCAACCACTGGTCAGCCACCAGCACCACATGATCCAACCAAAGGGGGACATATCGGTGCAAACGGCACAAAAGAAGAACTACTAACTGGTGACACTGCGACCAAAGTAAGAACTGCAGCCGAGAACGCAGTCACGGGAGGAACAGTTTTAAGAGTAGAGACTGACGCCGAAGGCGCCACCTACGAAGCCCATGTTAAGAAGTCTGATGGTTCTGAGGTTACCGTCAAACTCGACGCAAGCTTTAAAATAACTGGTACTGAGGACGGCCCAGCACACGGTCCAAGACCGTAAATGGAAAATCTAAAGGTCTAACGCCAAACAGAAAGGCACCCTACTTAGGTCTCGGGGTGTCTTTCTGATTATAACCACCAATTACACTTGTGTTTAGCTAAGCTTCGAGTGCTATAATCTGGGGCATGAATATCAGTGACCATGTGCCTAGTCGAGCCGAGGCTTTAGATATCGCATACACTGACCTTGCAGCTTTAACCAACCCTTCCGAAATCGCCATTGCTAGAAAAGCAATATTACAAACTCAGGTTTTGGGGTATCGTGATGATGAACTCGGCTTCGACAAAGCCAGGCCCCAAAGCATAGGTATATTTAGGGTCTTGCCAACAGTTGCCGCAATTGACTGGGCAACTCCGTCCCAAAAATACAAAGTTGCGTCAGGCGAAACTTATTTAGATTTCCACATGCCTAAATCTGATGGCTTAACGAATCAATCAGCCGATGAGAGCTATGCCAAGATTGCTGAGTATATGAAAACTGACCCTGACATTTTATCAATCATGGGTGTTACTTACGAAGTCATGGCAAGAAGCGCCAAGCAAAATCAAGGCTTTAATACCGAAGAGATTGATTTACCCGAGGCTATCATGAGTTACGCCTCAGCTTTTTGGCAAAATATGATGCCCGACATCAAGCCCAAAAGATTTGAGTCAGCCCACATAGTTTGGCAAAAGCGTGGCGATTTTATAGACAGATTTGGCTCCAACTAAAAAACACCCCTATTTTTGAAGTGTTTTTTAGTTTTAGTCGAGGCTCTGATCTCTGCAGTTATCAAGGCTTTGACTGATTGTACCGAGTTTTGGCTCGATGTCTATTTTGGAGTTTTGATTTTTTTGGTTTTGCCCTAAATTTCAAAACTACCGTTCTTCATAAAGCTTTTTACACTTTACTTCAGAATAATACTTCTTTTTTAAGGAAGCTACTTAAATTCTACACCATATTGTCAATAGGCGTAAGCGTTTAGCACAAAAACTATGCTAATAACTTGCTATAATATGACTCAAAATCTTGCTTCAAGCCATCGAATAGTGGCGTAAACTCAAAACCTAGATCTTTCACTTTCTGGTTAGAGGCTATCATGTTCTCATTAGCAAACGGGAACTCGTCCTCGTTATGGTTTTCACCATCAGTTGATGGGTTATATTTAATTACTGCCTCTTTTCCAACCAAGGTCGCCATATATTCAACAAGTCCTTTAGTAGTTATCTGCTCATCACCTGCACAGTTATAGGCACCCGTTAATTGCTGCTCGGCAATCATGACTATGATCGCTGCAACATCTTTTGCAAATACATACTGACTTAACGCCTGGCCATTGCCTGGCAAAATCAGTGCCGTGCCGCTTTTTATTCGTGAATATATGAAGTTCTCGCGGTCAATATAATTTTCTGGGCCAAGAATGTAGTTCGGTCTGATTGTGGCATACTTCTGGCCGCTACTAGCCAGTACTTGCTCGCATTCAACTTTACCCCTGCTATAATCGCCCATAAATGGCCAATAACCTGTTTCTGACTCTTCGGTCAGAGGGAATACCTCTGCCTTTTTGTACGAAGCCACCGAGCCAAAATGAATAAATAGGTCGTAATCAAGTTGATCGAGTGCAGTTTGGGTTTGCTTGCCATTATAAGCACACATATCAACCACGACGTCGAAGTGCTGATTGACAGCAAAGCCCTTTTCCCTATCGCCTCGAATAAATTTTACCTCTTTGGGGTAGTCTTTATTGACCAAACCACGGTTAAAGACTGTGGTTTCATGCCCCCTAACAATAAGCTGATTGACTAGTACCGGGCCGACGAATCTTGATCCGCCTATAATCATAATTTTCATTATTTGTACCTATCGTCTTTAACGATTTCCACCCAAACCCCATCCGGATCTTTAATGAAAAAATAACTAACTCTTGTCCTGCCAACTGTAATCCTAGTATCGTCATTAGCTAACCCCAAAGCTTTCATTTCTACTAGTGCAGCTTCAATGTCATCGGTTGATATTGCTATATGTTTTACTCCAATATTTTCGAGATTATTAGCGTATTCGTAATCAACTCGTGGTTCGTCTTGATTCTTTTTATAGACAAATATTTCTATATAGTATTCACCTAGTCTCATATGGACGATACTCATCGAACCATCGTCTTCGTCATACTTATGGACTTGTACAAATCCAAGTTTTTTATAAAATTCAGTCGAGTTATTTAAATTTCGTGCAGATATTGCTGTATGGTGAGGTTTGTATGTCATTTTTTACCACCGTTCCATTTGAGTTCGTGCTTACGACCCGATAGTTCGCCAAATTTACCAAAGGCGTACCAGTTACTGATAGTAATTTTATAAAATTTGTGACCATCAACAGTTGCAGCATCGTCAATCGCCGTCTCGTCAGCCCCGATTCTTGCGATAAATAATGGCAAGATCCGCTTCTGCTCATCCACATCATCAACTATCTCAGCCGTGCCCTCGAAGTAAATCGCGTGCGGGTATTCTTCAAGCGCATGCTGACGAACGATATTACCGGCGACGTTTGGGTTAACCATTATTTCTCGGCTATGGCGCCGGTTTGCTGTCGAGCGCCAGTACAAATTTAGATTATCATCGTAAACAAAGTGTACTTCTGAAACCCATGGCTTATTATTGCTAACTGTCCCGAGTGACATATGTAGCGACTTATCGATATACTCCCTAACAATTTTCTCTACATCCATACCAACATAATATCAAATAGTTTTCTAAAGACTTCTTAATCAGATTTCTTAGAGTCTTTAATACCCAACCAAAAGGCATCAGCCCAATTTTTGTAACTTAGATTATTAGGGTGAAACAAGTCAGGTGCAAAGCCAAACACGCTGGCGTGTTCAATTGTCTGCTTTTGCAAGTCGACAAAGTGAAGTTTTGGGTAATTTTTAAGTTCCTCTTCGACAATCCGACTAGCCTGTTTTGCTTTCTCGGTACTCATTGGACGACTATTAAACAGTGGCATGTTAGCTACATATGCACCGTCAGGTAGCGATCTTAATACCTTTTTAAAATCTCCACGGAACTTATCGGGACTAAAGCCACCGACATCATTAGCGCCAATTTCAATCGTCACTAAATCCGCCTTGATATCCTTTATTTGTGGTACTTGCTCATTCAGGTAATCTGTCATGGTCGCGCCAGTTTTACTGAGATTAATTATTTTTACTGTTCTGCCAGTTTTAGCTTGCAACCTTGCCGATACCAGCCCAACATAACCACGCATCGGGCTAGTGGCGCCAATACTTTGAGCCGTAGAATCACCGAGAGCCAAATAAGTAATTTCGCCTGGCTGTTTTGCCTTCTCAAACCAGTAGTTTTTGTAAGACTTTATGCTGAACGACAACCAAATTAGAGCCAATAGTTCGGCAATTACGGCCAAGCCGACTATAGCCAATATAATTTTTATGATATTACTACCGTTGATCTGTTAATAGTAACCGTCAACTTAAAGACCAACCCGCGCTAGAATAAACCTATACAAAGATAGGTGAGCGATAGCCACGACAAAACAAAAGCTCGCCATTACTAATCCGTCCACAACTAAACTTTTTTCGAATTTGCGAAAACGCGGCAAAGCCAAAAGTGCGACACTTATTATGGCAGTAATCAGTGCAAAAGATACAGCCATGTACATAAGATGGTTTTGTTCGGTGCTTATGCCGTTATATAGAGCCGTGACTTGTGATTGGTTTGGATATGTAATCGCATTACTCACACTCAACCAATTAGTGAACATTTGGCTATGGGCAATCGATATCATCGTCGCCCACAAAATGAATGTAAATAGCACTGTCAAAGCTAAAGAGATTCGCTGTACGATACGACTTGCGTAATAAACACCGCTTTCACTCGTGCTAACTACAAATTTTTGTTGTTTTTTGGCCATAATCTATTCCTCTTGTGGTTACTTATTACTCTAATCGTAATATATGTAATTGCTTTTTGCTAATATTTTAACCATAACAAGAATACTAAAGATCGACCTTTCAGCAATAATGTTTAGTTTGTGGTGCCGTGCTGTTTCTTGTCGTATATTCTGGCGTAGGTAGAGAAAAATACACCGGGCAGAACGGTGATGATCAATATCAGAAATAGTTCGTCATGCGAACTAGCATATAGCCAACCAACGATTGCCAGCACTGGCAAGCGGCAATAAATTACCGAATCATAGAGTTGCTCAACACGATAGAAAAATATGTTCAACACCATGATAGTAAATGCCAGCATGGCCGCACCAGCTAAACGGGCAAGTTCGACAGAGTAGCGATGACTCGAGAAGTGGTCAAGCAAAAATCGGGGCGCAAACACTAAGACCAAGGATGCTGGTATCAAATAAGATAAAGGATATATAAAACTTAGACGGGTATAATGTTTGGTTTCTGTGGTTGTTTTCATAGCTGAATAATATCACTAATGCCTATTATATTAGCGAGCGAATTTTATTTTAGACAGGTTAGAGCTGGAGTAAGATTCTGCGGCTGGTTAGCGATTGTATAACCACCACACCATTGGTATGTTGCTGGTGCGCTGGTATCGTAATGTCCTTGGAACCACTTCTGTTGATTGGAAGAGCCAAGATTGGCTAAATAATAGCTAAATGCCCCACTAGTAAGTAGTTTGGTTGTCCAAGTACCATTAAGTTTCTGATACCCGCCAGTGAACGAAATGCTACCACTGACGCTACCGTTACAATACGTTCCGGTGACGTTTAAACTGGTTTGATGAAGGTCCATCTCGCACTGCGAACCAACTCCTGGACCGTAATTTACAAACCAATGACGATTAAAGCCACATTCCGACGGGAAAGCCACGCCAACTTTGGCACCACACCATCTGTAAGTATCGTTGTAAGTACCCATGAAGGTGTCGCCGGTTTTAGTGAATACTATCTTACCGGTGGATGCACCAATCTTATAGGATCCGGTTGCGACATAACCTGATACAGTGGCTTTAATAGTTCCACTCGAGCCTAGCGGACCATTCGTATAAGTACCAGTCAGGTCAGTCCCGCTCTGGCTAAAGTCAATCGTTCCAAAATTGTGATAATAATGCCCGGTGAAATTATCAGCAAATACAGCCGATGGCAGAGCTGGAGTTGGTGATGCGGCTGGGGTTGTACTAGCTGTTGGGGTAGGAGCAGCAGTACCGGTGGCAGTTGCAACCGCAGTATTATTTGCCGAACCCCCCCCCTGTTGACGATTGAGGATCAATGTTTGAGGCATTTGACGAACCATTATTTTGATCTTTTGACGACGTTTTGGGCTGAGACGTGTGGCCCATCATCCAGCCAACAGCGCCAAAAATAATTACAAGGGTTACAACCAGCGTAATAATGCCTGGCTTAGTTTTAAATTTACCAACTAGCTTAGAAATTGCTGACATTTTGCCTCCAAAATATTAGTAGATATTGTCACTATACTCCAAATTGTTATTTTGGATATTATTTATTAAATTTCAGAGGTGCTCAATTATGTAGATATTACTAATATACCAGTCCGTACATAGTGATTTTGTAAATCATTATCATATCTATAAAAATATTTCTGTTTTAGTTGACTATATTAATTGGTGTCTCGTTAATACAAGATTTAATATTATCGACCATCTCAGCGCCCAGGCGTTCGCGTGTTTCGAGAGTATTATAGGCACTATGTGGTGACGATATTACGTTTGGCAGGCTTACCAGTTCATGAATTTCGGAAGGCAGTGCGCCTTTTGCACCTGGTTCACCTACAAAAACATCCAATCCTGCACCGGCGAATTCACCTCGTTTTAGCGCATGGGTTAAAGCCATTTGGTCGATAATCGCACCTCGGCCAACATTTATTAGTAGTGCTGTACTTTTAAGTAGACTCAGGCGACGTTCATTTATCATACCTTTGGTTGAATCATTTAACGGTGCACAGATGCAAACCACATCCGACCACGTCAGTAAATTATCTACGTCTTCTGCACTTGATTTAGAATTCACGAAAGTGACCTTCATGCCAAGAGGTGTAGCCAACTGCTCGATCATCTTGCCGACGTTACCATAGCCGATTAAACCTAGTTTTTTACCACTCAATTGAATGCTGATGAACTTAGTTGTATCCCAATTACCCTTTCTAAGCTCGGAAGTTGTTTCGTTCAGTCGTCTTGCAAGTGCAAAAATTAAACCAATGGCATGCTCGGCGACACTTAAGGTGACAAATGTCGGACAATTGATTACTTTAACTCCCTTGGTCTTGGCATAGTCAGCATCGACCCAGTCATAGCCAACTGCCGGCACAATAATATACTTTAACTTTGGTAGGGAATCAATTACCTCTTTGGTTATGTAGATGTAATTGGCTGTTGCAACTTCGGCGTCTTTTAAGCGTTCAATGATTCCGGGTACTTCCAAAGGTACGTCGTCATAAACCTCAGCTCCAAGTGCTTTCAGCTCATCAAAATATTTTGAAGGAATCGTTACGATTGGGTCAGTGATGACTATTTTCATGTTTGAAGTATAGCAAAAAGTTATAGTTTATAGTCTGTTAATTGAAAGTTATAATTCGTCTAGCCATTTATAAGCAGCTTTTCTGCTCTTGAAAGTCAAAATCTCTAAATCTTTGTGTTTGTATTTCTCAATACCCGCCAGCACGTCTTTGCGAGATTTAATTCTGAACATAACAACGAACTTAAAAAATACCGGATTTATCTTTTCGACCCAATCATCTGGCATTTCAGCCCGAAGCTTGTTGTGGTATTGAACTCTTCTTCTGATAACACTCCAAATCGAAAGCCAAGCCGGCATATCCATAAAAATTAATGTGTCAGATTTAGGTATTCTTTGTTCGTATGATGATCCATAATTTCCCTCAATTATCCAAGAATTTCCCGATGTTAACTCGCCAATCTTATCTAGCCAAGCTTGTTTATTTGTCTCGTAATCTTTACCCTTTTCGTGATAATAATAATCAAGGTACAGTAGTGGTATTTTTGTCTTAGCAGACAATGCCCGAGCAAATGTCGATTTTCCAGCCCCCGGACAGCCAACGATTGATATTCTTTTCATCTTGTAAATTAGTCGCCTAGCCCTAAGCCATCTAATATAACGTCTATGTATTTTTCAACTCTTGCTGCGCGGGTTTTGGATAATTTGGGGGCAGAAAAATATAATAAATAAGCCTTTTGGCGGCCTGGGGTCAGGGCCTCAAACGCATCTTTGAGTGCAGGTAGTTCATTTAATTTATATTGTAATTCTTCTGGAACTGCGAATTCCGTATGCTTTTTAAATTCTACTTCCTGGCCAGATTTTTCAACTTCAATGGCGTCGTTTATATTGGCCTTTATCTTGACCTCAAGCCTAGTAATGTCTTGAAGACTCATAAACCGCAACTGCAGGGCCGACTGGACGTTGGGGGTTTGCTGAATCAATAGATTATCGGCATCTTTTAGTAAGGCGCCTTTGTGAAATAAAATAGCGCAGTAGTCTTTAAAGGTATGAATTAAAAGTATGTTGCTACCATTTAGAGTGTAGCAAGGCACACCCCATTTCAGTTCTTCACTCAGCCCACAGTCAAGAACTATCTTTCTCAAGTACTTAATTTCATCTTGCCACTTAACGGCTTTGTCAAAATACCAATCGACTTTGGGGTTTGGGCTGCTTGTCATAGTGGTCATTCTAGTTGTTAACTATTTTAGTTTTTTAACAAAATCAACGTAATAACGTAGAGTTGCAACTTGAAGTGAAAAGATCTTGTCTGGGGTTTTTCTTAGCAGTTCGTCCAGCTCGTCTACCGACACCCAACGTGGGTCTTTCGCTTCACTTGATTGCATAGCGATTGTGCCGGTCGCCTCGCAGCGAAATACGAACCCAACCCAGGGCAGGCCACCATTAGTTTCAAGTACTTGCTGACAAATAAATGGCTTGAATGCAATCGATGCATCACCAGGACGTGCATACATAACAGGCGTCTGCTCATCGTCAATAAAGCGAGCAATGTCTAGGCCCGTCTCCTCTTTGACTTCTCGTTTGACAGAGTCGTAGGCGTTTTCGTAACCGTCAATGCCACCAGCCGGGATTTCAAGCACGCCTAGATAAGTAGGGCTAGATTGTGGCTTCCAGCGCGTCTGCATGAAAATATAGCGTTTGCCGTCCTCAACTTTTTCGATAATTGCCGAGACAACTGCGCGCGGGTTTGGTGTTGATGTATCTGTCATAGTTTCTCAATTATATAGAGATTGTTACTTGATTGCCACTAGTCGTATGAAAGTCGCATCTGTTCCTGCCCATTGCTCACCACTGGTTTGTTGTTGAAATGCCGACCAGCCGAAAGCCTTGCAAAGCCTGTCGTGTGACTCTGGCGTCCAGACGCGGCGCAGGTGTCCGTTTTCTTCTGGGTCGACCGCTAAGCCGTTACCAATATCTAGGCTACGTGCAATCTTGGTGTCGTGGGCGCTCTTGCCCTCAATCAGCACCACACCACCGGGCTGTAGTCGCTCATCGACATCCCCCATCAGCGTCATGAGCATGTCATCATCGACGTGGAGAGCTGATCGGGCATAGAAACCGTCAATACTATCACCAACCGCTTCAGGCAGTCTGCCGGCGTTAGCGTCGAAATGAATCGGTTTTATGCGCTCGGTTACGCCTTGGCGCTCAGCGTGTTCGACCAGTTGGCTAAGGGCAACCCTGGAGAAATCCATACAAAGCACATCGTGGCCTTGTTTAGCCCAATACCTAGCATCTCGCCCATTTGCTGAACCGACTTCGGCAATTGTAGACTTCGGTGCAAGTAGCCCACTGAACATAACCGCTGCTTCGTTAGGAACATCGACAAGGTGATCACCTTCGAGTCCGTTTTGGCCGCCTCGAACAGCGTGCTGACCATCCCAAAGAGCTTGCTGGTTTAGGGCTATTCCTCTAGTAAAATCTTTCATGATTTCGCCGTTGCCTCCCGATACACTTTATTTAAATACTATTTAAGCACATATCTTGAATATTTGTCAATTGTATTTCTAAATAACTATTCGTTTAATAGTTTTTAGATATTAGAGTACCACAAATTCAGTCTTTTAATGATGTTTTCTGTGAATGTAAAAAAGGTTGGTTACTATGCAGCTTTTCGCTCTAGACGGATTATGCGACGATTGTGGTCTTTTAATTGAAGGTCTGTAGCTTGATTTGAAGCCTCTAAAGCTTCATCAACTCGAGTGACAGATCGTCAATCTTGGACTCTATGCCATCTATACTTAATTCTAAATTATCGACTTTAGCTTACAATCTTTCTTGGCCCTCTATTATTGGCACAAGTTGCTGCGATACAGCAGTGGTTACAAACTGTTTGAAGTCTTGAATAATTTCATCATTTATATGGTCATTATAAATCCAAAATTAATCAGTTATATGCTTTTCATAAATTTGTCATTTTTTTAAAATTAAAACAGCACAGCTGAAAAACCAAGGGCGGGTACTGCATACTGATACTGTCCCGTTAGAGTCCCTTTAGCCCTCACAAAAAGAAAACCCCACATAAAGTGGGGTCATCTTTTTGGTGCTGTGGAGTCAACTTAGTTAAAACCGTAGACACCCTAGTATCTAGCGCTATTGCTCTACAGGACGATTACCTACTCCAAGAGCTGGTAGAGGA
>JAYVTZ010000007.1:0-42764 GCA_043788365.1 Burkholderiaceae bacterium | reverse complement strand
CTACAATCGTAAAACCTTGTTCTCTTCTTTGAATTTTCATACTATTACTGCCCACCCTTTCTTACTTTGGTATATTTTGTTTAATTTATACTCTCGAAGCTTACAACGACTTATATATAAGCGCAAGCGTTTTTGCACAATTTTTCTAATAGCCACTCCGCTACAAAATAACGAAATTTTAAGTGATGGCTGGCTAGGTTAAAATAACCTGTTTGGTGATAAGGGATATCAACAGATATGACGCGGAGCAAAACAGCTGTTTTAAGCAGTCAGGCGCAGATGAAAAACGTTATTGTATCGGGGTGACTATACGTCAACCGATTCACCGGCCTTAAGGTGTTTGTAATCTGTTGATTGGTTGGCACATAAATTACCAAGTAGATTGTCTATGAGTTGATTACCAGCCTCAGAGTTGTGCTCGTTGTGGGTCGGGATCACCAGTCTAGGCTTAACTTGACTTACGAATGCCATGGCTTCGCCAATTTTCATCCACGGTCCAGATATTGGTGTGGCTAATACGGTCGGGTTGGCGCCTTCTGGTATCGAAAACGAATCCCCCGGGTAGTAGAAAACGTCGTCAACCAAGACGCCAACGTTCTGGGCGTCAGGCATATCGCCGAAGATTAATGCGTGTTTACCGCCAAAAAAATCTAGTTTGAAACCGGCGCTCACCACCTGATCGCCGCTACTAACTGATCTAATTGTAAAATTCTTCGATTTCTCTGTGACTTCTGTCGTTGAGTAAATATCAACCAAAGGATTGTTCTTAACAATGCTCATTAGTGTCGTCTCGTCTAAATGATCGGCATGTGCATGAGTTATAACCACTGTATTAATATTTTCGTGGTCAACAAAAGACTTAGAGTATAAGCCTGGGTCAATCACCAGCCTGGTGCCGTCTTTATCAATTTGTATGCAAGCGTGTTCAAATTTGGTTATTTTCATAATTTCATTATAGATAATATTTTCTTAAAACAATTAACGGATTTTTAATACCAGAGTCAGATTCTCATAAGACCCGTAAATAGCTATATCATAGTCAGCGTGTTTACTCACTAGCCGTTCGTATCTAGCCACACTGATTCTTAAGAGTTAGGCTGGGTTTTAGTATCGTTTTTCATTTTTTGCTTGAACCAATCATCATCTGTATAAGTAAGGTGAATGCCAGTACTAGGCCGATAAAAAATACGACCCCGGCAGCCACTCTTAATCCGTGAGCTAGTACCAGGTCTGAATTCAAGTGATTTGTGCGGCTAAGTAATTGATACCAGTCATGCGCATGATCATATACAGTATCCGCATCATTTGGATTTATACCGATGATTCCCGGCCCGATTGAAAGTGGCAATAAGCGTGCACTGGCATCTGCTACATAGGCAGCAACATCGAATAGATTTAGGGCGAGCCAACAAAAACACAACGATGCCGCAAAGTACCATTTCTTTTTTAGGAGACCAATTAGCCATAAAAGCGGAAACAGACACTGAAATAGTGAACCACCTGCAATATGCATGAATACACCAAAAGGCGAAAAAATCACGTGACCGAGTTCATGTATACCAAGATCAAGTGCCGAAAATGGATTTGTCAGGCGATTGAGTGCAAATGAGGGGTTTTGCAGGTTTTCTATTAGCATAATTACGAACCAAATGAATATCGGCAGTCTCCACCACCAGTGTCGACCATTAGCCCACACTAAGGGTTTTTGAAAAAAGTTCAATTGCTTTTTATAAATCGGACAGTTTGTACAGACAACAAAGTCGTCGTTGTATGAAAGTGATTTTTGTTTACAAGCAGGACAATTTTTAGGAAGCATTACTCTAGTTTTACCACAGTCATGGTAGTTTTACATTAGAAAGCCAATAAAGAGACCTAAGTTGTAATTGGTCGTGACTGTACGATGTAGAGTTTGTCTTCTTGCAGTGCCCATTCGACGTCTTGCGGGCTTTCGTAATATTCTTCAATCCGACAGACTAAAGAGCTTAATTCATGGAGTTGTTCATCTGACAGGCAGGACTTTTCTTGCATATCACTGCTTACGGGCATTTCTTTAGTTCCACCATCTTGATATACGAGCATCGTAGTCTTTGTGACGATTTTGCTACTTAGCACACTCTTGCCTCGCTTCGATATTACGTAGTTATCAGGCGTTACCATCCCCTGAACCAGTAGTTCGCCGAGCCCATAGCTAGCTTCTATCATAATTTCATCTTTTTCATGATTAAGAGGATTGACGCTAAAGGCAACTCCAGATACTTCGCTATCTACCATTTCCTGAATAACGACAGCTAGTGTGAGTTCGTCTTCTCTTAAGCCTTGTGTACGGGCGTATGCGGTCGCTCCACTGACTGATGTCCAGCAATCTTGAACCTTTTGGATTAGTTCGTCCCTGGTAACGTTGAGGTAACTCTCAAACTGCCCTGCCCAAGAAGCTGTGTCAGAATCTTCAGAGATTGCTGATGAACGCACGGCAACTCGATTGTTCGCTAAACTGTCGAATGCTGCTAATATTTCGGCCTGACTTTGTTCGTTCAAGCCAAGCCCGTCCTTAAAGTCTTTATATAGTTCTGTTGTGACTACGAAGCCCTGCGGCACGGGTAGGCCAATATTAATCATTCTGCCAAGCGACAAGCCTTTGCCACCAACTAGAGCTAGGTCATTAGTATCAATATCTTTAAAAAACTTTATATAACTCATTGAGGGAGGCTTAACGTATCGTCAGACTTGACCGGGTACACAACGCCTTTAACTTCTGCGACAACCCCGTTGTTTGGTGAGGCGCGTAATGTAAAACCACCACTCAAATCGAAGCCAAGCTGGTCAATTGGGACATTAGCGTAGTGATGTAGGTAAGCATCTAGCCCACCACCATGACCTACCATCCAGACTACTAGAGGTGACTCTTCTTTGCCGGGAACTTTATGTAGTGACGCGCCTACTGTTTCAGCGGTTTTTACCATATAATCCATCCTCATAGCTAAATCTCTTGGACTTTCTGCAGTCATCTTTTCTCTTGTATCGGCGTCAGCGTCTTGATAATACAAAGACCAGGCATTTTCGTCGGGATATTGCGCTCTTAAATGTTGCATAAATTTGTTTGAGAAAATGTTTGCTTCTCGTAGGTTAGGGCTTGATGTGACCGGTTCCTCAGTGGTCCCAAAGAGGTGGTCTTCAGGGAGACCTCGATCCGCTAGACTTCCTCTAATAACTGAAACAATATCATCGGCTGTCTCTTTGGCACGAATACCACCCAACTCAGGCTCCATATCGTCGAAAACCTGGTCGGAAGAAACCACCATAAAATGTGTTTCAGGGTTCTCGTCTAAATAAGTTCTGACTTTTTCAGTTGCTATTTGTTTAGCATGCTCGTGGCCTTCAGGGGTTAGGTGGCCTTGTTCGTGTGCATCATGGCGCTGCACGTGCATCTGCATTTTCCCACCTGACATTGGTTCAATTTCTCCGCTCATGACTAGATCTCCTCTATATTAAATGTTCTATTATCAACTGACATTACCTGTGATTTTAAATCTGACGGTAGATACCAAACAAAACTACCGAACATAGATGCATGATTGACAGTCGGGTACCTAACGGAATTATCTCTCGAAAGTATTTCGTAAATCTTTTTATGCACATCCCCTTGCCAGACTGGTATCAAGATAGGATCTACATTACCCATAATGTCCTTGGACATTGAAAAGCTTCTGGCCATCTCATAAGAAAGTCTGAAGTCATTATATTCTTCAGTGTCCAGTTTATCTTTTGCTTCGTCAAATATCTCTTCAATAGTACTCTTCATATTGGCGTGGCGTTCTTGAAGAGTGATGTTTTGTTTACGGAATTCAACAGCATGACTCAAGAAGCTGTACAGCGGAAATGGGATTTTACGCATTCTTACCTGCGTAAGTGGCAAATCGAGAGGGGCAAGATCTAACAGTGTTCGAAAGTTAAAGTCATCAGGCTTATCTTTAATTGCACTATAGTGATTATCCGAAGCATCGAGTATTTTGTCGGCAATCGGTTTCCATAATTCAATAATTCTTGCATCGTTCTTGTCAGAATGTTCATCAATCAATGGAATAATCTGTTCAATAATATTTTTAGAGAATTCATCTCTTTCGAAGAAATTCATAACCATAACACCGTGAAGAGCTTGAACAAGGTATATATCGGCATAGTCAGTTTGGAGCAGATCTCGCTGAATTTGGATTATCCTCTGCTCGTATTCTTCAATATCATCTGACACATTCACCATTTTGCGCGCAAAGGCCTTCAGTTGGTCGACGTAGAACTCATGTATTAGCCCATCGGCGAATACGTAGTTGATGACCCAGAATTTGAAGCAAAACACTCGATTAAACTTTTGGTCAATGTTAACTAAGAAGGCTAAATCAGCTTGATTACCATTTTGGTATTCTTGATTGACTTTGTTGACGGCTGCTTCGAGCTCTTTAAATTGATCCTGAACGAACTTTGCATATTCTATGGGCTTATCAAAGAGTTCTTTTGCTTTTTCTTCGAAGAAGTCGATAACTTTGGGAAACTTATACGGGTAGTAAATCATGAAGTCTTGCTGATCATTAGGTAAAGACAACGGGAACTTTAGAATATGAGGATCAATCTTCATAAACATAGCCTTCATTGCCATCAAGTATTACTTTATTGCCCTCGACTAAAACAGATGTTGCATTTTGTGTCCCAACCACACATGGTATGTCGAACTCACGCGAAACAATTGCTGCATGACATAGGTTTCCGCCGAGGTCAGTTATTATTCCCGCAGAACGTCGTATGGCCAGAAGATATTGTGGACGTGTCATTTCGGTAACGATTATGTCGCCATGTTTAATATTTTCTAGAACCTCTTGAATGTTAGTGCCGTGCCTGGTTGTGCGGATAAATTTAACAGTACCCCTAACTCTTCCAGCCGACGCTGCATATCCGCTTAAAATACGTTTTGGTTTTTTCTCAAACGGCTTAAAGTAGGCTCTCATTTGATCTTCTAAGTCACGATAACCCTCTGCTGTTTTAGCGAAATTCTTTTTATCGTGATTTATAGGTATGCCTTCAATGTGTAGGTCGCCAATAATTTGTTTAATATCTTGATTGGGAGTTAGGCCTATTTTGTCGTAAGTCGTAACCAAACGACCGCGACGATAGGTGTGGAAACCGTAGTAGCTTTTATTCAGCCCACTGAGCTGATACCCCCACCAACCCCAGGCCCTGCCACCAGGGAATACAAAACTGAATTCAGTTTTTTTGTCATCAAGAATTATAGGCACAAATGGCTCGCATTGCTCGTCATTAAAGACAAGATTTAACTCGTGGTTTTGTATAAATGGTCCGAATCTTAGTCCAAACTCTGCTTTTATACTTGATAGTAGCTTTTCTGTTATGTGTACGCGTAGTTTATGAATCTCGACTCTTGTTCCACTCTTTTTGGCATCAACACCTCTTATGATTGTAAAAGGATAGTTATACCAGTCTCCATGGTCAAGCCAGTCATCGGCATCGTATGTAATACGATATTCTTCATCTAAGTCTAAGGGTGTCGTCGTTAGCGTAAAGCCATGACCTAAAAATGAGGTTGAGGTTTTAAGCCCAAGGCCAAACTCACCAAGTTGTTGTTGTTTCTCGGAGAAACCCAGCCTAATTGACTTTGCAGCTTGGTCTTCGGTCATGCCAGAGCCATTGTCGTTTATCACAATACTTTCTTTTGTGATATTAACTGTAACATTAAGCGTTTGGTCGCTTTTTCGGGCATCAATCGCATTATCGATTAGTTCTGAAAGTGCTTCCTGGATTGAGTAGCCGGTTTGGCTAATTTTGGTAAGAATGCTTCTGTGTGGCGTAATGTCTATGAATTTTGTTTCTTCATGCATAAGTTAAATAATAGCATCGTGCAGAACTTAAGTGTTAGCTTTTTGGCGGAGAGGGAGGGATTTGACCTTGCCAAACAAATCAAAATTAGATTCGTTCATGGCAATTTTTCGAGCCGTGCCGAAAGACCAAGGGCGCGGAATGTCCATTCAAGGACATTCCGGTTCAAATCCCACGCGCGGAAAATAAATAGGCCAGGCCCGAAAGGACCTGACCAATTTATTTTGGCGGAGAGGGAGGGATTTGAACCCTCGATACCCTTGCGAGCATACCGCCTTTCCAAGGCGGCGCACTAGACCACTATGCGACCTCTCCACGATAGACAATATTGTACCAGATACGAATTTATTCATTATTTTGTCTTTTCCCTCTTGAAAAATTCAATTAACAGAGTAAGATGTATATGTAAATAGAGGTGTGCTTGGCTAACCCCAGGCGCACCTCTTATATAACTAAGGCAAAGAGGTCAACATAAGTGCCAATTATTGAACTCAAAGATATCTCAAAACTGTTTGGTTTCGGTGATGCTACCACGCTGGCGCTTGATGAGATTGACCTATCAATTGAAAAGGGTGAATTTGTCGCTGTCATGGGACCGAGTGGCTCGGGTAAGTCAACGCTCATGAACGTGATTGGTCTTCTCGATCGACCAACATACGGACGCTATAACTTAAACGACAAACCAGTTGCAAGGCTCAGGACTAATCAGCTAGCAAAAATTCGCCGTGACAGAGTGGGCTATGTTTTTCAGTCATTTAATCTATTGCCAAGACTAAATGTACTTGAGAATGTCGCCCTACCATTAGCCTACAAAGGCATTGGTACGAGCAAGCGGTTAAAGCAGGCCTCGTCAATACTTGAGCGCGTAGGCCTTTCAGACCGAGAATATTTTTTGCCGAAGCACCTAAGCGGTGGCCAGTTACAGCGCGCTGCAATCGCACGAGCCCTCGTTAATAATCCAGATATCATTATCGCCGACGAGCCGACCGGTAACCTGGATAGTGAGGCGAGTCGTGTTGTCATGGAGCTGCTAAGTGATATTCACAAGTCGGGTAATACCATAATCATCGTTACCCATAACCCTGAACTCACTCGTTATGTTAACAGAGTCGTTTATATGCATGACGGTGTAATAGTACACGACGAACGCACGCCAATAGGTGAAGTCCCGAAACTCGCACGTAAGGCTCTTTATCTCTTCCAGCGTAAAACTGAAGAAGATGACCTCGCTGGCGTTTCTGCCCTAATGAAAGCAATCCCAACCAGTCGTGATAAGAAAAAGCCAAAAACCAAGACTGCTAAAAAACGTGGTCGCAGCAAAACCATGAAAAGGGTTAAGAAATAGTCATGGCACTAATGCGTAACTTCAGGTCTGCTGTTCAGAGCCTACGTTTTTCAAAATGGCGCAGTCTTATGACTATGACAGGTGTTATTCTAGGCGTTGTCTCAGTCGTAACGATTGTGAGTATCGGCGAGGGAGTTAAACGTCAAGTGGTTGGCCAGGTTAATCAGTTGGGCAGTGACCTGATAACCGTTCGTCCGGGCAGCCTAGTAACAAGAGATAAGCACGGCAACATCGTAAAAGTTAATCAAATAAGTAATTTTGCCCTAGGCAGTGGCAGCCTGAGCGAGTCTGACCTTACCACCATTAAGTCGGCTACTCCCGACTCGACTGTGGTGCCTGTCGGTGTAGTTAACAGCGGCGCCAAGCTTGGTGAAGTTGAGTACAACGAAGGTATAGTCTTTGGCACCAGTCAGGACTTCCCTACTGTTCTAAAGCAAAAAGTTAGCTTCGGGACATTCTTTAGTGACAATGACTCGAGTGGTCAAATAGTCGTAATTGGTAAAAAGGTTGCCGAGAATCTATTCCGCGAAAACGTGCCAATTGGTCGCACGATATCAATTCGTGGTAAAGAGTTTGTGGTAGTTGGGGTGTTTGACGACTTTACGTCTAGCCCACTTGCTTTTGGGGTTGACCTGAACAAAGCGATTGTAATGCCCTATCAATCGGCTCAAGATCTAGTCGGCCATAGTCAGTTAGTTGAAGTTTTCGTGCGACCAAAAACTGCCGCTCAAACAGACTCAACCATCAGCAACATTAATCAACAGCTATCAACATCCCATGGTGGTCAGAATGATTTCACTGTACTTAGACAAGACGAGAACTTAACAGTTGTCAGTGATATATTACGAGTTTTTACCACCTTCATTTCAGCCGTCGCGGCTATGTCGTTACTAATTGGCGGCATTGGTATTTTAAATATTATGCTGGTATCGGTAACGGAACGTACTAGAGAAATCGGCATACGCAAGGCTATTGGCGCTACAAATCGGCAAATCGCTGGACAGTTTTTCATGGAGGCCTTAGTTCTAAGCGGCGTCGGTGGTGCACTAGGTATAATCGCATCATTTATGTTAAACGCACTATTACGGATACTAACTCACCTAACGCCCGTCATCACTCTAAATGCGGTTCTATTGGCCACCACAATTTCAGTCGCCATAGGCGTCATCTTTGGCGTTATACCAGCGGTCCGAGCCGCTTCTAAAGACCCAATTGATGCGCTGCGTTACGAATAGTAGAGGCCTTACGTGGGAGTGCAGAAGTATTATAAAAACTAGTTAAAGATTGAGAAGATTGCGGCTAGGCCCGCCACTGTCATGAGTATAACTACTAACCAGCCTACAACTGTTGTTGAGCGATGATTAGTCCATTCACCCATAATTTTTTTATTGCTGCTGATAAGGACGATTGGTAATAAAACTAACGGTGCAATCACGCCGTTGAAAACGGCTGAATAAATTAGAGCCTTGATTGGATCGAGCCCGATGAAATTGATTCCAAGTCCGATTAACATTGATACAAAAATTGTTGCGTAGAACGCCTGCGCTTTGAGTAATTTACGACTTAAACCTTCCTTCCAGCCGAAACTTTCAGCAACGGCATAAGAGCTCGAACCGGCCAATACTGGTATTGCCAGTAAGCCGGTGCCAATAATGCCAACGGCGAATAAGAAGTAGGTAGAGTTGCCGGCAAATGGTCGTAATGCTTCTGCCGCTTGAGATGCTGTAGTGATGTTGGTAATGCCGTGACTGAACAGTAGCGCTCCACAAGCAGCAATGATAAAGAACATCACGACGTTAGATAGAAACATGCCTGACCAAACGTCGATACGCATATTCTTAATCTCCGTTTTAGTTGCACCGTGCCTAGCCAGTACCGAAGTTTTGCCTTGTAATATCTCATCTTCGACTTCTTGAGAAGTTTGCCAAAAGAATAAGTAAGGCGAAATCGTTGTGCCGAGAATGCCGCAGATTAACAATAACTGTTCTTTGCCGATAGTTACGTGGGGGATGATTGCATAGTGTAGTATGTCGGACCAATTAAGGTGAGCTAGAATTGCTGACGCGACATATGCCAGCAAAACCATTGCTAGCCATTTTAAATAACGTGCGTATTTGTCATACGGGGTTAAAATTTGGAGGGCAAGGCTAACTACTGTAAACCCAACCACCAACACCGAGAAGTTCCAGCTTGGACTCAGCAACTGCGCACCCTTTGCCATAGCTCCTAGGTCGGCGCCGATATTGAACGCGTTGGCAGCGAATAAGAGTAAGCTAACACTGTACAATAGCTTTTTTGAGAAATGAAGCCGCATTGTGCCGGCTAGTCCACGACCGGTAACTAGTCCGATTCGGGCACACATTTCTTGAACCACAGACATAAGTGGGAAAGTGAATGCTGCAAGCCAGAGTAACTGAAAGCCATAACGTGCTCCAGCTTGTGAATAAGTAGCAATGCCCGATGGGTCGTCATCAGATGCGCCAGTCGTCAGCCCAGGCCCAAGAGTTTTCCAATAATCTCCCGCCCTATGCATCGTTTTCATGACCTGGTCGGTTGCAAGTGCTCCGACGGCTTTTTCGGCCGAAAAAGTACCGCCAGATTTTGGCAAAACATTGGTCGGAGTTACTTTTGGCGTTTCTTTGTTTAACATAAGCCTGATTATTACTTTTAATCATATACTCACATCTATATAATGTACATAAGCGCATGACTATTTTGCTAATTTTGATATTTTTTGTTGTCCTAATCGGCTTTGCTATAGCCGGTCCATTAGGTGCACCGTGGGTTCCGGCCTTTAAAAAAGATTTATCAAAAGTGATAAAAGATAGTGGCCTAAAGTCTGGACAGGTTTTCTATGAACTCGGTTGTGGTGACGGTCGGTTTGTCGCTGAAGCCGCCAAGTGTGGAGCCACCGCCATTGGCTATGAGATTAATCCTATAATGTGGCTAATTGCCTGGCTTAGGTGTTTGCGCTATAAGTCAGCCCATGTTTATTTGGGTAATTTCTGGAACCATAATTTGTCGGATGGTGACGTGATAATGACGTTTTTAACCCCCCGTTTCATGCAAAAACTAGAAGATAAATTAACCAGTGAGCTAAAACGCGGCACAACGTTTGTCAGCTACATCTTTGTCTTACCACATAAAAAACCTAAACTAAAAAGGCACCATTGGATAGTCTACGAATTTTAGTGAAAAAAGAAGTTGATAATTACTTTTCCAAGACCGATTACCGTAAAAACACCTACCCCGCCGACGATAAAACCAATAATGGCTCCAACAACATCTTCTAAAATCATGCCCATTGCGATAAAAACGATGCCTAGAGCCGGTAAGGTATCAAGGCCCGAAAATGGTGGTGCTACGAATGCCGTCAGCGCCAGGCCGAAAACCACTGCACCAATAAGTGATACCGATAGTCGGTTCTCAAGTAATTTGCTGAGTCGCGGTCTTGAGTATTTTTCAAACCAACGAACTCGTTTGAGAATAAAGGGCAGCGCCTTTTTCTCGAGTACGGGACCTAGTTTTGTCTCCTCCCACTTTTTCGGTAACCAGACTGTGTCTAGACCAACGATTAACTCCAAAGACAGCAACATAGTAATAATCTCAAAAACATGAGTAATACCGCCAGTTGGTATCGGCAGCGCCGGGATTGACATTAAAAGCAGGAAACTAATAGCAAAGCTTTTTTCGGCAAAAACCGTCGACAAGCCCTTAAGCGTCTTTTTGCCGTCACTTTTAAGCCAGCTCTCTAAATCGTTACTAAAGGAAGGAATTTTTCCGCTATTCATAGACTAATCATAGCAGTACTTACAGCCGTTGTATTGTCTATAACCCCAGTGCCATGTCGATTTTTGGCTTATCGAAGCCAAGAACATTCACGGTTGTCTTGTCGTCATTCTCGATAACCGTAAAAGGCACACCAAGTTGGCCGCTTTTTTCATATAGCTCTTGTACTAGTTTTTGATCTGTATCGGCCCGTTTTTCTTCATAAGCAATATTATTTTTACTCAAGTAGTCCTTGAGCATTTTGCAGTAGACGCAAGTCGCGGTGCTGTAGATTGTTATTTTTGACATACTTATCTCCTTTAATTAGTTTGTAACGAATTTAGTTAAATCTTCAACCAGCTGATTATCGTGCTTGAGTGAGTAACATATCCTTTGCCCTGTTCGTTTCTTACTGACCAGGCCCAAAAGTTCAAATATTCTAAAATGTTGTGATATGGCTGGAGTTGATACTTCCAATTGACTGGCTATCTCGCTAACACAAAACTCGTTACTACTGAGCATCAGCTTAAACATTTTATAACGAGTACTATCACCAAGTAGTTGCATGGCTTTTACAATCTGTTCGTCGCGTAGGGATAAATCTGTTTTCATATGTAGTAATTAAGTAACTACTTAATGATACTACACAAGTTTTATTTTGTAAATGATTAACGAATGTCGATTCTTGTAAAAGCTTCAGCCTTAGAACAACCACAGGTTGCGCCGACTCGTTCTGCCATCTCAGACACCCAAGCTTTAGCTTCCTCAAAATTGGCAATTTGACTGTCATGTTCTTTGAGCGCTGCTAGTTTTTTATCGAATGTATTAGTTATGTCGATTGTGTAGTTATGGTTAACAAAGTTAATAAGTAGCACAGTCGGCGTTGTGTGGGGCTTGAGTCCATCGGCGTAAAGCTCAGGGAAAGACAAGAAGTCACGAGCTAGCGGGAAGACCGCGTCTAGGGTTGCTTGTCCTGCTGCCCTGTGGTCTGGATGATTGATAAAGCCCATCTCGGAGACATATAACATCGATGGGTCCATCGTTACGACTACATCGGGTCTAATTTGTCGAATGTATTTGACGAGTTGGCGTTTTAACTCCATCGTTACTTCGAGCTCTCCATCAGTGTAACCTAAGAAGTGCACTTGTTCGCCACCTAGTCTTTTGAGGGCTGCCACTTGTTCGGTCTCACGAATTTTGATTAACTTGTGTGTCGTCATGTTCTCATCGGTCGAGCCCTTGCTTCCATCTGTGATAATTAAGTAATGGACTAATGCTCCGTCTTTAGCGAATTTAGCCATTGTTCCTGCAGCACCGTAGTCAAGATCGTCTGGATGGGCGACTATACCCATGACAACCCTGGGCCTAAGATCGGTAAAATCTTGCTGACTCATATACTAATTCTACAACTGTTGTCAAATTTGGGGCTTGGGTTGCCACTTGATTGAAACAAATATGCTGGTAGCAAAGAGTAAGAATAGTACGCCTAGACTGATGCTTATTGGAACTTCAAGACCGAAAGGTGTGGCCACCATTTTAAAGCCTATCCATGCCAGGATTGCTGACAGCCCCCAGCTCAGTGCCCAAAACCTATCAGCCACGGCTTCGTAAACAAAGTACAAGGCGCGTAGGCCAAGTAGTGCAAAAACGTTGCTTGAGTAAGCGATAAACCTATCAGGGCTAACTGCTAAGACTGCCGGGACACTATCAACAGCGAAGATTACATCAGTAAACTCGATTAGGACTATAACTGCCATCATCATTGTTAACATGCGCTTACCGTCAACTTTTACGGTAAGTTTGTGTCCGACAAACTTTGGATAAATTGGCAGTAACTTACCCATAAGCTTCCACAGCCTGCCATCAATCATCTGAACTTCATCTTGGAGGTTGTGTCCGCCGCGTGCGTCTTGAAGTGCCTTCCAGCCCGCACGCAGTAGAATTAGCCCAAAGACAACACTAACCCATTCAAAACGCTTTAGTAACGCAAGTCCACCAAGGATAAACAGTAGTCTAAATATAATCGCCCCAGCGATGCCGTAGTTGAGCATTCGACGCTGTAGTTCTGGGCGGACCTTAAAGCTTGCGAATATCATACTCATTATGAATAAATTATCGAGGCTAAGCGCCTTCTCGATTGCCCAAGCTGCCAAGTATTCACCGCCAGCTTGGTGGCTAATGAATATAAATACTAGTACCGAGAAAGCAAGTGCAATGAATATATAAATTGCTGACCACTTAACTGCTTCTTTGAAGCCGATAACATGGTCACTCCTTGTGTGGCGAAACTCAACAATCGCGTAAAAAACGAGCACCATTAGCAAGACTAGGTACATGAGCGGTGGAACGTGGTAATTGTGCACGGTACTGTGCGTGAGGTTTGCAAATAAGCCCATGCGACTTAGAATAACAGATTAGATAGTTTTTGTGTTAGCCTTTTTGTCTTCGTTCTAAGATATTTTACTTTAACAAGTCTTGGCTCAATATTAGAATCCGATTTCGGACTCATGGTTTTATGCATAACTTCAACTGGCATATCAATATACTCAAGCCAACTCGGGTTTTTTGATTCAGTTGTCATAGGTTTTGTCCTCCCATCTTCATGCCTATCAAGGTCCAATGGCGATTATCGGGTTCGAAGCTGAGTTTGTACTGATTTTTGCCATCGCTCATATTGAATACTTGAATGAAGCTCTGGCCCTTTTTGACTAAGCAGCGTAGTCCGGCTTCGATTAGATCCAGCTCTTCGCCATCAAATTCGATTCGGCTTGGGAAAAACTTGGCACAATTACCGTTTGAAAAATAATATGATAATACCGAAATTTGCTTGTTAACTGACTGATACATAATGCTACTCCTACATTTTTATAAATTCTTTAAGAGAACAACTAATCTGTTAGATACAGTTGAACGGGTTTTAAAATGTAGCTGCCTGATCGGCGACCGGTTATACCGTTCGGTTAACGCGCGTCTACAGGTTTAGCTTGGAGTAGTCTTGGCAGTGACCGGAGTGTGCCGACTAAAATGTTTTATAAGCTCGGTTAGCTATGGCCACCGCGTGCGGTGATTCATGCTCCCTAAGCCACAAAAGTATACACCCGCTTATGGTTAAATCGATAGTGTGAAATTAACATTAATTTAAGGACGCAAAGTGCCAGCAAACACCTGCCAGGCTAGGAGCGATTTAGCGACTAAGCTTAAGATGATATAGACCCGCTCGCCGTATAAATAGTTGCTCCACTTGCCGACTTTTTTATACTGTAAGACCATGTTGATCGCAAAACAGTTAAAGAATACAAAAATTGATACAAATATCCAATAGACAAAAGTTGGTGCGGCACTGCCCTTAGCTGCGCTCAGCCAGAAGTAGAATGCGATTACAAACCAAGGAACGATGCCCGCCTTACAGCCAAGCCAAAAACTGAGCCAATTCGTTTTTTTGGTGGTCTGGTTGTGGACTTCCATAACTAACCCGAGTAAGTTCATGATAGACGTCAATGTGAATATCATTACTAGATTTGGTAAATCATAGACTCCGACGAGTAAGGCAATAGCAACCATCATAATGCTGGCAGATAGTGAGTATTCAATCCATCTTGCCTTATTTATCCCTTTAGCCAGGTTCTCGTCGTACTTCTTGTTATAAACTGTCGTGATAATCAAGTGAGCAGCCGATGATAAAAAGAAAAATACTGCAATTAAAATCGGTAACGACAAATGAAATAGTACTGTCGATGCGGGTTCGAGTTGTTTACTGGTTTGATTAAAACTAAGATAGTTACCGCTTATAGGCAGGATGAAATGCCTACTTAGCACTAAAATAGCCAGGCCTTGTAACCCGTGCAGGAGTGCCATAATTATATTGAATTTCCTAAGATCTTTAGTAGTAATGTTTTTGCTCATACCTTATATTCTAACACTAGTCGGGCGGTCAATTTAATTACTTTTTTTCTTCGCGCTCAACGACTATCGTGCATTCAGTAACAAGGGCGGCAATGGCACCAACGGCCGCTAGCATTGGTGCTAGTACCGTACCGACGACACCAATTGTCAGTGGTAGTTCGACTAAAGTTTTGCCATCTTTATTGCGGATAGCGATCTTACGGATGTTGCTCTCATTAATTAGGACTTTTACTTTTTGTAATAATTCATCGCCGCTAACTTTAAATTCTTCAGTAGTTTTACTCATAATCTTCCCTTTCTAGTGCCCTTATTATACTAACTCAACTCAGAGAGGGCTGTGAAATCAATCACATATAAAAAACAATTTTAGTAACCAAATTGATGGTCGAGTAATTTCTTAAGTGGGCCTAGGTAATAGTTTTTCCAGCCATCGCTCAAGTCTTTATGTTGTTCTTCGGGATAGAATTCATGAAGAAGTTTAAGAACTGTATTTTCGCCATCAGGGGTTAGTATAAATGTGACTTTTGATGGCTTGTCCCAATTTTCACTATACCAATCTTGTACCAGAAGCTTGTAGTCAACTACCTCTATATTCTTGCCGTGAATATCGCCACCCCAAAGACTAAACTTGTCTAAGTATTGTGTCATTACGGCTGGTCCCCCGCCCCACTCGTTGATCACGACAGGGTCGACAAGTGCGCGCCAAACGGCCGCTACCGGTGCTTTTATTTTGTATTCTTGCTCGATGGTTTTCATTATAAGACTGACTTAATTGCTCTATAGATACTATTAAGTAACTATTATACCCTAATAATTAACTCGGGGTGGCTACTGATATGCTTGTATACCCAATAATTCGTCAATTGTCACGAATCTATAGCCGTCGTCAATAAGGGCTTCAACTAGTAACTTGACCACACCAACAGTCTCGGCACGGTTACCGCCCTTAGCGTCAAAACCGTCATGAAAAATTAGTATTCTTCCGGGTTTCGAATTCTTGAGTACTCGCTTGAACATTTTCTCGGCACTGGGTTGTAGTACTTCAAAGTTGTGTCCAAAATACCCTGATATTGATTCAAGTCCAAAAGATTTGGCAGAATGGAGTATTAAGGGTGTTCGAAATAACCAAGGCGGACGAAAAAGCGCTGGCGTTTTACCGATTACTCCTTTAATTATGTCCTGGTTAGCGGATATTTCGTTTTTAAAACTTGGCTCTGTGAAATATTTTGTAAATTTATGCGACAGAGAGTGGTTGCCAATAACATGACCGTCATCGAATGCGCGTCTAGTTACCTCAGGGAATTTTTTGACACATTCACCGACAACAAAAAAGGTAGCTCTAACACCCTTTTCTTTGAAAAAGTCCAAAAGCTCGGTTGAAAATGGCTGATTCGGTCCATCGTCAAAAGTTAGAGCGATGACTTTTACCCGAGATGACGACTTGTATGGAAATTTACCGAATAACTGCGAGAAAGATGACATGAAGACTAAGTATAAGGACGTGACTACCAGTACAGTTATTACTAGCAACATCATTTCTTGTCGATTGCTCTAGTTGTTTGACGGATTACGTGACTAGTCTCTCGTACGACGTAGTGTCTGGCACGTGCCTGGGTAATTAAGGCTAAAACTAGCGAGGCGAAAATCGCCATGTTCAAGACCGATAAAACTTTAGGGCTATATTCATTACGAAAATGTGGCGCCGTACCAAGAATCGGTCGCTTAAAGATACGGCTTAAGTTGTATTCCAAAATGTAGTAAATCAAAAACGTCACAACGAAGTTATAAATAAAACCGCGCGTTAACCGCCGCGCTGAGGTAAGGGTTGGATTGCCGTTTACGAACACCACTCGACCTTGTTTTCTTAGATTTCGTATCAGATCGAGTTCGTCACCACCTTGTGTCAAGTTAGTATCGTAGCCGTGCCAGTAGTCTTTTTTGAATGCGATATTTGTAGCCGTAGCGTAGAAGGTCTTACCGGTTAGTCGATAGACGACGCTGATTAAGCCAAACAACAAGTATGGGTAAATTGTTCCCCAAATCGGTCCGTCGGTATAATGGCAAGAGCCGACGACGGCGACCGCTTCAGCGTCTTTTTCAAACATTCCGTCGATACGAGATAACCAATCAACGTTAAATGACGTGTCGGCATCTGTAGAGATAATAATTTCGCCGTTCGCCACTTCTGTCCCCTTCTGCCTGGCGTAGCAAACTCCTGCCCGTTTTTCTTCCACGACAGTTGCGCCCAGGCTGCGCGCCAAGTCAGCAGTTAGGTCGGTGCTATTATTGTCGACAACTATAATCTCGACCTTACCGGCGAAATTTTGTTTTTTTAGTGAATTTAGTGTTTGCGGCAAATAAGGCGCCTCGTTATAGGCTGGGATTACGACACTAAAGCGTGGCCTTGACTTAGTATTCATTAGTACTAGTGTAGCAAATAAACATTATTTCAACTCACAATTCATAAGAGGTCACGTTCGATAAAACCACCAAATCAATAATTCCAGTACTCTGAGCATCAGCTTCTTTATGAGTTTGTTGTAACTATTGCACCGTCCTGACTATTGTAAATGGGGATAACTTTTTGTTGCTTTTTATGCTTATGCTTTGTATACTGACCTTATATTAAAATCATCAGGGGTAAAAACTCATGGCAAAGAAAACTAAGTCGGTTACAAACAGGTCGTTTGATACAGCTTCAAAAATTATACTAACAACAACATTTCTGCTTCTTGCCGGTCTAGTGATTGTGTTCATTGGCTGGGTAGTAGAAGGTAGTGCTGGTCAGTTGCTAATTGGTTTTGGTGGCGCATTCGTGTTCCTCAGTGCCATTATTTACTCTACTCAACTAGCTTAAATAACAGATATATAACAAAAATATAAATCCGGTCCTTGAAGGACCGGATTTTTTAATTATCAAGCCTAGAAAACAGACGAATTAAGCATAAGTATTATAAAAGATAATTGACAACATGTAAAATAGTCCTATAGTTAAATTTATAATAATTTAAGTGGAGGGTCTATATGTACAAAATATTAACTAAGTTAGGTATTAGTGCTGCGTCTTTAGCGCTAGTTATGGGCGTTGCAATGCCCATGGTAGCATCGGCTTCTACTAATAGCGACAACGAAAACGATAAGCCACAGGTCTATGCTTGTCATCTAAAAGAAGTCAAGACAGAAAATGACGACAGCGAGCATCGTACATTAAGTAGCTCAGTTGTGAGAACGTTTGAAGTTGTTAAGGCTGACAAAGACGGTGATGTTGATGCGCCAGATTTCCTATATGCTGGTCCACTAACTAAAAGTGGTAATCCTGATCGTGAGCTAGGTCCAATCTGGTGCCAGAATCACCAACCAGGTGATATGTGTGCAAACATCGACGGTAAACAGTCTGAAGTTCCTGCCGGCAAGGTCGTAAACTCTGACCACCAGTGCGTTGACAAGCCTGTAGTCACCCCAACTCCTACCCCAACACCACAAGTTTTGGGTGCTCAAACAACCGTAACTCCAACCGGTGGCGTTAAGGCTGGTGGCGGTGGTGCTGGTAACTCAGCTGCAGCAATTTTTGGTATGGTCGGTTCGATCGGCACGATTGCAGCTGGTCTGTTCATCCGCAAATTCGCACTGTAATTAAGGTAAATTTGTGACGAAGAAAAAACTAAAAAAACAAATCACTAGTTGGTGGTTGGCTCTTAGCCGACCACCAACTTTTAGGTTAGTTAAAAAATCACAACCTAAGAAACCCTACAAACGTGTAACCTATCGGACGATTGATTTTAGTCGTAAGTCACAAATACTTATCAGTTTTCGACGTTTTCGTACTATTAAAACTAGTCGTTCTAAAAAATATCGACAACTTGTTATAGCCGTATATGGTTTTAGGTTTAAAGAGATTGCCGTGCGTCGGCAGAATTACAGGCGCAATTACCACCGTGCCAGTTTAGTGAGTCTGGTTAGTCAGGTTCAATTGTCGCTAGTTCTGGTGGTGGCGGGTCTCACTGGTACGACCTATTTCGGCTATCAAACCGTTTACGCCCACCGCCTAAGGCCAGTTGTTGCCTACTCAGCCCCAAAGACTCCGAAGCCTATCGAAAAAATAGTACCAAAAGGACTGCCCCGCTCCGAGCCAACTCATCTAAAAATTCCTAAAATTGCGGTTGATACTGATATTACAACTGTTGGATTATTAGCTGATGGTTCGCTGGCAACTCCGCCGGTTCTTAGTAATATCGCTGGCTGGTATAAATTTAGCCCAACTCCTGGTGAAATTGGTCCGGCGATAATTGACGGTCACGTTGATAGCTACAAAAACATTTCGGTCTTTTGGCGCCTGCGTGAATTATTGCCTGACGATCAAATAATCATTACTCGGGCTGATGGCTCGACTGTTGACTTCAAGGTTGAGGCCTTGCAGCAGTTTAGCCAGGAAAATTTTCCGACTAATCAAGTGTACGGAAACATTGACCATCCAGGGCTCAGGCTCATAACTTGTGGCGGCACATTCAGTAGAGCTACCGGACACTATGACCAAAATACGGTCGTGTTTGCCTCAATCGTTAAGTAGACTATTGCAATATAAATTAACCAGGTTATTGTATTGGCATCGATGAAATTCACTAGTCATATGGACAGCCAGGCGCGTGATGTTATTTATTATGGAGCTGACCATTTTCACAAATATGGCCATATATGATAATATAATAGTACTTTTATTAGTGAAACATTTGACTATTTTGACAGAAACGCCATACGTGGGATAAAAACCGTGTTTCAGTCAAAAACTATAACGCCAAACCACTAATAAAAGAGTTTATTAAAACTCTAAAGACACTAGGCCCTCTAAGAAGGGCATTTATTTGTTTTTGGTTAGTGACTTCTGAAAGGAGATTTATTATGTCTAATAAGTCACGAATGATTAGATACGCAGCTGTCGGCTTGACATTGTCGGCGGTAGTGCCAGCTTTTGAGGCAGAACCCAGACCGCTGGCGCAAACCATCGAGGCCAGCCCACACCATGACGAAGCTTCGAATTTCGATCATCAGCCTGAATCGGTCGATTTCCTAAGACGCTCACTTGGAGCTTTGACATTGGCAGACCGTAGCACCGTAGCTGAACGGACACAGGCAATAAAAGCTAACATAGTCGACGAGGCCGACTCTACTACGACGATGGTAAGTTCGGTACGCTCAATCAGGTTTAAATTTCCCGAAGTTAATTATGCGGTTAATCCTGAACCGCCGGTTGATCCAAAAATTGAGCCTAAACTTGATAAACTGTCGCAGTGTGAGTCGAACGGCCGTTGGGATATTAACACCGGTAACGGCTATTATGGCGGGCTACAGTTTAATATCTCGACTTGGATATCTAATGGCGGTGCCCAGTTTGCGCCTCGAGCTGACTTAGCAACCGCACACGAACAGAAGTTAATTGCCGAGAAGCTTTACCATAGTCGTGGCTGGCAACCTTGGCCAGGCTGTGCCAAAAAGTATGGTTGGCTGTAATTAAATTGTAGCTAACTTCAGTAGGCTCACCATTATTGACTGACGCCTAGAAGACTAGGCCAGATAATCAGAGAGGGGCTTGAATTTTCTAAATCAAGGGGTGTGGCTAATCGAATATTATCAAACTGTTATTTGATGAATGTGCCATCGCGCAGTTCGCTAAAGGCTTGGACAAGCTCCTCTTGGCTATTCATAACGATTGGTCCGTGCCAAGCTACATCTTCATTTATTGGCTTACCGGCAACTAAAATTAATCTTGCACCGGCTGAGGCCGTGGCTAGACGGACATTTTCACCTAGTTTATCAAGTAAGAGTACTTTGCCTGGTCCATAGGCTTGGCCGCCTTTGTCTGAGCCTATATGTACTTTACCTTCAAAGACATAAATAAATGCCGTATGGCCTACTGGCAGCGGTATTTTTGTCACCACATTTGGCGATAGGTCAAAGTCTAAATAGCTGGGCGTAGTCATTTCATCACTTATTGGTCCGGCCTTATCATCTAAGCTACCGGCTATTACGCGTACTTTTACCCCTAGTTGATATTCAAATTCTGGAATCAATTTAGCAATGTGTTCTTGATATTTTGGTTTGTCCATTTTGCGCTTCTTTGGCATATTTATCCAAAGTTGAAAACCAATTAGTCCATTTGAGCCTCTAGGCATTTCTTGATGAATAATGCCACTACCACTACTCATCCACTGGATGTCACCCTTGCCAATCACACCGGCGTTACCAAGACTGTCGCCGTGCTCGACCTCACCTTTTAAAATATAAGTAACGGTTTCGATACCGCGGTGCGGGTGCCACGGGAAGCCCATTTGGTAGTCAATTGGGTTTTCACTACTGAAATCATCAAACAACAAAAAAGGGTCAAACTAATTGTCTGGCATATAACTAAAACCACGATGCAGCCTTACGCCCGCACCTTCTAAGAACTCTTTGGCAGTAAATGTTCGAGCGATGTGGCGATATGTCATGGTAACAGTATATAATGTCCGGCTTAATCTAAACTACAAAGTTATGATGTTTGCTGGGTCTGCTATTCTATCTAGGTCACTACAAAGTAAGGCTAGTACCGTTACCAATGAACCACCAAAGTATAATTTTTTTAGATAATGTAAGACGTAATGTTGCTAATCTATAGAGTTAAAGCGGTAATACAATAATGTCTAAGAGACACAAAAAGATCTTAAGTCGAACTGCGACACGTGATTTACCAATGTTTATGGTTGAGGCCAGCTATGGCAAACAGCTACCGAGTTTGTTTGAGGATTCACTGGGCTTTCGACTGAGCAGAAGTTTTGTTTTGTTAGATCGAGGAACGGCTATAGTTTTTCGCGACGGCGAACAGTGGCACAGTCAAATGCCTAGTTTTTTGGCGCTAGCTCTGGAGGACTCTAAAAAATCCCAAACAATCAAGCGTTTAATTGAACTGACGGCTCAGTCGATATGTCATCTGAAAGTCTTTCAACTTGTACCGACGGCTAAATGCCTTAATAGTCTAAGCCGGCTGATTAGTGATGGCATGGCTGGCATGGTTTTGGCCCACTGGCTGCCAATCTATCACGAACAGAGGTTGGCGGTCTATCGTCAAAACGACACCGACTATATAAATCAATCCAGGGTTAAAACCGAAAAATTTTTTAGCTTGGCGGCCGATGTTGCCTACTCATTTGTTAGTCTGCTGAGTCGAGACTATGGGACGGATGCCAATTTATTAAAATACGCCACATCCAAAGAACTTCAGCAATTAATCACAACCTCTAAAATCGATGAAGTTGTACTGCGAGCTAGACAGAGCCATCCAACGCTATTTGTAGAAGATACGCTCTATTTGGGTGATACCAACATCGCCGATTGTCTAAATCATACTGGATATCAGCTTGAGGTTTTGATGTCCAACGACTCTAATATTATTCGTGGAGTGAAGGCTTGTGCTGGCTCGGTGGTTGGAAGAGTCCAAATAATTAATTCAAGGCAGCAATTTGATCAATTTGAAGCTGGTAACATTCTGGTTGCAGCCATGACGTCGCCTGAATATACGAGTTTAATAAAACAAGCAGCCGCGGTGATTACAGATGAGGGAGGACTTTTATCGCATGCTGCTATCCTCTGCCGTGAACTAAACAAGCCCTGCATTATTGGTACAAGGAACGCCTCATATCTGCTTAAGGATTATCAAGAAGTCAGACTTGAGGCCAACGAAGGAACGATTACGCTACTAGACTAAGCTTTTTTGCCGACCACAACTTGGTAGCGCCAAACCCTGGCTTTAAAAAGTTTATATATGATGTTATTTGCGCTGATATTCTTGAGACGTCTGTCGCTAATCAAATGTAGTTTGGCAAGTTTGTTGACGAGCGGCAAGTATTGCCCAGATTTTTTATTCAGGTATTTCAGCGAGGGCTCTACCGATGAGCTTATATCATAGGTTTTTACGTTTTTGAAGTCACTTGTTTCTAATTGGCTCAGGTACTGTTTGTGGCTGTTAAGATTTGGCATTTCCCATGCTTTTAGCCAGTACTCGAGCTGCTCTTTATCCTTTTCTGAGGGTAGGCCTTCACTGACCATATATTCGGCAATGATTAGTCGGCCACCGGGCTTTAGTAGTCGATAGGCTTCTCTAACAGCCCTAGCCTTATCAACGCTATGGACCAAGCTCTCAAGACACCAGACGACATCAAACGAGCCGTCGGCCAGTTTTGAATTATTATAGTCGAGTAGCTTGAAGGTTAGCCTGTCTTCCATGCCCTCTCGCCGGGCCCGCTTCACGGCTTGTTCATATTCTCGTTCGACGATAGTTATACCACTGACGTTGCAGTTATAGTGTCGAGCCAACCAAAATGCACTCGTGCCCGAGCCGCAGCCCATATCGAGCACGCTATTACCAGCAGATATCTTAACCAAGTCAGCTAGTTTTTGGTTCATGCGTTGTAGCGATGCCTGGTGCGAATTAGCTGAGTCATCATAATAGCCAAAGTGCATAGCAAGCTCGGGTTTATTGCTCCAAAAATAACGGTAATCATCTGCTGTTGAGGTGTAGTATCGTCTAACGGCTTCAAGTCTATCCAGCATTGTTAACCTGCTCCGAAAACCGTAGCCAGTTATAGGCTAGTAGTGTCAGACCAGTCGTCACTGGTATTAGTTGGCTTTCTAGGGCTGAAAGATTAGACTGGGCTCGGCATAACAGGTGTGCTAGTAGTGTGATAATTAAGGCATTAGCCATTTTGGCTGTAAAAGTTATGATTGTTTGTTGTTGGTTATGATTTTTTGACGAGTCTAGTCGTTTAAGTAGTATGGCGACCTCAACGAATGCAACTATTAACACCAGATAGATACCTGGTTGTCTTATTGCAAAACCAATAATGATTCCCGCCAACGACCAAAAGAGTAGACTAACTAATATAGTTTGTCTTGGGCCATGGCGCAGCAAGAAGGTTAGTTTGTTGTGCTGTTTGTCGCCGACAACATCGCGAAAATCTTTCAATAGCATTCTAGCCATGAAAGCCATAAAGATACTGGTTGACAGCAGTAGCGGAAACTTAGCGCCAGTAGCACTCAGGTACCCTAGCAGTAGTGGATAATAAACATAGGCAAACGCCAACACAAACTGGGCAATTAGACCCCTGTCCGACAGTCGTAATGGCTTTAGTGAGTAGCCGTAGTCAATTAAGAGCATTAGCAGAGACATTTCGACAGCCGTCTTGCCAAAGAAAGTTGATAAACCGATAGTCAGGACGGCACTGGTAACATGTAGCCACCAAAATTGGGTCTTTGATAAGTCGCCGTTTAGCAAGGGCCGGTCACTGGCCTTGCTGAGGTTTATTTTGTCGATAGCAAAGTCGGCGTAGTCGTTGATGGTAGTAGCGTGGATATACCAAGCGACGATGACCAATAACGACAGTAGAGTTTTGCCGTTAACGTTGCCGCTACTAGCGCTACCAATAAACGCCACTGCCCAAAGCATAAGGGTTACGCGTATTCGAGCGAATTTAACGACTGCTCTTAACACTAGTTTTTACTCACTTTTATAGGCAGATGGCTCAAGCTCACGAACAGCAGAACTGGCCACAAGAAGTGATACTTAAAGATTACTACTGTAAGTAGAACTATTAATATGACGATGTTTAGGCGCTTAACCACTGTCGACTGTTTATGCATACGATTAATTGTATGACGTCTGCTGATAAAGTACGAGAAAATATTTAGATATACAGGTAGAATAAGAGTAATGAGCGGAAAATCAACAAGGCTAAATGTAATTTATCGAGACAGTAAGTTAAAAAGCCCTTATAAGAAACTGTCATTGGCCAGGCGATATTGGATTTACCAGTGGGAACGTCTACCATTTTTACCCCTGCTTCTCATGGCTTCGTCGGTGAGTCTGGCGGTCATGCGCGCGAATCATTTATTCTCATGGCCCAGACTGGTCGCTGCGACCACAATCATCTCGGCATATCTGTTGCAAATTCGTTTCGCCGATGAACCCAAAGACTACGAACACGATAATGAATTTTACCCAACTAGGCCAGTTCAACGTGGGGTAATTACCCTTAACGAACTACGTCGTTTACGCAACCTGATGATCACTATATTCTTTGTGACTGCCTTAGTTCTTAGATCGAGTACAGTAATTATGTTAGCAGGCCTGCAGCAGCTGTATTCTTGGTTAACTAGGCAGGAGTTTTTTATGCGCGACTGGTTGCGTCGCCACTTCTTAATTTATATGTTTAGCCATTATTTCCAATTATTGATACTCAATTGGCTGGCCTTAACTATCTTAAACATTCCGTTACGCCAAAAACCGATTTACATGGGCTTTACGTTACTCTTAACAGCCATCGTTGAATTAGCTCGCAAAATCAACGCCGCCGACAACGATTCAGCCGGTGACACTTATAGTGCCGCACTCGGCAGGGCGCGCGCTGTCGGTTACTACTTAGCCCTCGTCGCATCTGGCGTAATCTATTTGGCGTGGTTACTGAACCACATAAAAGGTCACAGCGGCGCGCTTTGGCTAATTGATTTAAGTTTTGGTTTTGCGGTGTTTGCAGCTATCCGTTATTACCGACTGCCAAATGATAATAACACCAGAATTCTACAAGCTAGTAGCCTTGCCTATTATTTACTCGGTGCGATTACTCTGATAGTGGGTTCTTCGGTTTCATGAAAGCCAAAACTAAAGACGATCTGCGCGTATGGGACAGTTCAAACCTAGCCGAAAGCTTCCCTGGCCTTGTCATGCCACTTACATTTTCAATTGCTCGGCGCGGCTATGAGCTCGTTTACAAATCTCAGGGTTATGAATCCGGACTCAGCTGGTATCAGCTCGAGGCTAGTCACCGAGCGCTTAATTCGATGGTGGGTATATTTGCTGGACACATGTACTACAATTTAGCTAATTGGTATAAATTCATTGGGCTTTTCCCAAACAATAGTCAGAACCAAAAATATTTAGACGAACAGTTGCAGACGATTGGCAGTGCCGTTTATTTGCCACCCGCCCACTATCCGTTAGGCTATCGGTTTAAGTTTTGGTACCGTTTGAGTCGCCGTGCTATTTTCTTTGAGCGTGAGCGCCGACAATACTGGCAGTATTTAGAAGCAGCCTTTGATAATTATAATCAGCTTCCTAAGGTGAAAGACATCACCGGACTACTCAATCGCTATGCCTTTCTTGAACAGAATATGGTGCCACACATGGGGCGAGCGGCCGACAATGATTTTTTAGTAATGACCTATAACGGCGCCATCAAGAAACGGCTCAAGCGTTGGCTTGGCGAGTCGGCTGACGCACACAATAATTTTTTAGGCGCTTTACATGATGTCATCAGCGCTCGTCAGGCTACGTTATTATTTCAGATTGCTGACAATATTAAGCACGACCCAGTAGCTACCAAACTTATTCAAAACTCAGATTATCAGGCGCTTGACGACCATTTGGCTAAAACTATAACTCACGAATTATTAGTTGAATATCGGACTAAATTTTTGCATCGCTTTGCTGAAGACCAAAAAATAGAAGTCATTAATCCCCTGCTTGATGTGGCGGGCTTTTATACTTTAATTAAGACTTATCTAAAGCTCGACATTGGCAGCATTACTCAGCGACAAAATGACGCCATTAATGACGAAAAACTAAGAAGCCAGGCGATAGTTAAGCAACTTAACTATCCACAAAAAGTCGTCTATGCTTTTTTGCTAAGTCGTCTGAAGCATCACCTGCGTATTAGAGAGCATAATCGGTTGTTGCGCGGCAAAGTGTATGCTTTACTGCGTGACTTGTTCGTTGAGCTTGGAGAAACCTTGGCCACTCAAAATATAATTATGAGGCCAGATGACGTTTATTATTGTGATATCGAAGAGTTGTTTCAATTTGTTGACGGCAGTGGTTACGATGACGATTTGCGTGCTTTGATTAAAGAACGAAAACAAAAGTATGCTAGCTATAAACTGATTAAAGCGCCGACACGATTTGTTACTAACGGACCTATTACTGAATTACCTGATGATTTTATCGCCAAATCAAAACATAAAGTCACAAAGTCAAAGTCGGCTCTGATTGGAACGATTGCATCACCTGGCATAGTCGAGGGCCGAGTTATCGTGTTGCACGAACCAATCATGCCTGATGAGCCTTTTGATATTTTGGTTGTTGGCCATACAGACCCGGGCTGGACGCCTTTAATTGCGCTTGCCAAGGGACTAGTCGTTGAACGCGGTGGTATTTTGTCACACGCTGCGATTGTGACGAGAGAGCTTGGCATCCCGAGTATTATCGGTATTGAAGGCGCCACTATGAAATTGCAGACTGGACAACGAGTCCGGTTGGATGCAATCAAAGGAGTTGTTGAGCAACTATGAGTCAGCGTCACATTGTGAAAGATTTATCGGCGGCCGACTGTATAACCTTACTAGCTAGCCTGTTAATAATAGTCGCCCTTGGACTGCTCTGGCATCACCAGACTTACTTGGCGATTAGCTTAGCTTTCGTGTCGATGTTTCTGGATTATCTTGATGGTACGATTGCGCGAAAATACACCAGTTCGGCCTATGGTAAGGTCCTAGACTCTCTTTATGACATTGTTGGATTTGTGCTATTCCCAATCCTTACAATCTTAATTTTGACTAACTGGGCATGGTGGGCTGTGGCTATAGCGATTGGCTATTATCTATCAGCCTCAATCCGACTGGCTCGCTTTACGAATCAAGGTTATGTTGGCGGTGATAAAAGATATTATGTTGGCTTGCCCGTACTGTTCAGTAAGTATGCTCTTTTAGCCGCCTATTTAGTCAATGGTCAACTGGCCGTTATGATGTTGGCGCTGATGATACCGCTGATGATATCGTCTCGCCGAGTAAAAAAACCACATCCATTTTTTGCTCAGCTCAACCTAGCCTACGCCCTAATATTTCTAATTCTTTACCTAAAGTAATGACAAAGCCAACATTTTTAGCCGACAGCCTGGCCCAACTTAAAACTTTGACGCTTGCTAGCTATAGCCCTGAGGCAGCACCAATCGCCAACGCAATTTGGGAAAAGCATCTGCAGACCAGCAATCCACTTTGGAAGTATCTAACTGCCAAACCTTTTTCGACCAAAACTAGCCATGGTTCGGCCCACATCATTGCGATGATTGATAAGCGGTTGCCCAATCAAGCCGTCGTCGGCTATTTTGCTTGCACTAACAACGAATCGGGGACAATTGTGATTAAAGAGGCGGTCGATTGGCTGCGGCAACATGTGGCGATTAAGGCGGTCTATGGTCCGATTAACGGTACGGCTACCAGCGACTATCGATTGAATCTAGATGACGATTATTGGTATCCTGGCGAACCAATTAATCCTAAATGCCAAATTAAGGCTTTTCAGGACGCTGGGTTTACGATCTCCAATCGTTATGTTTCGGGTGAGGTCAAACACTACCGACTTTATTCAAAACTTTTTGTTCGTATTCCTAAGCCGTCTGAAACAATTAAGCTAAGGCCGTTTAATAGCAAGCACCAGCTATCGGATCTTAGTGCCTATCACGAGCTGATGACTACCATTTTTCCAAAACTAAGCGTTTACTGTCCACCACTATCTTGGCAGGAGCGGGTTTATAATTTTAAGGATAAAACACCTTTGTTTGATAGTCGATACTGTTATTTTCTTGAAGACCAAAAACAACCAATTGGTTTAATTATTGCCTATGTCCATGATAATCGACTGATTATCAAGACAGTCGGTCTGTTGTCCGAGTACAGGGGCCGGAACTTGTCTAACATATTGGTTATGCGGGCTCTAGAACTAGCCACTGAGGACAATCTAGACTCAGTTATTTACGCTATGGTACGAGTTGGCAACGCAGCTTATAAGAAGAAACGGCCCGGCCTAAGACTGGTGCGCCGCTACGTAACGATGAAACTTGACTTAATCTCTAGCTGAGTTTATCTAAATGTAATCTGATTGATGTCGATGTCACTTCTTTACCGTCAGCATGGTAGCGAGGTTGAACCAAAATTGTGAACTGGTCGAGTCCTAGTTCATGTCTAGCCTGAAACATTTCAAAAGTCCTGTCGAGGTATTCATGACCGGTAATTACTAGATCCACTAATGGCTTGGTCAGCATTCTTGTGTATAGTTCCGGGCGCTGTTGCCAAATAGCTAATGAATACCGAGACCTGTCCCAGCCTTTGCTGTCAGCAAAATCGATGATTTGTTGGCAGCGTATCTGGTAGGCGTGTGGGGTGTAGATTTTGGTTGGTCGCGAGGCTTCGTCGCTCATTACCATAATTATTACTTCGTCGGCTAGCTCAAAAGCTCTAGCGATATAGTTTTGGTGACCGATGTGAAGCTGGTCGAAGGTGCCAAAAACTAGCCCGCGGTGGTATGGCCTAGCACCATGTTTTGATGTAATTAACTTTTTCGCCATTAATACATCATTTTATACGCAATCACCAAAGTTGTACATTTACAAACTAACTAAAAACGTTAGACTAAAAGCAAATAGCCAAGACGGCGGGAGCTAAAATATTGAAAACTTATAAATATATGCCGACTATCCTCCAGCATTTTGCCTGGATACCATTACGCCTATTTATGATTATTTTCTGCTCTGTCAAGATTAGGGGTGTCAAAAATATTGAGGCAATAGAATCAAACGTGATTATTGCCATTAACCATTCAAGTGAGCTTGACCCGCTACTAGTCGTGGCCGCTCTGCCGTATTTCTCTCGACACCTACCACTTATATTTGTCTCGCGCGAAAAAAGCTTCTATACAAAAAGTTCACTCGCATTTATCTATGGTGGAACATTTTTTAGCATGATGGGTGCCTACCCGGCTTATGTCGGCTTAAATGATTACCAACAAGCCTTGCGACATCATCTTAAAGCACTCGATGAAGGTAAGAATATTTGTATTTTTCCGGTTGGCAAGAAGCACTCATTGACTGATTTAGCAAATGCCAAGGGCGGTGTCAGCTACTTGGCTCAGTCCAGTAAACTACCGATAGTACCGATTTTTATTGACGGTTTAGCGAAGCGAACGACAAGAGACTATTTGACTAGAAAATGTAAACTCACAATTACTGTCGGGCAGCCAGTCTACGCCAAAGGCATATTCAATAAAACTAGTCGCACCAAAGTAACGAGTGGGCGAAATATTTACGAGCAAGCGGCCGTAGTGTTGATGGAAAAAATAGTTGCTCTCAAATAGTTTTTCCTCAAGCAGGAGCTAGTTTGGTTTGCGAAAATGTATTCTAAATAGATTCATGTAGTTGACCTCAAAGGCTACGCGGGCCCCATACATCCATAGTTCCCAGAGACGATAGAATGGCTCGTCAAACATATTTTCGATTTCGGAACGATGCCGTTCGAGATTATCTATCCACTCGCTCATGGTACTAATGTAATCTGGCGTATCGTCGCGCAATTGCTCGACGATGAAGCCCGCTTCGCCAGCAGCTGTAATCAGCTCACCCAATGATGGTAAGTAGCCACCAGGAAAGACATATTTTAGAATCCACTTGTCGACTGAGCGATGTTTGTACTGGCCAGTTGTTTGAAGATAGAGCGAACCACCGGGCTTTATGACCTGTACAAGTTGTTTGAAATAACTAGCTAGTCGTTTTTGACCAACGTGTTCAATTGCCTCGATTATAGTCACGGCGTCATAGCTTGCCTTTCCAAAATCAGCTGTCATATCACGATATTCTAACGATACCAAGGAGTCTAGTTTATGTTGCTTAATGATGTTCTTGGCATAGGTTGTCTGGGCCTGGCTAAGGCTGTAGCCAGTAATATCCCAACCGTGCTGTCTGGCGGCGTAGTCGGCGAAGCCACCCCACCCAAAACCAAGGTCGAGTATTTTTGACTCCTCTGGTAGATTTAGCCACTCGGCTATTAGCTTTAGTTTATTTTGTTGCGCCGTTGCTAGGCTATCGGTAGCTTTTATATATCTTGCTGCCGAATAGGACATCGTCGGTCTGTCAAGAATTAGCTTGAAGAAGTCATTGCCAAGGTCATAGTGATAGGCGATTTGATCTTGTCTAGACTTTGGTATGGTTTGTTTAGCGAGCATGGTGGCGACCGCCATTCGCGGAGAAACTTTAATGGTTTTGAATTGGTGCCTGAGTCGAAGATAAGCGTCAAGGCTACCTTCAATTCGTAAACTGCCCGCCATATATGATTCTCCAAAGCCAAGTGCCCCTTGCGTCAAAAGGCGTTTTGCGGTTTGAACATCATCGATAATAAGTCTAAAAGCAACTTTTTTGCCTTTGCCATATTTATATACTCGACCGTTCCACAGCTTCATATCAAACCGCACACCAGTAATTTGCCCGAATATCTCGTCGACAACCTTTGTATAGTCCATAATTTAGACTAATTATACACACCTACTATGAAAATGATTCGTGAAAGATAGTGGTTGTGCTATTGTTAAACTAAGAATAATAATTACAACGGGGGAACCAGAAATGGGAGATACGACATCTACGCTGCTAGTACCAGCTTACTTTATTGAAATGGTAATCGGCGCCGGAGTTTTGGCGTGGTGGTTTATGGGCAAGAAGCAGCCAGTCTTCAAACACTTCGGCAAGGGTATGCTTGGCTATGCACTAGGGATGGCCGCCTGGACTCTACTTGTACTAACGAAACCAACAGACCTAAAACCACTAGTCTTAGTCGGAGTAGTTCCCTTCTTGTTGGCTCATATTGCCTACGCCAAGGCTGCCGCCGTCAAACAAAAAACCAATAACCTGGTTAACGTCACTATCGTATTATTGATTGCAACCTTCATTGCCCGCACATTCTTCTACAGGTCAGAACCATATTTTTCCGACAAAGGTCTACTATTCTTCGGCCTTCAAACTTTGCCCGTTGCACTGTATATCGCTACAATCTCCGTCAGCTTTCTACCTGCAATTCGTGCCGTTGCTGATGAGATGAAGCAGACGTCACTCAAGACAACTATGAGCATTGGTCTGACGGTTTTATACGTCTGTTCGATAATATTAGTTAGCGCTAAGGATGATGGTCTATTACTGATAAACGGCGTTGTCATGAACGTTGCCATGATTGTCCTAGTAGCCAAGGCTCTGGGCTCCAAAAAAGTTTAGCAAGTTTTCGTTTTGAGCTAAAAAGACCCTCCACGCTGGAGGGTCTTTTTTTGAGTAGCGGAGCCAGTTACTTAGTTTAGTTTCTACTACACAGCTCTACCATAAAATACTTTTGTTAAGTCTCGTTTATGCTGATTTTGTGCGGTGGATACAGCCGGCCCAGCAACAGGGGCGGCGAACGCCTTCCAGTAGTTCGGTAATGGTGCGCTCGATATGATTTTTGCGGGTTTCGGGCTTTTTGGTCATGACGGTCCAGCATATCCATTCGTTGCGCGCCAAGGGCGTTAGATCTTGCCATCTCTCGAGGGCCGATTCATCTGCCACTAATGCCGTATATAGGTCATCTGGGACTTCATGGACTACACCAGTAGCAATTTTAACTTTGAGCATGGCTATATTCTACATCTGTTAAGAGATCAACTCAATAACACCTGATAGTAATTAAGCGCAGGTGTGAGTTTTGTCATTTCAAATGCTGGTAGCTCGGTATAAACTTTATTTAGAAGGAGGATACAATATGACAAAACAATGCCAAAGCTGTGGGATGCCACTATTTACCAAAAAAGGTGGTGATAATCGCGGTACTGAAAAGGACGGTAGCAAGAGCGAAAAGTGGTGCAATCTCTGCTACGCCAACGGTGCTTTTATCGGTGGTGATTGTACGCTTGAACAGATGAAAGCGATTGTCGACAACGCCCTAAAAGATCAAGGTCGCGGCAAGCTGATGCGCTGGATGGCCAAGAAACAATTGCCCCGTTTGGAGCGCTGGAGGACGGCCGCTTAAGTAGAGTTAGCTGTTAGAACTCGGCGATAACTAGCTTCTTCATTTCCATCAATTTGGCGAAGGCGTCAGGCTTATTCATTAGTTCGTCCATATTTTCCGGTACAATTTGCCAACTAAGGCCGTAACGGTCTTTGCACCAGCCACACTGTTCGCTTTCAGGTACGGCCGATAACTTCTCCCAATAATAGTCAATTTCTGCCTGATCTTTGCACGGTACAGCAAACGACACTGCCTCGGTGAACTTAAATTCGGGCCCAGCATTGATAGCGGTAAAGCGCACATCATTTAAAATGAATTCAATCGCTAGTTCTTTGCCGGCCAAATTCATCTGAAAGTCTGCCAGGCCGTCCTCTTCACTCGTTGGATAATATGAGGTCGAAACAATTCTGCTGTTCGGAAATATCGATACATAGTAGTCGATTGCCTCTTTAGCGTTTCCATCGAACCATAAGTTTGGAACTATATTTTGGGCCATATTTTCTCCTATCAGGTTTAATAATCTAATTATAACAATTTAAACTCTGACCAAATACCTCTATTGTCATACCGGGCTCGACCCGGCATCCAGTCCTGGAGTAGTGATTAAATGGATGCCGGATCAAGTCCGGGATGACAAGACAGCGTATTAAAAGCTCTGTCTTGTCATTTTTGAACTTCCATAAACCGGGCGACGTATTTGCCGATGACATCGAACTCTAGGTTTACTAGACTGCCCTGTTTTAGGAGGCCGAGGGTGGTGTGTTCTAAGGTGTGTGGGATTAAGGCGACGCTAAGACTACTATTGGTGCATTCGGTAACAGTTAGCGATACGCCGTTAACGGTGATTGAGCCTTTGTAGATTACTAAGCTGGCGTTATCTTTAGAAAATTCAACTGATATGACATAGCCGTCTGTCTTGTCAATTTTGGCCACCTCGCCTACACCATCGACGTGGCCTTGGACGATGTGGCCGCTCAGGCGCTCGCCTATTGGCATGGCACGCTCTAAGTTAACTTCATTTGGTAGGCCGTCTTTAAAAGCAGTTACGCTCAGAGTTTCTGGCATTAAAAGCGCTGTCCAAGTGTCATTCGTCATTGAGGCAACGGTTAGGCAGACACCGTTAACAGCTATAGATTCGCCAAGTACTAAATCGTCCCAACCTTTGGGCCTGGCAAAGTTAACTTCTAGCCCAGCCTTGACCTTGGTTTGGCTTAATACTTTGGCTTTAGCGGTGATGATTCCTGTAAACATAGTCTATATATTCTACCTTATGGCTTTGATTTAACTGAGCTAAACCATTCTCTGGCGTTTTTCTCATCATTTTTCATGGCTTTTAATAGTGCATCAATTGAGTCAAAATGCTGGTTCGGCCTATGAAAGTACTCAATATTTAAACCTAAAGTTTGGTCATAATAATCTTGATCTTTAATGTCTAACAAATGCGCTTCAACTCTATGCTCGGTAGCGCCGACAGTAATTGGTGTGCCAACAAATATTAGAGCTGGATAATTTTTATACTCGTCCAAATCTGCATAGCCAAAATATACGCCCTCTTCAAGATTGGTCGGTACCTTAATATTAGCCGTCGGATAGCCAAACCCCCGGCCATTGCCTTCAAATGGGGTAACTTTGCCGTTTAGGTTCACAGGTTCTTGTAATCTGGTCATTGGTTTAGTTTACATTGGGTCACAGAAAGGCTCAATAGAATCCTTTAAGATACGTCCATTTGCGACGGACTTGAAATTGTTTGCGAGTATAATTATCGTTATGTACACTGAAGATTTAATTTCTGAGTTTTGCTTAAAGCAGTCCGATAGATTGTATTCTGCAGATACCAGAAGACGTAAAAGTATCTTGCTTCAGATAAGAGACGATATGGACTATAACCTAGGGATACATAAATCTTTTAAAGTATTGGGTTTGAATCAAGAGCAAGAAAAAATTCTTGGAACACGGCTTGCTCCGCTATTTGTAGTCCCACTTCTTTATTGTTCGGCAATCGACCTTATGGGTCGGATTCAAATAAAAAACTCAAAACCAACGATAAATGCAGCAGTATTCAAAGATTCGGCACAATTATTTTTCAATTATACATTAGCCGAGGCAGATATATTGTGGAATTTCCGCAACTCAGTTACTCACCAGTATTCCATAAATAAGTACATAATTTCTCGATATGGTGACGGAAATAAAGTACTGGACATAAAAAACGATAGGATTGTGATTTCTGTTCGGCCTATGCGCGGTTCTCTTCTTGGAGCTATACAAACATTTAACACACTTTTGTTAGGTGAAAGTAATACAGAAAAAGCATTAACTGCAAATTTTCTTAATAAACATGGGTTTACGTATTACCTAGTTGATTGATACTTACAGTAAGACATGACTTCATAAACTCAATTACAATGATGATAGTCTTTAGGTATATACTTTATAAATCCAATAATGGAGTAGCTACTATGCATAAGATGCGTGAAATAAACTGGAATAAAAGAGGTCGTATAGCTGGCGATAATGTAAAATTATCAGCTGCCCAGCTCGCAAAGTATATACTGGACAATGATACCGAGAAAGTGAAAGATAACATGTCCGGTAAAGAACTATTGACATTGTCTAGTGTACTTTACTGCATAGTGTTAGACAGATTGGCGTTTGCTAGACTTCCGCTCAAAGGCCGAGATGATTTCAGCGGAAGCATGCTCGACGAAATAGTCACTGGTCTGTCAGATCTATGGGAATCGCATAAGGATATAAAATATGTCGTTGGAGTTGAGGTAAATCGTTATATGCGTCAACTTGGACAATATGCCGCAACTACAATACCTGGAAAAAATGAAAAATTAGAAGGTACTCTTTACTGGGAATATTCAAGACTATTGACAGACGAGCACCAAATTGACCCTATGGTTGCAGTTAATGCATATGCTCGAGGAATTCAAATCGGTATCGACCTTTTAGAAAGAGTTAAGGACATATTGCCTGAATAGGCTATAAGCTTCTGCCGGATCTCTAAAGTTTGATTCGTTAATTATCAAGGATAGGTGTCGTAATAGCCAGTGCACAAGCTAGTTTTTCGGCCTACTGATTGATAAAAAGTACTTTAATTAAAATATGTGAGGTTATATAGCCCCTTTGGCGTTTTGGTCCACGAGGCCACCTAGTATGACGGCGGAGTAGATTTCGGTTTCGTTCACGTATATGTATTCGTTGACAGTGTAGTCGGTGATATTGCCATATGTTGCACCTTTGACCCCCAGAGGTTCAACCTCTAACGGATAGGAAAAATGTGATTTAGGTTTTGGGCGCTTTTGTAGCCCTTGTGATAAGATTTTAAATATGGACAATCACCGAATTTATACAACCAGTTTTGCCAGTGTTTACCCGCATTATGTGGCAAAAGCCGAGCGCAAAGGTAGGTCTAAGGCTGAAGTTGATGAGATTATTTGTTGGCTTACTAGTTACAGCCCAAAGCAACTATCTGTCGTTTTAGAAAATGGGACAGATTTTGAGACATTTTTTGCTGAAGCGCCAGCAATGAATCCTGCCCGGACTCAAGTAACTGGTATGATTTGTGGCGTACGAGTCGAAGACATCAAGCATCCGACCATGCAAGCCATACGACAACTCGATAAGTTGGTCGATGAGTTGGCCAAGGGTAAGGCTATGGCAAAGATTTTACGTTAATTAAACTGTTTTGTTTGGTCCCTCTGGGATAAAATTATGATTCATCCAGACTGGCTCTAGAATATTGCCGTCTGGGTCGGTAACTTCATAGCCGAACATCATATCTTCAGGCGCTCCCATGTCAACGTGGTAATAATCACCACCGTTAGCTTTGGCAGTATCGGCGAACTTCTGTACAGCTTCTCTAGATTCAAGCGTCAGAGCTATGAGCACGCTACTCGTCTTGTGCGTATCCGAAATCTCCTTGTCACCTATGAATTTTCTATAGAATTCATGGCTAACTAGCATGATGATAATGTCGTCGCTCCACATCATGCTTGACGCCTTTTCATCTGAGAAATTTGGATTTTTAGTAAACCCTAGCGCCTCATAAAAGCTGGTAGATTTTGCTACATCACTGACCGGTATGTTGATAAAGACTTGCTTGTTCATACGCCCTCCAGATTACTATTTTTCTACTCCATAGTATACTACCCAGTAGTAAATTTTAGCTTTATAGGAAAGAAGACTTGATATATTAAAAATATTAAAGGAGGAAAAATGAGAGATTCGATTACGATTGAGAGAGATTTTAAAGCGTCAATTGACCGAGTGTTCAAAGCACTTATTAGTCCTAATGATCTTATTAATTGGCATCATGCTGGCGACGGCTGGGTTACTCCACATGCGGAGGTGGAGCCTAAACTCGGCGGTAAAATTAGAATCGGTTATTCAAGTGCCGACGGCACAATGACTTTTGAATTTGGTGGCATCATTAGCGAATATGACCCGCCGAAGCGTTTGGCATACTATCTGCAGGCCGAAGACGTCCTCAACAAAGATAACCGTCAAGTTGCCTATGATTTATCTGAAAGTAACGGTGTGACACATTTGCGCCTTGAGTTTGACATTGAACATGTTAATAGTCAGGATTTGCAACTCAAAGGCTGGACCGAGCATGTTGATAATCTTGAATCTCTACTTAGCTAGTAGACACAGTACTTTTATTGATAATAGAATTACTATTTCTAAATTAGCGAACTGGCAACCGCTATTGACTAAGGTCGTAACGGCTACCAATTTGATATAGCCTAGTCTGCCAAACAACTAGGCATTCTAGCAAGTGTCTCTTTATTTATTTTAACGGATGATTGGATACATGTTTTAAAAGTGAGTATTATTAATGTAAAATTTAGCCCATATGATCAAAGTTGGATCGGAGGTGGGATGGCTATGGGCGGGTTCGCTTACTATTGGCGTAGTTGTTGAAATTTATCCTAACAGACACGAAATAGTATCTAAAGGTAAACGTATTGTCCGTAATGGTAGCGAGCAAGATCCGGCCGTAGTAATTAAACACGCAAGTGGTTCGCTGGTACTTAAGCTGGCACATGAGATTCAAGTAATTTCTGATAATTAAATCCCAGAACTTTGAGTGCTTTCAAGGTGAAATTAAGTTAAAAAGCTTTGTCTCGTGATGCACACTAGCGTATATAGGTTGTGGCGTGCTGGAACGATGGCTTGTCACTACAGCTACTAGCTACGACTTCGACTTTCATGGTTTGGGCGTCTAGTAGTTGTAATATGACCGATCCCGATTTGTCACCCTGGCCGTTGTAGTTAGCTGAAGCGCTATAACAATAGATTTTTCCATCAGGTGTGACAGCAGATGGTTCGTGGTTAATTTCACTACTCAGGCTGGGTACAAAACCTACTTCTCTTGCCGTGCCGACGGTGCCGCCGATAGAGATGACGTTATATAGTTTATCTGTGGTGTCATGAAGCACAGCAAGCTGAGCGTTCCAGTCCGACTCTTTTTTGCCTTTTACATACCAATTACCCATGATTGTTCCAAGCTTGTCTTGCACTACTTGACCACAGCGCGGCTCTGTTTGATTTGCAAACTTTGTGTATAGCTGTACTTTTATAGAATCTACAAAGTAATCAAATGGACACTGAGCGTAAAGGTTACGAGTCGGCATATGTTTTGTATGTATGAAGGCCAGCGCTGGCTTATTTGTGTCAAAGCTTCCAAAATCGATTCCAAATGTGTTTGGGCGACCACCAACACTTGCTATGACCTCACCAGATTTTGCTGGGTAGTCGAGCTGATAATCACAGGCTTTCATGCTACTACCGCCGCCATTTTGAGTATTACAATGTGACTTTAAGACGCTAACAGTGCTATCAAGTTTTTGTGACAGAGCACCGATATGGTTGAAATAAAAAGTTCTACCCTTACAGTTTGAAAACGCAATGCCGTAGTCGCTGTATGTCGCCTGCCCGTTACCAATGTAATCAGTTTTTCTAATGCCAAATATATGTACGTCGGCTGGTGCTATAACACTAGTTATTAGCGTGTCACCTGGGCCAAATATGGGTGCTCCAGGGTCCTTTTTCTTGATACTTAAGCCAGTGTGGTCACTCAAAAATACATGCCCACCAGGCGCGTTTATATTTCCCATTGGGCCAATGCCCGTTAGGTCGGCACTAGCTATTGGGGCCACGCTCAAGAGTTTTGACTCGTCACAGCTTGGGAGAGTACTCATTACAGATTTATTGACAAGAAACTCATCCTTGCCAATTTGGGTGAAAGCGAAATAGCCTAAAGCGGCGCCTACTAAGATTACGATAACAACTATAAAGTATTTAATTTTTTTATTTTTTTGAGTCACTATGCCTCAAGCATAAGCTATATACGTACAAGAATCAAACGGCTACTTTGGGGTTCTGCATCGAACAGATGTGGTTTTTGAGATTTGGTACTTTTATCGGAGGCCAGTTAGCGCACATCAATCCAGCCGCCCGCTATGCTGGGGCTCAAGACTAATGACCGAACTGGCAACCTACTGTAAGCTGAAGCTGCTAGGGTCGCCAAATACGGGCCTCGTCGAGCGAGCCGATAAGTACCAAGTGCTGCTATTCTCCAAAAATTACTTCAGCTAATTTTTCACGGTCTTTGTAAGACGGGCTCATGTTTATTTTCACAAACTCTTCACGTGTGTACCACTGCCACTCGGCTACCTGATCAGTTCTCTTGAGCGCTCGTACAGACACGAACACCTTATAAAACACGTTCATACGAGGGATATTATCAACAACAGTTCCAATAGTATGGTGAGCAATCTTGTAATCTGTTTTAATGTCTGTTACCGACACGCCTAGCTCTTCTTGTAATTCACGAACGAGGCAAGATTCTACTGTTTCACCGTGGTCTACACCTCCCCCAGGGAAGCCCCACCACATCTCTGGGATTTCTTTGACGAGTAAAACTTTGTCACCATCCACAACTATCGCCTTGGTTGCAACACGGTATAGGCAATCATCGATGTCATTGAGTCGGGGGTCTATCTTCATGTACTAATCATACCAAAACAAAAAGGCTTCCGAGGAAGTCTTTTTAAACATAAGTGTCTTGGCTCGGGAGGCCAGTTAGCGCACCTCAATCTATGCGCCGAGAGTACTCGGGCATTAGACTGAGGACCGAACTAGTAACCTACTGTCAGCAAGCTGACCGAGTTGCCAGTTCGGTCCTCGCCGATCGAGCCAAGTAAAAACCCCTCTTGCGAGGGGTCTTTACTTGGCTCCCGTTAATGGATGAACTCATCAACTTTCAGCTAGATGCGTCAGAGTTAGCCGCATTTACTAAGTCGTCATAGTCCTTGATGTAGCCGCTTACCGAAACAGACTCAAAGTCGTCTTCTGAATTGAGGCCGTTAAGGATTGCATATACATGCATACCGGCCCTGATGGCTGCTTCAGCACCGACTGCCGTATCCTCAAATACTAGACACGTCTCAGGTTGTAACCCGAGCTGTTTGGCCGTATACAGGTAGGCTTGAGGATCAGGTTTATGTTTCGTGACATGCTCCTTGCCCACAACGCAACTAGTTTTGTCTCGAAGACCTAAGTGAGATAACAATAGCTCGATTATTCGCGTATCGCTTCCTGAAGTTACGGCCAAAACTTTATCTCCTGAATACTGCCGAATAAAGTCATTCGTAAATGCAATCGGGGTAACGTGGTCAACTATTTTGTCTTTATACTCGGCAGTGTAGTCGGCGATGATGCTTTGCAAAGTTTTCTCATCAAGCTGAGGAAAGTTAAAGCTGAAAAAATCTTTAGTTGTACGCCCCACTATATTTTTGAAGTATTCATCACTTATATTAAGCCCATGGTTATTGGCCATCGTTTGCAAAGCGCTAAAGCGAGCATGTTCACTCATTACTAGCACACCATCAAAATCAAATATCAGTGCTTTTATCATTATCTTAACTATAGCAAACAAAAACACCTAGCTTGCGCTAAGTGCTTATGCTTGGCTCCTTTTAATGGATGAGCTGCTCAACTTTGAAACAGGTCAGCAGGAGAGTCCATCGAATGCTCTATTTTCCCGAACGGATGGGCTCGTCTAGTTTGATATGCATTTGAGCCCGTGCTTGGTGAAATGCTTCAATACCCCGGGCGAGATTGAACGGATGTACAAAAGGTAAGTTTTCTAGGGTAATGGTCTGTGAGTTAAAATAACCCTGTTCTGCGACATTTCCACGTCGTGGCCGTAAATTTTGATGCAAAATACGCTCTACTTTTGGTGCACCATGAAGACCAGCGTGGTCTTTTATCCCACCATCTATCTTAGCTCTACCGTCGATAGTAACCGGCTGAAATAAGCCAGGAAAGGATATCGAAGCATGAACTGCGTCTGTTAAATCTCCACTATCTATTACTTCTGTTTGACGCGATCGTATGTCAAAGACTGATATATGAATTGGGACTCTACACTCATCAAAACTCTTATCCCCCAGCGAATGTCTTAAGTAACCGTCTAGACGCTCACCCTTTAGTAAGCCATACCCGACGCCCGGATCCCAGAAATCACTACGTTCTATTCGGGAAAGTACTGTTTCAATCTCGGAGTAGTCGAAACCATCAGCTGCCCACATAGCCGTTGCCAATGCGCCAGTGCTAGAACCACGCGTAGCGGAAGGTGGTAACTCTTTTTCCTGCAATGCAGAAAGAACTCCACTTTGCGCATAAAAACCGAAAAATCCAGATGAAAGTGCCAGAGTGTACGGTTCTTCTGCTAACCAATCGCTGAGTGTAGGCCGTTCAATAGAGGTCATTATAAAACTAATAATACCATATAAAAGATATTATGTCTATATGCAGGGGTGGGGTCAAAACAAAAACACCTTCCTTTCGGAAAGTGCTTATGCTTGGCTCACAACGATAGAGCAAGTCATAACTGCAATTTAGCAAGATTTAGCGTTGTGTTAAACCTCGCTTCTCGCAAATTGCTAAAGTAGATGCTTTAATCTATCTTTCATGCCGCCCTTTTCATGACCACCACTGCAAGATGCTGGGTCCTTAGTAGTATTGTACTTCTCGGCGGTTGTAGCAATAGAATCATATTGTGTTTTTAGTTCATCTTTAGTGCTTGTTCCGTAGCTGATAAGTAATCGATCCTTACTATTTATGACTCTTGAAGTTGTGCTACTGATTTCCTCGCCATTTAAGATAAAGCTAACTTTGTTGGTGTCATCGCTCATAAATACTTTTTCAGAAGTATCTACATATCTAGTATTTACAGTCCAGCCAATATTCTGGAAGAAATTACCCCACGTAACTGCATCATCCTCAACATGAACTACGTCATTCACGTTATCGTGCATGTGTGCTCGCTCACTAGGAGTTATAACCTTTACCGTTTCAAATGAACACGAAATAAGCTCCTCGTAAATAAGCGGGTTATTAAAGAGTTCACGTTTGCTGTTAATATAGATTGCAAAGTTTGCATGGTAGTGTATACCCGCTTCAGGCTTGTAGGTTGCAAAACGTATTCCAAGTACAACAAGCGCACCAATCAGTAAGCCTATAAGGCAGACCGTGAGCTTATTAAGTTTCCGTAAGTGATTCATAGGTTCTCCAATATGTTAATTTTTAACTTTAAAGCTAATAGCCATACCTGTTTCTAGGTGCTCAGCAATATGACAGTGCAACATCCACTCACCAGGATTGTCCATCACAACAAGTAGTTCATAGGTTTGTCCACTTGGAATGGTCATTGTATCTTTCCATTCAATGTTTGCATTTGCCTTATCATTCTTGCTAACGACTGCAAATCGTTGACCGTGAATATGTATCGGGTGTTGCATCGGGTGCATCGAATTTGAATCGTTTTTGATTGTTATCCTTACGACGTCGCCCTTATTAAACGTCCACTTCACAGCATTATTGGATTTATTCGTATCTTGGTCAGTAATCTTCCACTTCACACCAGTTGCGCTCATACCAGTGTCAGTCCATTCAATACCTGCCGTTTCGGGATCGACGG
>JAYVTZ010000006.1:0-36963 GCA_043788365.1 Burkholderiaceae bacterium | reverse complement strand
GGCGTTCTCGCCCGCGTCAATTCCACCACCAACAAGTGTGTAATATTCGTGGCCAAATTTATTGCGCTTCATGACCAACAAATGATTATCTTTGAAAACTATCGCTCTTACTGCTTTTCTCATATCCTATATAGTAACTAGGCTAATAGTATCTAGCAACTAGTTTGTATTACAGTTCTGTAGACGTGCTGAATCATGTACCTGAAACAAGCTACGAGAACTAGGTACTAACCGGCTATCTCAAAAGCTTTTAGTTTCTTGTCAGTTGCAGCCGATTTAGCTTGTTGCAATTTTAGTAATTGAGCGTAAATGCCGTCTGTTCTGGCTAGGCTTGTCGGTGTACCTATCTCATCAACCTGACCGTTACTAATCGTAATGATTTCGTCAACGTTTTGAATCGTACTTAGTCTGTGGGCAATTATAATAGTCGTACGACCTTTCATCAGCCTAACCAATGCCTCTTGAACCATCGCCTCGCTCCTACTATCAAGACTTGATGTGGCCTCATCTAAAATGAGTATTGGCGCATCTTTGAGTAAAGCTCTTGCGATTGCAATACGCTGTTTCTGGCCGCCCGATAGTTTTAGCCCTCTTTCGCCTATTTCGGTGTCATAGCCCTGCTCAAGTTTCTCGATAAATTCATGAGCATTCGCAGCCTTAGCGGCAGTAACTATTTCCCCGTCAGTTGGCGATAACTTTGCGTAACCGATATTTTCTCTGATTGTGCCGCTAAAGAGCGCTGGGTCCTGAAAAACAACACCAATCTTACTCCTAAGACTTTTTTGAGTAACAGCATTAATGTTTTGGCCGTCAATCAAGATTTGACCGGTTTGGGGTTCGTATAATCTCATTAAAAGATTAGTTATGGTCGTCTTACCTTCGCCCGACTCACCAACTAGGGCAATCTTAGTGTCAGGTTTTATTGTAAAACTAAGGCTTCTAAGAACTGGCGTATGGTCGTAGCTAAAGCTAACTTTTTCATATTTTATTTCTCCCTTTGTGACTTCAATATCCTTAGCATCGCTTCGGTCGGCAATTTCTGGTAATTCATCCAAGACTTCAAAAAAGTCTTTACTGTCGGCAATAGCGCGTTGAGTTTGGTCGATCAAGAAACTGATACTAAAAATTGGTAGCCTAATTAGTGCAGCGTATTGGATTAACAGCACCATCTGTCCTACGGTATATTTACCGTGTGCGGTCTCGACAAAAATAAAAGCTGATACGCCCAAGAATATAAAGTTAAGAACTAGTCGCCTGACAACGTCTTGATTGTGCCAAAAACGACTTTGCGGTTTAGTGATACCAATAGCACTTTTTAAGTGTTTACTGAAAAACTTTAGTTCTCTTGCTTCTTGGATAAAACTTTTTACAACCTTAACCTGGCTGACACTTTCGGCAAAACGGCCACTGGCGATATCAAAATGTTCATTAATCTGTTTTTGATAATCCTGCCATTTAGTGCTCGTTCTAGCCGTTAACCAAACAAAAATTGGATAAAGCAGGAGCAACATCAGCGCTACTTGCCATGAAAAGTATGCAACTATTATTAGTGACATTATGGTGCTAAAAATAAACTGCAAGAAGTTGTTGCTAAACATTTGGGCAAAGTTACCAATTTGACCAATGCCACGACTCATCCGGTTAATAATCTTGCCCGATAGTTCAGTATCGAAATACTTTTGCGGCAGACTAAGTAAATGGTTATAGTAGCGTTCTTGCAGAATTAGCTTCAACTTAACTGACATGATATCGCCCAAATAGCCGCCGAGATTGCTGAACAATGTTTGCCCGACATCGGCCAAAAATATAGCTAAAGCAAATATTGCGACTAAGCGTACGTTAGCGTGACCTCCTGTAGCAATTTTTTGAACTTGATCGATTGCACCTTTTGTAAATATCGGCTGAACGGTACTCATAACCGACACTAGGATACTGAATGCCGAGACTGCTAGATAATAGGGCCAAAGCGCCCCTGTCGATTTAATTATTCGGAAAATGTGTTTCATGCTAAAGTTTCATCTCCTGGAATGCATCTTTCAGGACATTATACATAGTTGCGTAGTCTGCTTTGGAATCGCGAGTGTAAAGATAAACCACATTATCAACCACCTCAATACTGAGTTTGAATGGCAGAGCAAATAATTTTTCCATAAATACTGGGTTAAGAAGTTCAAAAGCCGTAACTTGCTCAACATTAGTTGCGTATACGTTATATCTCTTATTGAAATCTGGCCATTCTAAAGATATCCTGTTATATCCTCTTGGCGCTTTCTTTAAAAAACTTCTCTGAAAGAATGGCAACTTAGCTTCGACGATAATTGATTCATATGATTTTGGTAATGCAGTTTGAGCAACAACATAGTTTTTATAATTAACCGACGCGTCATTAATATTTTTAGTGTTAGTGTAGTTATAAAGCTCAACCAGTAGTCCGTGATAAAGACCGATGACATGATTATTTATGTCTGCACGACCGAATTTACCCTCGGAAAACAGAACCCCTCTCTTTGGTAAAAGCAGACAGCCCCAATCAGGACTAAAGTACATGTTATTGCTGAGCGCAAAATCCATCATTGGCTTTTGAAGAATATTCGACCGTTGGGTCATTTGACTGATTCCGTCAAGTATCCAGACATTATTCACGAACGTAAAATGCCAATACTCATAAAACTCACTCTTGTCCTCATATAATAGCTGTTCAACTCCAGTTGTTTCATCAAGTAATTTGTCATTTGCCTTAGCATGGATTAAAAATGTTACTTTGTCTTGATTGTTGCCAGCTAAATCATCAACTTCTAAGGGAAAGAATTCGATTAACTTCGGGTCTTCGACGGCATTGCGACGTTTACGCAATTTTATAGCCACCATCATTAACTTGAGGTGTTCAAAATACCTGGGAGTTATGTACGTGCTCATCGTATTAAGGTCAAAAACCGACCAGTCACGTTGAAAAGTCATGAAGATACTCTGTACGCGCAAATTGAGCGCATTAATATCCCACGCCGGGTCGGTTGCAGCCGCTGCCTTGAGATCACTGGCAGCTTTTTGCTTGAGGCGCATCGAAACCTTACCAAACCAGCCATAGAAACCAGACGGTCCACCAACGAACGCAGCAATACTGATGATCGCCCCGACCGAGCCAAGAAACCACCAAAGCATACCGTAGACTATGGTCAAAATAATAGTTATCGCCAGTCCTAGCTTATTATTAAGTTTTCGGCGCATAACCGCGCCAATAAAATGTGTTGGTAAATAACCGAGTAAAATGATGATACCGCCACCGTCAGAACCGCCACCTGAGCCACCACCACCTGCTCTTGCCACAAAGTCAATATGGCTTATAAGACTTATCATAGCCGTTCGGCGCCAAACGTTTGATTCGCCAAGGTCGCCAATTTGTCAAGTAGATTATTGATTTCTTCGGCTTTTAGGGTTCGATCGTAGGCACTAATCCAGAGTCTAAATGTAATATTCTTATGTTCTTTATCGTCATCAGATTGATAAATATCAACTGTGCCGAGTTCCCAGTGGGTATTTTCAGGGTTATGCTCGAGCAAACCTTTGGTAAGTAAGTCTTGAACATCCCCAAATATTACCGATGACGAAAGCTTGAGTGAAATATCTTGCTGAACTTTTGGAAACTTAGGCGATGCTCCGTAATAGTCGGTCGATAAGTGAGCGTTTAATATTTCATCTATATCGAGCTCAAAGCCTGCACTGTAAGCCGGTAATTTTAGCTTTTGTCTGACCGAGACCTTGTATTCACCAATTACGCCGAGTACTTTACCGCGATATTTTATAATTGCGCTGCGGGCCGGCTCAAACGGAGTGGTTATCATTTTACCTTCTGCTTTGCAAAGTTCATGGTCATAAGGCACAATTTCAGTATTGTTGAGTTTTATACCTTTCATTAGGGCGACAAAATACTTAGCTGCCATATAGTAGGCCGAGCCAGAGTATTTACGAGCAGTGGTTTTATCATCAGCCGCAAACACACATGACACCAAATTCAGTTCACCAGGAAGATCGGGCTCTGACGAGTCGTTGAAGCCTTTTAGATGAGCTTTGCCAATTTCAAAAATAGCAAATTCATTATCGTCGCTCCGAACCATGTCACTTTTAAGGTTAGCGTGTACTTTTTCTAGTAAACTTGGAGTAAGACTCATTCGATAGTACTGAAGGTCTGGACTAAGAGCGTTACTGAGAGCGAATGCGTTACTATTATCTTGCCCAACCCTCTCAATGAGGTTGCCATGTACGAAACTATAAGTCAGTACTTCGTTAGCTCCAGCATCTGCCAAAACGTCCCTGAGCCTAGACTTTAGTTCTAGTAATTTATTCTTCTGGGCTGGCTTTATGTTTCGACGCGGTAAATCAAGTGGTAAATTATCGTAGCCGTACAAACGACCAACCTCCTCAATAATATCTTCTGGTATTTCAATATCCGTACGCCAAAATGGAGCTAAAACTTCAATGCTCTCACTAGTTAGAGTAACTTCAAATTCAACATTTTTAAGAAGTTTAGAGATTATTTCCGACGATAAATTGAGACCAAGCCGGTCGTTAATATATTTTGATGTAGTGGTGACTTTTGTGTTCTGCTTTTTAGAGTGATGAACATCTACCGGCTCGCCAATCATTTTGGCTGATTCGCAAAGTTCAATTGTCATTTGGACGGCTTTATAAAGCACTGGTTGGCATTGCCACTCTGACTGACCCTTGTTAAATCTAGTAACCGCATCGGTGAAGATGCCGTGTTCCATACTAGTACGCCGGACGTTATACATATCAAAATTGGCTGACTCAATGATAATACGTGTGGTGTTTTCGTCAATTTCTGAGTTGTTACCACCCATCACACCACCTAGAGCAATTGGCTTGTCGCTATCACAAATAAGGACTGCATCAGTCCGCGGCATTATCGTTTTGCCGTCCAATAAGGTTACTTTTTCGCCGTCTTTAGGCCTACGGACAACTATTTTGGCCTTGCCGCCGACCGCAACTTTATCAAAGTCAAAAGCGTGCAGCGGCTGACCAGTTAGATACATCATGTAATTGGTCATGTCGACAATGTTATTGATTGGGCGAATACCAACTCTGCTCAGATAAGTTTGCAGCCAGAACGGACTTGGGCCAACTTTAATGCCTGTGACTACCACTGCCATATATCGTGGCACTAGCTCGGGTATCTGGACTTCAATTTCCAGTCCTTTCACGGCTTCGTCGCTACTGCTAGCAAGTTTTTTGGCTGCTAAATACCAGTCAGGAGAAGTAAACGCCTTCTGCTGAATGCCGGCAACTTCGCGAGCCACACCTAAAATCCCAAAACAGTCGGGTCGATGGGTGAACATTTTATTTTCGATATCGATAATCTGGTCGTTAAACTTATAGACTTCGGCAAAATCATCGCCAGGCTTAGCGTCCTTGTCATCTAATTCAACGATACCATTATGGTCATCGCTAATAGCCAGCTCATGAGCACTGGCTAGCATGCCATTACTAACCTTACCGCGTAGCTCTCTAGCCTCCAATACAAAAGGATCTTTATCAAAACTCGCCGGCACAGTCGAACCAGGCGGCAACCAGGCAACCAACAGTCCTTCTCTGACGTTCGGCGCGCCACAGACAACTTGGATGTGGCCATTTTCGTCTCTAACCACATTCTGCGCCTTACCGCCATCGTCAATCTTGCAGAGGCTAAGCTTGTCAGCGTCTGGATGCTTAACACACTCAACAACTCTTGCGATAATTATGCCTTGGTATTTTTTACCAAGGTCGATGACTTCTTCAACTGCCCCAAGCTGCGAGCCAATTTTTTCAACTAACTCATCAACTGACATATCTACGTCAGTAAACTGTTTAAGCCAATTTAGTGAAACTTTCATTTAAAACTGCCTCAAAAATTCTACTTTAGCGGCTTCAAAATGGCGGATATCTTCGATACCGTATTTCATCATAACTAGGCGCTCTAAACCACAGCCCCAGGCAAAACCAGTATAAATATTTGGGTCAATACCCGCCTCTTTAAGGACATTGGGGTGAATCATGCCCATGCCAAGTAACTCAATCCAGCCTGATTGACTGCAAATATTACAACCTTTTTTCTGACAAAACGGACAACTTAGTGCCAACTCAAAACTCGGCTCAGTAAATGGGAAATAAAACGGCTGGCTTTTAATTTCAATATCTTGCTGATAATACTCAGACAAAAAAGTTTTAAAAGTAGCTAGTAAGTTGCCGGCGTGAATACCCTTATCGACATAGACGCCCTCAAACTGATGGAAAGTATGTTCGTGGCGGGCGTCTAAATCTTCATTTCTAAAGACTCGCCCTGGCAGAAGCACGGCAATCGGCTCGTCATCATCAAGATTGGTCTTGTATTGTTTCAGAACCCGGTTTTGCATGTTTGAGGTGTGGGCTGGCGCGATGAATTGCTTACCTTTTTTATCTTTTTCAACCGTCATAAAAGTGTCGTAGTCGTCTCTGGCTGGATGGTCTTCGGGAAAATTTAAACTACCAAACATGTGATAATCATCATCAATTTGCTTAGATTCGACCGCCGTAAAGCCCATCCGATAAAAAATATCGAGCACTTTTTCAAGTTCTGTCATTAGTGGGTGTTTTGATCCAAGGTCGGACTGTAATAGTTGGGGTCTTTTGTCCTTTGGCGTATTGATATCAAACGGTGCCGTTATGTCAATCGGACTAACTGGTTCCTGATTACTTCTTTGCGACTCTTCAATTAACTGACTGAGCTCTTGGCGTAGTTGATTAACTTCTTGTCCGTATCGACTACGTTCCTCTGGGGCAATTATTTTTATCTGATCAAACAAACTTTTAAGCTCCGACGAACGCAGTAAAGAATGGCCTTCACTAATACGTAATTTAAGCTGTTCAGCCACTCTTGCAACATCTTGATTTTGATACGACATAATTAGCTATAAGTATACAAGTAATCAGCTTCTTGGTCACTCTTGACGATTTATCGATTTTTTGTCATAGTATGCGGATGCCCAGAGAAAAATTATCTTCGAATGCAACTAGCGAACTACTAATTCGGCGGCAAGACAATGTCAACCCAAGCGATCTAAATCTATCTAGTCATGTTAATGTTGCCTTCGAAGGTGGCGGCACTGGAGGCGTAATTGGCCTAGGCATGGCTGATGTCTTTGAAAAAGAAGGCTTACTCTCCAGAGCAAATAGTTTTGCTGGTATATCTATCGGCGCAGATATTGCTAATGTCGTAATGTCTGGACAAATTCGAGTAACTGAGAAAATTCTGATCGAAAAGTTTAGCCAAGAAGACCTGATTAAGCCTTGGCGAGCGTTAATACGTGAACCAATAATGGATCTTGGCGTGCTGCAACAAGTATTAGACGAGACACCACTCGACACAGACGCTTTGGCCGCTGACCCTAGGGATATTTGGTTTAACGTTACTAACCTGCAAGACTTTGGACCAGAAACGATCTCAAAAAATGATGAAATAGGTGATCCTCGAAAGTATAAAGACTTACTCATGGCCACCGTTCACTTGCCGAGATTAGCTGGAAAGCCGCCTATCATAAACGGCATAGCCTATGCTGACGGTGGTCTATCAACGATTGACACCGCTCATATTGCAATTTCAAGGCTTCAGGCAACGGAGCCAGGTAAAGAAGTGAAAGTATTAAACATAGCCAGCAAGGCAAAGACCGGCTACAACTATGTCGATACAGTCGTGGCTAACTATTTCGGGGGCTGGATAGACAAACATGGCGGTCCTGACGCTGGCAAGAAGTACCTACGTTTTGGTCGCTTGCAAGCAATTATCCTAAACTCGCCAGATACCCAAAACATCGAACGGATTCACCCCTCTGGTGATGTCGAATTACCCGATTTACTTTGCCGTGACCCCGAGCTACTCAGGAAAGGCTTCGTAGCTGGACAAAATGCCGCTATGCGGGCACTTGGCATGACAACCAGTGACCAGGACCCGCGACCAGACCGCAAGCAAAGCCTAAAATCGATAGTCGGCCAAAAAGCACTTCGGACATATATGAGTTTGGTGCCTTAAGACCGAGACTATCCCTTGACAACATGTAACCCCTGTTATACACTGTAATTATGAGATTTACGATCAAACAGTTTAATGAGCGTTTCCCTGACGATGACAGCTGTCTTGATTACATGTTCTATCAAGCTTACGGCGATATGCCTGTTTGCAAAAAGTGTGGCATCGTAAACCCCAGCTACTACCGAGTTAGGAACCGCAAGTGCTACGAGTGTAAAGATTGCGGCAATCAGATACACCCGCTGGCTGGTACTATTTTTCACAAATCTGCTACCTCACTACGCAGCTGGTTCTACGTTATCTTTTTATTCTCTGTGGCGAAGAACGGCGTAGCCGCTAAAGAAGTTGAACGACACTTAGGCGTTACTTATAAATGTGCGTGGCGAATCGCTAAACAAGTTCGCACTCTCATGCAGCAAGGCGATAGCCCGCTAACTGGCATTGCCGAAGTAGATGAAACCTACATTGGTGGCAAGCATCGCCGTATCGGAATGTACGATAACAAAACTGCTGTTATTGGTATCGTTGAGAAGAAAAAGGATGTCGGCCAAATCAAGGCCATGACAACTAAGCATGCTGACGCCACTGTAGCGTTGCCATTCCTGCGCTCAAGCATTGCTCCAGGTACGATCGTCCATAGCGATGAGAGCCGCATCTACACTCGCGTCCGCCGAACATTCGACCATGAGTTTGTTAATCACTCCAAGTTGGAATATGTCCGTTCAGGCGTACACACTAATACGATTGAGGGTTTCTGGGGACAGCTTAAGCGTTCCATAGACGGAACCTACCACTGCGTTAGTCCGAAGTATCTTCAGCTGTATGTGAATGAGTTTGTGTATCGCTATAACCATCGCCAGAATCTGGTGTTTCCTGTTCTGATTGCGGCGGCTTCGAAGCGCGTTCGATAGCATCCTCGAACGTATCAGCCGCATCAGGATTGACCTGATCGTCTGGCAGGTTGTCTAGGTAGGCTTGGCGTTCTTCGTCGGTTAAAGGCTTTTTATCTGGCATGTACCTAGTATAACCCCTGGTAACAATCAATCATCCTTTTGATAGATCTTAAGTTACCCGTCGATAACATACTCATCTCCTCTTCTATTATCTATTATTTTCTTTTTTCTTCTCTCTTCTTTTTTATATAAATATAAAGCAGAGAATAGTATAGTAGGATATTAGTTAGTAGATGATTAGTGTTATGGGTGTATTGGTAGTTTTAGGTTATTGGTTTAGTTAGGTGTTATTAGGGATTTGGCATGGATTGTTTAGTTGATTATTGGTCACTTTGATTAGGCAGTTAGATGGATTTAAACGATTAAGGTAATACAAATGAGTACAGTTGAACCTAAATATAGACGACCATTAAACAGTGATCAGCTTAAGGTGCTTGAGCTGCTGTGTGCTTACCGCTTCTGTGCTGCCGAACACATTGCTCAGTACTTCGATAAACCAAGTGGTAAGTACGTCCAGAAACGACTACGCATACTTGAAGCCCGAGGCTACATAGCCAAGCATTACGAACCAAGTTACAAACTCCAGGGTAAACCAGCGTCCTATTACTTGCTGCCGAGCGGCGCACGGGCGCTGAAAGCTAGTGGCTCAACCCGTGTTGATGAACGCATGATGAAGAGCTTCTACAAAAACAAGAACATGTCAGATACCTTTATAGATCACTGCCTAGTGGTGGTAGCGGTTCGTAACAAGTTCCGGTCACTTTATGGCACAGAGCTCGATTACTACGTCCAAAGTAGCCTCAGAGGCTGGGAAGGCATGCCGACTTGGTCACCCGATGCCTATATGAAACTCAAAGGCGGCGCTAAGGGCACGGGGAATATCCGTAACTTCTTCCTCGACGTCTTTGATGCCAGTACGCCGTTCTTTGTGATGGCTCGCAAAGTTGACCACTATCTCAAATACAAAGAGAGTGGCGACTGGGATATTGAGAATGAAAGCGATCTACCGACCTTCCTTATGGTCTGCCCTGACGCCCGGACACAAAAGAAGCTACAGCGGCGCATAACCAAGGCTCTTGATGAGGCTTATGAGGAAGATATGCGGTTTGCAGTTACGACTAGTGGGCAATTGCTGGCTAACGCAACAGCAGCTGACAAGGTTTGGCAGCAGACGGAAGAGCCTGAGACGATTAGCGGCCTGGGTTCTCTGGGTCAGTAGTAACAGGTAGTGATTAACTGTTCTTTTCAACTAGTCTATGGTAACCGTAAACAACGGCTGGCCCAACAAAAGCAAGTGATACGAACGCTAGGAAGCGCTTTAACCCGAAGGGGTTAAGGGGGTCGCTAACAAATAGCGCAGTACTAATGACATCAATAAAAACATGACTGACAGTATTAAAAGTTTTTACAGTATAAATTATATCTTGGCGAAATATTATTCTAATAAAAATTACGGGAACAACCGCTCCTATAAGATAGGTCATTGGATAGCCAATCAGGATAAGATTCTTCTTCATTTATAAATATTTTAGTACGTGAGCGTATAATTAACAACTATATGAATAAGAAGACGAACGATAGTGATATCTCTAGCCAAAATATTATAGTGGGCGTGTGTATTTTGTTGGCAGTTTTAGCTGTTGGCGCGTTGCATAAGTCCAATAATAAGCCCGGTACTGCCGCTAATCTTACGCAGGCCCAATCTGCAACCAAACCTCTATTTACATCTGCGCAAGATAATTTTAGTATCGATTTTCCAAATAACGAAAATATCGCTATTCAAAACGGAGCAGCTGATAGCTCTGGCGATGTCACCACACAATACCTGTGGAATAACGGTGATTCAAAATCTCAGTCGTATATGGTTTTCGTGAAACCGAACCAAAGCGAAGACGTAAAAACTCAAGACGACAAAATACAGAACATTGTGTACTGGTTTTATCAGTTTGGTGATCTGTTTCATGCCCATGTTGATAGTACCTCACCTACAACAATTGCAAATCAAACTGCTATGACAGGTAACCTTACTAGTGCTGATCAGGGCCAAATGCATCTTGCAATATTTTATATCAGCACAAAACGGTACACACTCTGGACTTACAACAATGTTAGCCTTGAAGAATTTAACCACTTTGTTGCTTCATTTAAGTCAGTGGCTCCGTAAACAATGGCTGCTTATTCCCTGACTTTTTAAATAAAGTCATGTCAGGGTGAGATTTTGTCTAAATTGGCGTGTTGACTATGCGTTCTGCCTCACTGGTAGAGGTGTCGCTCAGGCTACTAGTGGGTGTCGGGCAATAAAGCGCCTTGAGTCGCTTTAAGACTTCATCATATGTTATAACCGTTAGGCTGAAAAGCCCGTGTCTAAACTGATTAAACGACGACTGCTTTCGTTCGTTCAAACCGGTCAGTGTTCCGATTATAAGTACTCCTTTTGGATGTACGCGGTTTATTTTATACTCAAACCCTGGGCCGAGTGTTGATTCAAAACTGTTTACAGCAACACTTATCTGGTTACGGATCTGAACAATTGAACCCGATAGTTTACTATGCATACTGTAGGTCTCATTATCGAATCCCGTGTCGTTATTGCCGCGGTATTGCGCACCGACAAGATCGGTGTCAGGTGTTTTTATCTCAACAACTGCAAAACTCTTCGTGCTATCATCTGCAAACAAGAAATCGGTAGCAACTCCACCTGCACCGCTCCTCCCAATAGGTCGCTTACCGCCAACATAACTTTCGCCGCCCAGCATAAAAACTGCGGCCGAAAAAACACTTTCCAAAATCCATGGGTTAGTCTCAAAAAAGGCTTGCCAGAAACTCTCATCGCTCGGATGGGAAACCAGGCTTCGTTCAAATTCATCGATGACTGAAATTCTATTTTGTTGGATTGCACCGGCGGCAAGTTGAGCCGCTAACTCTGGGTTGCTCTGGTTAAGGCTTTGCCAAAAATCTTCAGATAAGTTTTGATCGAGCATTTTTTGTATAATTTCGGCTTTGTTTTGATCGTCAATTAGGATCGCTTCTCCCTCGCGAGCTACTTGATAACTCTGATGACCATACGAAACACCGTCTTCTTGAACTTGATATAGTTGCCCCAGTTTCGTAAACAGTTTTGAAGTCGCATCCGTATCTAACTCTATGTGAATCGCTGTGTCGGCAGGTGCACTCCTAAAATCAACTTCGTTTAGGTCTTGCCAAGTGCCACCCTCACCAATTTTTTGACGGATTACAAAACCTCGAACGCCGCCGCCATGTATTACCGGCCTAAAAATAGTTCTAGTACGTGCAGATTGACAAAGAATAATATCATCGGAGTGGGCAAATCCCCGTCCGGCGGAGTCTGTGTTTATAGTTTCAGGCATGACTACATTATAACGCTTACCTGTTAGTTAAAGATAAACGGGCATCCGCTTTTGCTACATGTCGTTAGGGTATACTCTCGCTTAAGACTGACTAGACCTGAAGTAGATTATATTATATAATTGTAGTATTATGGGCGGACCAGCATGGACCGACGAGCGCGTCAAAGACTGGATAGGCGAGTTTATGGCGCGTGAAGGACGGTTCCCAACAACTATAGAAATGGATAACCAAGGTGGGCCGACCACGTCAGTAAGGCGTAGACATGGCCGCATGCCCGGTATTGCTGCATTGGTTGGCGTTGACCCACTGAGCGTCAGGCAAATTCATACCAAAGACAGTTTAACGACTGCGCTCCAGCAATGGGAGCAAGATCGTGAATCTACAAAGCTGCCTAAGGATCGTGAAGCTCGTCGAGCCTTTAGTAACCAGCAATTAAAGGTTCATCCTCGTACCCTTACGCGCCATCTTGGAAAATGGGATGAAGTGATACATGCCGATGATCGATTAAGTGCTAGTTTTGTAACTTGGGCAGAGGGTCGAGAGTCATCAATTCGCCCAACAAGAGCCGAGGCGATTGATGCTTCCCGCACTGGAAAATTGATAGCCCATCCGAAAACTGTTGCGAAGCACCTTGGTCCGTGGACAGAAATTGTTGACAATTTATACCCTAAAGCCCCTAAAGTGCCAAAACCCAAAACAAACAAACGCGCAGTACCCGCGAATAACATATTGATAGACAACTTTTTAGAATGGGATCTAAATAGAAATTCACCTCGCCCGCCAACCGGTCTTGAAGCAATAGCTGCCGCACAAGAAGGTTTATTGGTGGTCAGCCCCTACACTTTAATGAGACGCCTTGGTCGATGGTCGGAAATAGTTGATGAACTTCATCCCACCCAGTCCAATCCTGAGCTTTTTAATGCCACTGATGCAGTTGGTTACGTCAGACGCTCCTTGGAAGCCCACCCAGATTTACCTTATCAAAAAGCCCTGAGAGCTGAACACGTTCCAAACGTTACTCCAGCAATACTCGACGTTGCAATACACTTTCCAAACAATAGGGAGTTAGTAGAAAAACGGCTTAGTTGGGAGAAGTGGGGGAACAAAACGGATAGCCTTGATACAGTTAGGGCACGATACGTAGGTTTAACGGCACTAAGCTTAGCTATTAATCCTGGAAGCGTTGAAACAAGTATTGAAATTCTGGCCGATAGTTATGCTGGGCCTCGCTTTAGTGATATCCCGATTGACGAAATATCTGGCCGAAGTGGTATGCCGGCAAAGGTTTGGCTCGCCGATCAAGGGCATCAAGTTCTAGAGGGTCTAGGCGCATTTAGAGAAAAAAGACGAGATATAGCTTTGAATATGATTGACCCGATATTTGTAACTGAACTACACCAACAGCCCGCTAGCGTTTAGAAAAATCACCAGTGATTTAACCATCTGTGTTCGTTGTTAGCAGTGCCTGGGTTTATTTGTTAAGATAATGATATGAAAGTGGCAGAAAATAAAGCGACCTTAACTTACAGCTATAAGACTCTGTTTATTCCTTATATCCCGATTATTCTCGTAATGATTGCATTATTAGTCGATAGCTTATTTAGTCTAGGTCTACGGCAAAAACTTCCCTCATCTCCGTATCAAATTTTCATGTACAGCCTAATTTTTGGCTATCCCCACATCATGGCCAGTAATCTAATATTTCTAGATAAAGAATATTTACAGTTTTACAAATCAGCGATCATTGAAAGAGCTATTGTCGCTTCTATTATCGTTTTTCTTGTTTATAAAGTATCGGGGATGAATGGTTTTTATGCATTTTTCTATGCCTGGACAGTCGTTCATGTCACCAAACAACAACTTGGCATTGGCAAAATGTTAAATCGAAGCCCTAGTAAAATTTATGATTACTGGGGCTGGGGCTACACTTTAGTTGCGATTCTGCTTTCGGCAGGCGTTGGGTTTTATGGCAATAGCCTATCTATACCAAGAGTACAGCTTCTAAATGTAATCCTGTTTCTTACTGTGGCAGTAGTTGGGGTGTCGGGCTATTTATTCTACAAAATTCCGAAGCGCTCCGGAAGGCTGTACTTAATAGCCAATCTTGGACTACTGTTTTTGACCGTATATAGCTATTACGCCAAGCTACCACTTTTTGTTATTTTGGCACCACGCATTGTTCATGACGTAACCGCCTATATGTTCTATGTGGCACACGATACTAATCGCAACACGCCAACCGCTAAAAATTATATTTACAAAGCAACCAGCCCCTACTTACCGATATGGACGGTTTGCGTTGGACTCTCTCTTATGATTGCCTATTTTATTACTACCAGACCGGGAAATTTTGCACTGTTAATAGGACTCACGCTTTCAATAATGCACTACATCACCGAGTCAATAACCTGGAGGGGTGGAACATTGCATAGAAAATATTTATCATTTAGGCTGGATTAATTTATGGCAAACTTTAGTTTTGATGTAGTTAGTGATTATGACAAGGCAGAGATGAATAATGTCTTCGACCAAGCCCTGCGCGAAATCGATAGTCGTTATGACTTTAAGGGCACGCCGGCATTACTTGAATGGCTAAATGCCGACAAAACCGGGCTTAAGATTACTGGTAGTGGCGACTGGCAGATAGATTCGATTATCGAGATTGTTCGTAAGAAATTAGCCTCGCGTAATCAAAGTCAAAAAGTCCTCGACATCTCAAAAGAACCAGTTATTGCTAATCTTAAAACTACAAAAGAGGTACTATTTAAGAAAGGCCTTGACCAGGAAAAGGCCAAAAAAATTACCGCCCTGATCCGCGATAATCTGCCAAAAGTTAAGACCCAAATCCAAGGCGATGAAGTCCGAGTCATGAGCTCGAGTAAAGATGACCTACAAACAGTTATGCAACTTTTAAAGTCTCAGGATTTCGATTTCCCTTTAAGTTTTACGAACTTTAGATAGAATGTTAGTTGTTTTTTAGCAATTCTAGTATATTGTTTGTATTATGGATGAACACGAGGAATCAGTTTATATCGAACACCTATCTGCCCAACTATCGGGTATATCGCCTTTTCGGATGACTAATCGAATCAGAGACCATGTTGCCGAAGAATCTGCGGGCTTCATCGAGCGGTCAGCTAAGCTGTTACGCAGCGCTCGAACGGTAGCTAGAGTAGCTCTTACCTCCGTAGAAACATTTATCGGTGATATTGTAAAACCTAGAAGTCACGACTCAGAACGCTGAAATATCATTATTTCGACCGACTGTATTGGCTAGGCTTAAGCTATACTATTGTTTAGACATGGATGAAAAAGAAGAACTGCTAAACGAAGCCAAGGCCGTACTTGAACTTAATAAAAACGGTGATTATACCGTACCGGCTGAAGGTCTATATTCACACCAATGGTTATGGGACAGTTGTTTTATATCGATTGGTTTGCGTAATTATGACGTTGAACGAGCCAAAAAAGAGATTTTAAGCATTTTAAGAGGTCAGTGGGCCAATGGCATGCTACCACACATGATTTTTGCCGATGGTGATGAACACCGGCGTGACCGCAATATCTGGCGTAGTTGGCTCAGCCCGTTTGCGCCCGATATCGTCGCTACCAGTGGCATTACCCAGCCGCCGATAATTGCCGAAGCCGTTGTCAGAATTGGCGAGAAAATGAAAATTGGCGAACGCCGGACTTGGTATCAAACAGTCTTTCCTGCTCTAGTCGCTTATCATGAGTGGCTATACAATGAGCGCGATCCACACTCCGAAGGCTTAATTCTCCAGATTCACCCTTGGGAGACTGGCCTTGATAACACACCACCTTGGATGGCCGAACTACAAGAACACGACCTTTCACTCTGGGTTAAACTAGCCCGTCGTCGGCCTGTCCAAATTTTTGCCAACATGCTTCGTCGTGACACTAGATTTACCCTGCCCGGTGAAAGACTATCGACATTCGAAGCTCTAGCTTTATATGGCGTCCAAAGACGACTTCGGCGCAAAAATTATGATATTAATAAGATCCTAAGCCACTCCTTATTTGCGATTGAAGACCTCAGCTTCAACTCAATACTAATAAGGTCCAACCGCCAATTGCAGCATATTGCTAACACGACTAAAAAGAATCTACCGACTGAGCTTGAAACAAAAATGACACAAACTGAGACGGCGCTGGAGCTGCTCTGGGATGCCTACGGCAATCAATATTACTCGCGCAGCTTTGTTACCCATAAACTTATAAAAATCCCAACCATTGCCACGCTGTTACCCTTATATGGTGGTAGTGTTACTAAAGAACGTGCCAGACAGCTGGTCGGCTTACTAAAAAATGCTAACGGCTTCGGCTCACCCTTCCCTGTACCAAGTGTGCCACTAGACTCCGAATGGTTTAAGTCACACGGCTACTGGCAAGGGCCAACTTGGATTAATACCAACTGGATGATTATCGAGGGTCTGAAGAGCTATGGATTTGATGACGAAGCTAAAGCGCTCTCGAGCACTTGTCTCGAACTCGTCAAAGCCTCTGGTATGAATGAGTACTTCTCACCTATCGATGGCTCACCAGCTGGTGCCAAAAACTTTAGCTGGACAGCGGCTTTGATTATCGATTTACTCAGTAACTAGCTACTTAGTTGACCTTGGTCGTACCCACATCGCCAATATTAACTGGTCCGACTTCTATAATTTTGTTAGTCGTGGGGCGATAAAGTATCGCTCGCTTAGCACTGGTATATATCAACACTTGGTCGCCGTTCTGGGCATGCAGAAAGAACGGCTGATCGTTAAGTTTACTGACATCACTGACGGTCGCCACAGTTGGTGTCTCATTTTGCGGCAAATCAACCAACTTACTTACTTTATCTTGTAAATTCTGAACTTGTTGCTTAGTTGAAGCTGTGGTGTCGAGGCGCTTTAGATCACGTTGAGCCGTCTGATAGCGGACATAGAGTATGCCAATGACGATAATTAAGATTGTAAAAATTCCAAGAGTCAGCCAGTTCTTCTGTAGAACCTTTTTGGCCTTATGTCCGCTTACTGACTTAGTAGGACTCTTAGTCTCAGTTTGATCATCTTCGCTCAGCATACCGTCTCCTCCTGATTGGTGCAATTCTCGTATTAGTTTAGCGCATTTATCAATTGATTAATATCTTATTGGGTTATGGCAGGAGCCGGTAACGGAACTTGGCTAGTATTGGCGTCTTTGACAGACAGCGCAGTCCATGCAAACTCAATGTCGCCAACCGCTGGCTTTGTTAATACTATTTTAAAGCCTGTCGAACTTAGGTCTTTGTAGGAATATTCTACAAACTGACCATTCTTAACACTAACCGTTACTACCGGAATAGATAGGTATGGCTTCGTAAAGTTAATCGCAATTTCTTGTTGACTATCATGAATTGTAGCAAAACCACCACTGTCATTATTGAAAGTTGCTGTTGAGTCAAAACTGACATCCTTACCAAAGACAGTTTTGTCCATAAAGTTAACTATTTTCTGGAAGGTAGTCTCGCCACCAAAGACAGAGGTACCGCCGGCGTGAAGTCCGCCAGATGCAAACAGACTCCCCGTAATCGACAAATCAAGTCCGACATTGACCTTACCGTTAAATTTGGTATTACCGGCACTGTCAAAAGTTACGACTTTTTGCCCGGTCGAATTTACAATTATGAGCTGTCCGTTGCCGCCAACTTTAATGCTGATGTCGCCGTTCGTGGCCGCCTCAAGACCATTGACCTGAGCCGTGTCAGTGACAACCTTTGGCGTCACAATACTGCCTGACGCTGTTAAATAACCGGTATCAATAGTTCCGGCATTGGCAGCAGCAACCTCCGGTTCAACTTGGGCCATAAATTGAGCTAGTGTTGCTTTAGGGTCCGGACCTGCCGGTGCTGAGTTAATTGTTAGTGGTGGCGTGACTAACTGGGCAATTGGGGCGGCAGTAATAGTTGTGACTTGATTCGGTACCGGCGTGACAGGAGCATCATCTTGCCAGACGCGGAAGAAGTCAACATCGTGAGTGGTACTTAGGCTGACTGCTGAGTTAACGACCATGTTAAGCATTGACATTGGTGAGGCAGCTAGGCTTGCTGTCGGGTTAGTGACCGTACCACAACTAGTCTCGGCAACACCGTTTGAAGTGTCATAATCGACAAAGAATTGGATTTCAGCCGAACCAGCTGCTGGCGTTTTACGAAACTCAATTCGGCCATAGACCCACTTGGCCGCTGTCAATGCTTGACCCTGTGAATCTGTCGCCGGACATGACACAGTGTTAGCGGCATTTGCGCCATCTTGTACCGCGCCAACTAAACCAGTACCACAAGTTGGGGTGGTTGGGGCGCTACAATTACTAAAATAGGCACCTTTGGTCGCAGTCGTCGGGTTGGCAACAGCTGTCGCTAGGTCACTAATACCCATGAAAGTTCGTTGGGTTGACCCGTAGGCGCTAGAAGTCCATTTCATTTCAATTTGCGGGAAGTTGCTACCATTAAAAATATTATTGTTTGTATTAGCTGCAGCTGCGCCACCCAAGACCTCGAGACAATCGGCGGTACTACCAGCAGTAGCACCTGTCGTGGCGGTTGTCCTCTCGAAGCCGTTAGTATTACTAGCCGTGTTTGCGTAGGTACAGCCATTAGTGGCCGCCGCCGCACCGAAAACACCACTTGTGCTAATTTCTCCACTAGCGTTGCTAGTATTAGCGGTGTTACAAACCGTTGCCGTAGCGGCGTTACCCCAGTCACCACGTGAAATACGATGTGTATCTGTTAAGGCATTTACTAACAAACCACAGGTTTGTGGCCTAAAACTGTTAAACTCTTCACCGAAGTATGATTGACGTGAAACAAATGCGTCGGCGATCGCCAAACTACCGAATTGATTGCTGTTAGCAGTCAAGTCTCGAAGTTCAAACAAACTAAATGGCGTTGCTGCGTCATTTTTAATCGTAAAAGTATTGGCGTTATTACCGACTGCCGATTGCTTGATAATAATGTTGGCAACGTTGTTATTAGCAGCGGTCGCCGAATGTAAGTCAGCAAAGTCAATATCGCTAAAATAGAGTCCAGTGCTGGTACCGGCTGTCGGTGCGGCAATACTCGAGAACTCGATGCCGGTCTGTTTACCACCGGTCGTAACTGAGCCAAGCAATACGTTAAGGCCGTCGGCAACTACCGTTCCAGTAGTTTGAGTAATGTTTGGAGTGTTGAGCAAAAAGCCGGACCAGTTAATTGTACCGGCATTGGTGTTTTGAGTTAGCGCACCGGCTGTTCCTAGACTGATACCCGTCACTGTCTGGGTACTAGCTACCGTATTAGTCATCGTTGCAGTAGATAGTGATATGCCATTGGTTGTGCCCGCCGAAGTGAAAGTATTGATAGCGCCACCAGCAATTTTAATACCATTGGTTGTGCCGCCCGTTACCGTCGGTGTCAAGGCACCAACACTTATATCAAGACCGTTAGAAGTTAGTGAAGTGCCGAGAGTCATCGTGGCAGTGCCCATAGTTAGCTTAACGCCGTCGTTCAAAATTACCGAACTTGCTACGTTAGCGGTGGCGTCAGGCGTCAATAAATTAAGTCCCGAATAATTAATCGAAGCACCAGCATTGGTGGCGGTACTGATTGCCCCAGCGGCTGACATATTTAGGCCATTAATTGTTTGCGTTGTAGCACTAGTTAAGGCTAGCGCCGCCGTTGAGAAAGATATCGCATTAGTCGTACCGGCAGCAGCCGACGAGGCAGTAATGGCGCCACCGGCGATTAATATTCCATTGGTTGTGCCACCTGTAGCACTGGCAGTTAAAGTACCTATCGTCAAATCAATCCCGTTAATAATGCCTGTTCCGGTGGTGCTTTGAGTATGGGCACCGGTGACTATATCTAATCCATCACTCAGTATTGAACTACCCGCAATATTAACATTTGTTGCCGGTCCGGCGATGTTAATTCCTGACCAATCGATTGTGCCAGCCGCGGTTCCTGTACTCAATGCACCGGCAGAGCCTAAGTAAACACCATGAATGATTGCTGTACCAGTTGTCGTCAATGCCAAAGCCGCTGTCGTTAGATTAATGTCGTTGATGGTGCCCGTCACGCCAGTCGCCGGCGCAATCGAACCACCAATAACATCTATGCCGTTTACCCCACCGGAAACACTGTTAGTCGTTGATACAGTGTATGAACCTTGAGTTATTTTGAGACCGTCATTAAGCAACGTGCCTCCGGCGAAGTTAATCGTCGACGCCGGCGAAGTCAAATTTAAGCCGGCGTAGTTAATAGTACCGGCGGCAGTACTTTGAACTAATGCGCCAGCTACTGCCAGATTCAAACCGTTAATATTCGTGGTGTTGGCTGCTGTTTGAGTTAAAGCGGCGGTTTCGAGTTTTACGTCTTGAACTGACGTACCAGTCGTAATCGTGCCTTGGACAATTCTGAGTCCATTCCAAACTGCCCCAGCTCCGGCCGTTGTACCACCAGTTAAGTCAATCCGCTCGGCACTGGCTTCGACTGCTGCCGCACCACCGTTATAAGTTATCTGTAAACCGCTTACTCCGGCTGTTACGTTTGGAAAAGTAGAGTTAGAGATTTTTAACATATCAACTAGTGGTGCTGCCGTTGATAGAATACTTGAAGTTGTCGAGGCGCCTTGGTTAAGCGTCAAACCGGTAAAAGTAGCCAGCCCACCGGTAAAAGTAGTTGAAGTTGCCGTACCGATCGTACCAGTGGTAGTAATGTTATCGAGACCGGTATCAATCGCCCCAAAGCCTGATGAAATAGCGCCGGCATTTAGGGTGCCTGTGCCGGTGATGGCAATCGTACCGGTAGTTGCGGTGTCAACGAGGGCTGACGTATGACCATCTAGAAGATTAAGCTCTGAGCCACTTATCAGCGTACCTTGGTTGTCGATAATCGTCGTATATCCTCCGCCACCACTATTTTGAATCTTAAGTGCGGCAGTAATTGCCAAGTTGGTATCGGCATTATCAATTACCAGACCGTTGTCGAGCCCGTTAGTATTGGCCGAATCGGCCTGCTGGACGAATAATCCGGCTGTCGTACCTGCGGTTGACGACGGCGTCGCAACTACCGATAAAACGTTGAGCGTACCGGCTAAGTCAGAGGTAACAGCAATGTGTTCGGTGCCGTTAAAAACATAGCTCGTGTCAGTATTAAAAGTCGCTTGCGAGTTAAAAGTATTAGTATTAGTCCAGGTGTTAGCCGTCGATAGTTGACCGAATGCCGTACTATCAACACCGTCAAGTAAGTCAGCGTTAAAGGCATAGGGTGAGGCCGTAAACCTGACCATTGGGCTCATTTCACCGTCACCCGAACACGAGGCAAATGGCGTACAAGTGGCATTAGTGTTACCAAGATTAATTGATAACCAAATGGTGGAGTTATTGAAGTCAATACTGCCCGGTAGCGCCGTCACAGCACCGAGATTAACTTGAAAAACACCGTCTGTGATTGTTATACCGGTACTCGAATTACGTAAGTGATCTTCTGTCCAAAGTAATGTTTCGTCGCCACCACCAACCACACCATCACCCCCGGAGTAGATTTTGAACTCCATGTTATAAGGACTGTTGGTGATATTGGTACTGTTGGAATTTAGGACTATTTTGCCCTGAAAACTGATTTGACGATTGATTGTGGCGTGAGCTGACCGAGGTTTTTGAAGTGTAAGAAATACAACAACAAGAACTAGAAAAAGTCCAAGCTGAAGAAAAGTTCGTGAACCGACCTTTACTCTTTTGATTTCTACCCTCGCACCTGTTTATTTACACTTTAAGCTTAACAGTTTACCACTCTGTTCTCAAGATTATTATGCTTAAACTGTGGATTACTTTTTGGGCTTTTTGGATACGGGCTTATTTGAAGCGTGGCGTTTATCAATTGTCAGATCCCTGCTCGAGATGACTCTGATGGTTTTTTTAGGCTTTAGTAGTACAAAAACCTTGTCATTAATAATCTGATAATACTTCGAGGCAACAAACCTTGATAGGTACTTTCGATACAGCCATTCGTAAAGCCTAGACCTTCTACAGTATTTGATAATGTTCCTGGCAGCCCTAACCGTTTTTAATCTGGCTATTTTATGGTATCGACGATAGGTCTTGACGCCAACGTAAGTTAGCCCAAAAACCAAAATAACCAGCGGGATATTGAGTAGCAAAAAGCTGGTCTCTAAGTTAGTGGTATCGTCACGGCCATCGTAACGATAAGCTACGTGAATATGATAGCGCCCGGGCCAGAGCAATTTGCTGCTATAGCTCATCTCAATCACATAATCTCGGCTAAGACCAGGTAAAGTGAATCCCGATTGATTATTGATAATACCTCTGGCAACTTCGTGACCAAATGGATTCGTAATCGTCACTAGGCCTCTAGGCACAATATGGACATTGCCGGTGTTGCCAAAGTTGAGGTGATAGCTATAGATTGGTAACCAAAGACGTGGCCTGAACTTATAACTAGCGACAGTTAGACCGTACTTTTCGCCACCTATTTTCCTAACCAGTAAAATAGTCGCTAGCTCTGGATTTAAACGAATTTGGTTCTTAGTCGGCTGAATATCGGTCACGAGTTTGGCAACGATTGCCCCGTAGTGGCCACCAGGCGTAAAACTGTCGTCGGTTGAAATCGTAAAGGCAATCTTTCTGGCCTCGTGGCCGGCCAAAGTGACGGTTTGTTCGGGCAAACTCAGCCATTTGGCCAAACCGTAGCGAACTGCATAATCAGCCGGTAAGCCTGAGAAAACAATCCCGCCAGTATCATTCAGCGCACCCATATCGACGGTCGTTAAATCAAATGTGGCTGGCGTATTGTCGTTATTTGTGATTGAAAACTCTTCACTCAGTGATTCGTTGCCATTTACAGCAATATCTTGATAGGCAGGACTGATAGTTACCCCACCTCTAGCGGCGGCTTGTGAACTATGACTAAATAGTAGTGGTGCAGCCAAGCCTAGTACTACTAAACCAACTAACTTAAGACTACTAAATTTAGTCTTTAGTGGCTTTAGCATGCTGACTCTTCTTCTTGTATTTGCGACGACTAATAACTAGATAGATAATCGTGCCAATCATGGCTAGTGGTATACCAATAAATATGCCAATCAGCCGCCATGGGATTACCCAAAAACTTACACTGCTATCAAGTGCTTGGTCGTGCTTGCCATCGTCATATACCACTGTTATGTGCGCCGTATAGCGCCCAAAACGCAGATCGGTAATACGATTGAACTTCCAGTTTAACTTGTAGACTGTTTGGCCATTTTTTAGCTGCGTGGTGCCGTTGACAATTTTTGGTTCGTATACCGGAAATCCTGACTTCCAGTCCTGGGTAAATATCCTACCACTTGAAGGAAGGACGTTGCCTTTGGTCGCATTAAATGGCAAGACCTCAATTTGGTTGGCGCCCCGCGTGATGTAGATTGACCCGGTTGGTACAACATGAACATTACCGGTATTTTTGAGTCTGATACTGAACTCGACTGGTAAGAATTCATAACTGCGCCTACTGACCTTAAAATTCACAAGTTCTAGCTGGCGTTTGGCGTTTGGGGAGTCTACGTCGAGTAAAACTAAGGTTGCAGTGCCGCCTAGCAGAACCGTAGCCTTAGTCGTATTGGCCGACGCCGGATTGGCCCGCTGAAATGTAACAGCATAATAATAGCCAAAAGCAGCGCTCTTTGGCACATTAATTGTCATAGTGATATCTTGCCAAACGTTTGGTTCAGCCCTAAAGACGGTCCTCGAGAAACTGACCCAGTCAAAATAGTCATCACCGACTACCTTGTCTTCAAGCTTCGGTTTGCCCTCATCACCGAAAGCCGAAAACTTCATTAACCCCACTTTTAGTGTCTCGGTGCTATTGCCACTGTTTTTAATTCTCAGATTAGTCTGGACAGTCTCGCCGGGTTTAGCCGAAATACTAATTGGTAGCGGTGATGTCGTAATACTAAGCCCGCCCGGATCTTTGGTCTGTGCAAAAACAGGACGCGATAAACCAAATATAGTTACAAACACGGCCAGTAAAATGCTAAATCGTCTCATTCTGCGACCCTAGCTGTCAGTTTTTTGAGCCGTTTACGGAGTTTAAGATATTTATAGATTAAGAAACCGACCAAAACGAGCGGCACAATAGTCGCAGCAATCAGTCGCCACGGGATTACCCAAAATCCAACTATAGCTTCTAGCGGTACATCGCGCTTACCGTCGTCATAGGTCATGACTAGATTAGCCGTGTAGTAACCGAATCTTAAATGAGAAATTTTAGAAATATCCCATTTTAGCTTGTATACGGCGTTGCCTTTTTTATCAAGCTGGGTCTTGCCCCCAGATTCAACGGCTGTATAAACCGGGAAACCATCACTCCATTGAGCGCTAAATATACGCTTAGTATTGGGCAAAATATTACCGGCCGTTTGGTTGACATCAAGCGTTGTTATGACCCTACCGCCTTGCTTAATAAAAATATTACCAGTTGAGGCTAAGTGAATATTTCCTTTGTTGGCCAGCTTAATCGTGAACTCAGCTGGTAAAAATTCATATATTCGTTTTAGGGCTATGAACTGATCGATGGCAATTTCCCTTTTAGCGTTAGGCGACTGCGCCTCGACTAAGACCAATATAGCTGTGCCGCCTAGCAATTTATTAGTATTAGATGCTGTTGGGGGGTTTAAGCGAGAGAAAGTAACAGCGTAATAATAACCAAGCGCCGCGTCTTTGGGCAGAGCAATTGTCATCGTAATCTCATGCCAAACGTCTGGCTCGGCACTAAACTTATTTTGCGAGAACCTTACCCAATCAAAGTAGTCATCACCTTTTTCGCGGTCCAAGAGCTGGGGCTTACCATCCTGACCATATGCTGAGAATTTAAGAAGTCCGACTTTTAAGACTTCTGTCTTGCTGCCACTGTTTTTTATTCTAAGTGTGGTCGTGACTGTCTCGCCTGGCTTACCAACAACATTTACGGGTAATGGCAAATTGGTCAAATGGAGAGCGCCAACATCTGAGCTAGTTTGGGCAAAAACAGACACCGGAACAAATAGTAAAGCTAATACAAATGCCAGCGCAGCCAGCCAAGACCCGAGACGATCTACCCTTAATTTCATAACTACTGATTATACATTAGAAGTTAATAAACTACCCCCTATGCGGAGGTAGTTTATTGTTGTCATTTAGTCCTATTGAGTAGTTCTAGAAAGTACCAGCACCGATGATTGTCCAGGTGTCTGTGTAGTCAGGAGCAGCTGGGGTGTCAGCAGCGATAGCAGCCTTACCGACGAAGGTAATAACATCGCCGACAGCTGTGCCACCAGATGAGGCAGCAACCTGATAATTTGAGGCACTAAGGGTTCCGCCCTGGTTTGCTCCGCCATTATATTCAGCAGCAATCGTTGGCGTACCGCCACCAGCACCATTGGTAGTTAGGTCAACATCGAGCACGTAGCCCTCAGTTCCAGCACTAAGCGTAGATGGAGTACCGTCGATGGTTCCGGCGGCGTTAATGGTCTTAGCCGCGATAGATGACGATAGGCCGGCGTTAGTATCTTTAACCCAGGTTATCCAGCCATTAGTTGCGTTGGTATTGATTGTAACTGTTCGTCCAGTAGTTGAGCGCACAAAACCGGAGTCAAGGTTTGAGGTAAATGAAGTCGTGTTAGCATCAAGTACAAAGTTAAAACTTGGCGGAACTGTGGCGCTAACCACAACTTGATCGTCACTGATTGTACGTAGTGCTACAGTTGTCGAGTCACTGCCAGCTGTAATTGTTGGGTGATATTCACCAGCGCTAGCGTTAGTAACTGCACTAGATGAGGTCAAGTCAACACAGTAAGTTGTGGTTGCAGAAAGAGCCGTAACCGAACTAATTGTGACCGATGAACCAGACCCGGCTGCCGTAATGCTACCTGGTAAGGCCGTAAAGCCGGTGTCAGTTGCGCAAGCCGCCGACGCGACTGTTTGCGTAGCGTTAACAACACCTGAACTGCCCGTCCAGTTTGTTGCGTCAGCGCCGTTAAAGTTAATTACAACAGAAGTGGCGCCAGCACCAACAGTTCTAAACACTAATCTAACAGATGTCGCCTGAGCGGCCTTCATTCTGTCTAGTCGGATATAAGTGCTTGTCAGAGTGGCAGCTTGAGCAGTAGATGCCATTAGGCCGAGTAGTGTCGAGCCCAGTAACAGGGATGCGCCTAACAGATACTTTGTTCGAGTTTTTAGTTTTTGAATCATTTTTTACCTTTTATTGTTTTTATTTACGGCTTTTATAGTAATAAGCTTACGTTTATATACCACTCGAGTCAAGCATTTTTATACAACATGTTGATAACTTTTAGCAAGAATGGTATTTTTTATACTTTTACAGATTGAATTGAGAACTGCTGGCTAGAATGTGCCGGCGCCAATAACCGTCCAAGTGTCGGTATAGTCTGGTGCCGCTGGAGTATCACCGGCAATCGCCGCCTTACCGACAAGTGTCAAAACATCGCCACCGCTACCAGCCGTACCGTTGGAAGTTGCAACTGGCTGGAAAGTTCCTGACAATGTCCCGCCCTGGTTGGCGCCACCGTTGTACTCATTAGCAATTGTCACCGTGCCACCGCCAGTCGCATCTGTTGTTTTATCTACATCTAGAACATAGCCTTCTGTGCCAGCTGTCAAGGTATCAACAGCGCCATTAATGGTACCAGTTGTAGCAATCAGCTTACTGGCAACCGTCGATCGTAAACCTTGCTGTGAGTCTTTGACCCAAGTAATCCAACCGTTAACTGCATTTGTAGTGATTGTAACTGTTCGTCCAGTAGTTGAGCGCACAAAACCGGAATCAAGGTTAGCTGTAAATGAAGTCGTATTGGCATCAAGCACGAAGTTAAAACTCGGTGGTACGATGGCACTAACTACAACCTGATCGTCAGATATCGTCCTAACAGCTACTGTAGTCGAGTCACTACCAGCCGTAATCGTTGGGTGATACTCGCCTGCAGTGGCATTCGTGACAGCCGAACTAGAAGTTAGGTCCACGCAGTATGTGGTCGTTGCTGATAGAGCCGTAACCGAACTAATCGTAATCGTTGAGCTGGCACCAGCCGCCGTAATGCTACCCGGCAAGGCAGTAAACCCGGTTTCTGTCGCACAGGCAGCTGTAGTGACAGACTGGGTGCCATTAACTACACCAGAGCTGCCCGTCCAAGTTGTTGCGTCGGCACCATTAAAATTAATTGCTACCGAAGTCGCGCCGGCTGATGCAGTCTTAAAGACCAATCTAAAGGATGTGGTTTGAGCAGCCTTCATGCGGTCGAGTCGAATATAAGTAGTAGTTAGGGTGGCGGCTTGAGCCGAAGAAGCTAGAGTACCTAGTATGGTTGCGCTAATCAAAATCGCTGCACCAATTATACTTTTTGTTTTGTTCTCTAGTCTTCTAAACATGCTCCGCTTTCTCCTGTTACTAATACCTAAACATTTAGCTAAAGCTTACTTGAATTAGAATCTATCGTCAAATCAAATATTAAAAACTGGCAGACGCGATAAATGTCAGACTATCTTGATAATCAGGTGCGGCCGGTGTATCCACCGCCGAACGAGCTTTTAACAACAAAGACCCTCTTCCGGCTACAATTGGCGCACTTGATATGTAAAATTGCCTGATTGTTGTATCAGCCAGACCGACATTTTGCGATGTGCCCGTATATGGTGTTTGGGCCGTTAGCGGACCGCCACTACTTTGGGTAGCAGTTGAGTTTTGAGCGCCAAAACCCTCACTCAACGAAGCTAAATTTCCCGTTACAGCCGTAATCGTATGTGAGGCGACCGAGCTTTTTAGGCCAGCATTGAGTGATGACACAAACACCGTACCACCACTGGTTGCGTTAGTGTCGAGGTCAATCCATATCTTTTTAGGTCCATCAGTTACGACACCCGGTAATAAACTACTAAAATCGACCGCGTAGGGTGCTGCGGTTTCGCTGTCAGTGGCCGAGACATCAATATCGAAAGTTAGGCTTGGATTAACTGTGGCTACGCTAGCCGTCGAACTATAAGCCGACTCTGTGAAATCGCCATGCTTGGCCTTAACTTTGATTGTGTAGGTCGTGCTTGGTAATAAGCCAATGACATCAAAGCCAGAGACACCACCCCAAGCGCTATAAGTCAACCAGTCAGCGGTATTAATACTTGAAGTAACCGTGTCATCGTTCTTGACATAATTTGTAGTTGGACTAAAACCATCAGGACTGATCGCAATCGAAAAGATTGTATCTGAGGGATTGCTGCCATTATCAATAACGATATGTAGCTTATTATAGTAACTCGACGGATTAGTGATTACTGGTGCGGCAGGCACATTAGCAAGCTGGGTCGAGATTAGGCCAGTTCGAGCATTGTAGGTCGTACTATTTGACGAACCAGTACTAGACTGTTCGCCGCTAATGGCAGTGGCACGATAAGTTGTTGACGAGGTATTCGATACGCCGCCTGAGCCAACGCCATAAGACTGCAACTGATAGTTGGTGCTGGCAGGAGCGCTAGCAAATAGCAACCATAAAGCCGACAACGGCAACAGACTGAATTGCTTTAACCTCCACATAACCTCAATTATAACTCAAAAACTATTAATCTATCTTTAGTTAAGCCAAGCGACTGAACTGGCAATAGACAAAGCATCTGCCTGATAATCATCCTGCACTCGAGATGAGCTGACAGCCAAGACAGCGTAGAAATTTTTGCCCGGAATATAGTAATCAACTTCGCCGCCCGATTGCTTAGATAACTGTTCGACTTGTTTACCATTTATAGTGACGAAAGTACTTGAGTATTTAGATGAGGCTAATTTTCTAAATTTATAGCCAGAATCCTCACTAATCGGGTTGGTATTTTTCATGACAGTAATGCTTACCCGCCTACTATCATCAGGACCAAAACTAACTTTTTGGGTAATCTGTTCGACCGCCTGGCCGCTGGCGGGACTGGTAGTTGGTGCAGCATAATATGAAGGATAGTCGTACGCAATCGTCACGCCGTCAAAGTGAATTTTATCGACACTGGCGGCTGTCTGTTTGACAATCTTCTGTGTCGGCGCTGCTGATGAGGTTACTTTTCCGGCAACTGGAGCCTGACTGTAGTTCTGCCAAGCATAGGCAGATAAGCCAAAGACTAGGAAGCCTACTATCAATTTAGCCAATCTTCTGTTGGCCCGAGCTATCGCGAGTCTTTGGCTTATTCTTCCCATGTATAAGAATAATTATAGCCCGCTTATAATCGTTTCCAAATTACTTTCTCTGGCTCGTCTTGGGGTTGCTCGAGCCTGACCCTCTAGAACCGCTTCAGATGTTAGCGGTTCGACTGAGCAAGTCACAATAAGCTGCACTCTGCCACCGTTAATGATGCTGCGAGCCCTAACTCTTTCGGTATATTCCCTAGCAGCATCTGTTTCCGGCATACCACCCTTTACTAGATTGTTAAAATCAGTTATTCCCGACAAGCCGTCCATAAACCAAGCGTCTACACCAGGCCATTCACCTCCCGGTTCATAAAATGGATCTCGTCTTTCTCCTGTGTTCGACATAATAACCCAGCTTAGTCATCAGACATTGGTTTGTCAAGTAGAAGCGGATCAATCGCGCCTTCAGTACCTGCAATCTTAACGATATCTTTGTCAATCCGCGCCAACTCTTTACTGGAATTATTATAGTGTCCGACAGTTGCGCCAAGTGAGGTGCCGAGCTTCTTAAAGTGGCCGTCATAGTTAATTAAATGGGTCGATAGCTGTTCGATATTTTTACGGATAACTTCAAAATCTTTTTGAATTTGGTGCGAACGCATACCCTCAACAATCGTAAGTAGCATGACCGATAGCGTACTCGGGCCGACGATTGTGACTTTTTTATCCCTGACGGCGTATTGCAACAAATCACGGCCATTTACTCCGGCTGCGCCAATTTGGTTAGCGAGCAGATCATAATAGATCGCTTCACTAGGAATAAACATAAAAGCCTGTTCGAGCGTACCGTGCTTGGGCTGAATGTATTTGGCAGTTTCGTCGATGCGCTTTTTTAAGTCTTCTTTAAAGGCTTTTTCAAGTAATTTGCGCTGTTCACCCTTGGCATCGATTAATCGGTTGTAGTTTTCTAGACTAAACTTACTATCGATTGGCAGCGTTTTGCCGTCGAGCATAATGACAGCATCGACAATAAAGCCCTCGGCTAACTTATATTGTAGTTCGTATGACCCTGGTGGTAATAAGTTCTGTAAGATTTGCTCAAGGTAAAACTCACCCAAAACACCGCGCTGCTTGGGGTTCTGTAAAACATTTTGCAGTTGCTTCAGCTCATCGGCGACATCAACCACCCGTTTATTGGTTTCATCGAGTCGTGTTAGGCGCTCGGTTACTTCTTTGATGAGTTTAGCGCTCGACTCGAGCTGCTGCCCCATACTGACTTGGCTTTTTTCCAAACGACTATCAATTTTACTACTTAGCGATTCTTTCAGCTCAGTCATGCCTCGTGAAATCTCGGTCAGGTCTTGCTTTAATAGAGCACCAACGCCGTCATCTTTTGGTGCCGAGTTTTGTTTAAATAATAAGTAAGCTAGGCCTGCGACCAAAACTACTAATATAATCACCACCGTATTCATAGCATTTATTATATACGACTAGTTAGATAATTAGTTAGAGATTAAGCGCGTGACGATGAACATAAACACCGCGCCGGCCACTGTATAGACAATGGTCAGGTAAGATGATTTCTCACGGTGAGCTTCTGGCAAGATCTCACTCGAGCCTATATAGAGTAAAAAACCCGCAAAAAAACCAAGATAAATTACCAAACCTGAAGTTGGTAATTTATATAACAGTGTCGACAGCGCACCAAGAACAGGCGCAATTGCATCTATTAGAAGCAGCTTTAGCGCCTTCCGACGCTTATTCTTGTGGACTAACATAAGACTAACTGTGTTAAGTCCGTCAGTGAAATCATGGGCGATAACAGCAATCGCGACAGCGATACCGACTTTGCTGCCTACCTGAAAACCTAACCCAATTCCTACCCCATCAAGAAAACTGTGAGCAGATAGTGCCAAGGCAGACATTAGCCCAACATGAGGATGGTGATGTGCGCCGTAATGCTCCTCTCCCTCAGTGTGAAGCAGAATGCTTTTTTCTATAATGTGAAATACTAAGAAGCCAATAACTAGTGCTACCATCGGTGCGGTTGAATCTAACTTTAACGCTTGAACATTTTTAAAGATCTCAGGTAAAACATCAAAAGTAACCACACCCAGCAGAACACCGGCCGTATAACCAAGCACACGGTGTAAGCGATCACTAAAGCGTAGAGCCGTTAGGCCGCCAAGTAATGTCGAGGCAAAGGCGGCTACTGAAAATATGATGACCTGCATGTGTTCGTGTCTCATTTCTCGAATCTAGTATAGGGACGATGAAGCTTTGATTTAAACTAGTTACTAACTCTGTCGTGAGTTATGGTTTTTCTGAATCTAGCTCTAACCTATAGCTTAATTATCCCAAACCATCACTTAATTTGCAACATTGTCGCAATTTTGTTATAGTTTGCGATATGAAGACTGATTACACCAGACTAGCCAGTGTCCTTAAATCCAATGGTTATAGCCTGACGAAACCACGGCAATTGATATTTGAGACTCTTAGCGACCACAAAACCCTGACCATGCTTGAGATCACTAAACAGCTAGCCGGCCAAGCTGACAGAGCCAGTATCTATCGTAGCGTTAGCTTATTTGAAGAGCTTGGAATCATTCACCGGATTAACCTAGGCTGGAAATATAAAATTGAGCTTAGCGATACCTTTGCTCACCATCATCACCACTTTAGTTGTCAAAATTGTGGTGTCATTACTACCCTGCGCGACGACCTAGAACTTGAGCAACAGATAACTAAACTAGCTGAGTGGCATGGCTTAATAATGTCCGAGCATCAGCTCGAAATTCATGGACTGTGCCAAGACTGTCAGTCTAAATAATTAAAAAGTCCCGAAATGAATCGGGACTAAGGTGGAAGCCTCACACTTCCGCTCAAATTATACACCTATAAATCAAGTTGGTTAATACTTATGCTTATCTTATCGAAATGTGGTGGACTGATAGAATCAGAATAACCAACCCCAGTATTCGACGAAAACGACTACTTCCTGATATGACTTCGACTAAAGCCCACGTTAATAAAGCGAGAAACGTAATGACTGCCAACCATGCGGCTAGTCTGGTGTTAAGATTAAAAATATGTCCTGACAAAGTTCCGATTATCCAGATTAAAAGTGGTAGATTGGGAACTTGAACAATAACTAACTTGCCATGTTTATCATAAAATAACTGTTCGCAAACTGACTTTACATGCTCCATCTTAACAAATTCAGAAACTACAAACTGGTTGGCGTCGTGACTGGACCAAGCGGATTTACTTCCTCAACCAATTGATCAGTTGTAGCTGTTGTCGACGCCATACTAGGGTCAAAATTTGGTTCGACTTTAATATTAGGTATTGTCGGTTCTCCTGTCATATCTGGTCTTGCCATATCATCCCCTGTCGTCGCCGCCATTGAAGACAAGCTTATTGGCGCATCGGAATTATCTTCAGCCATGACTAATGGAGCCGGCTCGATAGCCAGACCATCGTCACTAAACTTTGGAGAAGGTGGTGATTCATCTTCAGAGGGAGTGACTGATGCCAGTTTCTCGACCTCGTTATATAGCTTCATATCGTCATCTGGGGTAGCTACAGACGCGTGACTCACAGTGTCATCAGTAGCAAATTGGATATCACTGCCGACTTCAGTTGGTGCAGTCGTATTAAATATCAGTTCATGATCTGCTGTTTCAGTTAATGTCACCGGTACGACACCGTCGGGCGCCGATGTGGCGGCTGAAACTGGATTTAGTGGTTGAAGTTGTGGCGCCGGGAAGCTGGTAGTCGCATTATCGTCGACTGATGCTGACGGTTCGCTTGATTGATTGTCCATTTTATCCTTTTTATTTTATGGCGACTACTGTTACCTTCTAGTTTATTGCAAATCTTCCTAAATGCAAATTTGTTATCCCCTACTGCTTACTAACATATTTATATTTAATAAGTGGGGTTTACTTTACTTTTATGCTTTTCGGAGTAAAAATAAGATTATAAACGCTAACTTTGGAGATATATGAGTAAGAATCCTTTAAATTCAGGTCAGACAGGATCAAGTTCAAAATTAAATGTCACGATAGATTATAGGATAGTTAGCGTACTACTCAGCTTAATAGTTGCCATCTTATTAGTACTTATGAGACCAGGTATGGCGACGAAGGCGACTGACCGTACTATAGAGGTCACTGGTAGCTCTAGCCTAACATCGGTCCCTGATAAATTCGTATTTTATCCATCGTATGAGTTCAAAAATGCTGATAAACAGCTGGCACTTCAGGACCTAACAAAGAAAAACGACGAAATTATTGCTAAGCTCAAATCACTTGGAGTTCTGGATAAAGACATCAAGACTAACTCTGGCGGCAATAATTACCCGATTTTCTACGCAACCGGAAACAATGAAACGACCTATAACCTACAGCTTACCATCAGCGTATCCTCGCAAGAACTTGCCCAAAAAGTTCAGGATTACTTAGTTACTACTACGCCCATGGGTAGCGTTTCTCCTCAAGCCGATTTTAGCGACCAGAAACGAAAAACTCTTGAAGCTACTGCCCGCGATCAGGCCACCAAGGAAGCAAGATTAAAAGCCGATCAGTCCGCTAAGAATTTAGGTTTTAAGATAGGTGGTGTTAAGTCAGTATCGGATGGTGCCGGCTTTGGTGGAATAGTCAGGCCAATGGCAGTTAGCGCAGACAGCGCAAGTGGGACTATTGTAACCAGCGGCTCAGCCAGTCTTAGCGTTCAGCCCGGTGAGAATAATCTCAACTACACAGTTACAGTCATATACTATATTCACTAAGAGAACTACTAGTGCCTAAGTGCAACCGGTAATACTATACCTGCTTGAAGGCTTAACAGTTCTTTATCTAGAGACGGTTCGTCGAATCTAAAGTATGCCTCGGCAGTACGGATATCTTGGACGGCAAAGTTTTTATAGGCATCCCTCCAAAAACCATCGTCAAACTTACCATTGTAGGGGTGCTCGTTAGCTGTATCATCATCAAGAATGGCGAAGTGTATTAGAGCCGAACCGTGTTTAGGAATTTCAATGTCATCCATACGGGCCGGGCACTCAAAAGCCTCAACACTGTGTACATTTGGTTTGAATGCAGCCATGAATAAATAGCGTTCACCGACTTGCAGTTCTTCAACTGTAAATCGATCGTCAACACCACTAACATATTCTGCAAGACTGCAATATCTTCCCATGCCAAATCTCGTATTAGTATATTTTGATTAATATTATCCCAGATTGTCTTCATAAAAAAAGAATTCCTTGCGGAACTCTTTTTCTCGCTTCTTCCACTATTGCTAGTTTGGTCGCTAATCACCTCACAGTGACTATCGATAACTATATGCTCGTAACATATTCTTGTCAATACATTATTTTTATTTTATAAGTGCTTACGTTTATTTTCTGTGGATAAGTCTTGATTATGCTGCTGTCTGTATCTGTAAGTTAGCAGTCGTATCGCGAGCTATTAAATTGATAATCGTACAGCCTTAGATGGTAACCTTGGGTTGTCGATCGTTAGTATCTTGTTGTTTGCTTGTTGTTAGAATTAGTCGCATAATAGTCTTATGCAAGTCAACGACCAATATAATGCCTCGATTGAGCCTGAAGCTGAACACCCTATCGCTAGTCGACCAGAGCAAATTTATCACCAGAAAAAAACACCTAAAAAACTCATTTTGTTGGTAATTATAGTGGTCACGATAGTCGCTGGGACAGTTTTTGCCATCAGCCAACTGAAGTCAAAAAAGCCGACTCCGGCCGTTGGCTCAAACTCACCGAGCACAATTGTTAACAAGCCAAAGTTGTCAGATTTAGCCGATACGGCTGAAACTAAAGTTTATGACAATGGTCCGCTTGGTCTTAGTCTCACCTACCCGTCGACCTGGACTACAACCGAAACAACTGATAGTGGCGTTCGCGTCGAATCACCAATTTTCAACTATCAAAACCTCGATGGTGACGCTGTTAGCGGCAATTTTCGCATCTACATAAGAAAAGGTGCTCGCGCCATTGACAGCAAATATATTGGTCGCGGCGTTGCTATCGACAACTCTACTAAGATAACTTACGCCAAACCAGCGATTGGCCAGCGTGCCGATACTTTATTATCCAATTTCGGTCTTGATACAGCAGATAATTTCGCCTTCTTCTTTGTGGCTGGTAATTTTCAGCTAAAAACTGGCGATACACTAGGGCCAAACTATGGTAAAGAACCCGAGACATTTATAATTTCTGGTGGTTACTCGGGTACCGCTTTAAAAGATGACATGGCCACTAACCAAGTGCCAGTTGGCTACATAGCGAGTTCAAATGCCTATAAGCAAGCTCTTAATATTATCAAATCGCTACAGCTGCACTAATTTATTAGTATCTAGCTGCTCGTAGCTAGCTTCTAGTATTAAACCATAAAATATTTAACGGTCTATACGAGATACTAGAAGCTAGCAACTAAATACTACTCCAGTTCTTTGCGAATTTCGTGTAGCTGAGTCTTGGTAATCTCACCCTTAGCGAAGCGTTCTTCAGCAATCTCAATTGGATCCTGGGCATGATAAGCCCAATTTGACTCAGAAAAAATACGGTAGACCAGGTACATTCCAACAGATGCGAGTACTACAAATACAAATAAACAGATAACAGCCATGCCTCTGTGTGGGTCCTCAGTTGGGATTGGACCCATGACGCGATGAACTTGTACGAAATTTTCCATAACATTTATCTCCTATTTAATAATTTATATTATAGTCTACATTCTGAGAAAATACTGAACTTTATAACTACTTTCTGAGATTAGCTGACATGCCGTCAACCATTAGCGAGGTCATGAATGCACCACCGAAAGTCTCGGGCCTCAAATCATCACCGAGTAGCGAATGATAGCCGAGTTGAGTACCTGGCATAATGATACCCGACAAGTAACCATTAGCTTCGTTATTACCTGATTTTAGCCAACTACCCAGTACGAGCTTTTGAGTGGTCACTCCTACTAATTTGCTGTCACTTTTTACCACCAAAACGCCACCATCGCCCATCTCGCCAACGATTAACCGCGGCTTGGCGTCATCTCTGTTGGCAGGCAGTCTTTTTTCGAGTGAGAATTGAACAAAGCTACCTTCCAGAAGTTCACTGGTGGCCAAATATCCATACTTTGTTAATTTCGCAAAAGCAGTACTGTTATTCCGTTGTCGACGTCGTACATCTTCTACTATTTTGTCATCATTCGATGCTAGTAGTTGTTCAAGCCGTTTAAAATCTACTGAATCACTCATATTACTAAATATTATAACACCTAAATGTATTAATAACAAATAGTTCGTACTCATTCACCACCTTTGCAACATAAATTGCATTAAAAAAGGTAGGCGTCCTAAACTGTAGTTACTATCAAATAATTACAAGAAGGAGCCTACCT
>JAYVTZ010000005.1:0-150585 GCA_043788365.1 Burkholderiaceae bacterium | reverse complement strand
GCCCTAATACTTTTACGCCCTCAGCTTTGTAGTTCTCCTTCGTGAGTTGCTCTATAACGGAGCCTTGGTAGCCGACCTCTTCTACATACAGCTTGATGCTACTCTTATCGCCGAGCTTTTTAACCAGTTCGTGAATTTTTTCAAGCGTTTTTAGGTGTGAGAGATGGGCGTTAACAGGGTTAGGCAAAATGTAGACCTTCAGGCTTTCGCCGTAGCCATGAACTTGGGCTGACAGCATCGCGGTGCAGTCAGCAGTACTACGCAGCGATATAGCTAGATCTATGCCCACCGCTTTATAGCGGAAGCCCTCGTCTTTGTCAGAGGGCAATGTATCGTAATAGCGTAACCATTCGGGGAGGAATATTTGGTCTTCGTCCGGCACAATTTTAAGCATATATTCACGCAGCCAAGCTCTATCGTTTCCGATCTTACGCCGAGCGGTCTCCACTGCTGGCAAGTCGGGATATTTACCAGGCCAAGCAATCTGACCCTCATCGTTGACAATCGGATATGCCCGAAAGACACCGTCCATTTCACCCAGCTCAAACCGTGATTTTATTCGCATTAGTAACGAGTCCTCGTGTAGTAAGTTACCGACCATCATCAGCTTAGTTTTGTTGTCACCAGCGGGGATAACTTCACCGGTTAGCCAATTATGAGTTTTGTTACGAGCCTCAAAGGTTTTTACCGACAAGAGATCTTCAACATCATCACAAATAATCAGGTCTGGACGGTTTTTGCCGTGACGGATGCCACGAATACTCTGGTCAGTTGAGGCGGCACTAATTCGTGCACCGTAGCGACTGAGCACCAGTGATGTTGAGCCCCATTCATCGCTAGATTCTTCAAGCGGCCCATAATCTGCTCGCAGTAATTCATTACTCTCAAATTCCCGCTTAATGTTGGCTAGGTGCATTCGTGCTTGGCTTTGGGTCTGGCTAAGGATTAGTACAAACTTCTTTTGTTGTACCCCTAAGATTGCCCAGATTGGGTATGACATAGTGACGATAGTTGACTTGCCAGAGCCGCGAAAAGCTACAATTACGGCGTGGTTGATAGTCGTATCCTCGGTAAGCCTAAAGATCTCCTGCTGGAATGGTGCTGATGGATACATAACGTAATCACCAAGATACAAGCCAAAAAACCATTCATGACTACGTTCAGCAGTAGCCATGCGGACTTTGCGGTCTGACCTGATATGCTCCCATATATCATTCGGTATTTGGTTGTTCATCGGTAATCTCCGTAATCGTGTTATCTTCGGTTAGTCCTGCAAGACGAAGGGCTGTCTGTACAATTGCTTCCTGCTCAGGTGTCAGAGCTTCGTTTTGCTTGAATCGAGCCGTTACCTCTACCCTAGTGGCATAGTTGCTATGGTGGTGTTTCAGCCAGAAGACGGTAGCAGTCATATTCTGTTCTTTAATAGCCGAGATAAGCTGCGACTCGGCTAAGTCATTGATGCGTCCTGTGCTTTCTTCAAGTGCCACGTCACAAGCATCAGCAAAAGCTTCATCATCTTTGCGCCAGCGGTAATACGTACTCCGTGGTACGCCTACTTGCTTACAGGCTACTTCGACAATCGGGGTTTTGAGTAGCTTCTCGAGCAAGGCTTTTTTTTCAGCTTTTTGGTTGCGACTCATAGCTTTACTCGTTTCTGGCCAGTCAATTTCTCCCAACGCTGGGCGATAACTTCACAGTATTCGGGGTCAAGCTCGACCATCAGGCACTGCCGTTTCGTTTGTTCGCAGGCGATCAGAGTGCTACCGCTGCCACCAAAGCCGTCAAACACCACATCGTCAACCTTAGAGCTATTCAATATGAGTCGCCTGAGTAGTCCAATCGGTTTCATGGTCGGGTGCAGCTTGCTACTGCTTGGTTTCGGGCATACAAGGATGCTTTTATCTTTGCTTTTATGGAATTTGTGCGTACCATACCAGCCGTAGATAATCAGCTCATGCTGGGGCAAGTAGTCCATTCTACCGATGATGGCGTGTGTTTTCGCCCAGATGAGCAGCTGGGTAAATTTGCCACCACTGGCTTTGAGCGCTTGAGTTGTAGGAATTAACATCTTGTCAGCGTTAAAGATATAGATGCTATTTTTGGTCGCCATATGTGGCTTGACCACTTCCATCCATTTTTCAGTGAAGACTTTGTATTCGTCTTCGTTCTCTATGTCGTCATTCACTATAACTTTGTGAGCTGCCGTTTGCTGGATAAGCCCACGCTTACTTTGAACTACAGATACACCGTACGGAGGGTCACAAAGGATTAATGCGATGCGATCCTCAGTAACCAAATGTTTAATAAGCTCTGTATCACTGGAACTGCCACATGCTAGACGGTGTTGACCTAACAGATAAATATCTCCTTCGTTCATAGCTGAACCGCCCTTCCACTAGACATGAGTTCCCAGCGGTCAATAATGACCTGACAGAAAATTGGTTCAATTTCGCTGAGCAGAGCCACTCGTTTCATCTGCTCACAGGCGATTAATGTTGAACCCGAGCCGCCAAACACATCCAGCACTACGTCACCGACCTTAGTACAGCGCTTGAGGGGCTTTTCGTGCAACGTAACAGGCTTCTGGGTTGGGTGTTGGTAATCATGGCTCGCATCACGCTTGGCTAGCCAAATATCGAACAGGTCGGTTATGTCGTCGATGGTACGGTTGCCAACGGCAATATCCTTATTCAGTATCTCGGTCAGGTTATGGTAGCTATCGGATAGGTAGGGCGTTCCCCTCGTTGCGTAAACACACGGCTCGTATGCTTTATTGAAAGCAATCATTGGGGTCATGTTGAAGTTATTCTTTACCCACAGACAAACTCGCTTGTTAGTCAAACCGTGTTCAGCCATGAGTGCTTGCAACATCCCGATGTACGTTTGGTCGCAGTACATGAAGAAATGGGCATTTTCGTTGATAACGGGCAGTGCTGCGGTCAATATGCTACCTAGAAAGTCGTGATAGGCTATATCGGATTTATTGTCCTTGGTTTTCCCACCATAGCCAGCATTCATGCCAACACCTTTGTTGTAATCCAGCCCAATATTGTAAATTGGGTCACTGTAGAAGATCGTTGGGCGCAGGTCACCAACCAGCCGTTTAATGACTGTTGGATCAGTTGAATCGCCACAAATTAAGCGGTGCTTACCGAGTTGGAATTGATCGCCAAGCTTAATAGTTGTGGTGGCTGCTTGTTTGACGGCCTTGGTTTCATCAAAGTCATCCTCGTCAGTTTCGAGCGCATCGTTCCAGATGTCCGCTAAGTCGGTATCGTCGAAGCCAGCGTCGAGCAAGAGCTCGATGTCAAAGGATTTAAGCAGCTCAAGGTCAAATTCTCCTCCAACCCTGTTGAGCCTGAGATTTAGATCTTTTTCACGGGCTTCATCAAGTTCGATATAGACCACGGGCACAGTCTCATAGCCAAGCTCTTTTGCTGCCCGGTACCTCTGATGACCCCCAATAATTATATTCTTGCGCCCTGGCAAGCTATTCACAATTAATGGATCGATTATCGTATACCGCCGTAGGCTCTCTTTGAGATCCTCAAAACTCTTGTCTGAAATCTTGCGGGGATTGTAGAGTGCAGCTTTTAGCTCACTAATTTTTACTTGTTGAATGGATAGTTTATTTGTCATACGATTTCCTTTCTTATTGGTTGGTCATAGGTCAATCGTAGGCATAAATAAAAAAGCCCCCTAGGAGATTAATGGGGGAGGATTGGGGATTTTTGGAGGAAACTACTGTTGGCTAATTACGCCATGGTACATGATGCCATCACCACGTACGCGTTCAAAAGATAATTCGTAGCCACGACCACGAAGTACCTTTTGTATATCTTTTATGGCTTGATCCGCACTAGAGGCTAGGTTCATGGCCTGCTTCATTTCATTTTTAGTGACATATGAACCTTTTTTAGCTTCGAGATATTTGAATAAACGTCCGTGTTGGGAGCTTCTCGCATTAGCCCTCACAATTTTCTCGTCGTTTATCCATACAAAACCAAGTTCATCGAACCGCACAGTAATCACCGGCAACCCAGCAGGTGCTATCTCGTATGTCGATGGCGCAGATATAACGGTTTGGACGATGGTTTTGGCCAGTGGTACACAAAACTCAAAGTTTACCCGGAATAATGTTGCGGACTTAAGAGCTTCGAATATCTGCCCGCTTATCCTGTCCGTCAGCAGCGTTAGTGATTCTTGCATTCGAGCATATGGCTCCAGTGCAATCTGTAGTGATTTATGTAGAGCCGCCATTTGTCGATTATTAATAGTGTCAAAAGCATCAACCATCAGTTTATTATGCCGACTAAAGACCTCTAGGGCAGGCGCTATAGACTGCACTTGGGGAAATGTGACTAGATTTGTTTGTGTATTCATACGCTATATATAGTAGCATCACTTGAGTTTACACTACAAGTGTAATATAATGGTAAGTATGAATCAGCAATCCTTAACACCTAAGCAAAAGTCAGTTTTCTCTACATTCCAAACGCTACAAACAGAGCTTGGTCACTCCCCGACACTTGAAGAACTTCGTGAAGAGCTAGGCTATTCTCACACTAGCGCTGTTCAGCGCCATATTATTGAGCTGAAAAAGAAGGGCTATCTAGTAGCTGAAAAACACCAAAGCCGATCCCTGGAGCTAGTAAACCAAACCTTTGCCAATATCCCACTGGTCGGTAACGTTGCGTGTGGTGCCCCACTTCTTGCTGAAGAAAATGTTGAAGCTTACGTACCCTATGACGCTACAAAACTAAAAGGTAATAGTGATGGCTTTTTCTTCTTACGTGCAATCGGCGATAGTATGAACAATGCCGGTATTGATGAAGGTGACCTAGTCCTCGTTAAGAAACAGGATACTGGTGAGGTTGGCGAAAGAGTCGTTGCATTGGTTGGAGATAACGCAACTATAAAGCGTCTTGCCAGAGATTCTGGATACTACACACTAGAGCCCGTTTCAAAAAACCCAATACATAAAAAACTTATTATGGTCGAGGACTTCGCAATACAGGGCGTAGCTGTCGATGTTGTTAAGATAGGTACTACCGATGGCTAAGACCGAACCCCTATCGCTTGAAGCAAAGATTAAACACCTTGAGATGATTCAGAATATTGTTAATAGGCTAGCCTCCAACTCATTCGTCTTTAAAGGCTGGGCAGCAACTGTTATAGCTGGCATTTCAGCTTTCGCGGCAAAAGACACAAATGCCAGGGTCATGTTGGTAGCATTATTGGCAACTGCCCTTTTTTGGTTATCTGATGCCTACTATCTGTCGCTCGAGAGAAGGTACAGAGATCTTTATAAGCATGTCTCAAGCCTGAAACCGGATAAGATCAATTTCAGCATGGCACTCCCCAGCGACGATAAATATACCCAGTGGGCAAAGTCGGCATTATCCGACATATTGATCGTATTTTATGGATTATCAGCAATATTAATTTTTATAGCCTACAACTTAATCAAGAAGGGTTAAACAGATGACAAGAAGAGTATTTTTTAGCTTTCACTATGAAAACGATTCCATGCGCGCTGCACAAGTCAGAAATAGCAATGTAATTACAAGTAATAGTATCGATGCGCATGGCTTTATAGATGCAGCTCAATGGGAAGAAGTTAAAAAGGGCGACGAGGATTCTATAAAAAAATGGATTAATAATCAGTTAGAGGGTACTAGTGTCACGGTTGTGTTGATAGGTAGCCAAACCGTTGAGCAGAACTCGGTGCGGAAATGGATAAAATTTGAGATTGATCGAAGCATGAACCGTGGGAGTGGCTTAATCGGTATCTACATACACGGTTGCAATGACCCTCGAAACGGCACGGATACTAAGGGACAGAATCCCTTTGATAGGCTAGTCTTTAATGGCACTCATAAAAAATTATCTGAAAAATATCGTGTGTACGACTGGATCAATGACGATGGTCGTAACAACTTGGGTACTTGGATACAGCAAGCAGCTCTGGATGCTGGAAAGTAACATTCTACATGTCCAAAAAAGCATTCTTTTCTTGGCAATCAGATATTGACGGTAATAAACAATATCTCGAAAAAGTGCTGCAAGATGCTGCTCGCTTAAGTAAAGATGTTGAAATTGACTCTGCAGAGCGAGACCCAGAGGGAGCTGACGATATTGCTAAAGTTATTCTTGATAAAATTGAATCATCAAGTTTCTTTATTGCGGATGTGTCAATAATCAACCCATCAGCGGACGCCGAGCGTAAAACCTCAAATCCAAATGTGCTTTACGAATTGGGTTATGCGATGAAAGCTCTAGGCAAAGAAAGAATCATCTTGATTGCGAATAAGGCAACAACGACGGATACTAAGTACCTACCGTTCGACATACGTAATAGACGGGTCATGCTTCGTAATTTTCAAAATAATGGTACTGGCATGGCCAAAGAAATATTAGTAATATTCGAGAAACTTGGTACTTTAGCAAAAGATGATGGCCCTTATGTATATCTTCAACTCCAGAGCGTTACACCCAGCGCAAATCAAATTACCTTTACGGCCCACAGCTTCGAGAGTAAACCATATCACCTGGAGTCTATTGAGATCGAGGGCACACAAGTTGTGATTGATCGAAACATTGAACCAAACAAAGCGACTGAATCAATTTCAACGACAGGGCTACTCACCCCTCCATTTGAAACAGATGTTGAAGGTATATATTTTGTCATATCCAGCGGTCGCGAAAGATGGAAAGTCTTTCAACAGTTTCGCCTTTCGGGGCGAGCTGACGAAAAGTATAACCTCGACAAAATTATAGAGAAGCCATCGGAGTATTTCAGACTTTAGCAAAAAACTATTGATTTGTATATCAATGAGCTAATGGCTCCCATTCCAATCTATCCCATTATGTCTAAGTAAACATAATGGGAGGAACAAGCATGAAAGTAGCCATCTACTTACGAGTTTCAACACTCGATCAAGCAACAAAAGGTAATACCAATCGGGATGGATTTTCCATTCCAGCACAACGGGAAGCCTGTCGGCGAAAAGCCAAAGACCTTGGAGCAACCGTTATAAAAGAATATACCGATCGTGGTGAGTCAGCCCGCTCAGCTGCTCGACCAGAACTACAGCGATTATTGAGTGACTTATGCGACAAAAAAGGTATCAAATATGTAATCGTCCACAAGGTTGATCGTCTGGCTCGCAATTTACATGATGATGTGACTATTGGCTTAGCCATACAGAAAGGCGGGGCACAGCTAGTATCTGTCACTGAGAACATAGATGAAACACCATCTGGCAGACTACTCCACGGTATCATGGCCACGATTGCCGAGTTTTATAGCCGCAACTTGGCAGCCGAGGCCTTAAAAGGAGCAACTGAAAAAGCCAAGCAAGGCGGTACGCCTTTTCAAGCCCCAATCGGCTACGCTAACGTGACAGAACGGATTAATCGTCGTGAAGTACACACTGTCGATCTTGACCAAACTCGGGCACCCTTAATTCGTTGGGCGTTCGAGCGTTATGCCACAGGAGATTATGGTCAACGGCGACTATGTCGAGAACTGGCTCAGCGAGGATTACGCAGCAGGATACGGGTTCGCTCAACAGTTGGACCACTAAGCCTCGGTGGACTTAATAAAATGCTGACTAATAGGTATTATCTAGGCTATGTTAAGTACTGTGGCGTGGAATATAAAGGCAGTCATCAACCTCTTGTAACTCCAGCAGTGTTTGCGGCAGTGCAGGCTGTTCGAGCTGATCACTCGATACGCGAAGATAAACATCGGCATCTTTTTCACTATCTTTCGAGGCTATTGCTGTGTGGACGTTGTCAGCGACATCTCTGCTACTCGGTGTCCAAACATAAATACGGCTATTATTTTTGTATGAACCGAAAAGATGGTAAGTGCGACCAAGCATACATACCAGTTGGCGACATCGAGAAAGCTATTATTGATCTACTGAGGAGCTTGAAGTTTTCCGATCAAGACCGGCAGGAATTAGCTTCGGAGATTAGCAAGGAGCTATCCAGTGAACAGCGATTTGCCGAGATTGACGTCAAACAGCAGAAGCAAAGACTGAATCGGTTGCTCGCAGAACAGGAAAACTTACTGCAAGCCTACTACGAGAAAGTTATCGAGTCTGGTTTGCTCAAAAGCGAACAGAAACGGATCACTAAAGACATCAAGCAGGCTGAAGCCGTAATACGTGAGGCTGAATTGCGTTTGACGACCCTTAATAATCGCAAGGAGCGAGCATTAACCCTTGCTGGGAGCTTAGACATCAGCAAAGCCTACATAAAAGCTAGGCCTGCTATTAAACGACACTTCTGCCAAGCGCTATTCAGTAAAGCGGCCATTGATGACCAAGTTACTATGCATATGCAGGTATTCCGGGCACCTCGGGATCACAACGTCAGTATTACTGATGTCAGGTGGCATGAACCTATGAATATTCGGCATCTGACTGAAGCAATACTGGCACTTTCGCTCGAGCGAGATAAGTAGCCCCGCAGTTCGATTAACAGCGTACGTATGGCATATAATCTGAGTTTCTGCCAGTTTTGGGCATCAAATAGCCACCCCTGTTGGCTCACAAGAAATGAGACACGGCTGTATATGGCTTGCTGTGTCTCATTTGTCTCACTTTACCCTTAAAACTGTTAAAATGTGAGACACTAGTATAGTTCCAGACCCGTGTGTTCCGCCAAATAAATCTAATTTTGATTTATTCGGCAAGGTCGAATCCCTCCCTATAAAAAAAACCGCGAGACGGGGTCGACCGCGAAAAGCAAGGCTTTTCGACGGGTGACTCGAGAATCCCTCACATCTGCCGCCAATTAACCCTGTTGTTTAAACCAATCTAAATAATATTGAAGCTCGGCGATACTGGCCTGTATATCATCAAAAGCTCGGTGTGAGCTGATCTTCTCGTACTCCTGTCCATGTTTGCCCTGCATCAGTATCTTAAAGCTTGTTACATCGAGCATACGGTAGTGCAGTTTCAAATCAAGCGTCGGCCACCAATACTCGATGAAACGCCGATCGTTAAAGATTGAGTTACCAGCTAGAATTGCCGGCTCGTTGCCAAATTGCTGGTCGACTAACTCAACTAATTCTTGTTCGACTACTTTAAGCTGCTTACCCTGCTCAAGTTTATTCAAAAAATCATCGCGGTTGGCTGGGAATTCCTTCCACCAAATGTTGGCCTGCATGCGGGCTGCGACTGTTTCTTGTTTTTGTTGAACTCTGGCCTCATAACTAGCTAGAGTCTTAAAGCTAAAATCGGTTATTTCGGCCGCAACCTCTAAGATCACGTCATTTTTAGGGTCAAGCCCTGTCATCTCAAGGTCGACCCAGAGTAATTTAGTCGGAAGTGGTTTGGTATCAGCCATAAAACACATTATAACCGATTGGCTACTAAATACGCCGCCTATCTTTTAAGATTTAGCACGCGCCACTGATAGAGCCTCAGAGTACCATTTTAGTTCGTTGATTAGATTAGCCAGTGCAAAGACTGGGCCGTGGGGGTTGCTGGCGATTTCTGGTTTAAGCACACCTTCATCATCAAACACCTCACTGATTCGCACTGTAAGAGCGACAGATGATGGAATTGGTATGCCGCGAACTTCTGAAATTACTATTTTAAGATTGCTAATCGCGCGAGCACCACCGCTACTGCCGTGTGAAACAATTGCGAAAGGTTTGCGCATGACTTGCCAGTCAAAATAATCAATGGCGTTCTTAAGTACGCCCGGGATGGCGTGGTTATACTCGGGCGTAACAATTATGTAAGCATCAAACTCGGAGACTTTAGTTAGCCACTTTTTTACAACTGGACCTAGCTTACGGTCTGGGTTGTAGCGCGGCGATATTGGCTCATCAAAAAACGGCATCGGATAATCGGCCAGATCAACAAGCTCAGCGTCAATAGTCTTGTCAGTATTTAGTTGATTCAGCACCCAAAGAGCCAATTTGTGGCTATGACGACCCGACCGTGTTGTACCTAGAATTATTGCTACTTTCATTTTTGCCCCATTCGTAGTATATTTTGTATAGTAATAAGGAGTATATAGATAACACTATACTTTGTAAAGCATGAAAACCCTGACCCATAACCATTCAAAAATAGAACCAGTAGAAGGCTGTATATCTAGCTGTTTAGTCGTTCTTGGCAATAAATGGACGGCTCTTATTCTAAACGAATTAGTGCTTGGTTCACGCCGCTTCACAGAGCTTGAACGTGCCTTAGATGGTATTAGCCCTAGGACACTCTCGCAACGCTTGGATGACTTGGAAAAACACGAAATTATTACTAAGCAGAATTATGCCGAGTCGCCACCTCGGATTGAGTACACGCTAACACAAAAAGGTCATGACTTTGTGCCAATCCTTCGTCAAATGGCAGCGTGGGGCACGAAATACCAGGCCCAAAAATAGCTGACGCGTTTTAGGTTGGCAGCTTAGTACTTTTGTATGGGAGTCATCCTTTTACAAAAAGTCACCAAGAACTATTTGGATAGGTTTTTTAAAGTCTGATCCCAGTTTAGCCTAGCTTTTAAAGCTAACAAGAGTTGATCACTGCCCTTTTTAGTCAATTTATTCGAGTTATCACCGGCTACTACGTCATACTTTAGCTTTAAGATTGGTTTCTTGAGGCCAGTGGTTTTTATCAGCGACAAACATTTATCTTTAGATTGCTGACATTTCGGACCGATATCGAGCCATTTCTGAAGGTTTAGGTCATATGGAATAGTCGCAGACAGATCAACACTGGCGCTACGCATACCTTCGCTGTCGAGTTGGTCGAAGATAAAGTTACCAGTTGAATAAACAATTAACTTGCCCTTATAAGCTTCAATATTTTGGACCCAATGAGGGTTGTTGGCGATGACAAATTCTGGGTTTTGGTCGGCAACCTCATGAGCGATACTAACTTGGGTTGCTTGTGCAACGGTATTGTACTCGACACCCATATGAACAAAGGCAAACACTGGCATAGTATCGCTAACTGCTTTCATGGCTTCGATTTCACCCGCCCGTGGCAATCTGTAAAAGTAATGCCAGGCACAGAATGCTACCGGTAGCGATGCCGTCTTTAAACTAGCGTCTGAATACTGAACCTTAATTGGTAAGCCCATAACTTTGCAGACATCATCGGCCACACCAGGGTCGTAATTGCCAAAGTATTGAACACTATATTTATCTAAATTAGTCCGCGTCGAAGTTAGGCCAGAAGCCCCCATATTGTCGGTGTGATTGTTGGCAAGGTCGAGAATATTAAAGTATTTGGCGGCTTCGGCTACATATTCTGGGCGGCAATTAAAAATTAGATTATCAACTTGAGTTTTAAATGACACAACCTTATCTGTAATTGGGCACTCTAAATCGGCCACCCAGGCATCATAATCTTGACGGTTAAAAGTATTAAGCCCGCTAAATGGATGTGCATAGTCGTAACTGCCATCACTTTTCTGTGCCCAATGCTCAATTCCCCGCCCCCAAAATATTGTGCCGTTGAATAGATAGCGGCCTATAGCGGTAACGGGCTTTGGGGCTCCGTTAATGCTTACTTGACTAGTGGTAGAATTTTGTATGCCTGTTTTAGCGTCAAGCCTACGAATTTTTAACAAATAGATGATTAATAATACGAGCCCAAGAATGACAAGCAAAGTAAGTATGGCCTGCAGCCACTTGTGAGGGCTGGCTTTATCATTCAAATGGTAAGTTTCCAAAATTTAGCCCTTTGATTTAGGCTTGAAGTCCAAGGAAAGTGAGTTAATGCAGAATCTCTGTCCAGTCGGTTGATCATGGGCGTCATCAAAAACGTGACCCAGATGACTGCCGCAATTAGCACAAATCGCTTCAGTCCGCTCCATGCCATGCGACGAGTCGGCTTCGAGCTTCACTGCTCCAGATTTTGCGACATCATAAAAACTTGGCCAACCGCTCCCAGAGTCAAATTTTGTGTCTGACGAAAATAGTTCAGCACTACAAGCTCCGCAGGTATACATACCCGAATCTGTGTTATGAAGATACTCACCCGTGAAAGGTGCTTCGGTCGCTTTGTTGCGGAGTACGTCAAATTGTTCGGGGGTCAACTTACTCTTAAGATCGTCGTCGTTTAAATTAATCATTCTTTGTCGGATTTCTTGTCTAAACGGTCTAGTTTCAAGACCTTAACCATGAAGTAAACTACTGCAGCAATCACAATAAAGCCTAGTAAATCACTCAAAAACTGTCCATAACCTAGCTTAGTGGTGCAGCTACCAGTGACAGTCTTAAGACAAACAAATTTAGTACCTAGGCTTTCGCCGCCAGACAATATACCTATTATTGGGTTTAGAATATTAGTGACTAGTGAATCGACCAGGCCTTTTGACCCAAGACCGAGTGTTAAGCCAACGGCAACACCAACGACACCTTGTTCACGCACGAAAGCGATAAAACCCTTCAGCCATTTTGGTGATTTCACTACTGGTAGTACTCGAACAACCTCTTTATTCTCGACAATTCTAGTTTCTTCGGCCATCTTCACTCCTTAATAATTTGCTAGCCTTAATTATAGCCGATAATCATCTCTAAGACATAAGCTACATAGAATCTGGTGCTTTTATGTCAATCAGTTCAAGGCCTTTTTTAAGAGTATCGGCATATATGTTCACTAGTGCCAGTCTTGCTGACTCGCGTGGGTCGTCCAAAACTCGGTTATTTTCATAAAAACGATTGAATACCTGGGCTAGTTCGTAGAGATAACTGCATATGTGATGGGGCATCAAGTCGTTAATAGCTTTATCAACTATCTCTGAATACTCTGACACTTTTAAGGCTAGACTCCTCTCGCCTTCTTCAAGGTTGTCGGGCAATGCGCCAGCAATATCTCTTTTACGTAGAATACTACGAGCTCTTGCATGGGCGTACTGTAAATATGGTCCGCTATTTCCATCAAGACTAACTGATTCAGCTGGGTCATAGATGACATCACCACCAATCCGATTTTTTAGAAAGGCATATTTAATAGCACCAATAACTACGTCATTATCGTGACTGCCTGTGGCGAGCTTGTTAGCTTCAGCTGTAGCCGATAAGACGTCTTGGGCAAGCAGTACTTTGCCGGTTCGGCTACTCATCTTTTCACCGCCAGCGAGTTTGATAATGCCATGAGTGATATGACTAGAGCGCTCAGCTATCTCCGGTGAAAGTGACTTAACAACGACCATAACGACCTTCATATATTCAACGATGTCGTTGGCGGTGATGACGATACTTTTATGAAAGTGGTAATCTTGCCATTTTGTAATGGCTAGGCCCAAGTCTTTGGCTTCATAGGTCGGCAGGCCGTTAGAATTTATAAAAACTCTGGTGTGCAAGCCGTCTTTCTCGCCGGCGTAGATGATGGCACCTTCCGACTTTTCTAAAGTCCCCTTCTCTAGTAGCTGTTCGACGGCCGAGAGTCCAGCCTGTGTTGTCTCGCTTTCTGGGTAATATTTAGTAAAGGGTTTAACGCCAAGGTCTTTATAAAGCTTTTCAAAGCCATCGTAGCTCCACTGCCTACAGGTCCAATAAGTTTTAGAAAAATCTGAGGTCTTGTCGTCGTTAACATGCAAGTCATAGACGCGCTTGTTAACATCTGTAATCTCGAGTCTTGACGACTCGCTATTTTCATAGGCTGTGTTACCCTCTACATAGCGCTCGCTAATCCAGATAGCCCTCTCATCAACAGTAATTTTATCTAAAAACTTCTCGGCATTATTTTTGCCAATTGTGTGCATGATTGCCCACATTGCTTTGGCAACGTGCAAACCAACATCGCCACCGAAGTTTACGCGCTTGACGTCGGCACCAGCAGCCTCAAGCAGGTTAGCAATCGCGTTACCAACTAAAGTTGTATATAGGTGACCGGCGTGAAGAACCTTAAATGGATTAGGGTCGGAATATTCGGCTACAACAATTTTGCCAGCCAGCGTTTTTCGGTTGGAGCACTCGAGACTGTTAATAAGTGCTGTATCAGTTAATTTGATGTTAATAAAGCCAGCTCCGGCAACACCTACCGACAGTATCATGTCTGACTTGATATGTTCAACCAAATTTTCGGCAATAGAGCGTGGATTGTCGCTCAACTCCTTAGCGAGCTGCAAGGCAACATTAGTAGAGTAGTCGCCAAACTTCTCATCCGGCCTAGTCAATTCGGGCTCGATGTCAACGGCATAAAGACCATGACAGACATTGGCAATTAGTTTTTTGAGCTCATCCATATATTAAATAGTTTAACAGATAAGTATCTATCCTGATTATTGGGCTGTCATAGGGCTATTTAGTAAAGCCAGCGCACTCCTATATAATGAAGACATAAGCTTATGAATAAGATTTTAGATAGCATCAGAAACATTGTTAAGAAGTTTATAGGCAAACTGGCCAAGGCACTTAATAGTTTAAGTGGCGGCAAGTTGAGCCCTAATACCGTTACTTTGACTGGTTTAGTTGCGCATATTTTTATTGCACTTTTGGTAGGTGTAAGAGAGTACAAATGGGCAGCACTTATGTTAGTAATTTTTGGCCTGTTTGACTCACTGGACGGTGAGCTGGCGCGTTTGCAGGGCAAGGCAAGCAATGCAGGCATGCTACTTGATGCCACAACTGATCGTATGAAAGAAGTCTTGTTATATAGTGGTGCTGCCTACGCTATGGTCGCAACTGGTCGACCAAATATGACTGTATGGGCAGTCCTAGCTTGTGGCGGTTCGTTACTTGTTAGTTATGTTAAGGCTAAGGGCGAAACAGCCGTAGCTGGAAAATTGCCCGCCAACGAGGTTAATCGGCTTTTCCAAGATGGTTTGATGCGTTTTGAGATCAGAATGTCTGTACTCATCATTGGTCTATTGTCTGGCAGATTGATTTTGGCTATCATTGTCATAGCGCTAAGCTCTTGGTTTACCGCTTTCCAACGACTAATTAATATTAGTAACTCGCTCAATAAAAAATCTAATGAAAGCTGATTTTCACACCCATTCAGCCACGTCCCCGGACGGCGGAATTCGCAAACAACAATATAGAAAGTTACTAAACGATCAGCTACTAGATTTTGTGGCCATAACAGACCACAATTCGATTACTTTTGCACTTGAGCTTGGCGAAGAATTTTCAAATAAAGTTATTGTTGGCGAAGAGATTATGACCACCGATGGTGAAATAATCGGATTGTTTATAGGCGCTAAAGTTAGCCCCGGGCTAACTCCTAAAGAAACTGCAGATGAGATTAAGAAACAAGGTGGATTGGTTTATATTCCCCATCCTTTTGAGACGGTTCGCAGCGGTATTACAGCTAGTTCCCTAGATGACATTAAAGGTTATGTCGACATTATCGAAGTCCACAACGGGCGGGCTGTATTTCAGAATTTCAGTAGTAAAGCTATTGATTGGGCAACAAAAAACGGCGTGGCTATGGCTGCAAGTAGCGATGCCCATGGCTTAAAAGGTATTGGCGCAACTTATTCCGTACTCGGGGGAGTTCCAGATGTAACAAATTTAGTTGAGCTGCTAAAAAATGCTAAGCTGGTTAATAGCAGGCCACCACTACGCACCCTGCTCTACCCAAAGGCAAATAAATTAAGAAAGTTAATTTCTAAAAAGTGAATCTTCTAATCCAGGCCTACTTTTTTTTCCTCCCAGCTGGTCTTGCAAATATGGCACCAGTCCTAGCCAATAAAGTTCCGTTGCTAAATAGGTGGAAGACGCCACTCGACTTCGGTAAAAAGTATAAAGGTGAGCGAATATTTGGCCCAAACAAGACATGGCGTGGCCTGGTTAGTGGCGTGATTGTAGCTAGTCTTGCTGCAAACATCGAGGCGCATACTTTTTATAAAGCCTCACCTAACAATATTCTTTTTATAACTTTGGCCGGGGCTTTGATGGGTTTTGGTGCTCTGGCTGGAGATGCGATTGAAAGCCATTTCAAGCGTCGAGTAGGTGTTAAGGCTGGTGATAGTTGGTTTCCGTTCGACCAGCTTGACTATATATTTGGTGGCTTAATTATGGTTTCACCACTTATACTTTGGAGTAATCTATTTGTGGCTACTGTAATAGTCGAGTATTTTGGCCTACATTTAATAACCAGCTATCTAGCGTTCAAACTAAAATTAAAAAACAAACCAATCTAGGCTCGTTCAATTTGACGCTGTTCTTCAGTTTCATTAGGACGCTTATAGTCGTCTTCTAGGCGCCAAGTCGTACCTATTTCAGGGGTGGATACTTCAATGATGTCACAATCTGTTATACCAACAAGACGGTGTTTCTGGCCAATGTTACAAGAGTAGCCCTGTCCAGGCAGTAGCTCAGTTTCCACCATTTCACCTTTATCATCCTCCCAGATGACTTTTGCTTTGCCGGCCATCATTAACCAGCTCTCCTGCTTCTTATCATGTATCTGAAGAGACATTCTGGCGCCAGCGTTCAGATGTTCAATTTTGCCCATGTAAGGCCTGTCGACGGGGACCCAATGTGTCTCGTATCCCCATGGTTTTTCGACTCTTCTCGCATAGGGTTGGTTAGAAAAACTACTAGGGTCAAAATATGGCACTCCGCCAGCTGCCGGATTATCGTCAGACATTTGGCCCGAGCTCCTTCTTAAATTTCTCAATAATATCGTTGTCGCCGGTGTCGATTGGGCTGTGGCCATTTAGAAATGCTAGATATAAACTGACAAAATCGCCGAGTGCGACTGACCAAAGTAGCTGTTTAAGCTGAGAATCACCCTGCGCGTCTACTCTTATTGGTGATGGCCAACGGCCGCTAAGCAGCTTGTCGCTAAGGTCAAAACGCTTTTTGATGCGGTCGTTGTCGAATGATGACTGCAAATAGATTACCGAATATGGTTTGTCGGTTGGATGTGACGTCCAGCCAGTAAATTCATTGTGGTTAAATTCCGGGAAAGGATATTCCCAAGCGACGTTTTTGGAATTTTCATTAAAACTAATTTTCCACTTATGTGCCGCTGGAGTAAGTAATGGTCCAGCATATAAAACTGGCGATTTACCCATTACATCATTAGCGATTTGTTTTGCGATATTTGACGAAGTAGGAACTGTTGGCAGCCAACCTTGAATTGATTCCTCGATAAAGCCAGCCATTTGTTCCATCTCTTGGACAGCATTAGGTGTTGCCAAAAATCCAAGTTTTTCACCTAAAATCACAAGACCACGTAGTCCATACAATGCTCCATAGCGCGGCTTATCAATTTTCGGCAAAGCGATTAATGGGTAATTTTTTTCGCGGGCAATATCAGCTAATTTTCCGCCTGAAGCGATAACGACGATAAATGCTCCTTTAGCCTCGGCTTGGGCAATTGAAGATAAGGTTTCTTCGGTGTTGCCAGAATAGCTCGAGGCAATGAAAAGAGTTTTGTCGCTGACATAAGTTGGGATATCATAGCCGCGCACGACCTCAAACGGTAGTGTGTACTTCGGCCAACTAGTGCTAAGTAGTGCCCAGAGTGCTGAGCCGCCCATCCCGGCGTGGACGATATTTTCAAATTGGCCTGACAGCTCAGGCAAATCATAACTATGTGTTAGTTGTGACGATTGCTTGGCGGTAATGCCTAGCGCGTCCTCTGGGTCATATTTTTCAATAAATTTTAAGTCATCAAGCATTGGTCGTTCCCTCTCTTTGCGTAACTCTTATGTTTTTGTTACTATTCTTATTGTAGATTAAAAATTATCATTTGATAACTAAAGCAGGCATGAATTAATTAACTGCATCGGCAGAAATAGGGGGTGGGCATGTTCGACGACAATAATAATCAAACAGATCAAGCGGTTACGGGTGCGCCTTCTATCACGCCCGCCTATCCAACATCGACACCTGCACCGATGCCGGTACCAGAAAATCTTGCTTCAACCCCTTCGACAGACCCATCCAATAGTATAAATTTTCCAACCACCATGGCCTTTAACGCCCCAGCTGATACCCCTCAGCCAACAATGATGTCGCAACAAGCTTACGCTGATACGACTAGTCCTAGTACGGCTCCAGTCGCTAATGACACCCCCCAAGTTGATACCGCTTTCTCGTCTCCAGATATGTCTATGCCTGAGCTGCCAATTGCTAGTGAGGAGTCGAATGAGACTTTTGGCGATGATAAGCCCGAAATTGCCGATGACCAGTCATCTGAAAAGCAGGACAGCGATGATAAACCGGCCGATGATCTCTTGAGTATTAAACAAAACGCTTTGCAGCAACTTTCGCCACTAATTGGCAAGCTAGAGCAAAACGCTGAAGAGAAGTTTCGCACTACTATGATGATGATTCAGGCTTCCGACGACCAATCGCTAATTAAGGCCGCCTATGAGTCTGCCCAGGCAATTGAGGATGAAAAAGTTAAGGCTCAAGCTCTACTCGATATAATTAACGAGATTAATTACTTCACTCAGCAACACGAAAGCTAGATTTTGCTTAAGCTTTTAGTTTTTTTCGGGTGTATAGGCTATGTAATATAGTAGCCAGAACCGTAGTTATGACAAAGACTTCGAGCCCAAAACTCTGAGACCCAGTGTTTGCAAGCTTACTAGCCGGCACCGTTTTGGCGACAGTTGGAGCTGGCGTTGGACTTGGTGTAGGAGCTGGTGTAACAACTGGTGTCGCTATAGGAGTCGGTGTTGCAGTTGGTAATGGAGCTGGAGTCGTTGTGGGTGTTAGGACTTTGGCAGTTACAGTTGAAGAGGTGGCAGCGCTGACTAGGTCAACATTTCCGCTTGGAGTTGGTGATGGAGTCGGTGTAGCCGTGTCTTGAGTCACGGCAGCCCCAGATTGATTCTTGTTTGAAACTTTACGGTATATTGCTCTACCGCCATAAAAAGAACCAACAAAAATTACAATCGTAGCTACTAGTGACAAGGCCGCAAGTAGCCAAGCTACTGAAGTTCGGTCTTTCGGAACTGCTTGATACTGATCCTGGATGTCAGAAGAAGATACATTATTAGAATCCGACTTAGGTGTAAATAAACCCATAACACTACTCCCGTTACTGAGCAAACAATAGCACAAATACTACTTATTAGCAATTATATAGTAAAAAATGCTTATGGCTTGAGACAGTAATTAATATTTATTGTAAAAATATGCCATAATGCAAAATACATGAGACCTATCAATTACTTATTCAATTTAAATAGTGACAGACAGCAGGTTGCTTTTACGCCCGCGGCTACTGCAGAAAGTACAGAACCCAACCCGCTAGATATTGCAGATGATGTAAGAGACAAAAGGGTCGTGGCTCCGTACTTATTCCGAGCTGCTTCAAGTCTGTTGGCTCGCGCTGGTCAATCACTAACTGAGGGCGCAGCACCAGTGGTATCTGGAATAATTGAAGGTACCAAGACTTCGCTACAAGAGGGATTATCGCATGCCAGCGCAGCAAATAAACTGGGCGTACCAAGACATAGAATTCTGGCCAAGTTAGGAAAATCAGCCCTACTCAGCCCAAGTGGCTCGGCTAGATATCTCTTATTGCCAGTTGACGAAAGCGGTACGCCCATACGCGCTGAAAGAGATAATATGCCCTCACCTTTCTCTGAAACCGGCGGGCTAACTTATATAGAGGGAATCGGACTCGGCTTCAAGTTACTAAGCGATAAATTGGGCCGGACTGCCGAAAAACTAGCCAACCGGACTAAGTTGAAGCCCCCAAGGTCGTTAAGTAGTCGGTAAACAGACCTCTGCTGACTACATCATGCCCATGCCAGCACCCATGGCACCCATATCCGGGTTTGCCGACTTAGGTTCTGGAACATCAACAACAAGCGCACCCATGGTCATAGCCGTACCGGCGATTGAAGCAGCGCTTTCAAGTGCTACGCGGGTAACGCGAGACGGGTCGATAATACCAACCGATTTGAGGTCGACTAGTTTTAACGGATTATTGACGTCGATTCCCTGTCCACTTTTACTCGCCTTGACTTGAGGTAGCCACTCATCCGGGTTCAGACCAGAGTTGGCTAGCAGAATTCTAAATGGTTGTTCAAGCGCTAATCTTAAGATTGATTTACCGGCCGTAACTGACGCATCGTCTGAGCCACTGGTCGTAATTGCTGAACTAATATTAATCAGCGTTACACCACCACCTGGTACGATACCCTCATCCAAAGCTGCTTTAACAGCGTGAACGGCGTCGTCAACTCGGTATTTCTTCTCTTCGATTTCGGTCTCGGTGGCACCACCAACCTTAATCAGGGCGACTTTGCCTGATAGAGCGGCCCGACGTTTCTCTAGGTATTCTTTGTCGTATTCACTCTTAGTTGCATCGGCTTGAGCAGTAATCTGACCAATTCTGGCCTTAATCTCAGCTGAGGTACCGCCACCTTCGATAATCGTTGTTTCGTCTTTAGTGACGATGACTTTACGAGCCGTACCGACAACATCCAAATCGACATTTTCGAAGGTCATACCACGGTCATCAGTGATAACCTGTCCGCCGGTTAAGACGGCAATGTCTTGTAGGACTTCTTTGCGACGATCACCAAAAGACGGAGCCTTAACGGCGATAGTGTTGAATACGCCCTTTAGTTTGTTGAGCACCAAAGTCCCAAGCGCCTCACCTTCAACGTCTTCAGCGATCAGGATTAAATCTTTTTTGCCAGCCTGAGCCAATTTCTCTAGTAGTGGCAAAAATTCTTGGATTGAGCCAATTTTCTTATCGGTAATGATAACAGCAGGTTTTTCGGCGATGGCTTCCATGCGCACAGGGTCAGTCACCATATAGGCACTGACAAAGCCGCGGTCCATAGTAAAGCCTTCGACAACCTCACTCTCTAGCAGTAGTCCCTGCCCTTCTTCGACCGTGACAACGCCGTCTTTACCGACTTTGTCGATGATGTCGGCGATTAAATCACCGATATCTTTATCGCCGGCGCTAATCGTCGCGACTTCGGCGACGCGCGAGTTCTTGCCCTTGATATCTTCGCTAAGCGTAATTAATTTCGAGATAACTTCGGCAGAAGCAGCCTCAAGGCCTTTTCTAAGTAGCATTGGATTGTGTCCAGCAGCAATCAGCTTGTTGGCTTCATTCAGGATGTGGTAGGTCAATACCGTGACAGTAGTTGTGCCGTCACCAGCGACATCATTCATCTTGCTAGCGGCTTGTTTGATAAGTTCGGCACCAACTTTGTAGCCGAGAGTTTCGTCATCGACATCTGCTAATTCAACGCCCTTAGCAACGGTCACGCCGTCGTGAGTGACGGTTGGGTTACCGTAACTTTTACTGATTACTACATTGCGACCTTTTGGCCCCATAGTTGTTTTAACGGCGTCGTATAAAATCTGTGCTCCACCTAGCACGCGCCTGCGTGCATCGTCATCATAAAAAACTTTTTTTGCCATAGTATTTAACTCCTTTAGTTGGACTTATTGAAAAACATCAACATCGCAATCAGCAATCCAGCAATCAAGATACTAATTACGAGCCTAATCTTACTGTTTGTTGAGAATATGCCAGCTTTCCTCGCTTGCGAAATACTCGATGCAGCAAGATATAAACAAATCGGTATGAGAACTGCAAAAATCATTACTTAATTACCGCCAAAATATCTTCTTGTTTAATTAGCATATATTCAATGCCTTCAACTTTGATTGGATTGTGGCTATAACCACCGTAGACAATCTTATCACCCACTTTTACTTCTTTAGTGTCTTTGCCGACCGCGATGACGACGGCAATTTTTGGCTTGTCGGCCGACTTTTCTGGTAGATAAAGGCCACTTGCTGTCTTGGTTTCGGCCTGCTCTTGTTTGGCGACGACAAAGTCACCAAGTGGTTGAATAGGTACTTTCATATAACCTCCAAATTACTTCAATCCATATTTTAGCACTCATCTCCTAAGAGTGCCAATACTTTGAACATCAAACCACAACAAAAAAGTAACCAATAATATTGCAAATAAGCACAAAATGTGTTACAGTCTATATGTGACGAATCACTCTAATCATAACGTTATACAAGTCGATTTTCAGGCCCGAACCTATAGGGTAGTTTCTGGTTCGACCCTAGAACTCGCACAGGCATATGAAATGACTGATAGCGACAGACGCCGAGCACAAGTTGCAAATAGTATGGCAGATATATTACTAGCCGATGATTCTGTCAGTGCCGCTGATGCATACTTACAGGCTAGCGCTAATATTGATCATGGCACCGAGGCTGAACATGTCCGCTAATATACCCAGCCCACCCAACATTAGCCCTACCAGAGCTTCTTTAGATTGGGACACAATACCGAAAGACTCTAGAGATGTAATGATGCGAAATTGGTACTCGGTTGGTTCAGAAGTCGAGGTACGACCAGTTGATACAACTCAAGAAAGAATTGCAGACTTCTGGGAACGGGGCTGGGTAGATAAAATGCCGACTCTAACAGAGACCATTCAAGATGTTGAGACTAATCCACAAGCCTACTCAAGGGATTTATTTTATAAACCCAAAGCTTTTGCCGCCCCTATCGAGCCAAAATATTACTACGCTCTACACACAGAACCTGTTATGCGTGAGGGTGACGCAATTGTTGATTTAGGTTCATATTTAGATCAAGTTAGTGCTGTTGCAGTCCAAACTGGAGATGATGCATATGCCGAAGAGGTAGAAACATTTAAGAGTGGGCTTGGATATTTAAGCGAGGACAAGTTTGATGAGGGTGCAGAATTTATCGCTAAAGCTTGGGTAGCTGAATTAACCTCGGAGGGCGGCAAGCCAATCAATGTCTATGTGCCGAGTCGTGATGACTCTCCTGCGAAAAGCAATCACTATGCTCTTAGCAAGGTGATGGAAGTTGTCGGTAAGGAGTTGGCAGCGTTGTCTGATGACGAAAGAGTCAGAGCCACTACGAGATTAAATACAAATCCCGACAACTGGCAAGATGATGGGCGATTGGTAATACTTGATGACTGGGTGATTAGTGGCGGATCTTCAAAGGAATATGTCGACAAAGCTAAGCTCGCCGCGCAGGAAAGAGATATAACTGTTGATGATGGCGCTACAGAAGTGCATGCAATTGCTCTTTCGAGTTCGCATGACGAAGCTGAGGGTATTACCTATCGTGCGGTGTTTAAGCAAGATCTTCCCGAGGGGACAAGCTATAGGGATGTTAGTATGGTTGGAGCCCACTGCACGGTAAACTATGGGGCCGAACATAGAATCATAGAGATGCAGCGATATACCGCCGAGAAAGGTGTTTTTCTGCCAGCACCTCACCTATTTAAGCTTCAACCAGTTCAATATCGCCCCGAACCAGTCGAAGCTGCTGCCGAAAATCAAGCCGCACTAGACGAAATTGCTAGGAAAAATGCTGGAGTTATAAGAGTATTAAATAGGTTATCTGGGCTTAACGCTGAAATGAGCGAAGAAGTAGATGATTCGAAGTTTGAAAGACTAACCTATAAACAAGGACTCCTAAAAGAAGTTCTTGATCATGAGCAATTAAGACGCAACCAAATTCGTAAAGAGCTTAAAATACCTAAGGGAATATAAAATATCATGGGTGAAACATTTGAAGACTTTGGCAAATATCCGGAAGCTCTGAAGAAAACTGTGCCCACTAATTCAATCACTAGATTTAAAAAACGCAACTTTTTTCTTAATAATATGTCGCGGGTTGAGTCGGGTATCGAAACTCCTGTTGGTTTAGTTGACACGACAGAACATGCCTATCAGCTGACTAAATTCACCGATCCAGAAGCACAAGCATATGTGGCTACGGCAGAGGATGGTCTAGAAGCCAAACGACGGGCTATTGAATTGGTCGAAAGAGGAATACCGATTCGAGAAGACTGGGAAGTGATAAAAGTCGACGTGATGCTAAATTATAATCGTCAAAAATTTACACAAAATCCCGATCTTGCTAGAAAATTGATAGATACAGGGGATAAAGAACTGGTTGAAGGCAATAAGCATGGCGATACCTTTTGGGGCGTATCTCCACCACAAAATGGGGCAGGTTTAAATCATTTAGGTAAACTTTTAATGGTTATCCGTGACGATTTATTATCTGGCGGCAGTTAGCCAGAAGAATTTATTCTAAAATAGACTGTTATAATTGACTTATGAAAACAGTTGTCTTGGGCATAGCATTAGATCTGGGCGCAGAAAATCTTGGCGTGGCAGATGGGCCAAAAGCATTTCGTGAATGTAAAATAATCGATAAATTAAACAGTGCTGGGCTTAACGTTACTGATAGGGGTGATATTGGTGCTGTCGATAGGTCAGGGCTAAACCCCGGTACACAAAGCCTTAGGTATCTGGATGAAATTATTCGTGTTTCTGAGTTGTCGGCCGGAATTGTAGATGATTTAATCGGCGAAGGCGTAAAAGTTATTGCCATCGGCGGTGATCACTCTATTAATCTTGGAGTGGTTTCAGGAGCCTCAAGTGCATTAAATGGTGATGTTGGTGTAATTTATCTCGATGCCCATGGTGACATGAACACCAACGAAACAACCATGTCTGGCAATATTCATGGCATGCACCTAGCATCGCTAATGGGTTATGGTGCGCCCGAACTGGCACACGTCTACGGCGACCAAATTAAGCTGAATAAAGACAACCTGCTTCACATCGGTGGCAGTGATTTTGATAAACCAGAGTTGGAGTTAGTTAAATCCGAGGATATCAAAACCTTTATGCTGAATGACTTGTTAATGCACGGCATGGCACCGCTTATGGGCATGATTGATGAACTCAGCCAAAAAGTTAGCAATATCTGGGTAAGTTTGGACCTGGACGTAATAGACATGATTTATGCACCTGGTGCTGGTATGCCCAACAAACGTGGCCTGACTTATCGTGAAATTGCCGCGATTGCCGAATATATTGGTTCACACTGCAACGTCGTCGGTATTGACGTTGTTGAATACAATCCTTTGCAAGATATTGACCACAAAACTGCCGAGTTAGGCATTGAACTTATTGCTAAGTTTTTGGGACACGACTATAGCTGGTATGCCAGTTACTATATGGCCCACAACAGACTCGAAAGATAATCTCAAAGATGTTTTAGAATTTTTCGTGCTTCCGTAACTTCGTCAAATGCTCTCTTTATGACGCGCCTCGGGTCAGAGTCATCTTGGACGAGGTGTCTTAGTTCGGCGGCTTCAGGACCATTACTGAGTATGGATTTTTCGTGGCCTTTGCCAAGTAGCAGAATCATATCGCCCTTTTTTGCCATTTCGATGGCCTTTTCGATGGCTTTTTCGCGGGCGTGGATCAGAAACAAGTCTTTAGATTGTTCTTTGCCGGCCTTCACTGCCCCAGCAGCAATTTGTTCTAAGATTTCTTGACCATCAATGTCACGGTCGTCCTCCTCTGTGGTAATAACGACATCACAATATCTACCGGCGACTTCGCCTTGGGCGGCTCGTTTGGCTTCGTCACGACGACCAGCACTGCCAAAGACTACGATTAGTCTTCCCTGCACCAACGGCCTAACTTCTTTAAATACTTTCTCGAAACTTTCTGGAGTGTGGGCATAATCAACAATTACGTCAAAATCTTGGCCTTCATCAACTCTAGTCATGCGACCCTCAACTGACTTCAGGCTATCGATTCCCTCTTCAATCTCGGCTTTTGTTAGGCCAATGGTACGGCCGACCAGGGTTGCCGCCAACGAGTTATAAACGTTAAAACTACCAGGAATGTGGCAATGTATGTCATAAGAATCGTTGCCTATGGTGGCGGTGTAATGGCTACCGGCCGGAGTTAGCTTAACGTTTTTAGCTCTCAAATCTCCCTTTTTAATCCCATAACTGAGCGGATGAGCAACATCACTGGCAAAAAGTTCAGCACTCGGGTCTTCGGCGTTTAGGATTCCGACCTGCAGCCCTTTTTTGTTACGATTGGCTTGCTTAAACAATAGACGTTTAGCATCACGGTAGCGTTCGAAAGTATGATGATAGTCAAGATGTTCGTGGCTGACGTTAGTCATGACAACTAGATGATATGGTACGCCCCAAACACGGTGTTGGGCTAAAGCATGGGAAGTGGTTTCTAGAACCAGCCAATTAGCACCAGCTTTTTTGATTTTACCCAACTCATGTACTAGCTGTTGTGCACCCATACTGGTCAACCGGGTGGGGTTAGGTATAGGTCCCTTACCGTCGCCATAATCGATCGAAATAGTCGTCATCATGGCGACACTTAGGCCACTATTTCTAAGCATCTGGGTAATTAGAGTAGAAGTACTAGTTTTGCCATCGGTCCCTGTTACACCAATTATCTTTAAGCCTTTGGCCGGGAAACCGTGCTTTGTTTGATAAAGCATCGCCTCGGCCTTATGGCCGTAGGGCTCAATCGCCTCGAAGAGGTTTGAGGGTACTACTTTTTTAACTACACTTCTGACATTCATGGGCATAATTATAGCCCATCTAGTTTTAAAATCATCCGCAGCCAGACGATAAGTTATAATCTATACCGATGAGAATACTTGGAATCGAGACTAGTTGTGACGAGACGGCTGCTGCTGTGGTTGAAGATGGTAAACGATTATTGTCTAACGTTGTAGCCAGTAGCATGGATATCCACGCTAAGTACGGTGGTGTTGTGCCAGAAATCGCCGCGCGTAGTCATATTGAGTCAATTGAGCCAGTTGTTGAGCAGGCCTTGGCTGACGCTGATTGTGGCTGGGATCAAATCGACGGTATTGCTGTAACCTATGGCGCTGGTCTAGGTGGTTGTTTGCTGGTCGGCGTTATGACCGCAAGAACGCTCGCCATTATCAAACATAAACCACTCTACGCTGTTAATCACGTTGAAGGGCACGTTTATGCTAACTTCTTAACCGAAACCTCCCCTGCCTTGTCTACCACCTACCACCTACCACCTACCACTCCTGTTTTCCCAATGTTGGCTCTGATTGTCAGCGGTGGCCATACCCAACTAGTATTATTCAGGGACCACTTTGACTATACCCTGCTCGGCCAAACTCATGATGATGCCATCGGTGAAGCTTTCGATAAAGTTGCTAAAATAATTGGCCTCCCCTACCCTGGTGGTCCAAGTATTGCCGTCGCAGCCGAGAATGGCAATCCTGATGCATTTAGTTTTCCTAAAGCTAAACTCGACAAGCCTTATGATTTTAGCTTTTCTGGCCCGAAAACAGCCGTTTTAAGGACGGCCCAGAAACTTTGTGGTAAAACACACGAATTTCCGTCTTTCGGCCTGTCAGAGCTGCTTAACGATGCCCAGAAAGCCGACATTGCTGCCAGCTTCCAACGTATAGCAATTGAAACTGTTGTCGACAAAGCAGCACTTGCGTTTGAAGAATTTGGTCCAGCCAGCGTGGTAATTGGTGGCGGTGTGGCGGCTAGTCAAGAACTTAGGAGACAATTAATCAACAGAATTCCCCTGCCCGTCAACTACACCGATATAAAACTCTGCACTGATAATGGCGCCATGATTGCGACTTTGGGCTGTTATAAAGCCATGTTGAATCAGCCCACTGCCGACCCTTACTCTCTTGAAATTCAATCAAATCTATCAATGTAATACTTACAACAATATATATTATACAAATTGTCAATATTGCACGGTTTTTAGTTTGTGGTTATGCTAACAAGTGAAAACAAAAACCAGGTGTTCCTACCGTCCTTCGGGCGGTCGGAGCACTTTAGGATATGCCGAGTGGGACATTTCCTGACGAAAACAAAGTCAGTAATGTGGTAGAGAACTAGGGTTTTAAGGGATAAAACCTTGGTATTCTATTGTATTTCACGTGAAATACTGACCTCTGTTATGAATTATTTATTAAGAGGTGGTATGATGTACGGGTATCTATTTGTTTTCTCTAGGGAGGAATTAGTGTGAATTTACCGAAGACCTATGAGCCAAATCAGTACGAAGCCGATATCTATGCTCTATGGGATAAGGCTGGCGTATTTGCGCCTAAACATAGGGATAATGACAAGAATTACAGCATTGTTATGCCGCCACCGAATGCAAATGCCAATTTACACATCGGTTATGCATTAACAGCTGCACTGCAAGACATACTGACCCGATATCATCGCATGAGAGGCGAGGCGACATTATTGCTGCCAGGGGCTGATCATGCCGGTTTTGAAACCCAGTCAGTTTATGAAAAAAAACTAGCTAAAGAAGGCAAGAGTCGGTTTGAGTTTAGTCGCGACGATTTATACAAGCAAATCTGGGATTTTGTGGCTGAGAATAGGGGTAGTTTTGAGAAACAGTTGCGGGCAATGGGTGTTAGTTGCGACTGGTCTCGTTATACTTTTACGCTTGACGATAAGATAACCAATCGAGCGTTCCAGACTTTCAAAAAAATGTGGGATGAAAAGCTGATTTATAGAGGAGAGCGGCTAGTTAACTACTGTACATTTCATGGCACTGGTTTTGCCGATGTCGAAGTCGTTTACGAGGATGCCAAAACACCACTTTATTACATGAAATATGGACCGTTTGAACTGGCAACGACTAGGCCAGAGACAAAATTTGGTGATACTGCCGTGGCAGTTAATCCGAAAGATGATCGATACAAAGACTGGGTAGGCAAGACCGTGACAGTTGAAGGTGTCAATGGTCCGTTTGACGTCATGGTAATTGCCGATGACATGGTAGATATGACCTTTGGAACGGGGGTAGTTAAGATAACACCGGCTCACTCGTTTGATGACTGGGAGGTAGCAACCAGGCATAATTTGCCAGCCGTTCGAGTCATTAATCATGACGGCACAATGAACGAAAAGGCTGGGAGATTCAGAGGCATGACAATATTAGACGCTAGAGAAGCTGTCGTGCAAGCCCTAAAAGAAAAAGGCCTACTTGTTAAAGTTGACGAGGATTATCAGAACAGGGTAGGCAAGTGCTACAAGTGTGGCACGGTTATCGAGCCAATGCTGATGAAACAGTGGTTTGTTGACATGCAGCCGCTAGCCAAGCGAGCTATTGAGGCGCTTGAAGAGGGCAAGATTAAATTCTACCCAGAGGCTAAAAAGGACCAACTGACTAACTATCTTATGGGCCTACGAGACTGGAACATCAGTCGACAAATTGCTTGGGGAATTCCGATACCGGCTTTCCAAAATGTTGATGATGAAGATGATTGGATTTATGACGAAAGAGTGGGCCAGGAAATAATTGAAGTCGATGGCAAAACCTATCACCGTGACCCAGATGTTTTTGACACTTGGTTTAGTAGTTCGAGCTGGCCTTATGCGACGTTAGATTTCCCAGACAGCGACGATTTTAAAGATTTTTACCCGTTGTCGCTTATGGAGACTGGGGGCGAGATTCTTTACCCTTGGGTATCTAGAATGATAATGCTCGGGCTATACATAACAGATGAGATTCCGTTTAAGGACGTCTATATCCATGGTTATGTTATGGCTGAAGACGGTTCAAAAATGAGCAAGTCAATTGGCAATGTTGTCGACCCGTTCCCAGTTATCGAACAATATGGTTCCGATGCTTTGCGCATAGGCATAGTCACCGGGCGTTCGGCAGCAGTTAATAGCGGCTATGATTCTAGAAGAGTGGAGGAAGCCCGTAATTTTTGTAATAAGCTTTGGAATATCGCTCGTTTCATAGAAGACAAACTTGGCGCCGACTACGACCATAGCGAGAAAGCCAAGCCCAACAATACGGCCGATCACTGGATATTGTATAAGTTACAACACTTGATAAAGGAACTTGATGCAAGCCTAGATAGTTATAATTTTTCGGAGGCTTACGAATTGCTCTACCATTTTGTTTGGGACGACTTTGCTAGTTGGTATATTGAGGCTTCAAAAGTTGAACTTAATAAACCGCTACTCTTAGATGTATTTGAGTCAGTTCTTAAACTCGCTCATCCTTTTGCGCCATTTCTAACAGAGACAATATGGCAGACTATCAACTCAAACAGCACTACGCTTTTGGCGGTAGAGAAGTGGCCTGTTGCTTCCAGGTTGAGCGACAAGCAAGCCAGCGAATTTGAACAGGTAATCGCAGTTGTCAGTGAAGTTCGTCAGCTTACGGCCGAACTAAACCTCCACGACAGTAGCTTGTACTATCAAAAAGCTCCATTTTTAGAAAATAATTCGGAACTAGTTAAAAAGCTAGCCAAGCTTAAGAATATAAAGACAGTAAATGATGGTATTGGACTGCAGCTCGTCCAAGTTGAGTATCAGGCCTGGCTTGACGTCGACAGCGCTACCATAGGTCAATATCAGAACCAGCTTGAAGCCCAGAAAGCCAAAATAACTACTACGATTAATTCACTTGAATCGAGACTGGCTAATAAAGGCTATGTTAAAAGTGCGCCAAAGGCGGTTGTTGATCAGACTAAAGACCAACTGAAAGAGAATCAGCAATTGCTCGAAAAAATTACCGTCCAACAGGCTAGATACGTATCTAGTAGCTAGTTGCTAGTATTTTGTATATTTCATATTCGCTACGAGAACCCAACTACTAAACACTACTCAAGAAGGCTCTAGGGCCGTACGGACGCGTTCAACGGATTCTTCTGGGCGGAAGTCGTCAAACCATAATACGTGCCAACCTAGGCGCTCAGCGGCCATGATATTAGTGCGACTGTCGTCGACGAAGAGTATCTGTGTTGGCGGACAGTTGGCTTTCTTCTGAGCGATCTCATAAATTTTGCGATTTGGTTTGATGTGACCAACTTCGGACGAATCAATAATTGCGGCGTACTCGACATCTGGTATTAGCTTGCGTTGGCGCATTTCACTAATAAAGTCAGGCATTATGTTGGTAAGTAGACCAACCCTATACTGGACAGATGCCCAAGCGACGAGTTCATGCATCTCAGGGATTGGATCGATAGCGTCTAGGTAGTAATTGCGCCAGTTGATGTCTGACATACCTAGTTTGCTGGAAAGGGCAGAGTTAAACTCAGACATCGGCATTTTGCCACTACAAACCGCATCGTTATAGTGCCAGAAAGTTGTTTCGATTAGGTCAGCTGGAGCGCCAGTTTCTTCGGCTAGTTTCGAGAAGGCGCGATGGAAAAACTGTACCAAACAACCATTAACGTCGAAATAAATAAAGCTGATACCACTCTTTGAAATGGTTTTGCCATTAGTGTGCGTGATGGTTGCTATTCCAACCAATTCATCGAGTGACATATCTAAGACTGCAGCAATCTGCTGAATCGTAAAAATTGACGGAGCCTTGATGGCGCCACGCTCAATCTTGGCCAGTGTAGAGTAACTGAGCCCCGACTTTTGACACAGTTGCTGCTGGGTTAAGCCACGGCCCTTACGTGCCTCTTGGAGGTGGCGACCCAAACTTTTCTCATCCATCCTATTAGACCCAACCCTTATTTATTAGTGAAAACATATCTCGCACCCCAAGAATCAGACAGGGATTAACGAAATCCATGACCATATAATACTAACTAAGTTAGTAATTTGCCAATAAAAGAGTATTAAACGGCTAGTTATTATTTAAATAAGCTATTTAACATTGTCCAGACGACAATAAGCACAATTAAGCCACAGAAACCGGCGGAGACAAGACTGGTTTGCATATTGCCGCCGGTTCGTCTAACAACTTTGGAAAACACCCATGTACCCGCACCAACGGCTACTAAACTCGCAATCATCATATTATTCATAATTGGAATTTTAACATAAGTTTGGTCCAGCCCAAGTTACTAGAGCTTTTAGTCAATGAAATATTGTACAATACGCTCATGCTTCGTAAGTTTATTGTTTTTTTAGCAGCCTCTGGCTTAACCTTGTTGCTATTCACAACGGCGATGACTACATCAGTTATCAATACTGTGCAACCGAATAATATCAAGACTATATTGCGAGCCAGCAAAATATATGACAACGTCGTTGACACCGTTATTGCCCAAGCCAAAGACTCTCAAAAGCAGAATCAAGTTGCCGGTAACGCCGAGAGTAGTACGCCATTTGACGATCCAGCCGTTCAGGCCATTATTAAGAAAACGATTACTCCAACCTTTATACAGTCAACTTTTGAACAGCTAATTGATGGCACGACACCATGGCTAGAAGGCAAGACCACTAAACCAACTTTTAAAATCGACTTAACTACCATTAAGGGTACTTTTGCTGATAACCTTGGAGCCTATAGTCGTGACAGACTCGCTTCTATACCTGTTTGTACTAAGGGCCAAATACCAGATTCGACCGACCCACTTAAAATAAACTGTAAACCAAAAGGTTTTAATGCTGACGCCGAAATCGCAAAAACAGTCAGTAATATTAAGACTGGTCAAGATTTTATAGCAAACCCAATCATCACAGCCGACACGATTACGGTTGGGGAGGGTGTTACTAAACTGCCGCTTTATCAAAAATATCAGAATGCACCACAGTACTATCAGCTAGTCCAACAGCTACCAATGATTCTGGGTGGACTGACATTACTGTCGGCGCTAATTATTATATTCGTGAGTGAAGATAGGCGACGTGGGGTTAGGAAGGTAATGTCTGGGCTAGTTGTCGTAGGTGTAATTCTGTTGCTTGAAGTTTGGGCAATTAGTATGGCGCTCACTAAGCTCCAGACCAAGCTTGACCAAAGTAACTCGGCAACCGCTGCTATAAATACAATAGTTAAAACAGTCACGAACTTGGTAAAAACGGACATTAACAAACTATTAACCTATTTTGGAGTCGTCTATATAGCTATAGGTCTGGTGACTGGATTAGTTCTTGTATTGACACGTAACAAAAGTGCCAAGACTGTTACTGATAATTCAAAAGATGAAATCCCAATCAAGGCTGATGATTCCGCCGCTGGCCCTTCAGCACTTGCCGCATCCACCAAACCAAGTGAAACAAAGCCGATAAAAACCTCACCGACTAAGCACGTTCAGGGATAAAATTTGCTTTGACTAGGGCCTCCTAACTCTGTAGTCTAAGATTGATGGCAAAGATGGATCACAAAACAGTTGAAGAGTATTTGCTTAGCCTTAGCGGCACAAGACTCGATTACCCATTTGGCGAAGGTGTGGCTGTATATAAAATTGGTAAAGCTAGTGATGCCAAAATGTTTGCTTTGATAAGTGAAAAAACTGACCCACTCCAAATTAGTCTAAAATGTGACCCGAGCTTAGCAGAGATTTTGCGTGCCAAATATGAAACTGTATTACCCGGCTATCATCTAAACAAGAAACACTGGAACACGGTTATTCTGACCGGCCAATTACCTTGGGAAGAGGTAAAAGGCTTGATTCTTCATAGCTACAATTTGATTAAAAACTAGGTTATTGTGCGAGTGGCGGTATGGTGGTGATTAGTAGAACAACATTATCGTTCATACTCGCCAGAATCTGCTTTTCCTTCTTGTTTGTGGTTTGCTGAAAAGCTAGTTTAACCTTATCCTGGTAACTAACTAACTGTTTGAGCATTATCGAGTCGAAGACATCATCATACTCGTTATTCTGCTCTGCAGTCGTTAGGTCGGTATCTGTTTTCTTGCTTTTTCTGGCATCTAGCGCCTTGGGTGGAATGGTTACGCCTCGTTTTTTCAATATGTCAGTAATTATTTTTAAGTCAGTTTTGGTGATTAGGCTGGTATTGATTGATAAATTTTTACTACCACTACTCCTAGCGCGACCATCGGCCTGTGTAGCTACACGAACTACTTCAGTCTGTTCGGCTCCAATATCAATCAAAGCTTGACTGTCACTTTTGCTGTTATTGGCGGTAAAAGAGTAGAACAATAGGCCTGCTAGTATGACCAGCATAATTCCGATTATCATGAATATAGTTCGTTGCTTTGAATTACCAGAGCTAGCCTTTTTTTCGGGCTGGCCGCCATTAATCAAAAAATCGTATGGGTTTTGCTGTGGGCTAGGGGATATTGGTGTCTGATATGACATGTTGGGTTGCATAAGCATTATTTTACAAGTAGTGAGCAACAACTAGCAAGTTAGAGTTATGTGGCGATCGCGCTCATCCTTGCCAGTTACTCTAGTCTGCTAGATACTATTACTAATGGATGCTGTTGAAGACATCAAGGGAAGGCTCAATATTGAAGACGTAATCGGTCGATACGTAGCTCTTAAACGTACCGGTCGGAATTTTAAGGGGCTGAGTCCGTTTGGCAACGAAAAAACTCCTAGCTTTGTTGTTAGCCCCGAAAAGCAAATTTGGCATGACTTTAGTTCCGGCAAGGGTGGTAACATGTTCAGCTTTGTCATGGAGATGGAAGGACTGGATTTTAAGGGCGCACTAGAGTTATTGGCTCGCCAAGCCGGTGTTGACCTCAGTCTTTACCGTAACGAACAGTCGGGTACGCGAGGGCAAGAGAAAGAACGTGTTTATCAGGCACTTGAGCTAGCGACTAAGTTTTATCAAGTCCATTTTAGTAAAAACAAGACAGCCCTTGAATATATCTTAAAAAAGCGTCAGTTTAGCAAAGAAACGGCTCTAGCTTTTCGGATTGGTTACGCTCCCGACAGTGATATAGCTCTAATAACTTTTATGAAGTCAAAAGGTTTCAGCGAGGTGGAGCTTAAAGCTGCTGGCCTGACCAGCAAGCGATATTCGGGTATTAGTGATATGTTTAGGGGCCGAATTATGATTCCGCTAGCCGATGCACAGGGTCGGATTATAGGCTTTACATCTAGAATTCTGGTCGATGATCCGAAGGCACCGAAGTATATAAATACACCGCAAACCGTTGTGTATGACAAAAGCCGTCACGTTTTCGGGCTGCACCTAGCCAAAGAGGCGATTCGTGTCAATAAATATGTGGTTGTTGTGGAGGGGAACCTGGATGTGATTGCGAGTCATCAGGCTGGGGTAACTCAGGTTGTAGCCACAGCTGGGACAGCGATGACAGAAATGCACTTAAAAGCCCTCGGCCGTTTTACGCACGATGTTAGACTGGCATTTGATCAAGACAACGCGGGTATTGCTGCGACTGAACGAGCGATTCCGATCGCCGGAAGAGCAGAAGTATCACTGGGTATTATCGATATCCCAGGCGGCAAAGACCCCGACGATTTGATTAAATCTCCTGGAGGAGCAGAAGCATGGTCCAAATCCGTAAATAGCCATAAATATGCACTCGATTGGCTAATTGAGCAGTACCAAGAACGCCTAGACCTAACCTCGGCCGTTGGTAAGCGCGAATTTAGTGATGTCTTACTAAAAGTTGTCAGAACTTTGGAAGACAGTGTCGAACAAGACCACTATATCAATAAAATCGCTGAGCAAATTGGTGTTAGTGTCGATGCACTGCGCAGTAAGCTCAAAACTACGACCGATTCTTCTCGGCCGACATCGCTCAAGAAACCAACTCAAAGTTTTGTGGTTGATTTGGCCCTTGCCGAAAGAACTAAAGCCCAGAACCAACTACTAGCAATCGCCCTATTTAACCCTGATATTCGTGCCGATTTGCCATCAATTCTGCCAGAAATGCTGCCGGAAGAGCGTGGTCAAAAAATGATGGCTTATATTATCAAACATCCCGAAATCGACCATAAGAAAGACAAAGCTAAACTTGCTCGTGATAGTGGCGAATATGTCGATATTCTGTTATTATTGTATGAGGAACTCTATCAGGACCTCGAGAAATTAGAGCTTCAATACGAAGCCGCTCGGTTGCAGGTACGACTGATAGAATATTATGTAAAAATCAAAAAGGTGCCACTGGCTGCTGCCATGCGAGAAGGCGATAGCGGTAAAAACGCCGCATTATTATTGCAAGTAAAAGAACTAGATAAACTCTTAAAAAATTATAGGGAGACGATTAATGGCAAAAGCCAAAGTTAAGGCTGCAAAAGCTGCATCGGGTGATTTGGACCTGACAGCTGTAAAAGACAAATTGTTTATTAAAGCCAAAAAAGACGGTCACATTGACCAGCGCGATATTTTTACGGCCATACCCGATGTTGTCGCCAACGTTGAATTATTAGATATTCTTTATACCGAACTGGCCGATGCAGGTATTGGTATTACAAGTGCTACCGAACCCGACACAGATGCCTTTACAGATGAGTGGGTAGCTGAGGACGAGGAAGAGATTAAGCTCGATGAACAGGTTTACCTCGACGACATTGCCGATGACTCGGTGCGTTTATATTTGCGTGAAATTGGTAAAATTCCGCTACTGACATCGGCCGAAGAATTGGCGCTCGCCCAGCGCGTCGTTGCTGGTGAAAAGCTAGCTAAAGACAAAATGGCCGAAGCCAACATGCGTTTGGTCGTTTCAATTGCTAAACGTTATGTCGGTCGTGGGCTTGACCTACTTGATCTAATTCAAGAAGGTAATACTGGGCTACTTCGAGCGGTTGAAAAATTTGACCCGGACAAAGGTTTTAAATTTAGTACCTACGCAACTTGGTGGATTCGCCAAGCGATTACTCGGGCGATTGCCGACCAGGCTCGTACAATCAGAATTCCTGTTCACATGGTTGAAACTATTAACAAGTTACTGCGCACTCAGCGTCGCTTAACCCAAGAACTTAACCGTGAACCAACTAATGAAGAAATCGCCAAAGAAATGGAAATTGAAGTCGACAAAGTCGAGCACATCATGAAAATTAAACAGGATATCTCTTCGCTTGACGCTAGTGTGCGCGATGACGAAGAAGATTCGGTACTCGGTGATTTTATCGAAGACGAAGACACTGTTAGTCCTGAAGAATCGGCTACTAGTCAGTTACTCAAAGAACACGTCAAAGACATGCTCGGAGCTCTAACTGAACGCGAACAAAAGATTTTGAAGCTACGTTTTGGTCTAGAAGATGGCAAGAGCCATACTCTCGAAGAAGTTGGCCAAGAATTTAACGTTACCCGCGAACGTATTCGTCAAATTGAGGCTAAAGCTCTGGCTAAACTGCGCAAACACCGCGACGCCAAAAAACTCCACGACTATATTAAATAGTCGTAGCCACTTTTTGCTAAGGTATGATTCTTTTAGGAGTGTAAGCTTCGCCAGGCAATAGTGTAACGGGTTGGCTAGTAAGTAGTTCAGCCGACTTTAGATCACCAATCTTAATACTATGGCTGGCTGCGGCTGCATCAAGCGGCTGCCAGGTTTTTTCAGTTTTTCCTACAGAAGTGGACCGATTATTTTGGCCGTGCGGCGGGCTGACAGCATCTTGTTGCCATCTGCTTTGCAAATATTGTTTATATTCGCTGGCTGCTATTTGTCCCAAAAACATTTGGGCATAAAAATTAGTATCGGCATCTCTAAAGACTCTATCTTTGTCACCAGATTCCCTCAAGTTACTTAGATAGTCCCCCATTAATTCATGATCAATAGATGGTAGTTCGTGGGCTGGCACAAAGGACGTGCCATACTCTGAACCCGGCCGGACCTGAGCGTAACCGGTCATAAAAAACCTATCAACCGACATTTTAACTCCTAATACCACGAACTTAATAGTATGAATTAGGGACTAGTATCGCGTAATTCAAGCATAGACACAAGCATAAGCATCGTATTTTGGAACAATTTGGCTTACAGACCATCGCCTAGCCTAGCCTAGAAGTCAATTTCCTTTAGGATTTGGTCGAGCTTGTCAGTCATGTCACGGGCCGAGCCGTCATTAACAACAGTGTAGTCGGCGTTAGCAATTGGGCCGCCTTTTTCGATGTTTTCAATCTCGGCATATTCACGTGATGTGACTTCATCGTCAGTGAATGGGCGTAGTTGTCGGTCGATTAGTCGGTGGTGACGAAGCTTGCGTGGTGCAGCAATAGCTACTATTGTGGCGTTATTGCCAAAACGGTCTTTAAAGATTTTGTATTCAGTCCAACTATATAGCCCGTCTGCTATGACCTTGGGATGACCTTCCGCCGCCTGTTGTTCGATTTTGGTGATAATACGGTTAGCCATGACACCATTGCCTTCAGTGGCGCGTAACTCTTCACGAACAGTCTTCTCGTTCATTTCATTAACCTCAAGGCCGCGGTTTTTGACCTCATCGATAGTAATGCCACCAAAGTAGACAGAAGGGTAGCCTTTAGTAACTAAATAGTCGACACAAACACTTTTACCAGCACCTGGCATACCGACGAAAATAATGACTTTTGATGGTTGCATCAGCCTATTATATAGGACTTTTGTACCTAACAATAACTTCAGCTAATTGCCAGCATTGACTCGGGCGTGCAAGTGGACTACGGCCTTGCGGCTATGTTGGCGCGTGTAGCGCTGGAATTCACGAACGCCCAAGAATATTATTGTTGCTATGATTGCGTATAGCCAGTCAATAAACGCTAACGACCCAGCTCTGAAATATGGTGCAATCCAGGGGTTATAAATAATATTAGAGACACAGAACATAGATAGCAATAATGCCAACCAGAGCTGCTTGTTATGGAATTGATAGCTCGTAAATAGACCATGACGACTACGTCTTTGTAAGATGTTGCCAAGCTGGCAAAGCACAATTGTTAGATACGTCATAGCAGTAGCCTTCATCTGTATAAGATTGCCTGAGGCTAGGCCTTCGGGATTGATATGGACTCGATGAAAGAACAATAAATAGTTAGCAAAAGATAGTCCGCCAATTAAGATTCCGCACCAAAGCAAGTCAATAATAGAATCCGGATTTAAGATATGATCATGGGGATTACGTGGCACTTCGCTCATTAATTCGCCGTCAGCAGGGTCCCAACCGAGTGCTGCGATTGGAAATAGCTCAGCAATCAGGTCGATGGCTAAAATCTCCATGACACTGAGAGCTAGTGGAATATGGAAAATTGAAAACGCCGCTAAGCTAGTTAGGTTTACGATTAGCTCGGCCGAGTTACTAGTAAAACAACTAAGGGTACCTTTACGAATGTTCTGAAAGACGACACGACCTTGTTGAATGGCGCTAACCAAGGTATGAAAACTATCATCAAGTAATACGATGTCGGCCGACTGTTTAGCGACATCAGTACCAGTAATACCCATAGCAACACCGATGTCAGCCCGTTTGAGGGCAGGGGCATCATTTATACCGTCACCAGTTACAGCTACAACGTTGCCGCTATCTTTGACCAGGCCGACAATTCTGAGCTTATCTTCTGGGCTGACGCGTGAGAAAATGACGCTGCCATGTTTAATAAGGCTAAGGACATAAGAATCATCCATAGACCTGACTTCTAGGCCGGTCACTAAAGTTATGTCGCCGTTCTTGTTAGCCAACCCAGCCTTTACCGCAATTGCACGAGCAGTAGTGGCGTAGTCACCAGTTATGATTGAGACCTTAATGTGGGCCCTATGAGCATCTTTCATGGCCTGGACGACTTCTTCACGGATAGGGTCAATCATCGAGACCATGCCGAGCCAGGTTAGGCCAGATTCGGCTTCTTCCATAGTTAATTTATTTATGTCAGTCTTGGCTGGTAAAACTTTGTAAGCAAAGGCTAGGTTACGCATAGCGTCACTGGCTAGTCTCTCGTTATGGTCCATTAGGAATTTGCTGTTTTCCTTGCTTAGCTTACGAGTATGGTTGTGGTCCCAAACTGAGTCGCAATTTTCTAAGATGCTTTCTGGCGCGCCCTTTGCAAACACATACAGACTTTTATCATCACCCCAGACCCTAATCGAACTCATACGCTTACGCACTGAATCAAAGGCAAATTCTTTTAGTTCTGGGTGTTCGGCGTCAAGCTCAGTTGGTTCAATACCGGCTTTTCGCGCCAAGGTAATCAATGAACCCTCAGTCGGGTCGCCAACGGTGTGCCAACCTAGATGCTCGTTGTCTGGACCATTAACCTGAGCATTACTAGCCATGGCACCAGTCGCAAAAAATATTTCTAACTCTTTTAAGGACGGACCCTGCAAGGCTTTGCCTTTGTCGGTGGTAATTTCGCCAGTTGGCTCATAGCCAGTTCCAGTTACGTTGTAAACAGACTTTCCGATTAGTAATTTTTCAACCGTCATCTCATTTTTGGTTAGGGTGCCGGTTTTGTCGGTACAAATAATACTAGTTGCCCCTAGTGTTTCGACAGCCGACAACTTTTTGATCAATGCCCGAGCCTTAGCTAGTTTCTTGGCGGCTTGGGCAAGGGTAGTGTTGATTTCGGCCGGTAGTCCTTGCGGGATTATCGAACTGGCGATGCCGATGGCGAACAAAAAGGCGTCTTTGTTACTGAGCCCTGTCTTAATGGCGACAGGCAACAGTACCGCACACAGGACAACCGTGCCCTGGGTGACGCGTTTGGCAATGTTATTAAGCTCTTTTTGCAGGGGGCTAAGGTCATTTACAGTGTCTTGACTCAAATTGGCGATGCGACCAAGTTCAGTTTGCATCCCAGTGCCAATGACGATGCCGTGACCGTGGCCAGTAGCGATTGTTGTACCCATGAAAACTAAGTTATGCCTGTCACCGAGCTCAACATCACTAGTTAGAACGTGAGTGAACTTACGACTAGGATTGGATTCGCCAGTCAAGGCAAAGTCGTTGCTCGAGAGTTCTGACTCATCAAGTAGTCTGAGATCAGCTGGAACAGAATCACCCTCTTCTACATAAACAATATCTCCGGGTACTAGTTCGGTTGATGGAATCTGCAATAATCTACCACTTCTCAGTACTTTAGCCTCAGCCACGACAAGTTTTTCGAGCGACTCCATAATGCGCTCTGCTTTGTACTCTTGGGTGAAGCCAATGATGGTGTTAAACAAGACGAGTGCTATCAAAACAACACCGGTGCGCCCGTCTTTCAAATAAAATGCAATTAAGCTACTGACAAGCAGCAAAACAATCATCCTGTCCTTGAATTGCCTCAAATATTTAGTGATAGCCGATTCTTTTTTGCCAGTGTGTAGTTGGTTTGGGCCATAATGCACCAGGCGTTCTGTAATTTCAGATGCCGACAAGCCGTTAGTAGTTGTGTCGAACTGTGTCAGTACGTCTTCAGTTGATAATCGATATGCTGGTAAAACAGATTTCTCACTCATATACATAAGCAGTATATAGGACTTTTCTGTGGCTTGTAACAATCTAGTTACTTAATTGAAATTGCTTCTAGTTCCTCAGCAATCATTTGTTTTGTCGGTCTTAATTCAACATCAACCCAGCCGACAATCTTTGCGCCAACTACAGTCGGAGACAGCTCCTCGGGTATTGGCAGGTCATAACAGCCACGTTGATGATTTTCGCAGTTGAGACAGATTGCGATTGCTGCCGCAAAGTCATCGGCTTCTAGATGTTCCTGATCGGATGAGTCAAGTTTTTCGAATAAGTCACTAGTCTCGCCGTTAAGACATAGTGCGTCTGCCTCTACTCTTGTAATTTTTGGTCTTCTAGAATCAAATGGTCCAAGCACGTCCCCTGGGGCAATATATCTGTGTCGGTTTTCAATTGCAAAATCAACTAAAGATTGGTCATGCCGAGCTGCGTTATAACGAGTATAATTGCGTTTAATGTTTTTTCTTTCTTTTGGCGTTGAGCCACCCCATACACCAGTATTCTCGCGATTTTTTAGTGCCACGCCTAGACATTCATTCTCATGGGGACAGCTATCACAGACTAATTTTGCCGGATTTTCATCAGCTTCATCTGGATAAAAATCGACCCATTGGTCGCCACTATCACTACTTATTTCTACATCTTTGCAGGCAGGCTTATCAAAGCCGTAATTATTGCCCCAGGTCGCAAATAGTTCGGTTACAGCTGCAAATTTTGCCGCTTGCTCGGGAGTTATCGCCGGTATTCTTTGACCATTTTTCCTATCATTGAGATTGTCAGTTAGATATGATTCTAGTGAGGCTTTCGGCACTTAGAGCACTCCGCTTAGTTACAAAAACTATACAACATAGTTTTCAATAAATATAAAGTTGTTTTAACATCACAGATTCAAAACCATAAATCATCTGTTAGGTGTATACTTATTAATAGATGAGCGAGAGGAAAAAGCTAGTGGTTATAGACGGTAAAAGCGTATTTTATCGTGGCTACTATGCTATGTCCGGTCTAGCTACCAAAGACGGTGTGCCGACTGGTGGAGTTTATGGTTTCGCAGTTATGGCACTCGAAGTTATAAAACGCCTAAAGCCAGACTATGTCTGTGTGGCATGGGATAAGCCAAAAACTAATATTCGTCGTCGTTTGGAACTATATCCTCAGTACAAAGCCGGCCGCAAGGCCGCGCCGGCCGATTTTTATGCTCAAATACCAATACTTCACGAACTTCTTGAAGCTTTTGGCTGGCCACTTTATGAACTAGATGATTACGAAGCCGATGACATCATGGGCGGGTTAGCCGTCCAAGCCAAAGAAAAAGATATCGAAACTCTGCTGATCACATCTGACATGGACATGCTTCAGCTAATTAATGACCACGTCAAAGTTTATGCGCTTAAAACTGGTCTATCAAACATCGAACTTTATAGTCCGGAGTCATTTGAGGCCAAATATGGCATTAAAGTTAAGCAATTTTTGGACCTTAAGGCACTAAAAGGCGATAGTTCCGATAATATTCCGGGTGTCCCAGGCGTTGGCGAGAAAACCGCCGTAGAACTGCTAAAGACATACGAAACTCTCGATAATATTTATGATAATTTGGCATTAATTAAAGATAGTACTGCTAAAAAGTTGATAGCCGGTAAGGAGCTGGCATATTTAAGTAAACAACTGGCCGATATTTGGACGAATGCGCCGTTAAAGCTGGATCTTAAAGCTATGGACATTGCCAATTGTCAGCCCAACCAAATCAAAGCAATATTACAGCGCCTAGAATTTAAATCACTTGTTCGTCAACTACCGGAGGTTATGTCTATAACGGATGCTGAACCAAGCCTAGACGTGTCACATACTCACGTTGGTGAGCAAATACACCACCTAGATGTTGGCAAGGTAATACATATAAATAGTAAAGCCGACTTAGTAAAGCTAGACATGGGTGAGGCTAAAGAAGTCGCCGTCCATTCAAGGTCGGCCGGCAAGCATGGCCGTAGCCCGCAACTATTAATTCTCAGCCCGGACGAAAAGACGACTTATGTCCTCGATCTAACTGCCTTACCGCCGGAAACTGTCAGCTCAAAACTATCAGCTGTCAGCACCCTAATCGGTTATGACCTCAAATCAACTCTTAAAGTGTTTATTGAAATAGGTGCTAAATTACCAAAAGTAGCTCACGATGTCCAAATCGGCGCATTTTTACTTAACCCACTACGACGCGAACAGTCGTTAACCGAACTAGCAGAGTCGGATCTAGGCTACGAGGGCGGTTCGTTTGAAGATTTAGATAATGATGAGCTTGCTAATCGGGCAGGTGAGCTTACGGCGATAATTCGTGGACTAACTAATCTCCAAGGTGAGCAAATGAGCGAACTAACTGGATTGATAAAAGTTGCGGAAGATATTGAATGGCCGGTTATACCGGTGCTGGCACGTATGGAACACGAAGGCATTTATTTAGACACTGCATATTTAAACGAGATGTCCGACAGAGTCGGCGACATGGTTAGTGACCTCGAACAACAAATTTATGGCCACGCCGACCAAGAGTTTAATATTGCCAGTCCAGCCCAGCTGGCGGACATTTTATTTGAGAAATTACAGCTACCGACATTTGGCATTAAGAAGGGCAAGACCGGTTATTCAACGGCTGCCAGTGAGCTCGACAAGCTACGTGACCAGCACCCCATTATTGATTTGATTACTCAGTTTCGTGAAGTTACTAAACTCAAGAACACATATATTGATACTTTGCCCGAACAGGTTGATGAAAGTTCACGTCTGCATACAACTTTTAATATGACAGTTGCCCAAACTGGCCGACTTAGCTCAGCCGACCCAAATCTCCAGAATATTCCGGTCAAAACTGATTTAGGCCGCGAAATCCGGACGGCTTTTGTGGCTGCGCCAGAACACATCTTTATTGGCGCAGACTATAGCCAGTTTGAGTTAAGGCTGGCAGCTTACTTATGCGGCGATGAAGACTTAATGGACCAGTTTAACCGAGACATTGACGTTCACACTGCGACAGCGGCGCTGGTATATGACCGCGACCCCGAAGACGTCACTAAAAATATGCGTCGTGAGGCCAAGGCGGTGAACTTTGGCATAATGTATGGCCAAGGTCCGCATGGATTGGTACAGACTACTGGCATGACCTATGCTGCCGCTAAAGCCTTTATTGATAAATATTTTGAGGTTCGGCCAAAACTTCTAAAATACATTGAGTCTGTGCGTGAACAGGCAAAGACTAAGGGCTATGTTGAGACACTTTATGGTCGTCGTCGTCCAACACCAGACGCGCTATCTAGTAATTTTGCCGTCCGTGAAGCAGCATATCGGGCTGCTGTAAATATGCCATTCCAAGGCTCAGCCGCCGATATTATGAAAATGTCTATGGTAGCTGTTCAGAACAAGTTAGGTGAGCTGTATGACGAAGCCAGCAGACCGAAAATCCTACTTCAAATCCACGACAGTATTTTGGTTGAATGTATCGAATCACAATCTGTTAAAGTAGCCGAAATTATTAAACAAACGATGGAAAATGTTGTCAAACTACCAATCAAATTAACCGTCGACACCGCCATTGGCAAAAACTGGGGCGAGCTTTAATAAAAGATGCAAGAAGACTACGACATTTTGGATGATAATGGTCAGCTAACTGGCAGGTCTATGAACGGTGTCCTAGTGCATGAAAAGGGCTTAAGACATGGTTCGGTTCACGTCTGGATAATTGATCAAAACCAGCAGATTTTGTTACAGTTTCGAGCGGCAAATAAAAAGATATTTCCTTCTTGCTGGGATACGTCAGTGGCAGGGCACTTGAGTTCTGGTGATACGGCTTTCACGGCAGCCACCAGAGAGATAAGTGAGGAAATAGGGATTAAAATAAGCGTCGACGACTTAGTCTTGCTGGGTGAATTTCCTGAAGAATTTAAAATGATAACCGGCCAAGTACATCGTGAATATAATTGGGTTTTGGGGACGCGCCAAAATTTCTACCTATCGAATCTTAAAATTCAAAAGTCCGAACTTACTGATTTAAAATTAGTTAGTTCAAGTGAGCTTCATGAGATATTGAACGACGAAAGTCGCCGCAAAGAACTGTCGGGGCATGCAGATATGCTTTTTGAGCTGGCTATAAAATTTGCAGAGGGCGAATAAAAAAATGAAAATTCCACAGATTGAAATCACCAAGGGAGTTGAAATACCGCAAGTGGGCTTAGGGCTTTGGCTGGTTCGGAAGGATGAGGATGTTGAGGCTTCGGTCTCGACGGCGCTCAAGGCAGGGTACAGGCATTTTGATACCGCTCAAATCTACGGTAACGAGGGTAAGCTGGCTAAATCTTTAGCAAATGCTGGCATCAAACGCGAAGAAGTATTTATTACCACCAAAATCTGGACGGTAAACTTTACGCCGCACTTAACGATTCCGAGTTTTCACCGCTCACTACAGCGCCTACAAACAGACTATGTCGACCTACTTTTACTTCATTTTCCAGTTATGTTACTTCGTAATCACGCTTGGAAGGAATTAGAGAAAATTCATCAAGCCGGTCAGGCCAGGGCAATCGGCGTAAGTAATTTTACAGTCAAGCATCTAGAAGAGTTATTAGCAGAATGCAAAATTAAACCAGCCGTTAATCAGGTTGAGCTACACGTTTATTTACAGCAGCCCGAACTCGTCGACTATTGCCGTCAGCAGGGAATAGTAATTGAAGCTTATTCACCACTTGCCCATGGTTACGGTATGGATAATCCAACTCTAGTTAAAATTGCTGCAAAATATGGCAAGACTGCCGCCCAAATCATGCTTAGGTGGTGTATCGAGCAAAATATGGTAATTTTGCCGAAGTCTAAAACGCCAGAAAGAGTCCAGTCTAACATCGACATTTTTGACTTCAAGCTCGATAATACCGATATGTCGGAGCTAAAAACCCTAGATAGCAACCATCGAACTTGCTGGGACCCAACCCATGTCATCTAGAACCTTTAAACTAAACAAAATTGTCCGTGACGGTGTCTACGACAATATGATTAAGCTGGGCCAGAAACCGGTGCTGCGTAAACTATTAAAAGATGAATTATTAAAAGCGCCAAAAGCCAAAATTTTAGAAGAAGTCGGCGAGTTTGACGCCAAGAAGCCTAAGGCTTTAGAAGAACTAGGCGATATTTTGGAAGTTGTCGAGTGGCAAGCCAGCTTACTTGGCTCCAGCTTCGAAGAAATTAGGCAATTGCAACTTAAAAAGCGCACGAAGGTTGGGGGTTTTGACAAAGGAATTTACATCGATACTCTGACGCTTGATAAAGACGATAAATGGGCCGATTATTATGCCTCAGACCCAAAAAGGTTTCCTGAGATAGGTAGTAAGAAATGACTAAGATTATTCAGCGAATTGCCATGAAGGCTGTGATTCGGCACAACGGTAAGGTGCTAATACTTCGCAAGGCGTTATATGACGGGAATGGCAATAACGAAGGTAAGTGGAATCTACCAGGTGGCAAAATTGAAGTCGGCGAGCACTGGCAGGATGCACTGAAACGTGAAGTTATTGAAGAGACAGGCATCTCAGACCTGACCATACTTTACCCGTTATATGTTGGTGAGTGGCAACGTGATATTAGTGGCGACACCACACAGATTATTTGCACTTTTCACGCCTGCGAAACAACTACCGATAAGGTAATTCTTAATATGGAACATGATAAGTATGCTTGGATTTTGTCAGAAGATCGTAGACAATATGACATTCTTACCCCTGAGGCAGATGTGATTGGTCGCTGTGCTGAGTGGGCAAACAAACTAAGTTAGGCATAAGCAAAATAGCCTTGCATATACTTGTAAGATGTGGTATTATAGTCATTGTTAAATGAGGTTCTAAGGATTTTATGAGATATTACTTCGGAATTTTAGCTATCATCATCTTCCTCTTCTTCGGCGTGAAGTTGGCTCTTGGTACTGGTAAAAAGTCAACTACCAAAGTCGTAACTACCAAGAACTCTACCGCTATTGTGAAGGCAAAACTGTCTGATTATTCTTCGACCGACGCTGAAGTTAGTATCACGACCGAGGGTCCAGTCGTGGCTCACGAAGTTCACAACGCAGTCAGAATTGTCGTTGCTCGCAATGAACGCCGAATCGAAATCATCAACGGCTACAACAATCTAATTATTCGCTCCAAGGTATATGACAACAATCAAACTGCTTACGATGTATTCTTGCACGCGATTGAGTATGCGGGTTATATGACAGAAGTAAAACCACAAATTGCTGATGATACAGGCGTCTGTGCTACTGGCAACAAGTACATCTATGAACTAAGCAATACCGGTAACAAAGATACTGACAAACGACTTTGGGCGGTAACTTGTGGTGTCGGCATCGGTAATGCTGGCGGCAACGGCCCAGCCTTTCGTGACTTATTTCAGAAGCAAATTCCCGACTACGGCACTGTCATGAGCGGTGTAGTTATCTAAGTAGTGGGCTTATGAATCTATTGCATTATAGGGGTCGATTAGGTAGAGTTTAAGTACAAATGCCTGCTCAGTTATTTTCTCCTGAAGACCAAAGATTATTACCCGTCTTAAATACGGCGGTTAATAAACAGATGGGCATATATATGGGCGGTGAGGCCAAAGGGGCCGATTTGGCTAAAGTCGATGATGTTGAGTTTACTAGACTAGCGAAAACCGCTAAAAAGAACCAGCCACTTCGTCCTCTCGCTACAGTCAGAACTATGCTAGGTTATGATGACGACGCTTCGATGGTCGATATTATGGCTGGTATTCACGACGAGTATGCGGCACTGACTGCTTCATATAATAGTAACGGTATTGACCCCACTGCAGCAATCAATCAAACCGAAGACGTGATTGGCCAGACAGAGGGGTTAATAGCTAAGTTCTCGGCTATAACCAGTAGTTTCGCTCAAAGGGTGGAGGCTTCGGAGCCGGGAGCCAATGGTTTTAGGCGTTGGGTCAATGTGTTATGGGTGCCCAGTGAAGAGGGGCACGATAAAACTTTAACTTTGACTAGAAACGGTAGGGATGTAGCGCTCGATGAGTATGACGAAGACCACATCGGGTTTTTACAAAATGGGATTAAGCCAAGACTAGAAACTGTTCCAGGCGCATTAATTTATCCGGGCTTTCAAGAACCTTGGACGGTAACATCATATGATAACTACGCCGATTTGCTGGGGCCAAAGCTGGGCGCTGCTCCGCGGGCAATTCGCCCACAAGAGGTTTTCCACGGCAGAGTATATAGCGGCATTAATCAGAGTCTTTTACAAGCTGACCCAGACCGCATGGTCGTCGCCATTAGGGACGAGGCCGAAACTGCAGGCATGCCGGGCGACGGCAAGATGCCAAATTATAATAGACGGGCCTTAATGATGTCCAGAGTCGGTATCCTAGATGATGCGTCAAAACTACAGACACAACAAGAGGTCATTCGTCGTCTAGGGGTTCACGATATGACATTCACTAGTGAGGCGGCTAAGCAGGCGCAGTTTGACCTTATAAATCCGGACGGCAAGTATGGGGATGCGAATATACAAGCTGAATCCGAACGACTCCATGAAGTCAGGCAAGCGCAAGTTCAAAAAGCTCTGAGCACCGGTAAAATGATGCCAGCAATTTTAGGTGTTACAGTTGTTGCGCATCCGAAGACACATGAACTAAGCTTCCCAATGAGCAAATGATTAAAGCCGTAATATTTGATTGCTTCGGGGTGCTAGCGAGAGATGGTTGGATTCCTTACCGGGCAAAGTACTTTGGTGATAATAAAGACCTTTTTGACCAGGTTAGCAGCCTCCAAAAACAAGTTGACGTTGGCATTGTTAGTTTTGAGGACTTTACCGAAACCATATCGCAGATATCTGGTGTCGACGTCCTAACCACCAGACAGTTACTCAAGGATAACGTTGCCAACGACGATCTACTTGGCTATATTCGTGAAAACGTTAAGCCTAAATATAGGCTTGGTATGTTGTCCAACGCTGGGGCCAACTGGCTGGGCAGAATATTTAAGTCAGATGACGTAAAAATGTTTGACGAGATAGTATTGTCGTTCCAGACTGGTTTTGTTAAGCCCGACCCACGAGCTTACCAAGCAATCTTGGATAAACTGGGACTTCAGGCGGACGAATGCGTTTTTGTTGACGATGTTGAGTCGTATGTCACGGCGGCGCGCGAAATAGGCATGCAAGCCGTCTGGTATAAAGATTTTGAACAGACCCGTGATGACCTAAACAAAATTTTAGCCGCCGATACGCAAAATTAGTTTTTTATCGGTGTTACAGAGCTCGGTCAAGGTGTGTAGTTGCATGCGCAGCGTGCCGGCCAGAGCAGCGCTACGAGTCGTAATGATGATTTGCTTGGGCTGGATGGTGACACCAACTTCACTGGCATAAGTCTCGCGAACAAATTCTTTAATAATCTGCACCTCGGCAGGCTCTTCAAATTGCTTCTTGGCTAAAATATCAGCTAGTGAACTCATATATCAATATTACTTTTAAACATGACCAAACGCTAGTCTAGAAGTGTAAAAAGCATTGCAAAATTTAATGAACGATGCTATAATATATAAATTATGACAGATGCAAATCGCTCTGACAACCATGTCGGTATGCCCGTTGCGGCTGAGCACGGACAGGTTCGTGGTCAGATTGATGAAATCGACTGGTCTCCCAGCTACAGGTCTTCTGATTATGTTCCGCCAGAAATGGTTGCTAGAGCGAATCGAGTCAAACCCCAGCTACCCAAGCTTGATGCTGTAGAAGTTGCCAAAGTTGTAGAGGCGACCAGGGAACTTGGACTAGCTCCTCGGATCGGTGGTAATGCTCTAGAAGGCATGATAGATGGCATAGAGCAGTACAAAAAGGTTGGGTATTTTGATTCGCAAGGCCTGTCCGTTCGGTCGCTAACTTCTGATCAATCCTTATCTGAAATCAACTTCTTACCGTTACTAGTAACTGGTGGGGGTGTTGTTGAAGACTCAGCAGGTATAAACCCGATAAATTTTAAGTCTCAGAAAAATTTTGCAATGCTTCAGGGGATACGAGGAGCCCAGAATCTTGTTGTTGCGGTTCGGTCTGGTCTTATCGAAAAACCAGGAAAGTTAGTTAGCCTAACGAACCCCACAATGGGAAGATTAGCCGAACGCTTTGGGTTAGATCGGATTGATAAAACATCAAATACGGGTCTGATAACTAAGTTATTTGAAGATCCGGCCATAGGTCCAACACTTGGGCCAGGATCGCTGGGTAATGAACAGGTAGAGCAAGCGCATAGCGTTTTAGTGAATAAAGAAGTGCACGATACGGTCATTGATCCCAATCAATTATTGGTAAGTGGTAATTACGATGATTTCGAAAGAGCAGTATTATCAATACCGAGTAAGCTACAAGAACGTATTGCTAAATCTGCGGCATCAGAAGTTGCTAGGGCCGGTCTACTAGTCTAAAACTACTATACTCGACGAGAGTTGGTTATATCTGTCATACTTTAGGCTATGCCAGAGTTACCCGAGGTTGAAACCGTTAGGGCAGGGTTATCACGCTTAATTATCGGCAAGACGATTATGGGCGTCGATTTTGATTGGCCAAAATCTTTCCCAAATCCTGATAATGACGTCAAAGAATTTCTGATAGGCGCTAAGGTTACTGAAGTTAAACGTCGTGCCAAGGTACTAATGATTAGCCTTGATAGCAACTACACGTTGGTAATACACCTGAAAATGACTGGACAGCTCGTATATGTTGGTAGCGAACGTTTTGGGGCCGGACACCCAAACGACAGCTTAGTTAATCGATTGCCAGACAAGTCGACACGAGTGATGCTTGAGTTTAGTGACAAGACAAATCTATACTTTAATGATCAACGTAAATTCGGTTGGGTTAGGCTGATGCCGACAATTGAAGTCCCAAACCTCGACTTTTTTAAAAAAGTTGGGCCGGAACCGTTAACAGATGAATTTACGCCTAAAGTGTTTATAGACCGTGTAAAAAAGCGGGCCAATACTACCATTAAGGCTGCAATTTTAGATCAAACTGTTTTGGCCGGTGTTGGTAATATTTATGCCGACGAATCACTTTGGGGAGCGAAGATTCACCCTGGCACACGAGTGCGTGATGTGTCAGACGCCAAACTAAAGTCTCTTCACGGTGAAATCAGGTATGTACTTAATTTATCAATCGAAAAGGGTGGTTCAACAGATAGAAATTACGTTAATGCCGAGGGTAAACGTGGTAGTTATATCGATTTCGCCAGAGTCTTTCGTCAAGAAGGCAAGCCATGCCCAAGACACCCAGATACGCTAATTGTTAAAACTCGAGTTGCAGCACGTGGCACGCACCTGTGCCCAAAGTGTCAGGTACTAAAATAAATCTGCACTCTGGTAAGACTTCAGGTAAACTATATAAACGATGTTAGTAGTTTTAACCGGGACGAATAATTTTTTGCTGCGACAAGAGCTAAAGAAACTTGTTGGAGACTTTGTCTCTGAACATGGTGATCTGGCGCTCGAACGTCTTGATGGTGAGGACACAGATTTTACTCGTGCCTCGGAAGCACTGTCGAGTATGCCGTTCTTGTCGAACAAAAAAATGGTAGTACTAACTAGCGCTGCTAACAATAAAGACTTAACTGAACACATTGATGTGCTACTGGCTATGGCTGATGACACCACAGACTTCATAGTAGTTGAGCCAAAACTAGACAAAAGAAGTGTCTATTATAAGACGCTTAAAAAGCAGAAAAATTATCATGAATTTGCCGACCCGGATGAGTACTCACTTGTAAAATGGCTAAGCGAAACCGCCAAAAATCAAGGCGGCGAACTAGACGCAAACGAAGCCAGAAAACTAGTGGATAGGGTAGGACCCAACCAACAAATGTTAGCTAACGAATTAGACAAGCTGATACTCTATGAACCAAAAATAAGTGGCCAAGATATTGAGCTTTTAGTCGAATCATCACCGAGAAGCACGGTTTTTGACATGCTCGAAGCCGCCTTTGCCGGTAATACTAAGCGGGCGCTTGAACTATTTGCCGAGCAACGGCAACTCCGGCAAGACCCGCAAGCGATGATGGCGCTGATTGCTTGGCAGCTGCACATATTAGCGGTTATCAAATTTGCCGGTGATCGAACACCAAGCCAGATTGCTAGTGAAGCGCGTATAAACCCCTATGTCGTAAACAAAAGTATTTCTATCGCCAAAAAGATTCCAAGTGCGTCGCTCAAAAAACTTATTCACGAAACTCTAGAACTAGATATTGCTCTAAAGTCAGAACCAATTGATGCCGAGAGTGCTTTACAAAATTTGCTCATCACGATTGCAAATGTGGACACAAGAGTCTAGAGTCACGAGTATTGAAGCAGACCCAAAAAACGTGCATTGTCATCCTGAACTTGATTCAGGATCCATTGTTTAGATCCGGTAGTAGCATGACTGGATCCCGGGTCAAGCCCGGGATGACAGTGGTGGTGTTTAAGTTTACGCGCGAGTAGGCAATGGCGGTACTATAAAAATTGCAGGACATAATCCTGCAATTCTTGACTCAAGACCCAGGGACTCTCGACTCTATTTCTTAGTAGTTTTCTTGGCGGCTTTGGCTTTTGCTGGAGCTTTTTTGGCTACAGGCTTCTTAGTGGCAGGGGCTTTAGCTACGGTCTTCTTAACGGATTTAGTTGGCTTAACACCGGCCTTCTTGGCAGCAGCAGCAAGTTGACGCTGTTTGCGTGCTGCCTTGTTCTTATGCATGATGTTCTTCTTAACAGCTTTGTCAATCTCGCTTTGAGCCTTCTTGTGAGCGTCGCTAGCTTTAGAGGTTCCAAGTGACTTGGTAAAGGCTTTGACGGCCTCTTTTAGGTTGCGCTTTGTCTTGGCGTTACGAATTGTCGCTTTTTTGGTAGTTTTGACTCGTTTGCGAGCTGACTTGATAATGGGCATGAATCTACTTTCTAATTACATTAATATGAGTTAATGGAGCTACTATACAGGGGTAAGGCCATTTTGTAAAGGGAGGATAGGGGAGCCAAAAGTCAAATCCCCCCTTCGCCTCCGCCAGTCGGCGGATGGCGGATAAAACTTCCAGACTTTCGACTTCTTTGGCAACTCTGTTGTCAAAGCATAGCCATTATGCTACGCTGACATTAAATCAATGCTAAAATAAAAATGTACTAATAAAAGGGTAAAACAGACATGAACCCGCAAGACCCATCGCCACTAGATACGTCTCCACCGGAACCGACTACTGTTCAGCTGCCAACCGATCCTAAGCAACAGGTGCTCGAACGGCTAAAAGGGACTGTTAATGTTTTACTGACAGTGAGCGCTAACCCGTCTGTCGACCAACTTGCTGCCGCCATTGGCTTTACGTTAGTACTAAACAAACTGAAAAAACATGGCACTACTGTATTTAGCGGCGATACCCCGCCTGCAATTAGCTTTCTAGAGCCCGAAAAGACGATACAGAAAAATGTCGATAGCTTGCGTGACTTCATTATCGCTCTCGACAAGTCAAAAGCCGATAAATTGCGCTATAAGGTAGAAGATCGCTTCGTTAAGATATTTATTACACCGTATCACACAAACATAAGTGAAAATGATCTCGAGTTTGGGCAGGGCGACTTTAACGTTGACGTCATTATTGCTCTAGGAGTAGGCAGAAGAGAAGACTTGGATCAGGCAATTCGCGCCCACGGTCGGATTTTACACGACGCCACAGTAGTCAGTATTACTACAGGCGATGTCGGGGATGATATGGGTTCGATTAATTGGCACGTTCCAGGGGCGAGCAGTTATAGTGAGATTTTGGCCGACCTTAGTGAGTCACTGGGCAGCCCACAGACTGAATTGTTTGATCAGCAGATTGCCACTGCCTTCCTTACTGGTATAGTGGCTGAAACCGAGCGATTTAGTAATGACAAGACTACGCCGCAAACTATGAGCTTAGCGGGAATTCTCATGAAAGCCGGCGCTAATCAAAAGTTAATCAGTGCCAATCTTGAATCGCCACAGCCTCAACCAGCCGAAGCCCCAGCAGCTGCCTTAACTCCACAGCCCACACCACCAGAACCAGTAGTCCAAGCAGCGCCTGAGCCAGCAGCTATTCCCACTCCAGAACCAGTGCCTCCACCAACTCCGCAACCGGCGCCTGCTCCCGTTCCTACCCATCCACCAGCTCCCGAGGCTGCACCCGAACCCAAAGAAGAGGCATCGCATATCTCTCTTGAAATGCCACCGTCTCCACCCGAACCCAAAGAAGCTCCAATTGATAATATCGATATTGACGGCGATGGTGTTCTACACAAGTTTGGTGAGGCTAAACCGGTAGATTTACCAGCACCGGCGATTGCTCCAATAACACCACCAATTGTTGCCGCCACGGCTTTACCCGTTGTTGATTTGAATCCACCAAGTCCAGCTTTTAATTTAGGTACACCGCCAATTACGCCACCGACCGTAGATCGTGACGACGAGACTCTCGAAGAAATCGAGAAAGCAGTCAACAGCTCTCACCTCAAAGAAAACGGTGGTCAAACAGTGCTGTCGCCCGAGCACGGCGGCCAGCCTACTGCACCTCTAGCGGCGTTAAATTCGGTACCAATCGATCTCGATTTAGGTCATGGCGACCAATCCGCACCAGAAGCGCCGCTACCAGCAAGTCCACAGCCAGGACTTGGGTTCAATTTGCCGAACCCGTTTGGTGGCCCAACGGTGAGTGATGTATTCCCAGCACCTAATCCAAATGTACCGATGGCGACCATGCCACCCGATCAGTTGATTATGCCGACTAATACGCCTACGCCACCAACGGCTAATCCGGCTCAAAACCAAACGCTACCACCGCCAACTCCTCCTCCTATGGTTCCACCGTCGATGACGCCCCCACCAATGAATCCTACGACTTAGCTATCTATAAAATACTATTGTAAAAATCACTAAAACATGATATTATATTGCTAATTATGGCAGGTCCAAATTTTGCATCTAGTGAAGACAGCGTTGACGCTCAGATTTATAGAGGTGGTCGAAGATTTATCGACGTACTAGCGCGTAATTCATTAGGGGTAATTAGCGATACTGTGGCCGTTTTGGAAGCTCAAGGCAACACACACGCGGTTAAAAGGTTGCTTAGATCTGATGAAGATTTTCAACATTATAGTTTTGGTATCATTGATAATCCCGTTCCAGTACCTCCTTTTGAAGAGGACTATTTTGGGCCGAATGCAGTTTTTTATGAAAGTGGAGTAATTGGTTTAGGAGTCGACGTAGATAATGGCGATGGTAGCGTTTCTTCGCTAGATTTAATTTTCCCAGCTGAATCAAGACCTAGAATTGAAGTCGTACAAAATGGTATTGAATTACCAATGTCTCAGGATTCAAAACTCCCACTGTTAAAGGGTTTAGTTGAAGCAATGAGGAGTCCTCTTACTCACAAAGAAGCTGTGATTAATAAAGTAACATCACTACTTCCTATTACTGAGGAGCATGAAGAGCTAAGGCATGAAGATAAAATGTTAAGAGGCTTATTCTACGACAGAAGACCACATTATGATCTTGTCCTAGAAGTCGCGGATAAATACTTTAAGTCGCAGGATCGAACTAGATAATGACCGGTCCGAATTTTAGCCAGGAAGGTCGTGGATTGCCGACAGGTACCCAAGTCTATCGGGCTGGACTTGGGCTCTATGGTAAACTCGAGGGTTATACGGCAGGTGCAAGAGAGTTATTAATAGAAAGAGTTCAAGATGTTGCTCTTCTTGACTCTTACAGAGATGCAGTTATCCAATCTGTTTTAGAGGCAAGCTCTGAAGAAACAGGTTACTTTTTTGTCGGCAACCCAAAGCTTCCAGTGCCAGAATTTAACATTGACGTAAATGGTGTTAAACATCTCGGCCCAGGGTATCTCGACTATAGGGACAGATCTGTTATACTTGGCGTTCATCGAGCAGAGGGTGAAAAGGTTTTAGACGAAGTTGGCGACGATGTCTTAGTCGATTTTATATTTCCACCAGAGCAAAAGCCGTTTGGTAGAGGCTTTGATTTTGGAGAAACATTTACTACTCCGGAACCCGTAAAGCATGCTTTGCTGGCTGGTATAGGAAAAATTGCGTGTACTATCGATTATCAAGAGCGTAGTGTTGCTGGCAAACTATTTTCATATACGACAATAGAGCTGTATGGGTCGGCTAGAGATGTTGATTATTACGGTGAGTTCACGAGTGAAGTTGTGCATGACTATTTCACCTCACTTGACAAGCCAAAGTAGTAATAAGTTAGGTTAAAGTGCCCAAGATAACCTAGAATATACTCTGATTACAAGATAGAAGGATAAAATGATCGCGCAAATTACCGTTAATGATAAATCGTTCGGCGACAAGGTCCTTTATGAAGGGCTTGAGCTTAGTATTGAGGAAGGCGAGAAGGTCGGGCTAATTGGTCGCAACGGTACTGGTAAGACCACATTACTTAGCATTATTACAGGTGACGACAAAGATTTTGACGGTGAAGTGAAGTTCAAAAAAGGTACAGTCGTAATCGCTAGCCGTCAGGAGCATCACGGCCACGAAAATAAAACGGTTCTTGAATACATTTTGGGTGATTTACCGGAGTTCGTGAAACTCAAACACATCTTAGATACTTATCCAACTCACATGGGTGATAGTGATAAGAAGATGCACATTTATCACGAAGCTTTGGAACGCTTTAACCAACTTGGTTACTTCGAGATCGAGGATGAAATCGGCCAGGCTCTGCAGGCATACCAAGTTGATCCGTCGAAGATAGAAATGAAATTATCTAGTCTAAGTGGTGGCCAAAAACGGATGGTTGAACTAGTCAAAGTTCAACGGGCAAGGGTTGATGTCGCTCTTATCGACGAACCGACCAACCACATGGACTTTGTCGCTAAAGAAGCCTTTATTAAATGGTTAAAATCAGCCCGCGAAGCCGTGGTTGTTATTACTCACGACCGAGACGTTTTAAAAGAAGTTGATCGGATTATTGAGATTCGCGATGGTCAAGCTTTCCCATACAAAGGCAACTACGACGACTACTTACGCATCAACGCCATCAAAATCACCTCTGAGGTTAACGAATACACCGTTATTCAACGCCGCATTGCCAATCTTAAGGAAGATATTGTCCGTTTCCGTCGTCTCAAAGAGCGCGCCAACGACCCAGGCACCATCAAGCGCTTTAAAGGTCAGGAAATTAAGGCTACAGCTGAGTTGGCTGCATTACAGGCTACCGAAAAGCCTAGTTTTTGGATTGATAGGGAATCTGCTGAGAACTTGAACAATAAAATGAGTAATGCTTATGAGGAGCACAAAGCTAAGAATATTCGAGTTAGAACGCGTACGGCCGACACCAGCTCAAGTCGGCTGCTTATCGACGTTACCAAGCTAAGCCTTGGCTACGTCATACCGCTTTTTGACAACGTCAACTTCCAGCTTAGAGAAGGTGACCGTTTGCGATTGCATGGTCGAAACGGCGCCGGTAAGACAACTTTAGTCCAAGCGATTATCGCCAAGTCAAATGAAGAGGAGCCGGCGAGTAAAAAGTTTGCCGGTGTCATTGCCATCGAGAAACAGATTAAAATTGGTGTCTATGAGCAAGAAATTGACCCAAAGTATTTGGATATGTCATTAGAGCACGCGATTGAACAAGCTTTTATGGCCAAGGACGTGCCAATTAATGATCAAAAAATTAAGCAGCTACTCGGTGACTATTTATTCAACCCAGCCACCGACGGTAAGTTTCCAATTAGCCAACTAAGCGGTGGCCAAAAAGCCCGTTTCCAACTAATGAATATGTTAGCCGGCGACCCACAGATACTAATTCTGGATGAACCGACCAACCACCTTGACCTGCCATCGATAGAGGAGTTAGAGGATGCCCTCAAGCAATATCACGGCGCGATTATATACATATCGCACGATAGTTACTTCTCGAATAACATTGGTGGCACTACCTGCGAAATAGCAGAACCACTAGCGCTTTGACAAAACACAGTAAATTTGCTATAATATCCCTTAAATGAGTCGTAGGTCAGAAAATAGCCCAACTAGCGAAGTGTTTATGTGGCAGCCCAAAGTTAATGGACTTGTTCGAGACGTGCCTGTAGGTATTGTTTTACACCCCGATGCATTAAAACAAGAGCAAGATCAGCTCCATTTGTATGGCGGTTTAGGTGAAGAGATGATGGCGACCAAGCGTGGTGTTAGAAGGTTGGGTGGTCTTGGGCTACCAAGCGTTGGGGTCGTGCTTCAATTCAATAGTCTACCAGCTGACTCAGTAAATATCGAGCGTACTCTAGTCGAGGCCCCACTGGCTGTTGCTCGCGAATATAATATACGAGCTGGTAACCGTGAAGATAGGGCAGTTGACTTAGAAGGTCACTCTCAGGGTGGAGGAGCGGCACTCTTCGCAGCTACTCGTACGCCTGAGGCATTTGGTGCGGTAGCGGCCTGGAGTCCGGTTGGCCTTACGCCTGAGGCATTTGGCGATACCCTTGAAGCAAAGCGAGCTGAATTTATTAAGCGTTTAGCTATCAAAAACAACCTGAAGATTGAACAAAATCCGCTACTCTATCCGGCTATTTTATTGGGGGGCTATGAAGTTGGTAAAAGGGCTGCCAGTGACTTTATAGCCAGGGATGAGACAACCGGCCAGCGACGACTTTACAGTAAGTTAGCCTTTGGGCTTAGTATTGATATTTCAGAAGAGGTAGCAGAACTAGCCCAGGATCATGACGTAGCAGTCTTTGCCGGTAAAACTGACCCAGTATTTGAGATTGATGAGTATAGGGCCTCGTTATCTAAGGTGGGAGCAGAGGATTTAATTATCGAAATACCCGGAAGTCATACCAATTTGAACACCAGAGCTAGTGGTAAACAGATGGCACCTATTGCTGACTGGCTTAAGGACGTAAGAAGTCGGCGCCAGGCAGCGTGAACTTCACCCCTTGTAATAACAGATTAACTGTAGTAGAATAAGAGCAAATCATCATCAATCTCTAACCAACTAATTTTTAAAGGACCACATGATTTCAACAGAGAAGAAAAGCGTAGCTATCAAAGCTAACCAAGCCCACAAAACTGATAATGGCTCAGAAGCCGTACAAGCGGCAATTTTGACCGAGCGTATCAAAGAGCTAACCGAGCACCTCAAAATCAATAAGAAAGATTTTGCGGCACGTCGTGGACTACTACAGATGGTTGGTCAACGTCGCCGTTTACTACGCTACATCGCTGATGAAGACAGTACGAAGTATCTAAATCTGATTAAAAAACTCGGTATCCGTCGCTAATTTAGCCTTGGACATTTGGGTGCCGACAAATACACTGGCACCCAAAATCTAGAATCTAAATTCTAGGGTACATACAGAAAATTAATAGCAGGTGATAGAGCACAGCTTCCTTTCGTCTATTTGACGAGTAAAAGGGTAGTTGAACCTTATCACTTGCTGGAAAAGGAAGAATATGGGAACTATTAACCCGTTCGGTAAAGAAATTATTAAAGTAGAAACTCAGTTTTGTGGCAAAACACTTAGTTTAGAAGTTGGCCGCGTCGGCTTTCGTTCGACGTCAGCCGTTACGGCTACCTATGGCGATACGGTTATTCTAGCCACCGCTATGGTGAGCAATGGTCCAATGAAGGGCTTCGATTATTTTCCGTTAGCAATCGAATATGAAGAAAGAATGTATGCAGCTGGTAAGATCAGCGGCAGCCGTTATGTAAAGCGCGAAGGTCGTCCATCAGATGACGCTGTCCTCATCGGTCGTTTAATCGATCGTCCTATCCGTCCACTCTGGCCTAAGGGCTATCGTCACGAAGTTCAAGGCGTTGCTACTGTACTTAGCCTTGACCCAAGCTTTAGGCCTGACGCCATTGCCATGATTGCGCTCAGTGCCGCCTTTATGCTGACTGGTGCGCCGTTTGATGGCCCAGTGGCTGGTCTACGCGTTGGCATGGTTGACGGCAAGTTGACTCCTTTTGCCTCAGCTGACCAGCTTTCGGAAGGACTACTAGACCTATTTGTAGCCGGTACTAAGGACGCAATTATGATGGTTGAAGCTGGCGCCAACGAAGTCACCGAAGAACAAGTTGTTGAAGCTCTGGATTTTGCAGGGAAAGCCATGCAACCAGCGATTGCTCTCCAAGAAGAACTAATCAAGAAGGTTGGTGTTGTTAAGCAAGAGTTTGAGCTTAGTTTACCAAGTGAAGACATCCAGACTCAAGTCAACGATTACTTAAAGGGTAAGTTAGGCGACAAAGTTCGCACCGACTACCCAGTTCGCCACGAGCGTTTGCACGTTATTCGTCAAGACATCATGAAGCATTTTGAAGAGCTCTTAGGCGAAGATTTCCACGCCGTTAAAACTGACTACGAGGACGCTTTTGCATCGGCTATCAACAAAGACGTCCGTAAGGGTATCTTGGAAGACGGACTGCGTCCTGATGGCCGTAAGTTTACCGACATCCGTGTACTTTCGAGCGAAGTCGGTATTTTGCCTCGGGCCCACGGCTCAAGCCTATTTACCCGCGGCATGACGCAGGGCATGAATATTGTCACATTAGCACCACTTAGCTATGTGCAGTTAATCGATACTATGGAAAAAGAAGGTGAGAAGCGCTATTTCCACCACTATAATGCTCCAGGCTACACCGTTGGTGAAATCAAGCGCCTTGGTGGCCCTGGTCGCCGCGAAATCGGCCATAGCGCCCTAGCTGAGCGTGCTCTCCAGGCCGTTCTACCGACTGAAGCCGAATTCCCATACACCATCCGTTCCGTCACCGAAATCATGAGCCAGCACGGTAGCACTTCAATGGCGGCGACTTGCTCAAGTTGTTTAGCGCTTATGGACGCCGGCGTCCCACTCAAGCGACCAGTTAGCGGTATCGCTATGGGTCTACTCAAAGACGGTGATAAAATTGTCATCCTGAGCGATATTGCCGACGCCGAAGACTTCGCCGGTGACATGGACTTCAAGGTAACTGGCACCGAAAAAGGCATTACCGCTCTCCAGATGGATATGAAAGTCCACGGCCTACCAGTCGAAACACTAGCCAAAGCCATCCAGCAAGGTAAAGAAGGCCGAGCTTACATCTTGAAGCACATGCTCGAGACTCTAGCCGCGCCACGTAAAGAAATTAGCCCATACGCGCCACACGTCGAAGCCATTAAAATTAATCCGGAAATGATCCGTACTGTCATCGGTAAGGGTGGTGAAATGATTAACCGCATTATCGCCGAAACTGGTGCTGAAATCGACATCAAAGACGATGGTACAGTCTTCATCGCCAGCCCAACTAAGGAGTCAATCGACGGCGCCATCAAGTGGATTAACGACCTAACGGCCATGCCAGAAGTCGGTCATATCTACGAAAATTGCCGTGTTGTTAGCGTGCTCGACTTTGGTGCATTTGTTGAAATATTACCTGGCAAAGAGGGTTTAGTCCACGTTAGTGAAATGAGCGAAGAGCGCGTCGCCAGCCCGAGTGATGTCGTCAAAGAAGGCGACAGCGTGACGGTTAAATTAGTCGCGATTGATGACCGTGGTCGTCTGCAGCTTTCAATGAAAGCGGCTAAAAGAGAGCTAGAAGGAAAGGCATAGTATGAAGAAAAAACTTAATAACCCATACTTAATCGTATTAGGAGTAGTTCTGGACCTAGCTTATGCAAAACTAAGCCACATGACGTTAGCCAATGCGATATTTCTGACTGCCTCTCTCGTCACAGGTTTTTATATAGGTAAGCATTTCGAAAAAAAGAAGTAGCACTATGAATTTAAGTAAATTAGACCATTGGCATCAGACCAAACAAGGCTTTCTAGCTTTTGGATTATTTGAGCTGGCCATTGCTTACTTGCTAGGCAGCTTAGCAGTTGATGACGGTAGCCTAATTGTCTATGGGCTAGCATTCGTGTTATTTTTCGGCGCGGTGAACAATTTATTTAAATTTACCCGCGACACAAAGGCAAAGGCAAAAAAATAATGGACAAAAGAGTTAAAACAAAACATCAAGTAAAACAGGCAGACATTACTGACTACCTAGACCTAAAGTCGTCTAAATATTGGTTATTTTGGAACTTTTTAGCGACATTTATATTTGGAATGGCTTTTGTAACCAATATTTTAGACGCTAAAAGGAACTTACTCGTTACTGTTGGCGACACAATATTCTTCATTGTTTATATACCAATATTAAAAAGTTCTTATAAAAAATATCGAACTTTGAGCATAGCCACTAAAGACGAGAAAAGTAAAAGTGATAAGCAAGCACAGTCGTCTTGACCAAATTAAAGCAGATATTTTAGACAAAAATATTTGCTCGGATCTGGCCAAACAGGCGACACAGTTGGTCTTTGGGGTCGGTAACCCCGACGCTGAACTGGTTTTTATCGGCGAAGCGCCCGGCAAGCAAGAAGATCTGAAGGGTGAACCATTTGTTGGTGCCTCGGGTAAGTTCTTAAATGAAATGCTCGACACAATTGGCCTTAGTCGCTCGGACATTTACATTACCAATATCGTTAAGTATCGGCCGCCGAATAATCGGGACCCGCTACCGAGCGAGAAGCAAGCGTTTTTGCCATATCTGCTTGAACAGCTCGACGTAATTGAGCCAAAGTTGATTATCACTCTAGGTCGTCATAGCATGGAAGCGCTATTATCACCTGGGGCTACAATCAGCTCCATGCACGGCAAGGCTCTGAGATATAAGGGCAGAATTTATCTACCACTATTTCACCCAGCAGCTGCTCTATATAACGGAGCATTGCGCCAAACATTAATCGATGACTTTGCAAAAATTCCAGCGATTATCGACAAGATCAAGGAGATCTAGAGATGTCGACCGCCCAGGGCAATCATCAAACTTAATTTAAGAAATTCAAAATATTAACTAAAAATAATAAGAAAGAAAAGGAAATATATGAATCCAAACAACCAAGGACGACCCGATAGTCGCCCAAACCAACCAAATAATAAACCACCTCAGAATAATGGTGGCCGCCCGGGGGGTGGTAATAACAATAACCATAACCGTGGCCAGTCACAAAATGGTGGCAACTCCGGTGGCGGTAGCCGAGCTTCGCGCGGAGCAGCTATTCGGGCCCAAAAGCGTACCCAAGAGGACGCTACCCGCCTGGTCAATCAGTACTCTGATGCCACCGGCCAAACAGTCAGCATTAACCCACAGCGGGCAAATTTTATCGACGACCAGCCTAGACTTAAGATAATTGGTCTCGGCGGTATGGACGGTGGTGGCTCCAAGAATATGATGGTCGTCGAGTATATGAACGACGCCGTCATCATGGACTGTGGTAACGACCTCGGTGTTGATTTGCCAGGCATTAACTACGGCATTGCCGACACCACTTACCTGGAAAGCATCAAGCACAAACTCCGTGGCTACTTAATTACCCACGGACACCTTGACCACATCGGCGCTTTGCCGCATATCGTACCGAAGTTCCCGGCGCCAATTTATGGCTCTAAGTTTTCAATCGGTCGTGTCGAGGAAATCTTCGGCAATTTTGGCCTGCCGATGCCCGATGGCTTTGAACTAAAGACAGTGACTATGAACGAGAATACTCACGAACGACTCAAGGTCGGAGCTTTCTTCGTTGAATTCGTACGTATTACACACTCGATTCCGGGTAGTACCTGCATCGTGCTTGATACGCCAATCGGCCGTATCATAAACACTGGTGATTTCAGACTTGACCCTAATCCGCTCGACCACGAAAAAACTGACACCGAACGCCTCATTCAGCTCGGCAACGAGGGAGTTCTGGCGCTACTGAGTGAAAGTACCACCGCCGACCGTATCGGTCGCACGCCGTCAGAGAGTATTATCGAGCCGACCTTTACCGAAATCATGCAAAAGGCTCCAGGCCGTATCTTTATGGCCATGTTCTCGACCAATATTAACCGTGTTCAATCTGTTATTAACGCCGCAGTTAATAACAACAAGAAGATTGCACTTGATGGTAGAAGCCTAGTTAGTACGCTCGAAATGGCCGTACGCCATGGTTTTGTGCGGATTCCAAAAGGCACCATCGTACCGATTGCCAGTGTACCAACTCTACCTGACAGCGGCGTCGTCATCGTTTGTACTGGTAGCCAAGGCGAACCAAACTCAGCCTTGCAGCGTATGGCCGCAGGCGAGCACAAGCATATCAAACTAAAAGAACAAGATACCGTAGTCCTGAGTTCTTCACCAATCCCGGAAAGTGGCAACGATGCCCTAATTGGTGTCATGGTTGACGACATGGTCCGCAAGGGCGTGCACGTTTTTGAACACCGTAACCACGAACTTGACGGTATCGGGCCACTGCACGTATCAGGCCACGCCTCACAAGACGAATATGCCGAGATGATTAATATGACTAAACCAAAGTTTTTCATTCCAATCTACGGCGCCTTCCGCGTCAAACAGCGTCACATTGAACTGGCGATTGAACACGGCGTGCCACGCGCTAACACTATGAACGGTGAAAACGGTGACATTATTTCGCTGACACCAAACAAGGTCGAAATTATTGGCAATGTTCCTCATGGCACCGTCCTAGTCGACCAGACCGGCGCGATTGTCAGTAACATTGTCGTCAAAGACCGCGTTATGCTAGCCGAGGAGGGCTTAGTCGCCGTCATCCTAACCATTGATAAAAAGACCGGTAATTTGTTGACTAGTCCAGATATCATAAGTCGTGGCTTCATATACATGCGTGACAGTGAAGAACTAATGAACGAGTTCCGTGCCGAGCTACGTCGGGCAGTTAGTCAACGCTTCAAACGGATTGACCTCGATCGCTTCAAGGTTGAGCTGCGTGAACACGTCACGCACTTCCTGTTTGAACAAACCCAGCGTAGCCCAATTGTCATCCCAGTCGTCAACATTATTAGTGGCGGCAAGGGTCCAGGTAGCGACAATAGTCAGGATAATAAGCCTGCCGAAGCTGTCAAACCACCAGAACAGCAAGCTGAAGACATGCAAAAACGTTTCCAGCAAATGCGCGCCAAACTACTCAACCAAGACGCCCGTGTTGACTAGTAGCTATTAGTTATTAGTTTGTGGCCAAGGCAACTAGGCCAAAGATAATCATGGCTATCCCAACCCACTGCAATTTAACTACTTTTTCTTTGAAGAAAAATATACCAATCAACATCATTGGCACGACTTGGGCTGCCTTGACGGTACCGACATAACCGGCAACCGGGCTAAGAATTTTTGCTTGGTAGGTTGACGTCAAGTTAATAGTATAGGTAAGTCCGATAAAGGCCAGTGGCCAAAAGTATTTCTTGATACTACTTCGCACATCTTGCCAGTAAACACTTCGTGTTAGCCGACTTTTACCACGGATGAGGTAGCTAATAATCAGGATTGATGGCACGGTTAGTAATGATGAGTAAAAATTGAAAGTTGTTGGGTTGGTAGCGCGTAGCATCGGCACTTCAATATTTGAGTAGTAGCCACGAATAACAACCAACGCCAGAATGTAGATGAGTGCTTTTTTGTTGGATTTTGTGGCCGCGTGGTCTTTGGCTTTAGCCTTATTAACTAGGTAGGCACCCGAAACAATCAGACCAATACCGACGATACCAAAGGTCGACGGTTTTTGGCCTAAGACAAAGTATGAACCGATAGTATTACCAACAGACGTTAGGGCCAGAAGTGGCGCCACGAAACTGATGTCAGCTAGACTAAGAGCCTTAAAGTAGCACAGCAAATCAACCGCACAACAAATTACATATACGGTCATGGTTAGCCAAAAATGGGCCGATAACTGTGATGGTTGATAAAACCTAGCAAAGAATAGGGTAATGATAATAAAAGGCAGGGCCATAGCTTGCTGCAACCAAGCCATAGCTTGGCTATCAACACTGACACTAACTTCCTTTTCAGCGGTACGCCGAATAACCAGCATAAAAGTTGCAAAAAGAGCCAATAGGAACCACATCAGCTGTATTATACAGGTTAGCTAAGTAGTGACGAGAACTTTGACAAATGATGTAAAATTTGCTATAGTATGATTATGTCAAGAAAAGATATAGCTGATACACCCAATCCTAAATACCAGGTCGGCGACTTTTTCTACGATAATGCCTTGAGCCTTGCTGCTGGCATTGAACCTAAAGCCAGAATAATAAGAGATCTGCTCCACGGTTTTGCAGCTCAGACCCAAGCTCTCGATGTAATGACCACCTCTACAGATAAGCTTCAACATGATGTAGATAATCTCAAAAGGGTTACAAGATTTACCATTGATACCATATTAATTCAGTAATTAACACCAAATAACTGCCAAATCGGCTATAATAAAAATACTTATGGCAAAAAAGAAAAAACGAACACCAAAAAAAGTAAATAAAGCCGTTAAGCACGAGCCAAAAGAGAAATCAGCTTTCTGGCCACTGACAGGCGCCGTCATACTAATTATTGCAGCCTTGTTATTGTTGCTCGGGGGCTTCGGAACTGGTGGCGTACTGCCTGTTAATATGTTTCATGGTGCCTATTGGGCGCTAGGGGTAGCTGGCTACTTAACACCGATAGCTCTTATATATATAGGCGTGCTGAAGTTCAAAAGTGAAGAGCGAAAAGTCCCTTTAGGTAAATTTGTCAGTATGATTTTGGCACTTGTCTTCAGCGCTGGCTGGCTACAAGCTATGTTCGCAAGTAAGGACCCTCAAACGTTGCTAATTAGTGGCGGTCACGGTGGTCAAGTCGGTAGTCTCGTCGGCAATGCCACGCTTAGTGTGCTTGATAAGTGGCCAGCTAGCCTGATGTTCTTAATTTTTGGTATTCTGTCATACTTCTTTGCCTTTGGTGTGTCACCAAAAGTTATCCTAGGTCTCGGAGGCATGTTTAAAACAAGTAGTTCAAACGACGACACAGACCTTGCTTCACTCAAACTAAGATCACCGGAATCAGGTTTCAAATTAAATGAGGGCGTCCCAGTTGAGCATGGTGGCGTTCCAGCCCCACGGCTCAGCACTATGAAGAATACCGCCGAGAAGTTAAAGCCGAGTGAAAATCACCAAGCCTTGACTGCGGCCCACGACACAGATTGGCAGTATCCTAGTGTTAGTTTGCTTAATCAGTCTCAAGATAAGGCAAATCCCGGTGATGTTGAAGGCAACGCCCAGATTATTAAAGACACATTGGCCGAATTTAATATAGATGTTGAGATGGAAGGCGCAAATGTTGGTCCGCGTGTGACACAATTTACCTTAAAACCGCCACCAGGCGTTAAGCTTGGCAAAATTGCCTCACTCGATACTAACTTATCGCTACAACTTGCGGCTGAATCAATTCGTATCGAAGCCCCAATTCCGGGTAAGCGGGCAGTTGGTATCGAGGTGCCAAACATCAAACCAGCCTCAGTTCGCATAGCTAGTATCTTGAATTCTAAAGAATGGAATGAATACGATACGCCACTGGCCTTTACGGTTGGCCGTGATATATCCGGCACACCAGTCGTGGCATCACTCGATAAGATGCCCCATCTTTTGATTGCCGGCCAGACTAACTCGGGTAAGTCAGTTATGGTCAACACATTGCTCGCGAGTCTACTGTATCGCAATAGTCCAAGCGATCTTAAGTTAATCCTAGTCGACCCAAAACACGTCGAACTTTCAACCTATAACGATATCCCGCACTTATTAACAGAAGTTATCACCGAGCCCGAGAAGTGTATTAGCGCCCTTAAGTGGGCTGTTGCCGAAATGGAAAGACGCTACCGAACCTTGGCTGAGGCCAAGCAGCGTAACATCAGTGACTATAACGACCTCAAAAAAGAAGAGGGCATGCCCTACATTGTGATTGTGATTGATGAGCTCGCTGACCTTATGATGATGGCGGCTCGCGATGTCGAAGCCCTAATTGTCCGTATCGCCCAAAAGGCCCGTGCCGTTGGTATCCACCTTGTACTCGCTACCCAAAGTCCGCGCGTTACGGTTATTACCGGCCTAATTAAGGCTAACATCCCAGCTAGGATCGCCTTTACAGTTTCACAAGAAGTTGAATCACGTATTATCCTCGACCAAAGTGGTGCCGAAAAGCTACTAGGGCAGGGCGACATGCTCTATTCAACCGCCAGCATGCCCAAACCAAAGCGCGTTCAAGGTGCATGGATAACGACTGAAGAAATCCAAAAGTTGACTGACTTTTTGCGTATGCAGCGCGCGCCACAATATGACGACGAAGTCGTTAGTCAGCCCGTCCAACTTAATGGTAAGGGTGGCATTGTTACCGAGCTTGATGACAATGACGAACCTTTGTTCCGCGACGCAGTTAGAGTGGTCATTGAAGCCGGCAAGGCGAGCACTAGCCTGTTACAGCGACGATTGCGCATTGGTTATGGCAAGGCCGCTCGCATGATTGAAAACATGGAAGAGCAGGGCATAATCGGTCAAGCCGACGGCTCTCGCCCCCGTGAAGTCCTAGTTAGCTCCTTGGATGAAGTCTTTGGTGGCGGTGGGTCGGTTGGTGTAGCGCCAGGCGATGAAGGTGAACCCGACATCTACGACGAAATGCCAGACGACCCCGACCAATAAGTTATCTAGATCTCAACTTTTATCAATAATTCACCAATCCATTGACCGGATCTGCTTGGACTAAAACCAGCCGGGCGTGTTGCCTCCGGTGCTTGAGGCTCTACCTCAGTTGATGCGATATCAGGCGGACTAACAATTTCAGTATTTCTAGCTACATTTAATTCTTTGTCCGTTTTATCTTCAGAGACTATGTCCATACATAAATAGTATAGATTAACTAGATATAGTTAACAAAGAGATTTGACTAACAGGGGTGAATAAGCTACAATAACAGAACTATATTAACTTCAGCTCATGCCTCTAATGGATATGGGCTTTAACCGAAGGAAGGATATCAATGAATCAGTACGAAATTGCTGTATTGTATCACCCTGATCTGGAAACAGATTTGGACAAAGCTACCGTCAAGGTAGAAAAAATCTTCACGGACAACGGTGGCAAGGTCGTGTCACTTGATAATTGGGGCAAGCGCAAGCTAGCCTACACTATCAAGAAGCAAGACTACGCTATCTACGTGTTTTACACCGTAGATGTGCCAGCCGAAAAGGTGACTAAGATAGAAGGACTTCTCAATATTACTGACGAAGTCGTTCGATTCCTGATTACCAAGCCGGACCTCAAGGCTATCGCCAAGGCCGAAGCTGCCAAGGCTGAAAAAGCCAAAAAGGCAGCCGAGCGCGGTGACCGCGACGACGACCGTGATGAGCGTGGCTCATCCGACGAAGAGTAGCAATTTTACATTTAACATTGAACATTTTACATTTATTTGGGCATTTAACATTTGATCATTGAAGCTACAATGACAAAATGACTAAATGGTAAATAAATGATCAATGCCAAATGATAAATGACAAATTGTCTTACCGTGAACCTTAACAGAATATGAATAATCAGTACGAATACTTGACTACGGTCTCAGCCGGCGTTACGGTATAAGTACAATTCAATAAAAGCAGAATTCATCTAGCTTGAGGCAAGTTTTGGTGTGTGACTAGGAACGCAAGCGAGCTGTATTTTAAGATAATATAGTGAACGCGTACCGGAGTCACAAAGCCAAAAATTGACCAAGATAATGAATTATGCAGGACATAGATCCTATAAGGAGGGTTCAAATGGCACGATCATTCAACCAAGTAATATTAATGGGTAATCTTACCCGTGACCCTGAAGTCAGGCAGATCCCTAGCGGTCAAAACGTCTGTAACTTCAGCTTAGCTCTCAATCGCAGCTTCAAAGGCGCTGATGGCGAGTGGCAAGAGGCGACCGATTATATCGATGTTGTCGCTTGGGGCCCACTGGGCGAGAGAATTGCTCAGTATTTGACTAAGGGTAGCCGTTGTTTGGTCCAAGGTAGACTGCAAAGTCGAGCTTGGGAGCAAGATGGCCAGAAGCGTAGCAAGGTAGAGGTTAACGCTAATGATGTTACCTTCCTTGATAGTCGCAGTTCTGGTGGAGATAGTGAGGGTGGTTTCAGTAAGCCGGCGGCTTCGGGTGATAAGCCTGTTGCATCTAGCAAAAAACCGACCAAAGATGACGTAGTCATCGAGGACATTGGAGATGAGCCGATTAACCTAGACGACATCCCATTCTAGTTCTAGAGAATTTGTGGCTGTACATTCTGGGCGAAAACCTGCGTCAAAAAGCCGAGCCGTACCATTCGTACGGCTGCGACTTTTGTGCTCGGCCTTCATCCCAGACTGCCCTAGCCAAAATCCCCTAGAACCCGTGTTGCAAGATATGATTAAGGAGTAGATATTATGGTTACTCAAAGTGAAGGAATTAGTGCCGAACAGACTATGCAAAGAGCATTTAATGCATATGTCGAAGGAGTTGATTCCGTTGACAAGATGATGGAATTCAAAAGAGTTGAGGAATTTGTTATACGTGGGGTTGAATACAATTTTGCGACAGATTGTTTCCGGTATGCAATCAGGCAGTCTAGAAATGCACGTAACGAAGATCCCAATATTGATTTTTTGGAGGCAAAAGACCAAAAACCACTACAACAATTTGACACCGCTCGATAGTAGACTAGTATAATTTAACAAACTAACCACAGTTAAGCACCAATTTTGAGCTAAGGGTAGTTCGTTTGGGGGCGAGGCTTCCATTTCGGAGACGTACTATCAGTACGACGAAGAAATGTCCTCGATCACCGGACAAACTACCGCTCTCAAAATTGGTGTGCAGATAAAGGAGATATAAGATGGCAAAGATTTTTAAACACAGGACAGACGTAGCATTTTTTGACTACAAGGACTACAAGACCTTGCAGCGCTACGTAAACATGTACGGACAGATCGAGACCCGCAAAAAAACCGGTATTACTGAGGCTCAGCAACGACGCCTAGCTATCGCTATTAAGCGTGCTAGGCAGATTGCACTACTACCGTTTGTGGCTAACAATTAAAGTAAACAGCCTAAAGGTGTAATTACAAATCACGCCCAAGGCGATAGTCATTAATGCCTGTGATATGCTAGTTTATAGAGGTTAACACAAACCTACTAGATTAATAGGAGTCATAAGAATGGACAATTCACACAGCTTTAATAACCCGGCCTATAACCCACTATTCGATAATGTGATGGGGCTACAATACAAGTATCACGATATTACTGGCGGTCAAGCAGCAGCGCACCCGGTGACTAAGGCGATTCAAAACGAGATTCATCAATTAGTCCAGGATGTTTCAGTTGAAAGAAGTCCGACGACATTGGCTAAGCGGATTGATGCAATCCAAAAGCAATTGCATGAGTCACAAAATACTATATCACCGGTAATTTCTTTTGATCATCAGAGTGTTTTACATAGTGATTTCCAGAATTTGAAGCAGGACGTCATAAATTTCAACGGTGGCAGGAGCCTATAATATAACAGTTTAAGCAGGAAGGTGTTTGATGGCGTTTGGTATTACGGATCTTCGAAAAGGTACAGTATTTCAGTTGGACGGCGTGCCGTACAGGGTGATTGAGTATGCCCAGAAAGTTATGGGCCGCGGTGGCTCAATAGTTAACGTTAAAATCAGAAGTTTGTTCGATGGCCGGGTGCTTGAGAAGACATTCAAGGGTAACGAACAACTAGATTATGCTGATGTAAATAATAAAAATGTTCAGTATCTTTATGCTGACGGCGAAAAATTCCATTTTATGGACGAAGCAACATATGAGCAGTTCGAGCTCGGCACTGATGTCATCGGTGACCTCGCTGGTTATATGAAGGAAAGTGACATCGTTCAGGCACAGTTCTTTGATGGTCAAGTGATAAATATTGAACTTGCCAAGAATGTGCCGCTCGAAGTCACCTATACCGAGGCGGCCGTAAAAGGCGACACAAGCAGCAGTATTACTAAGGAAGCCACACTTGAAACCGGAATCATTGTTAAGGTACCGGCTTTCATCAAGCAGGGCGATGTTATTAGTGTAAGCACTGAAGACGGCAGCTACCGCTCACGAGTCAAATGACATTTAATTTTAATGTCATCCCTAACAGTTTGGTACTTGAATAAAACGTTTGTCATCTAATTGTCATCCTGAACTTGTTTCAGGATCCATTTTCTATAGTATCATTGGCATAAAAACCATGAGCTACTATGTGTGTATGCTGGCGTCAAAATATAATGGAACAATTTACATTGGTGTCACTAACAATATTGTGAGTAGAACAGATCAGCACAAATCAAATGAGATAGAAAGTTTTACAAAAAAATACAATGTTCACAGACTAGTATATTATGAGGACACAGATAATATTTTTGATGCAATCGCAAGAGAAAAGCAATTAAAGAATTGGCATAGACCCTGGAAGATAGCACTAATAGAAAGAGATAACCCCAAGTGGCAAGATTTAAGTCAACAGTTTTAAATGGATACCGGATTAAATCCGGTATGACAACTCAATGAAAACTAGGCTTGATGTAGAACTAGCTAGGCGAAAATTGGTTGTGTCACGCAGTCAGGCAGAGTCTTATATTAAGCTCGGACAGGTTAAGGTAGATGGTGAGGTCGCAACTAAGACAGGCAGGCTAGTTGATCATAATAACAAAATTGAGATAAGTGCTGTCGACCAATATGTTAGCCGGGCGGGGCTTAAACTAGCCAGCGTTGCAAAAGTATTAAGCCTAGACTTCAACAACAAAATTGTCCTAGACGTTGGCTCTAGCACTGGTGGATTCACTGACTATGCGCTTAGAAATGGCGCTAAGAAGGTAATCGCCGTAGACGTCGGCACTAATCAGCTTCATCCGAGTCTTCAAGGCCATGCGCTTATCGAACTCCATGAAAAAACTGACATAAGAAATTACGTTAAGGCCGTTGTTGGAAGTAGTAAAAACACACCACTTATAGATATTGCAGTAGCCGATGTTAGTTTTATTAGTCTGAAAGCAATTCTACCCGATGTTATGCGAATCATGAAGTCAAAAGGGATTATAGTTGCAATGGTTAAACCACAGTTTGAAGCTGGTAAAGAACAAATCAACAAAGGCATTATCAAAAACGAACACGTCAGGCGTGACATATTAAGAGATTTTGAAGACTGGGCCCGCAAGTATTTTATTATCGTCGACAAAGCCGACAGTGAAGTCGCTGGCAGTAAGGGCAACCGCGAGCGGTTCTATACCCTAACTCCTCTTAGTAAGTAACTAATTACTTTTGCTCCTGATTTGAACAGCAACCACGACCAGTTCAGTAGACTAAAAAATAATTCTGCTTGAGCTTTATCATGATATACACTATTGTTAAATGAACTGAGGTTAAGCTTAACAGGAGAATATAATGTCATCCAGCAGAGATGTTTTTTCGGATATTAAAAACAAATCGTTATCTTTATTAAAGTCGGGTCCCGTAGCTCTACTAGCTATTCTAATAGTTGTATCGAGTGTATTTAGCGTTGGAGCTGTGGCTTACCGCAAACGACATAGTATTAACGCCAAAGCCTTAACCTCAACAGACCTCTACGACACACCACTCGCCGCTGATGCTATCACTGAAGTACCTGCCAAGAAAAACACAGATAAAACTAAAGAAGTCCCTGATGACTACCAAAGGCCGCCACAAGACGACAGTACCTTAAGGTTAGACGGTCGTATGTTTAACGAAGGCACAGTAATGTGTAGCATCAATGATCCAGTTGGTGACGAACTTCCAATCTTCAAGATAGTCAAGTCAACCGCAGGAGACGCCACTAAGGTTAGTGGAGATATTAAGGACCAGAAAGCCAAATTTAAGACAACAAGCGAGAGCACACACAATGACGAAGGTACTAGTCTTCGTGTTTACGACGTCAATAGCCTAAGCACCCATAATATTTCGGCCGATACACCTGACTCGCCAGCCAAGCAAGCCTCGGTGAAGGTGCATCAAGACATCAAGAACGTCTGCCAGCAGTCAGGCAAAGAGTTCGTACCAGAAATAGCCAATATGACTATTCGCGTACTCCATGGTAGTTTTGATACCAAAGATAATTGGCCATCATTCCTAGCTGCTCCAGCCTCGCTAGAACAAGTACTTAAACAAAACGAACAGACTATAGCTCAGTACTTCGGAGCAGTTGTCTATCCTGAGAATGTTACTACTCTCGCCGAAAAACAAGCCTTTCTGATCGATGCTGGTGTGGCATCACAAAAGTCACTAGATACGCAGTCACTTACCATAACAGGGCAGGCGGCAGGTAAGTTGTATAACTTTTTAAGGAGCAAAGGGCTCAACTCTTTGAATCTTAAGAATAATTATGCAAGCTATTACCTAAGAGTTACTTTTGAATACCCGGGCGCTCGAGCTGCATCAACTAACTTTGCCGCACAAATTACTGGATTCGGGCAAGCTTCTTCTGGAACGACAATATCGGCTGCATCGACACCAAAATCCTCCCCAACCCCAACCCCAGCACCAACAGCCACCCCAAAGGGTACTCCAACCCCAGTACCAACCGTAGGTACTGGTTTTAAAGCAATCGCAACATACCCATCGACCTGCTATAACGGCACCTCAACCGACAAAAATGCTAACAATTCAGTCAACGGCAAGTGCAGCTGCCCAATTAGTATCTATTGCGTTACCAAGGGGGCAATAAATGTACCTTACAGAATAATGGTAGTAAATACGGCCGACGCTGGCACGCCGGGTATGCTTAATTACGGATTGGTTGCTGAAGAAATGCAACAATATTTATCCCGAAATCTTACTCAATACGGCACCATTAACGTTGCCGACATTCAAAGAACAACTGTAAGCCAAACCGTACCGCAACTGTGCAATCAACCCACGCTGCCGGCCAATACATGTGATGGCAATAGCCAGCCAATTATTGATAATTTAGCCAAAAACACTGCCCTCAATAGAACTGATTGGTATACCGGGGTTTTTCTTCCAGAGCTAATTAATGGTAAAAACGGTAATGCGTGCGGCTGGGGCCAACAACCAGGCAATATCCATGTTAACTTTAACGGATTTACCGCTATGTGTTCGTCCTTAATTACAGGTGTTAACACTATGTCTGGAGTGGCCGTGCATGAGTATTTGCATAATTTAGGATTTCCTCATGATGTCCCTGATCCTGGCAATACACTGATGGGCGATCAAGCCACATGTATATGGACCTACTATAACCTGTTCTCCTGTTCTTTGAGCACGCTTGATTTTAATGGTATGAACACCCAGCCAGTGTCTACAAAAGGTTTTCGTGTGCTTAATACTCCACCACCATACGCATGTACTTTGATAAGCGGTCTTTACTATGCCAACTTAATAAGTACTTCGACAGGTGATTGTGTTAAGAACTTACAATGGCGCTTGAATCATCAAAACATTGGACCGGCATGGTGCAATTGTCTTGTTACGATTAACGGAGTTATGGATGCTCCTACAGTTTCGGCAATCAAGCAATATCAAACTAGGTTTGGCCTAAGCGCTACAGGTATAGTCGACAAATACACCTGGGGTTACATCATCGCTCTAAGCACGTAATAGTCAAAGTCTTTCTTGACAAAAACACATATTTACTGTATAGTGATACTTGATTCTTAATAAAGGATAATCATGAACCACGAACCACAGTCTAGTTCTAAAAATCGTATGTCAAGAACTGCTAAAGTAACAACTGCCATGACAGCTGTCGCCGCACTCTCGGGTGCTGGATTTCTCGCAGCAGGTAATAACGGCCATTCTGTGGTAGATTCTGTGCACAGTTCAAATCGTGACAAAACTCCAAATACTATCGTCAATGACACCATAGATAAAAGTAAACTTGACCCTCGAATATTTTGTGAAGTTGGGCCTGAAACCAAGACAATTGAGCTAGCCTCTGGTCAAAAATTGGCCGACAGAGCTACTGACTACGCTTTTAGTACCCTTCGAGCAGAAGGTTCTTTTGCTGGACCAGATTCTCCAGAAGTTCTTGCTTGTGCAGCTAAGATTCTCGAGGTTACAACTCAGATATCTAATGCCAACGGTGTTGAGAGATTTTCCGTTCCAACTGTATTGCGTGTTATTGAACCCTAACCACCAACCTAGACATTAAATCGAAATTCAACAACGTCGTCAGGCCGCATGACATAAGTTTTACCTTCAGTACGAACTTTGCCAGCGGCCTTCGCGTTTTGTTCTGACCCAGCCGATATTAGGTCATTATAATCAACTATTTGGGCAGCGATAAAGCCGCGCTCAAAGTCGCCATGAATAACACCTGCTGCTTGTGGTGCAGTATCACCTTTATGAATTGTCCAAGCCCGAACTTCTTGTTCACCAGCCGTTAGGTAGCTCTGTAGGCCAAGTACATCATAGGCAGTGTGGATTAATTGGACTAACCCAGACTCATGCTGGCCATAACTTTCTAACAATTCTGTTCGGTCGGCTTCATCGAGCCCGCGAAGTTCGCTCTCAAGTTTTGCACATATGAATAATGCCTTAGCAGGCTCGACTAGCTTTGAGAGTTCTTGTTTTTTGGAGTCATCAGCCAAAGTCACTTCATCAACATTAAAAGCATAGATTACGGATTTGGCTGTAATTAACTGCAAGTCAGCTAGAAGTTCGTAGTCGGATTTAAGCAGTTCTGGTTTTGCAGAAATAAGTTCACCATCGTTTAAAACTTTATTTACTTCAACTAGGGCATCGTAGGTTGGTTTCAGCTTTGGATTGATACGAGCCTCTTTGTCGAGACGGGGTAGGCGTTTTTCGACTGTTTGCAAATCTGCCAAAATAAGCTCGGTGTTGATAACATCAATATCTTTTTTAGGATCGTGCTGCTCGTCAACATGAAGAACATTAGCATCACTGAAGGCGCGAACAACATGAACTATCGCGTTAGTACTACGGATATGACTTAAGAATTGGTTGCCAAGGCCTTCGCCAGTCGAGGCACCAGCAACCAGCCCAGCGATGTCGACAAAAGTTACTGTGGCCGGAACGATTTTTTTAGCCGAGTAAAGTTCGACCAACTTGAGAAGTCGTTCATCAGGAATCGGCACAATCCCAGTATTGGGCTCAATCGTTGCAAAAGGGTAGTTTGCCGCCAACACATTGTTATCAGTTAAAGCGTTAAATAGAGTGCTTTTGCCAACATTTGGTAGACCGACAATGCCTATAGATAGTGAACTCATGTACTAGCCATTTTAACAGATAAGGTAGCTTATATATATCAAATCGATGCAAAACAGAACCCCAGTTGACTAAATGTAGTAATTTATAGTAAGTTGTTTGACTTATATAAGCCAATAATTGAATAATTAAATTGGAATATAATGTGGCTTTGAGAGTGAGGGTATTATGGTGGATCCACGATTAGCAACAAGCGAAGCAGCAAGTGGCTTTGAATTTATACCAGCTGGTACTCAGAATTTATCTGTCCAAGAGTTAGCTCCTCTGCATGATAAAAGATCTTGGTTAAAGACGGCTGTTGGACTTGGGATGGTTGGGGTTGCAACTTTTGGCATGAATTCAAAGGCTAGTGCCCTTGATCCTAGTGACTGTACTGGGATAAACGTGCCAGAATATATAAATGGTGTATTTATTGGTTGTGCGGTATATCTGCCCCTACCGCCAGGCCAAAGGCCCCCTGGACCTGGCCAAGGTAATACCCCGCCTAAACCAAGGCCTGCTGTCACGACTACTACGCAACCACACCTTGGACAAAGAGACGAGGACGGCGATGGCTTTTCAGTTACGTACAACATTGATACCGGTGAGATTGTGTCAATGGGGTATGAAGCCAATGACCACAGCCCTGGTATTGGCGAGGCAGGCTTGACCGAGGTCAAAGCAGACATGTTAGCGCGTGGGCTAGACCCTGCCACACTAACAGGCGAGCAGACAATCATAGCCCTATCAACTAGTCCCGACGGTTTTAGCAAAAGCCTTGCTTCAATCTATGACGTCACACCGACCACTCCAGCCCCAACAGAAGTAGCGATTACCCCATCCCCAACAAACGCACCAAGTACAGAGCAGGTTGTGCCGGATAGCGCTTCAGTTACTGAGCTTGATAATACTTCGGTCGCTACATCAAGCACGCTTAGGTTGATTGCCGCTGGAACGGGGCAATCATCTAGTCCAGAAAGTACTGACAGTCATGAGCTCGGGATAATTTTAGCAGGGCTAGTAACGGCTGCTGCTGTAGGTGGGGTTGCCCTGATAGCACGGCGTCACGATAAGCAGGAAATAAACCCCCAGCTTCACTAGAAAAATATTACTTTTCAGACACTGTCACTTCAATTTATAATCTGCTATATTATGTATATGCTTAAGAAATGGCGGTATTGGGTAATTGGCGTACTATTCGCTATTGCTTTGGTTGCGACTTTAACGATACTTATTGCCAATTCACACCGTAAACCTGTGACTACGATCTCGTCCACTCAAACTAGCCAAGCGCTATCACTGATTGACCTGAGGAAGCAGAACGCCCCAATGAGTAAAGAGCTCGCTGGGCAGGCCGATGTTGCAATCGAACAGGCAAGCTTAGATGCTAAGAAGTATCAAGAAGCAATCAAACAAGTTAAAGCTATTTATGACGATACTGGACTCTCGGTCGCTACGCGTATAGAAGCCTACTCTATTTGTATACAGGCGGCACTTGCAAACAACAAAGATACTGCCGCATCAGGCGGTTGTAAAGATGGTGCAGATAAATTACTCGCAGGCGCAACTCTTGTTAGCGACGAAAAAGCTTATTACGACTTCGAGATTAAAGTCGCGCTAGGCGAGGCCAAGCAGAGCGACTTTGGGGGTGCAAATGCCGGCAGGTAATATCAGTAAGAGATTGAGCTTTCTTCCACTTAGTTTAGCGCTGATATCTTTTTGGTTGCTAATGTTTACTCACTCTGCTCACGCCGCTGGTGGTTATGCCTCGCCCTCATATCCAGACCAGACAAATAGCACAAATGCCAATGGGACGCCTCGTGCTACTTGGACGCTTAACGAGCTTTGTTCGACAGACACGACAAGATGCATGAAGGGTGCGATGAACTACATTGCAGTCTATGTGCCAGTCGCCCAAGCCGGCACAAACATTACAATCAGAATAACAGATGCTTGTGACTCCACGGCAGCAGATAGACCTGCTGGCAGAGTGACCTATGGCTATACGGCAACCACCTGGTTTAGTTTTCTTTCTCTCAATCCTGACAAAACCGCGAAGGGGCTAGTTGGTGCCCTAAAATCTTCTGATGATGCTAGCTGTGCCACCTCACCAGACATAGACTATACCTTTACAGCATCACCAACGCTGGTTGATAAAGACAGATTAATATACTTATTTGTTGGCCAAGCGATAAGGCCTCATCCTGATGGCTGGAGCTGGTATGTTAACCATTATCGGCTCGACGGACAGAACCCAGGTGTATTAATTGGTGTATTGAATCAGTCGCTATACCCAGGAGTGTGTGAACTGACAACTTATCCATTTTCATGTCCGCAAACTGGCGTGGCCTACTCAACCATCGATGCTTGGAATGCGAGCGGGATAGAGTGGAACGAAACAATTGCCTTTGCCAGTAACTGTAGTCTAGGCTCAGTTATACAGGGTCACGTCGCCATCTATGATGCCGATCACGGCAATTATCAAAATAATATGAGAGTAACACTTGAAGAGGTTGATAGGAAGACAGGTGCGCATCTTGGCTGGAAAGTGCCACCGCCCGGACTATTAATTGATGGTGGCAATGATGACACTTGGTACTTCCCAGGAGGTAATAATGTTCCTGGTGGAACGACGACCATAGTTAGTACGTCGGCCTATATTGCCAACGTGACGGGAGTCGGAGACGTGAACTCACTGCAGGTATTGATGGCGGGGACTGGTCCGGCGGCATCATATGACTGCGGACCAATACCAAGTTGCGGAAATGTTACGGTATTTAGTATAACCAATGCCGCCGATCCGACTGTTATCCACCCTGGCGACAAAATCGGCTTCAGTGTGCCTGTTGCTAATGCCAATGGCTACACCATAGGTGTTAACGATATTGGTTGGGGTAATGAGGTGCCTTCGGGAGACATCACCAACTATCTACTAACATCAAGTGATAAATCCTATTTACGGGCGGGTGGTCCGATTGCGGCGGATGGGACACTGACATTCTTGACGGCCACTAAATCAACCACAAATGGTCCTTTAGCTGCGTATGATATGTTTGCACCGAATAAATATCAGCACGACGTCGACTTTAATTGGGGACTAGTCATACCTGGGGTAGGCTGGGCGACAGATATATGTAGTGGTAAGTATGAAGTTACGCCGATTTCACCGATTGTTTGTGGTAACGTCACTCCTACTGATGCCGACGTTGGCGATACATTGACAAATTTGGTGGTAGGGTTCTCAACTAACACTGATATTACTGATGCACAGGTCTCAGTGACGGTAAATGGCGCTGCTATTGCACCTAATCCTACGGTTGTACCAGTGCCACCGCTTGTCGGTGGACAATCGGCGACTAGTTCTAATATAACTGCAACCATGCCTGGAGCACCGGCCCAAGTACCAGTAACCTGGACGGTGTCAGTTCCGGCGGTGCTTGGTGTAAGTGGCGGTGGTGGTACCCCAGCCCCAACCCCAGTCACTACGCCGAAAGGCACCCCAACACCAACTGCTACTCCAAAGAGTTCACCACCCCCACAAACCGGTACACCAAAGGCCACACCGACTGGTGCCACGCCAAAAACTACTCCCGCTAACGTCAAGAACACTCCAACCCCAAAGAGTGCTCCAAAATCAACACCAGTGCCGTCACCAACACCAGTACCAGTACCATTCCCAGTGCCGTCTAAGGTTTGCACCGGCACAATTAATGTAATCAAGCGGCCATACTTCAAAGTCTTTGGTGGCGATGTCAGGTCGGGTGCTGAATTTGTCAGCACCACTGGTGCTTGTGTTGCCGGCGGGAGTGGCATACTTAAGACTTCTGGAAAGACTCTAAGCGATGGTAGCTGGAGAGGTGCATCTACACAATATGCCGCTGTAGCTAACGGTATAATTGATGGGTTTGCCTCGGCGACGCTGCGTACTAGCACGCCACTGTCGCCGACAGGACTAACCTTTGCTAACAATAACTTGGCAGGAGCCCCACTCGGCGGTAACTTTGGTGGAGTCGCTTGTATCCCCAACTATTGGAACGATTTGCGCGACCCGACGACAATAAAGCACATAGCAAATAATACCAATAAGAATGAGCTTAGACTTATTCAGATAACTAACCTAGCCGGAACGCCACAGATAGATATTGATGCCAGTACTAACAGTAGTAGCGGCAAGGGGACCAGCGGTTGTGGTGAGATTAGCGACCAGACATATTTATCGTCATCCGACCACTGTTATGCGATTTCGGCCTACCCAGTGGTTTATGGAGCACCTTCGGCGCCAAATACTAACGTGGCTCCGAATGTTGTTACCTTGAACCATAATGTAACCACCTTCGTTGATGGTGATGTGGAAATCCTGAGCGATATTAAATACCCGGCCACGCTATGGGCTCAGCCGTCTGATATTCCGTACTTCACCATGGTTGTCTGTGGCAATATCTTTATCGATAAGAACGTTACGGAGGTAGATGGCTGGTTTATAGCCTTACCGGTTAAGTATTGCCCGGCTACATTGCCGGTTGCTAACGCCGGTGGCAATATCCTAACCTGTACTAGTAAGTTCAACTCTATCCCTGATGCCGTTAAAGCCACTAGCTGTGACAACGAACTCACAATTCGTGGCGCCTTTACGGCTCAGAATATTAAGTTCCAGCGTACTCATGGTGGTGTTGGTGTTGCACCGGCGGCAGAGAACTCGACATCGACCAATCCAGCCGAAAAGTTTATTTTTGACCCATCATTCTGGATTGCCACACCAAATCAAAAAGCCCTGAATTTGACTACGGGTACAACTAAACTGGATAACTTTACGGGCTTACCGCCAGTCCTTTAAAAACAGACACAAGAAACCTGTTTTTAACATCAGTGCTTATGCTATAATTAGCATAATATGAGCATCTTGAGTGGGGTATCTGAATTTTTCGGACTTGATATGGGCACAACTGCCATAAGGCTAGTTCAGCTGGGCGGCAATGGACCCGTCAAGACACTGACAAAATACGCCTATGTTCCGCTCGATAGTCGAATCTCGATGAGTGATGCCAAAGCCGACCAACAGAAGGTCGTCCAGGCTGTCCATGACCTACTAGGTCAAGCTAGAGTGAGTACCAAGAATGTAGCCGTTGGCATACCGTCGCAGAAGGTGTTTACGACTGTAGTAGACATTGACAGGCTTTCGCCCAAGGAACTTTCTAAGTCGATCCGTTACCAGGCTGATTCTTTAATCCCAACCCCAATCGCCGAGTCCAAGATTGACTGGGCATTACTTGGTGACTCACCCAAGGACAAGAACAAAGTTGAAATATTGTTATCAAGCGTGGCCAACTCATTTGTTGAACAAAGACTAGAATTACTAGAGGCCAGTGGGCTAAATGTAATATCATTCGAGCCTGATAATTTAGCACTTGCTAGGGCAATGATTCCAATCGGTGCTACTGGTCCACAAATGGTTATAGACATCGGTAATAAGAGCACTGACATAGTAATTAGTGTTAATGGCGGCCCGAGGCTAACTAGGTCAATCTTGACTGGTGCTGAAGTCATGGTCCGCACCGCAGCTCAGAACTTAAATATCGACGACAAACAAGCCCAACAATTTGTTTTTAAGTTTGGCCTCAACAAAGATAAACTTGAAGGCCAAATTTACAATGCCATCGCTGGTACGGTTGATTCGCTCGTGGTTGAAATCGAGAAGTCTATCAAGTTTTTCTTAGCTCGTTACGGTGCAAATAGCAGAATCGAACGCATTATTGTGACTGGTGCGGCTTCGGTACTACCAGAATTCCCGCTATTTATTGCTAATAAGTTTGGTATCAGCACTGAGATAGGCAACTCGTGGCGTAACGTGTCATTCCCAGCCGAAAGACAAAATGAACTATTGGCAGTTTCGAACCATTTTGGTGTTGCGGCTGGTCTTGCGGAGCGCATTGAATGATACAGTTCAACCTACTACCAGATATAAAACTGCAGCTGATTAGGGCGAAGCGACTAAAAAGACTAGTCATGCTCGGGTCGCTACTTAGTGCCGCCGTAGCCCTAACGGTACTAATACTGTTATTTATCTTTGTTAATTTTGCTCAGAAAAAACACATAACTGATGTCGAAAAAGATATTGCAAAATACGATAAGCAGCTCAGAAATGTTCAGGATCTAAACAAAGTCCTTACAATTCAAAATCAGTTAACAGGGCTAACTACTCTTCATGACCAAAAACCGGTCGCTAGTCGGTTGTTCACTTATATTACCGCCATTACGCCAAATCAAGTCTCGATATCAAAAATCCAGATTGATTTCGCCACAAATACGCTATCTATATCTGGTGGCGCCGATTCTATCAGCACAGTCAATAAATTTGTCGACACCCTTAAATTTACAACCTATAAGGTCAAAGATCAGACCAATACCACTAAAGCTTTTTCTTCGACTGTATTATCCAATTTTTTGCGGGCTGAAAAATCGAGTAGCTATTCTATCGATAGTATTTTTGACCCAAAAATATTTGACAGTAAGACGACGCTGGACCTTGTCGTTCCAAAGATAATCAGTACTCGTAGCGAAACTGAAAAACCAACCGCACTATTCCAGGCACCAATAGATACAAAGGCAAAACCATGATTAAATTTTCACCTAAACGACTGACTATTAACAAAGCTAACACCAATGTAATCATTATGATTTCTGCGGCTTCGGCTGTGATTGTTTTCTCTATAGTTGGTTCTAGGGCGCTACTAGGCCAGAGGGCTTATCAGCAAAATGTGATTGTGGGCAAAGAGACGGCTCGTGATCAGTTGAAGGCAAACGACGCCGCAATCAAGAAGTTAGTTACGACTTACGAAGATTTTGTTGGCCAAGACGTCAATATAATCGGCGGTAAAAAGGACGGCAAGGGCGACCGTGATGGCGATAATGCCAAGATAATACTTGATGCCTTACCGAGTCAGTACGATTTCCCAGCGTTAGCATCCAGCTTAGAGAAAATACTGAACATTAAGGGAGTAAAAATAACTGGCATTACCGGTACGGACGACGAGCTTAATCAATTAAAGCCCCATACTGGTTTAGCACAAAGCGTTGGAGCCGTCGTAATACCGTTTTCGATTGCGGTTGGTGGTGACTATCAGGCCGTGCAAACCGTCATAGATACGCTGCAAAAATCCATTCGACCGATTCAGATATTAAATATGAATTTGTCTGGGTCCGATAACGATATGTCACTTAACCTCAGTGCAAAAACATACTATCAGCCGGGTAAATCATTAACTATAACGACCAAGGTCATACAATGAAGCAGAAAGACATAACAATCATAGTGGTGGTGGTGGTAATATCGGCTATAGCGTCACTGCTTTTATCGAATTTACTGATTTCGTCGCCGAAGAATCGCCAGGACAAAGTTGAAATCGTGCCCCCAATCAGCGCCGGTTTTGTTCAGCCAGACGTTAAGTATTTTAATACTGATTCGATTGATCCGACAAAAGTCATTCAAATTGGCGAAGATAATAATCCAAAACCATTTAAGCCTACAAATTAGGGAGACGTGTTTAAATGAGCGTCCTTTCTGCAGAAGTCCAGAAACAAGTTGAAGACAAGCTGGTGTCTAGTGGTGTCATTTCTACAGAGCAATTAGGTGCGCTAAAGACACAGGCAGATGCTAAAAAGGTGCCTCTCTTCAGCGCCATGACTAGTGGTGGGGTAATTACTAACGAAGTTCTGACAAAGACCATTGCCCAAGTAACAAAACTACCTTACGTAAATTTACTAGAGGCTAAAGTTAATCAAGATATACTAGCGCTGCTGCCAGAAGAGGTGGCCGAGAGATATATGTCAGTACCTTTGGGTGAGATGCAGAATCGACTTGTCGTGGCCATGCTTGACGCCGATAACGTCCAGGCGGTGGACTTTTTGTCTAACAAAATTGGTCGTCCGTTAAAGGTCTATGCCGCCAGTGAAGAGGGTATCCGAAATGTCTTACTGCAGTACAAAAAAGACCTTAACGAAGACGTCATGGGGGCTTTTAATAGTGGTGCTAAGCAGTCAGATACGGAAGTTACTCAGGGATCAGATAAGGATAAGGACAAAGACAAAGATAAAGACAAGCCCAAAACAATTAAGACAATTGTTCAGGACTCACCGATCAGTAAGGCGCTGTCGGCTATTTTGGAGTTTGCCGCCAAGAATAGGGCTAGTGACATACACATTGAGCCACTCGAGAAAGAGCTTAAAATTAGAGCTAGAATTGACGGCGTACTTAGAGAAATCATGAAGCTACCAAAAAGCACCGAGCCGCCGCTTGTGTCACGTATAAAAATTTTATCCAATCTAAAGATTGATGAGCACCGAATACCTCAAGACGGTCAGTTTACTATCAAGGTATCTGGTAAGGATATCGACCTTCGTATTGCCATATCGCCAGTAGTTTGGGGCGAACAAGTTGTTATTCGTTTGTTGGATAAAAGCGGTACCAGCCTAAATTTGGCAGAAATGGGCTATCACGGCCGAGCGCTACGCACCATCCATAATGGCTTAAAGCAAACCAATGGCATGATTCTAACCAGTGGACCGACCGGTTCTGGTAAGTCGACCTCACTCTATGCGCTGATTCAAGAAATCAAAAGTGACGCCATAAATATTGTCACACTTGAAGACCCGGTTGAGTACAAGATGGACGGTATCAATCAGATTCAGGTCAACAGTGAGGTCGGTTTAACATTTGCCTCAGGCCTTAGGTCAATCCTACGCCAAGACCCGAACGTCATCATGGTTGGAGAAATTCGTGATAAGGAAACGGCAACCTTGGCCGTTCAAGCCGCCCTAACCGGACACCTTGTTTTCTCGACCCTACATACCAACTCGGCTGCCGGTATCCTACCAAGACTTTTGGATATGGGTATCGAGCCATTCTTGATTGCCAGTACGGTGCGAACTATCATTGGTCAAAGATTGGTTCGTCGTCTTGGCACTAATAAAGAAGTTTATCAATCTGATAAGGTCGAAACCAATGCTATACAGAGTGCGATTGGTAATTTACTACCAACAACGGCGCTTGAAATGCCGAAAGTAGCCGAGGACATCGGCTATGAAAGCTTGCCACTAAGGGGTGATAGTGCTTATACTTTGTATAAGGGTAAAGATACTCCTGAAACCCCTGGCGGCTATAAAGGTCGTATGGGGCTGTATGAGGTTTTTGAAGTTACCGACAAGATTCAGGATTTAATCCTCAAGCGCTCGACAAGCTCTGAAATCCAAAAAGCTGCCGAAGAAGAACAGGGGATGGTTACGATGAGACAAGACGGCTACCTGAAGGCACTCGCGGGCACTACTACGATTAACGAAGTTAACCGCGTCGCAGCAGCCGAAACCAATGAAACACAAAAGCATGAAGAAGAGGGGGGCAAAACCGATGAGAATAGCAACTAGCAGTCAAAAACTAGTAATTAAACAAAAGATGCAAAAACTAGTTCCTACAATCTCAGGAGGAAATTTTTGATGCAAAACCAACCAAAAATTGAAATATTGCTAGAAGATGTTATCAAAAAGAAGGCCTCTGACCTTCATCTGCAGGTTGGTATTCCACCGATGTTACGTGTGGACGGTTCACTCGTAGCCGTACCACAGATGCCGCCGTTAACAGAAGAGACTGTTGAGCTACTGCTTTTTGCTATCTTAGACGAAGACCAGAAACAAATATTACTAAAAGACAAAGAATTTGACTTTAGCTTTGCTTTTGGTGACCTTGGGCGATTTCGTGTTAACGCCTTTCACGAACGCGGTAACTTGGCGGCTGCTCTCAGACTAATCCCTAATGAAATAAAAACGATTGAAGACCTAGGTCTGCCTGAGGTGGTTAATACCTTTGCTAATTATCCAAGAGGACTGGTCTTAGTGACTGGCCCAACTGGCTCGGGCAAGTCTACGACTCAGGCCGCCATTATAAATAAAATTAATGAAGAGCGACCGGCCCATATTTTAACGATTGAGGACCCGATTGAGTTTACTCATAAATCGAAGCGCTCAGTTATTGTGCAGCGCGAAGTTCACTACGACACCTATTCCTTTTCGGCAGCGCTGCGTTCGGCCTTACGTGAGGACCCAGACGTCGTTTTGATTGGTGAGATGCGTGATCTCGAGACAATATCATCAGCCATCACAATTGCTGAAACCGGTCATCTGGTCCTAACAACGCTTCACACCAACTCGGCAGCCCAAAGTATCGACCGTATGGTTGACGTCTTTCCGCCGCATCAACAACCACAAATCCGTGCCCAATTGTCTAACATTTTAATGGCCATCTGTTCGCAGCGCCTTATACCTACGATTGGCGGTGGTAGAACGGTCGCTTCCGAAATTTTAGTCGTCACGCCCGCAGTCCGTAATATCATTCGTGAAGGCAAGAGTCACCAGCTTGAGGCTGTTATCCAGACTGGCGCCGAATACGGTATGCAATCAATGGACAAGACATTAGTGAGCCTGATTCATAATGGCACCGTTAGTTATGATGAGGCCCGTACCTATGCCGTCGATATTGAAGAGCTAGATCGATTGATGAGAGGATAACTAGTAACTAGTAGATAGGAACTAGCAATTAGTATGAAGAGAATTAAAAAGATAGATTTAGCCAACTACGACACTACTATTTCCTATTTCCTAGTTCCTAGTTCCTGTCATTATGGAGTTCAGCTATGATGACCTATAAATACACCGCCAGAGACCGAGTCACTGGCCAAAAGATTAAGTCGGTCGTTGAGGCCGAAAGTGAGGGCGCGGCTGCTCAACTTATCGCTAAAGAGGGTCTATCGCCAGTTGACATCGTACTACAGCGTGAGGCCGGACAAACCTCGGTGTCGCGTTTCCGTAACAAAGTCCCGACTAAAGACAGGATATTATTCTCACGCCAATTATCAACCCTAGTTGGTGCTGGTATGCCTTTGGTTCAGTCACTCAGGAGCGTAGCTGATCAAATTACTAATAAGCCCCTAAGGGCCGTAATCGGTAAGGTTATCAGCGACATTGAAGCCGGTCAAACTTTGTCAGATGCTCTTGGCAAGCACGAAAGAGTCTTTAATCAAGTATATGTTAGCTTAGTGGCCGCCGGTGAAACCTCAGGTACGCTAGATATGACTCTTGAGCGGCTGGCCAATCAGCAAGAGAAAGACGCTGAGATTGTACGCAAAGTCCGTGGCGCACTTATATATCCAGCAATTGTCATCGTAGTCATGTTTGCGGTGTTAGCATTTATGCTTGTCAAAGTCTTGCCACAGGTAGAAGTGCTCTATTCCGGCATCCAAGGCGCAAAATTACCTGCCGTCACGACGATTTTACTCGGTATGTCACACCTGATTATTAAGTTCTGGTGGATGGTAATAATTCTCGTCATTCTAATGATAGTTCTAACTTCTAGGTGGTCTAGAAGTGTGGTCGGTAAGAAGGTCTTTGATACCATTAAGATGAAGGCTTGGCCTTTCGGTCCACTATTTATGAAATTATATATGGCGCGGTTTGCTAGAACTGCTACGACTCTAGTTGCCAGTGGCGTGCCGCTTATAAAAGTCCTCGAGATTACCGCCCAAGCTATCAATAACGTCAATATTTCGGCTTCAATCGCCAAAGCTATCGAAAAAGTACGCGGTGGTCGTGCATTATCAGAGGCAATCCTGGGCGACAAGAACTTCCTGCCGTTAGTACCAAATATGCTTAGGATTGGTGAGCAGTCGGGTGCGATCGAAAAGATGCTTGAAAAAACCGCTGAATACTATGAGAAAGAAGTTGATGACCAGGTTAAGGCCATTTCAACTATCATCGAGCCAGTTTTGATGGTCTTGCTTGGTGTCATGGCCTTTGTCATTGTTGCAGCCGTACTTTTACCAATCTATGGCCTAGCTGGGCAGTCAATTGTCCACTAGCAAGATTTTGACGCCACCAACAGATGACCTGTGGATAAGTCTAGCATTGCATTTTATCCGTGACAGCCGTATTATAAAAACCATAAGCATAAATAATAATTTAGGGGGGCGTAACAAATGTTTAAAAATTTAAAGAAACGAACTGAAGGATTCACAATCATCGAAGTTTTGATCGTGCTATCAATTGCCGGTCTAATCATGTTGATTGTCTTCTTGGCCGTACCTGCATTGCAGCGTAACTCACGTAACCAACAGCGTAAGACTGACGTTGCTAACATTTTGTCAGCCGTTAATGAGTACTCGACTAATAACAATGGTCTATTGCCAGTAATTGGCACGCAACCAACACTTGCTAACGGTGTACTGACGATTGCTAACCCAACTGCTGGTTCGCCAACAGCTCAGACTAAAGTCGGCTTTTACAATGTTGCTAACGTTGCTGCCGCACAACCTCTTACGGTTGGTAGTGTTGGTATCGGTGCTGCTGCTACAGTGCAGGCAGCAGGCGTATTCATTGATCGTGCTCACGACTATGCAGTCATCTATCCTGGATCTGACTGTGCAGCTGGTGGTGCAACCGTCGCTGGTTCTCCTCGTAGCATTGCAGTCGTCTACGAAATCGAAACAGGCGCAAACGTTTACGCACAACAGTGCCAAGGTTAAATCTCTTAACAGAGTATTAAACAAAGCCAAACAACAGACCCTGGAAACAGGGTCTGTTTATTTGTATGGTACTATTAACGGTAATGATTATAATTTTCCTAGTATTTGTTGGTGCTTGTTTTGGTAGCTTTGTTAATGCTTTAATTTGGCGTATGCACGAACAAGCGTCAGATAGCCAAAAGTCGAATGTCAGAAAGTCTAAAGCTTCGAAAACTCATAACTCTCTAGCGTCAACTGTCAGCTCACCTGACTTGTCCATTCTAACCGGTCGGTCGATGTGCCCCAACTGCAAGCATCAGTTAGCTGCCAAAGACCTAATTCCCGTGTTCAGTTGGCTACAGCTTTGGGGTAAGTGTCGCTATTGTAAGGTAAGGTTTGCCGATACGCCGACAACCGAACTCATAATGCCGCTTTTGTTTGTCGTCTCATACCTCAATTGGCCGTTGGGCTGGGGCGGCTCTCACGCTGTCTTATTTGGGTTTTGGCTGTTGTTTTTGGTCGGCTTTTTAGCCTTATCAGTCTATGACCTGAAGTGGTATTTACTCCCGAATAAACTAGTTTATCCGATGATAGCCCTAGCTGTTATACAGGTATTTTACCTGGCCATTCTGTCGGATAACGGGCTGCACGTTGTCCTAAGGTCATTATACGGTTTACTGGTTGGCGGCGGCATATTCTATCTACTTTTCCAGCTTTCTGACGGCAAATGGATTGGCGGCGGCGACGTAAAGCTTGGGTTTATGTTGGGGCTGATTGTTGGTGGTCCATTCGAGGCCTTACTGTTTATATTTATAGCCTCATGTCTAGGCACGCTTGTCGCTATACCGATGTTGCTGTCGGGCAAGTTTAAGCCTAGTCGACACATACCATTCGGTCCGTTCCTGATGATGGCGGCTGTCATCGTTTTCCTATTTGGCACAAATATTATTAGCTGGTATTCACGTCTGATTGGGATTAGTTAGCGGTACAAGATTCCGAATTTAGTATCAAGCTTATGCTATACTAAAGTTAATGAGAACAGGGATGAATGCCAAAGGCTTTACTATTATTGAAATCCTGTTATTTTTGTCCATAACGACAGGTATGTTTGTGATTGCCGGCACGATGCTCAATGGTCAGCAGTCGAAAACGCAGTTCACGCAGTCGGTTCAGAACTTTAAGTCGAGACTAAGCGATCTAGCCAACGACGCAGCAACCGGCTATTTTAAGACTACGACTAACTTTACTTGTAGTACCGACTCCTTAAGCACGACACCGATAACTTTTACGCTGGGCGCGGCTGCACAGGGAGCTAACACTGGCTGTATCGTGATCGGTCAAGAAATACAATTTACGGTTGGCTCCTCTAGTTATCAGGTTCAAACGCTTGCCGGCAAGGAAAAAACTACAAACTCATCTGGAGTAGCCAAAAACGTAGTAAACGTCGTTGAGGCCGCACCAGTGCCTGTTCCCAACGCATCGGTCGACGCAATTACCGAAAATTTAGCCTATGGCACAGTTGTCGGAAGCGTATCTTACGACGATGGCAGCGGGACTGTGCCTGCACCAACAGCTACCGGCTTAATATTGGCATCAACCTTTGGTGCTTACGGTGGTGCCGGCGGCAATAACCTTAATAGCGGCGACATTCAGGCAGATCTAATACCGCTCACTAGCCCTACTTTACCTGACTGGACATTATCAACAGCGCTCGCCACTATAAATGGCCTCAAGAACCCAAAGAACGGCTTCCGAGTATGTCTACAGGAAGCAGCAACTAACCCCAAGTATCACGCCGACGTTATAATTGGTAGCAATGGACGTCAATTAAATACAATCATTAATATGGGTACGGGGGTGTGTATATGAACAGACGAAAATTACTAGAGCAGGGCGATACTATTGTTGAACTTTTGATTGCTCTAGCCCTGACTTCACTGGTACTAGCAGCGGTGTATACGACAGCCAATCGTAGCTTAACTGGCTCTAGACGGTCTCAGGAGCGCATCGCCGCTATTAAATTGGCCGAATCACAAGCAGAGGCACTCAGGGTCTACGCTAGTACCGTAGGTTTCACGGTTGGCGGCACTACTACCAATCTATGCATTGATATTTTGAACCCTTTGGCCAACAAAAAAGTTGTTGAAATCCCAGTTGCACCAAACCTTAGTCCAACCGCCGATACGCTCGGTTCGCCAAACCCATATCCGGCGGCCTGTATTTCTACTAGCACTGGGCTAAAGTACTATCAATGGATTAGTCGAACGACGGTAACCGACCATAACTTCACTATTCGGGTTAGATGGCAGCGAGCCGGCGGCGGTGGTAATGACGAGGTCGTATTAAAGTACTCGGTATACTAATATGACTAAACTAGGAACTAATTCAAAAGGCTTTACGCTAATCGAGCTATTGATTACTACTAGTGTATTCTCTGTATTTCTGACTATTCTTGCAACCATGTCCATCCAAATTGGTAGGGTCTACTACAAAGGAATACTGACTGCCCAGACGCAAGAGGCAGCGCGAGAGATAATGTCGGAAGTGTCACACTCGATACAATTTAGTTATGGCCCAGTAACCCCAACCAGTACAACGGCATCAATATCGTCATTTTGTGCCGGCACCGAGCGCTATAGCTACATCTTAGGCAAGCAGCTTACTGATGATGTTGGTAACGTCAATCCTGATAGAGTCCCGCATGTTTTGATTAGAGACATACCAGCAACTTGCAGTAGTGGTGTGTCGTCAGATATGACTAGCGCTGGCTTTGTGGCCAGCAACCAGAGAGAGTTGGTACCGGCTAACATGCGGCTAGCAACGCTTAGCGTGGCACTAGATACCTCTGGTAGTCTATACATTATTAACGTAAAAGTAATTTATGGAGAAGGAACTCTAATATGTAGCCCGTCAATCGCATCCGATTGTTCAAGGACGACATCCCCTATAACTACTGGCCTAACCTCAAACCCACCAAAAGCCGATTTAAAGTGTAGGAGCGGCAAGAATGCCGGCACACAATTTTGTGCCGTCGCTGAACTGTCGACAATAGTTCAAAAGCGCATATAATAGATGTCAGGAAGAAGTGATGGGAATGAAGCATAAAAATCTTAAAACAAATCAAAGCGGCCTAGTCTCTATTCTAGTGTCGATGATAATTATGCTTATAATGACAATAGTTGTTATAACTTACTCACAAATTATTTCTCGTGAGCAACGCCAGACGCTAGACCGTGAATTAAGCACTCAAGCCTACTATGCAGCCGAGTCGGCCATAAATACAGTACTTGCAGCCCTAAATAATGGTGCAACCGTTGATGCGCTTAAGAGTGATAACGGTACCTGCACGACAACTTCAACTGCCAAGTCTACTCTTACGAAACTACAAGAATATGATGCCAGCCATGCCACGAGTTATTTTACAGGCCTACCAACAGGCAATAATGCCACAATCACTTGTTTGATTGTGGATACATCTAACTTCTCGCTAGCGTATAGTGCCGTCAGTCCAACTGCCTCTCAGATCGCTCATCTTCAGCCCGCTAACCCAGCCGAGCCGATTAGTCAGATCGAAATTGCTTGGCAAGATACTGTCGGTTCGGCTCCAAGCTACCCACCGGATGGTACGAACTTTACACCTGCAACTGGCTGGCCAAGTGGCTGGCCGTCTGTCTTACAGGTAGAGGTCGTGCCTTGGTCGACCGCTGGTAATTCTGCCGACAGTTTATTGGCAGCAAGCCAAGTCTACTTCCTTTACCCCAAGAGTGTGCCTGGCGCTACCACTACCTTTAGTAACCCGGCAGACGATCACAAAGGTGAGCTTATTTATGGCGCCTGTGATGATGCTACACCAAACCAGCCAAAGTTTTGCCGGGCAACGCTAACCGTGCCACCGGGCAATGATTTTTATTTACGAATTAGGCCGGTCTATAGGAGTGCCTCGATAGTTGTAACCCCGCAAAATAATGCTGGGCTGGCTATAAATTTGAGCCAAGTCCAGGGCAAGGGACAAATAGTAGTTGACGTCACGGCCAGATCGGCAGACGTTGTAAAACGAATAAGTGTCAGTAGTTCTGCGGCTCCAAACTACTTAACACCTGACTTTGCTGTCGCGGCCGCCTCAAATATCTGTAAACGAATAAAAATCAGTAGTACACTAGCCACGACAGATACCGAGTGTGGCTTAAACTAATCCTTTAGGCCGTTGTTTTATGATTTACGGTTCTTTACGGTGGAACTTCTCGTGTATTGCTCTTAGATGAGGATCGGTAACATGGGTATAGATTTGGGTAGTGGCAATATTGCTGTGCCCAAGCATGGCCTGAACGGCTCTTAGGTCACCCCCATTCATTAGAAGGTCAGTTGCAAAGCTGTGTCTTAAAGTGTGCGGACTAACGTGTTTGGTTATACCAGCTAATAGGGCATAGCGGGCAACTAATCTTTGAATGCTTCTAGCTGTTAAGCGGTGGAAGTTGCCACTGAGATCGACTTTTTTACTGCCACTGTAGCGAACAAAAAGTGGCTTGGCGTTGTCCTCTCTCTTTTCTAGGTAATGAGTCAGCCATTTTGCAGCGACGGGGCTTATAAATATCGGGCGGTCTTTTTGGCCCTTACCTCTAACCATAAATTCACGCCGTTTTAGGTTAATCTGGTCTTTATCGAGGCTAACTAGTTCAGAAACGCGTAGCCCGCTACTAAACAGTAGCTCTAAAATAGCCCGGTCGCGTAGCCCGGACATTTTATTAAGATCTGGTTGGGTGAATAAACGATCAAGCTCTTCTTCGTTTAGAAACGTTACTTGTTTGCGTACAGTTCTTGCCAGTTCAATCTTGTCAGCGGTAAGGGCAGGGATATCACATTTAGCACAGAATTTTAAAAAACTACGCAGAGCTATCAAGTGATAATTCTGGGTCGATTTTTGGAGTTCGTCAGCGGTATTAGTACCAAGCCGGTTGAGCCATAGTCGCCACTTTCTGACGAGTTCAGGGTTGATGTCGCTGACCTTAATTTCACCGGCAAAATCGAGTAGGCGAGTTAGGTAATGGTCGTAATTGGCGATTGTTTTCTGAGAGCGATTTTGCTCAATCTCTAGATATTCTAGGTAATCAGTCTTGGCTTTGCTAAATAACATCGTAATTACTCATCAACATAACCTTATTGTACGACACAAGAGGCAGATAATAATAAAATATTCGAGAGGGAGACTCCTTGCTACAGGGAGAAACCTTGCAAGTAGCGAACCGGTGCTTTAAACCTGTTACATGGAAAGGCCTTGAAAAGGTTAGAGCTTTGCCACCACATCTGTTAAAATTGTAACTAGGCAAGTAAACAAGGATTATATGGAACGAACACTAATTATATTCAAACCAGATGCAATTAAACGAGGTATTGTTGGTGAGATTTTGGCGCGCTTTGAAAAAGTTGGACTCAAAATAGTGGCCGCTAAGATGGTAAAACCAGACGAGGCTCACTTTCACCACCACTACGAAGGCATTAGTGGCCTAGTGACGCGACGTGGGCAAAAAGTTTTTGACGTCACTATGGGCATGATGCAAGAGAGCCCGGTTATTACCATGGTTCTTGAAGGGGTTGAAGCCGTAACTTTGGTTAGAAAAATGGTTGGTACGACCGAGCCAAAATCTTCACTACCAGGTACCATAAGAGGTGACTATGCTCATATGAGCTACGGCCACGCCGACAAAGAGGGTATCGGCATTCCGAATTTAATTCATGCTTCTGGTGACGAAAAAGAAGCCGCACAAGAAATTAAACACTGGTTTAGTGAGGCAGAGTTATTTGATTACGAGACCGTTCATGAGGTCTACACTCAGACAAAATCTACCAAAAAGTAATTATTCATCTTGTAGTGTTAAAATATGGGCACGCCCCCGTAGTTCAATGGATAAAATAATTCCGTCCTAAGGAGAAGCTAGAGGTTCGATTCCTCTCGGGGGCACCAAGTAAATGACCCGCTCTTTAGAGCGGGTCATTTACTTGGTGGGCTCGCATAGCGAGTCTCGAACCGTAAAAGGTTCGATAATTTTCATGAAAAGTAACTTTCTTTTTGAAAATTATATACTGAAGCCATGATGCATCTCGCATCTTGGCCTGAGGTAATATTCCTCTCGGGGGCACCATTAAGTTCGCTATGTTCGCTCAACTTTCGAACCTGATCGTTGACCGAAAGGTTCTTTCTTGTTAATACACATAATCGTAGTGAATTATCTTGTGGTGACTCCGATGATTGTCTCGTTTAGGTCTGCCTTGAGTAGAGTTTTATTAGTCTTATCTGTTGGATTATAGCTAACGACACTATTACTCACATAGGTACCACTACTGAAAATAATACTAGTATCAGATATGTAGTAGATACCGATAAATGGGTTATTGACCTCTAAAGTTAAGTTCGGTTTGCCGGATTTGATTTGGTACAGTTTTTTGTCAATTGCGTAGAACGGCGTAGTGCGGTCAGTACTATATCCCACTGTTACGTATGGGTAAGCTTCGGCGATTGATTTCGGTTTTTCACCTACAGACGTGATCTTTGTTTCTTTCCCATCTGGAAGAGAGTATAGGCTGATGTCATATGGAGAGGTGAAATTTGAGGGAATTCCATTGTCTAAAAATTTATCGTCTGAGCCATGAATTACCGTCATTTCTTTAAAATCCGGTCTGACGGCAATTTGAAATGAGCCCGATGTCGTGGTAAGTAAGGTTGTCACTTTAGCGTTAGTCAGGTTATTTATATAGTAGGTGAAATTATTACCGCCGTCACAGTTGTAACAGCCTTCAGAATAAATTAATTGTTTGCTGGCGCGGTCATAAGCCGCCAAAAAGACACCACGATATTTGCCGGTATAAAGATCAATTATATTATTTGTTGCTAGATCGATGGACTTTACAGTGTTTTTATTTGCAACAAGGTAACCAAAGGCGAGGGCCTTACCATCACCAGAGAAAATTAAACTGGTGATTTGTCCGCCCTTAAAATATGGATCAGAATCTGTACCAGTAAATATTTGTTTGAAAGTTTTGCCGTTATCTGAGCTGTACCAAATTGCTAAGGGATCTTTACTACCGTCTTGGGCATCAACTTCAAAGGCAATCTGTTGGCCGCTCACTGCAGACGGGAATGTATGGTTCGGTATAGAAAATTTCTTGCTTTCGGTGCGCTCACCACCTCCGACCGGATACCAATAAATGGAAGTCGGTTTGTCTGCTCCCTCGGAAAAAGAATAGACTATATTCTGAGGTCCTGTCGGCAGTGTTTCTTCTTTGGTAACAGCTTGTGAGGCTTGTAATATAATAGGATTCTTGACTGCAGGTTTCGATTTGTTCATTAGCAAGTATCCTAGAGCCACTATGCAAATTATCAAAAGTATGATGATGCCAATTATTAGAAATTTGCGTTTTTTTACGCGCTGAGATGGAGTTATATTTATATTTGGTAAGGTTGAGTCTGGCTCTTGTACATCAGGTTTTTGTTCAGGCTCAGGACTAGAAATTTCATCCATTCCCTAACTATACGCGTAAACAGATATTTGATAAAGTTTACAATTTTCACCCTGAGTCTCGGCAGACTTTTAATAATTATGATTGAATTGGTTTTCATAGTTTTCGCTATCTGGTTGGATTTTAAATTTAAAGAAGTTTAAAGATTCTCAATTAGAGCAGTTCCAATAGTACTTTTTATAAGTATTGGACTAGTAACGGTTTTTGAGTTAGTTAAGGGGCCGCATTTAGAATGTCGATTAAACCCTGATGTTGGTCCATGTGACTATTGGAGTAGAATAAGACCCGACCTAACAATTATGTTACTTTTCGGCTTTTTTCTAAGGTTATGGTTAGTCATTATAATAGTTATTAAAGCTAGAAAACACAAAAAGTAACCCGCTACGCATAAACCCAGCTTATAAGTGTTAAAATAGACAGTAGTTATGGCAAAAAAAACTAAAGACGGCAAGTATAAGCACTTCGAAGACCAGTTTGACGACGAAGAAGTCTTATTCCTGTTTCGCAAACACCCTGTAGTCATGCGCAAAGGTTTGGTCTACGGCATGCTAGCGCTACTGTTAGGTACGATACCATCACTTATCAAGCCAGAATTCTCGTACTTTTTTGGTGGACTGGCTGGTGGTGTAATCCTCAGTATCTTAATTTTCTTTCCTCATTGGGTGGCTTGGCACTATAGTGTATTCATCGTTACCGACCAGCGCTTGATTCAAATTACCCAAAAAGGTCTGTTTCACCGAACAGTAGTCGACCTGACATTGCCTCAGATTCAGATGGTTAACTATCAGATAGCTGGATTTCAGGAAACACTGCTGGGATTTGGTACAATAATGATGCAGACTTACGTCGGCGACCTAGTCATACACGATATTCATCATCCGGCCGAGATTTCAAAAAAGATTTTAAAGATATTAAGAGACAAGGGAATAACGACCAAGCCGTTCCCAATAGTGAGCAACGAGACCCTAGATGAAGCAGAAACTGACCAAGATTAAATCATTCGCACCCAAGCTTCGTAAACGATTGTCACGACAAGACAAGATACAGGCAGAAGTCAACGACGTCCTTAGAATTACTAATGAGACCGTAGCTGAGCACCGTGAAAAGGTTTTGTCGCGGGCTCGTAAGTATATCTATCCACTTCAACACTCTAAACACAGAATCGTGCTCATATCTAGCGGTTTGTTCGTAGCTGCAGTGGTTATATTTTTTAGCATAATCACGGCCGAGCTCTATTATTACAAGTCGAACAGTGACTTTATGTACGGTGTTACTAAGGTTATTCCATATCCAGTAGCTAGGACAGGCTCAAGGTTCGTAGCTTATGAGAACTATCTTTTTGAGCTTAGACACTACATTCATTATTATCAGACGCAACAAAAAAAGGACTTAAACTCTGGTGATGATAAGAGACAGCTAGAAGACTATAAAAAGCGCGCACTCGATAAGGTGATAAATGATGCCCTGGTCAAGCAGTTGGCGGCCAAAAATAAGATATCAGTCAGCGACCGAGAACTTGATGATTTGTATATATTGGTACGTAATCAAAATCGGTTGGGAGCTAACGAAAAAGGCTTTGAAGACGTCATTCGTGATAACTTTGGTTGGTCGGTTGGTGATTTTAAGCGTGAGTTAAAGCAACAACTACTCGTTCAAAAAGTTGTTGCCGCTCTTGATGTGGCAGCTAACGACCGAGCTAAACTGGCGCTGGGAGACCTAAAAAGCGGCGCAGATTTTGTTGCGATAGTTTTGAAATATAGTGATGACCAAGCAACAAAGGGCAGTGGTGGCGATTATGGACAGTTGGTCGATAAATCTAATCGTGACATTCCCCCGCAGGTCACGAACGAACTCTTCAAATTATCACCAGGTCAGACATCCGATATTATAAATACTGGTTTTACTCTAGAGATAGTTAAAAATATTGAAAATCAAGGCGACAAAATTCACGCCGCCCACATTGTTATCAAATTAAAAGACATAAACACATTTCTAAACGAATTAAAGTCCAAGCAACACTCTTCGACTTATATAAAAGTCTAGGCTTTACCACCGCCTGAGCGAATTTGTTTACTAATAACCTTGCCATCCTCGTTAATTTCATAGACTAGCACTTGGCCTGTCCCAATCTCGAGCTCGTGGACCTTGTCGTCGGCTACTTCTTCTAAGTGCTTCATCAGCGCCCGAAGCGTGTTGCCGTGTCCAGAAATGATAATATTTTTGCCGGCCTTAAGATCAGTTTCGATATGTTCTTGGTAATAGGGAATGGCCCGGGCGTGTACGTCCTTTAGTGTCTCACCGTTGGGAATCGGATGGTCCCAGTTACGGCGCAGCTTCTGAAACTCCTCATCACCAATTTCTTTTTGGATATCCCACTTATTTTTAGCTGTATAGTCGCCATAATGTCGCTCATTCATGGCCGCATGGGCGACAGTTTCAAGCTTTGCATGCCCAAGTGCTTCTTTTATTTCTTCAAGCGTTTGTTGAGCTCTTTTTAGTTCCGATGTATGGGCTTTATGAAGTTCGATATCACGTAGGTGTTCAGCCGCCAATCGGGCCTCTTTTCGTCCAGCTTCAGTTAGTTCAATATCTTGCCAGCCGGTCCATAGACCTAGAGCATTCCATTCTGATTGACCATGCCTAACCAGTACTAAAAAGGCCATTATCTGCCGCCAATCCTGTCATTGTTAAATACAGCATTGTCGCCCAGCAGTTCTTCAATTCTAAGTAATTCGTTATATTTTGCTACACGGTCAGTTCGGCTCAAGCTACCAGTCTTAATCTGTCCACAGTTTAGTCCAACGGCTAGGTGAGCAATAGTCGTGTCCTCAGTTTCGCCGCTACGGTGTGACATTACAGTTTTCCAGCCGGCTGCTTGAGCCATTTTAACGGCGTCAATCGTCTCTGATAGGGTACCAATCTGGTTAACTTTAATTAGTATGGCATTAGCCGATTTTTCATTGATACCACGGCGCAGGAAATTGGTATTAGTAACAAAAATATCGTCGCCAACTAACTGTAACTTATAGCCAAGAGTTGCGGTTAGTTGCTGCCAGCCATTCCAGTCACCCTCGGCCAGGCCGTCTTCGATTGATATGATTGGATATTTAGCTGATAAATCCGTATAAAATTGAATCATTTCAGGCACGGTCAATGACTTGTTTTCGGTAGCCAGTACATATTTGCCGTCTTGAACTAGTTCGCTGCTGGCAACATCGAGGGCTAGGGCAACATCTTCACCTAATTTATAGCCGGCTTTAGCGACTGCCTCAGCGATCAGCTCAATGGCCTCAGCATTACCGTTACGAACGGCCGGTGCATAGCCACCTTCGTCACCAACAGTGGTGCTGTAGCCTTTGTCGTGTAGAACTTTGCCCAAGGTCTGGAAGATTTCGGCACCCATCTGAATGCACTGCCGAAAAATTAGTGCCCCAACCGGCATTATCATAAATTCCTGAATATCAGTACTGCCAGCAGCGTGTTTGCCACCATTGATGATATTCATCATTGGCATTGGCAGTGTAAAGTTTGAATTCCCGGCCAATTGCCCGACATATTCGTAAAGTGGCATTTTATTACTCAGGGCAGTGGCCTTGGCGGTTGCCAGAGATACGGCAAGTATTGCATTAGCACCAAATCGACTTTTATTATCAGTGCCATCGAGTTCAATCATTATTCGGTCAATCTCTCTTTGATTACTTGCGTCTTGACCAATCAAAGCCTCGCGCAGGTCACTATTCACGAAACCAACAGCTTTAGTTACGCCCTTTCCGCCATAAGCCTTATCGCCATCACGTAGCTCAACCGCTTCATGTGTACCAGTGCTGGCACCAGAAGGGACGGCTGCCCGGCCGAGTGTGCCATCTTCTAAAGTAACATCAGCTTCAACGGTTGGATTACCACGACTATCAAGAATTTGGCGGGCTCTGATATCAATAATTGTCATTAATTTCTCCTTAGCTTACATCTTATTGTAACAGATATAAACGTATGAATATTAGTATTGCTAAAAAATATATAATATGTTAGAATAGATAGTTATGAGTTCAGATAAAAGTAAACACACGCCAGCGCCAGATTATGTAATCGAGCTTTTAAGGCTCGAAAAGGCCGTTAAAGACCTGCAGCCTGTAGACGGCATCCCAAATACAGTAGTGCCGTCTGATCGAGAGAAGTTTGATCGTGTTATCAGAGTAGGAGGCGCTATCTTTTCTGCGATGATTCCATCTCAAGAAAACGGTGGTGACCCTCTAACTCGGTTTTTTAGAAATGCAACTAGCGCAGTTGAAGCGGAACCTCCTCACACTGGTAATTTCTTAGCCGTAGCCAATCGCCTATTAGGCGATTATGCAGAAATTAGTGTGGCTATAGCCGAAGAAGACTCGCAGCGCGGCAACCAAGGCAATTTATAATAACTTGTCTCGTCTACTTTGATTTTTTAGCTACACGCCGGGCGCCCTCACTTGCGCCAGCACCTAGAGTCGCGAATTTTGCACCTGTAATATAATTGGCTGCCGCCGCAGCTGGCGCAATAATTGAAAGTCCAAGTAGGGCAATCCCCCCAACAATATTTACATTACGGGCTAAACGAGCCGCTCGTTCGGCTAAACTAGCTTTACCTGTCTCGTTTGAACTAGCCATAACAAGCCTTACACTCCTAGTAATTCTCTTATTTCTAGCACGGCCGTCTTTGGTCGCCTAACACGCAGAGTTTGAATGCCGAGTGAATCAGCTGTCTTCAAATTTTCTGGTCGATCATCAATAAATAGACATTCTTCGGGGTTTAGTTTAATTCTATCCAGCAGTATCTTATAAATTTCCGGTCGCGGTTTAGACGTACCAACGTCCGCTGATATCACGATTGGTGAGAATTCCTTGGTTGTGGGTAGTGCTTTTGCCACCAAAGCAATCGGCCTTAGCATATTTGATAAGATTGCCGTTTTATAGCCCTTGGCGCGTAGATCACGAGCCAAATGAAACATGTCATTATGCCAATAAAGATTTTTGAATATGACACCACCGTAATCAAAAACCACTGCCTTAATTTTTTTACTATTAGAAACTGCCATGTGCGTAATTATAGCAAACTTCAAGATGTAAGGCGGCATTATGCTCATGCTTGCAAAATTACAAATCTAGATTAAAATTCTTTGGATGAATCATTCACACAACCCCCACAAGGCAAATCAAGTACAGCGTGGTCAAGCCATGCATGAAAGGTATCTTAGAAGGCAAGAATTTCGATCTGGTCGCCGTCCAGGATTCAGCACAACCCACCATATTGGGAGGGTCGCTCAGGGTCCAACCGCCGATGTAATCAAGTCAACAATAGACGAAAGCACTAAGCCATGGCAGCTCATAACTCGTGATACCTCTATCAGCTATATGCAAGCCGATTTTTTGTCGGGTGTCTTAACTCGCTACCCACTATATCGCCGACAAGAAGAAAGAGTGGTTGAGGATGTAGTCGCTTCACGGCATACCGATGGCATGTTAGCTACTCACGGACTAGATGGGCTGGCTATAAATAGATTTACGCTCAGGAAAGGCCAGAGCGGTCTACTTAGGGCAGTCGCTGTAATCGAAGATGTACCGACTGACGCTTACCCTGAAGGACTAGTTATAAGAGGCGAGAGGCAGGCAGTTAGCAATGAATTTAATGACACTAGGGTCAACACTCCTAAGGCAACACCAGAGGCCGAGCTGGTTTTAGCTAAGTTTACTAATATGCCTCATCGAGCCGCTAGTGCTCTAGTTAGGCAACTGGAGGCAGTGAGCCCAGCGACGATTGATTTGTCTCGAATTCAAGTTGTTTAGTTGGTGCGGGTAGAGGGAATCGAACTCTCGACTCATCCTTGGGAAGGATACGTTTTACCACTAAACTATACCCGCTTCTGGAGCCGAAGGCGGGAGTTGGACCCGCGACCTTTACTTTACGAAAGTACTGCTCTACCACTGAGCTACTTCGGCTAGTCTAAAACATTGGCGACTTGATTATTCTAACAGATAACAAGCGTTGCATAAACAGGTGTAATTTGCTAGTATACTCTGGTCGAGCTTTGGCTTGTCTTCATCGATTTCGAGAGAGGATTCTCGAAATCGGGAGGAGATGGCTTGGTGGGGTAACTAGAACTGACGGTCAAACTTGTTTTGCCGGCGGTTCAGTTACCCCACCGTTACACATCGACGAGGGCTCGTGGTGTAGTGGTTAACATGCCTCCCTGTCACGGAGGAGATCGCCGGTTCAAATCCGGTCGAGCCCGCCAAACCGTACGTAGAGCTTCAGTAAGCTCCGAATTACCCCCGTTACTGGGGGCTTTTTTGTGGGTTCGGAATTGACGTTCGACCATGTTGTGCTTTTTGACCCTTTCCGAAATCGCCTCTGTATAGCGGTTATAGGTAACGTTTAGGGTAGGACCATCAAGATAAAGTACATCAAACAGCTCACTGAGTAGCTTCCGCTTAGCCTCTGGTGACTTAGTGGCATATACCTTAGCAGCTTGCTGAGACTTCTCCAGAACGTCTATACCTGTTTTAAGCTGGTTGCGGCCAGTATCGGCAAGGCTATTGATGTTACCCTCTATATCTTTTTGCTCCTGCTCAACTTTTTTATACAGTTCATCATAGCGCTCAGGAGTAATACGCTCACTAAGCCTATCCTCGTATAAGAGGTCAAGCTGGCGTTTCTTGCGGTCATGATCATCACGGAGTAGGTCAACAGACGTTGAGTAGTCGTACATATTGTCCTGGTGCTTGGCTTTCAGTGATTCTATTATCCATTCAGCTATTTCCTGGCTTGGGCATAATAACTTCTCGAAGTGCTTGAATAACTGTTCCTCAACTCTGTCCTGTCTTGCCCATACCTTCTTTGGACAGCCACGAGACTTAACGCAATGGCCGTACCAGTCACCTTTCTGGGGTTCCCATGTAATTACACCGTTGCAGTCGGGACAGAGCATAACACCCTTGAAGTCAGGATCATGTTTCTGGTATTTGGGTGGTGACTTACGGTGCATTTTAGCTTGAACCTTATTAAACAATTCTATACTAATAACCTTATCCTGTTTGCCAGGGTAGTCAATGCCATCCCAGTGATTGATGCCAATGTAGAAGGGATTCTTGAGGATATTATCGGTTATGGCAGAACGACCATACGGGTTACCTTTATCATTGCGCATACCAATTCTCTTGGCTTCCGCTGTCATAGATGTCAGTGATTGGCCTGGCTCTAGATATTTTTCCATCAGTTTTTTAACTAGTCGTATCTTTTCGGGTACAGGTGCATGAATCTTTTTGCCTTTGTCGCCAACCGTTATCCAGCCATAAGGCGGACTACCTGGTAGCCAACCTTGCGCCAGCTTTTCCATGCGTCCCTTATATACTTCCTCGCGTAGGTTATTAACGTATTGCTTTGATAAGGCCACATAAATATCCCAGACAAACCTGTCCTGCGATGAGGAGTGTTTGTGCAGCACTAAGCCATTTTTCACAAGGTGCAGTTGACGGTCACCATTTGCCGCTAACCATTCATCAACATCTAGGGCATCCCGTGAGTTGCGAGTTAACCTGTCAACTTTCTCAACTATAAGGTGAATAGGCTCTCTTTGGGTTAGATACTTCATCATTTCAGCAAACATTTTACGCCGTTTGTCTTTAGATGCGGTTTCGGCAAAGCTGAATACTCGCACTACATCAAAGTGCTTTTTCTTTGCATAGTCTTTCAAAAACTTTTCCTGAGCGTCTAATGAGTAGCCCTCTTCTTCTTGGGCTTTGCTCGACACACGAGCCAATACTATGCATTTTTTGTTTATTTCAGGGTTCATTGTATTTACCGTCTGTGATGTTACCATCAATCTCATCTGTTACCTCATCATCGTATAGCAGTATTTCGTACACGTTTACCAGGAAATTGCCAGTGCCGATTGCATATTCTAACGACACCGTTTTACCAAGCTGACGCTCAAGTATGAGGCGTAGCTTTTCGTAATTAGGTTCGGCACTAGCTTTCATGGCAACTTCCGTAGGTAACAGCAATATCTACAAGAGAATTACTGGTTCATTACCTGTTTATGTCCTAGCTCACTTGCTTCAAAGAGCTGTTCAACCTTGTTTCGCTGCTCTTCGCTAAGTAGCGGTAAGTGTTTGCCAGGATGCTGCTGGCCACCGTACTGCACTCGACCCGTGTAGTACACGTTGCGTAGTAGTCGACTGAACTGACCTCTACTTAATGGTTTACCGGTGCGCTGCTTAATGGCTTTGCTTAATTGCTCGTAGCCCTTTTTGAAAGACACAGATTCGATAGCGATATCGTGCAAGACGGTTTTCATTTGCTTACCAAGTTTGTCTTGCGTAAACAGACCGCTTACAGTTGTGGTCTGGTATCCCAGAGGTGGTTTGCACAGAGTTAAGCCTTGTGCGACTTTTTGATGCATCCCGCGTTTTACGGACGCAGACATCATGCGTGCGTTGTAAACACCCTGCATTCGCCACATCTCCTCTAACAAGAAATCGTCAGTATCTACTGTTCGTTGGCTTTTCGCGAATGTAAGTTGTATGCCCAAATTCCAAAAATTGGTTATCCAGTAAAGATACTCTTCGTGCGACCGCGAGATGCGGTCGGGTCTAGTAACGCAAAGGTACACAATATCCTCAAAGGTTTCGCAGAACCTATGCATTTCTGCTAAGGCGCACTGGCCCGAACCGACTGCTTCCCAATATTTCACAATCTCGATATTGTGCTGTTTGGCGTATTTTTCTATTTGCTGTTTTTGGTAATTTAGTAATTCGTCTTTGTGTTCTTTTGTTGCTACTCGGCAAAATGCGATAGCCTTTGTGAGTTCTTTCATCTTAGTAAGTCCTTTTCAATTAGTTATCAAATAAGTAGTTAGTCCATTAGTCGTCTAAGGAGGTTTGGCTGATTTACTGTTTATGAGTTTGCTGCGCTCTTTTAAGAAATTATTTTTATCAATTTTCGGTAAAGTATTCTTTGTAGTAGTCTCCTGTGTATTCTCTGTAATAGTTTGCACGTTTCCAACATAGTAGCGTGGGGGATTTGGATAATTCAGTTTGCTGGTTCTCTTCAAACTTGGAAGCAACTCATGTAGCCTTGCTATGTTTAACTTGAAGTGTTTTCGAGCTGGTACTTGCGCTAGTTTATATTCAAGAACCCCACACTCGACTAATTGTTTTATAGCGGTTTCCTGATTGCTGCGACTCATACCAAGTTCAGAACGAAGCTCGTCAGCAGTCTTATAAATATAGCCGTCCTTGCGTACCCCTAACCCATGCCAAAAAAGTAATTGGCTTAGCAGTATTCCAGCTTGAAGTGAAAATACTTGTCCAAGCCCACCTATATATAGGACTGGCGGGTGGGTAAAGTATTTAGCTATTGCTTGTTGGTCATGTATGCTCATGAGCTACATTACGCGGTACTGTTTTTTCAAATACTCTCAATAGCTCCACAAATAAAAAACAGGCTATTCTCTAACCTGTTATAAATCTCTCAAACTCTCTAGCGAGGGCGAAAATGCGTGTTGCAGTATTTTACGAGATTCTCTAATTCGACACCATTTATCTTGACTGTATCATTTAGAAGCGCTGTTTGTGCTTTGGTGTCAAACACATAGAATAGTTCCCTCAAGGGACCTTTAAGACCCAAGGTATTCCCAAGGTCTTTGACTGTGGATTTAGCTTCTTTAATGCCCAATTCCTCTTTTGTTAGGTGGCGCTTTTTACGTCCACACAGCACCTGGCAAGCATTTAAGTTGTTGCCGCTCTTAGTCTTAAAGTACTTCACTCTAATGTTGGTTTTATTGTCATGTATGTATAGAATTAATGTTCTTTGAATTAACCTTAACGAAATAGTATAAGTAGTGTCACTGACGTAACGTTCTTGCTCTTTTTGGGACTGCACTTTATCCGTAGACTTTGCGGAAATTTTATCGTTGCTAACCCTTTGTTTTATGTACGCATCAATATACGTCTCTGCTTTCTTGATAGTCTCTAAATAATAGCTGGCAAATTTCTTTGCATTAACGCTAACTTCGTAAAACTGAACCACGTCATAGTGAGTACCACCCCAAGGAACCTCTTCTTGTTCAATATGGGGTGTAAGGCTAATAATATGCTTATCATCTAGATAATGAAGTAATTTATCTCTGTGTGGGTCTAGGCCAAATGGGCTAAAGTCTCTAGCTCCTGCGTGTTCGTAGTCTGAATCTATATCATCATGTTCAAGGATAGCTTCTTGATCTTCTTTGAGATGATGCCTGAGAGCGTTAGCTAGGTCGTTTTTAGGGTGATGGCTAGGTTCCTCTCGTTCTAGGCGTATTACTTTACCGGTCGTCTCTTTATCTTTTATCTCTTGAGCTAAAAGCGCAGAACTTAAAATCTCAAATTCCTCATCAATTGCTGAATCATCTGGCTGGTTGTCGCTAATATTTATCATGGTCGTGTACCTAAATTCTACACTACAGATATAGCTAAGGAGTACGTTTGTGGTTTATACTCTGGGTAACACACAAAGTGTTAAAAGTTAGTATGACCTAAACCTACTTAGTGGGCATGGCCATAAACCCATATACAACAAACAGCCTGTCGTTAGGTTCACTGTTGTATATGGTCATATCGGGAAACTGGTATGGGTGGCGCAAGTCATCGCTTAGCGGCAGGCTTTTTGGTTGCCGTGAAATACCAACTAAATCCATATACAAGGAGAGACGACTATGTCCAAGGAGAAAAAGGACGGCAAATGGTTTAAAAGACACAAGATTCTTACGGGCATTCTCGCCATAGCAGCACTTATAGTAATTATTAACTTATGGTACTTAGCTATTTTGGGCTTGGTTATCACTTACTTCCTGCCAAAACGAATAGTTGGCGATCGGGTTGAACATATAAGAGATAAGATCAGAAGGCTTCTGCACACCAAACCAGCCACTATCGCACTACTAATTCTGTTCTTTCCCGTTGGCCTCTATCTCATGTGGCGCTATATGGACTGGGGTAAAACTCCAAAGTTTGTTATATCAGGGCTAGGTACAGTTGGAATAGTAGGAGTATTTATCCTAGCAGTAGTATTTGCTCCACCAACAATTAACATAAAGAGTTCAACAGCAGCCATTAGTGGTAGCCAGTACGCTCTGGTGGCTGATATAACGCCTGATAACGCCGCCGTAACTATAAACGGCAAGCCAGTAAACGTAGGTAATAATGGTCATCTGAATACGCAGCTAACCCTAGCTCAAGGCGATAACCAAATAACTATAGTTGCTCGTGGCACTAACAACAGGGTTACCCAGCAAACCATAACAGTACATCGCTATACGACAGCCGAATTAGCCAAGCAAGCACAGGACTCAGCCGACAAGAAAAAACAACAAGAAGCTGATGCTGCTCAGCAAAAAGCAGATGAACTTGCTCAACAGCAAAAGGATGCCGCAGACCAAAAGGCCCAAGCTGATGCCCAAGCTAAGGCAAAGGCTGATGCAAGGTCTGGAGCGATTGACTTACTGGCAACTAGTACAAATTTCTACTTGAGCCTCCTTCAACAAGGCCAAGAATCAATTGGGACTCAACAATACCCTGATTCCACTGCTGCTCTTTATGCCTTGAATAACGACTCTACTTCACCCGCTTCCAGACTTAGTAACTTCAACAGTCAGTTTACAAACAATTCCTATGCCAGCTATTCAAAGGCTTTAGACGCTGCTAATAAGCTGTACTATCATGGCTCAACACCTGATGCCTTAGTTGCCTGGAAGGGAGACATGAGCCAAGCAGACCAAGACTTGCGACAATGGGGTACAGAAGCTAGCTCTTGGCAAATACAAGAGATAAATTCAGCCCAGCTTGATGTTTTTACTCAACGCGTACAAAAGGGCTTGGCCAACGCTTTGGGTGATATTACTGACTTAAAAAACACTCCTTGAACCAGATAGCCAAAATTAAGGTTAACGGTATCACATCATATGTTGGAGCTGGAGTATCCGCCTATAAGTTTTAGTCGGTTTACCAGCATAGTATTTAGTCTTCATACGCTTATATAGTTCTTCTACCTTGTCTTCCCTAGAGTAGTCTCGCCAAGGTAAGCCCCTAAAGCGGGGGTTCTTGTTACACGACCTATAGCTAAGGTTGTAGCAGTGGCGACAACCAAAGTAGTCCCCGCCTTTATACAGCACACCAACCCGCCTGTTACACTTGATACCATTCTTAGATATTGGGCATACAAACCAATAACGTAGATCGCCGAAGTTACAGGGTGTAGTTGTGAGGTTAATGATGTAGTTAAATTCCTGCTTCTGACCTGTCTTATGGTCAGTTTGTGTATATAACAAACGCAATTGCAAGGCATCTCCTACTGGCTCTAAACGAGCAACTACTGAGCTTCTTTTACCATCTGCTAGCCACGCTATATCACCACTAAAGAATTTTGTGAAGAAACCATTCTGGCGCATCTCAAAAATGGACAACTTAAAGCAGTCTTCTGCCACGTTCTTACTTATCCGATAGCCTCGTCCCATACCTCTATAGTAAATCATTGGCGCAATACCGAAAACATTAGAGAATTACAACATTTGCCCAATAGTGTGGCTTTTAGCGCCAGATGAGCCATCAGACCTAGAATGATGCCCCTCGGCCCCTTAAAACCGCACACACCGCCTCTGTGGGGCTGACGTGCCAACCTAGTAGCTCAGTTGAGTTGGACTTAATAACTAAATAACTGGACATCGCCAAACAACTCGTAGTCTTGAATGGCTTTCAGAGATGCGTTGAACCTATTTAGTAGCGAACCACTAAGCCGTAAAGACTTAGCGACTCTTTCACCAGCTTGCAGGAGGTCATTATTGTCAGCACCTGATTCTCGCATTAACAACTTAGACCTCTCGTAAACCCACGTTCCGGTAGACATTCCGTCATTGTACTTTTGGCTTTCGGCAATTGATGTTAGTAGCAATTGCAGAGCAGTTTTTAGTGTCTTGTTGCGACTATCGCCTGATTGCTTGGTTAAGGCTCTATCTATTAACGCTTCGCACATAGCAGATGAAATACTAGATTGCTGATTGAAATACTGATTTGAGTTAACATCTTCTACACGAGCTTGGTTGTAATATCGCCATGACCTATCCCAATAGTCGAAGCCTTCAATATCTTTTTGGTTATCTAGCTTTGCAGCTCTACGAAAGCCCTCGGCAAAGCCAAGGTAGAGACGGGTAAGGTCTTTGCTAAGTTGAGCGTCTTGAATGGTCTTTAACTCAGTTGCCAGTCTGGTTTCGGCGTTCTGCTTGTCATAGAAGCCCTGCATTTTAGATTGAAACTTTTCAACTTGATCGTCTGTTAAAAAGAACCCACTTCTAACAACCATGTTTTTGCCACAGTCTGGACACTTACGCGCCCGTTTAGCTACAAAGTCGTGCTTCACCCCACAGTATGGGCAAGTTGACGTGTCAGCGTGAGGGTTAACTTCTTTGACCATTGCAACCGTGTCCATTTCGCCGAAGTTCTGGTTATTTTGGTAGACGGACTTAAGTAAATTGAAGTCCGGGACAATATTTATACCTTTAGGAGTTGGCAGTGGCGGACGTTTAGGTTGGACTGGTTTACCATTTATCTCGACAGTTATTTTAGGCACTGTCTTTTTCTTGCTGAACCAACCCATGAATCATCTCCCGCTTAGCTGTTTTAATAATAACAGAGAAAGAGATAACCAATGATGGGTAAGAAAGTTCAATATCCACATTCAGTGTTATGCTCGTGCTTTCAAAATGGCTGCAACACCTTATAATGCTATATATGGAAAGTTTAAATACCCAAAAACTCAAAGTGGCTGTTGAATATATAGATTCTTGGCTGACTTTCAACTTTGATAATTCCCGTGTTCCGGCTATGAGCGTTGCTATCCAACATGGCGATAAGCTCATCTACTCCAAAGCTTTTGGTTATGCCAACGTAGCCAAAAAAGACAAGTTGACCGCTGGTCACACCTTTCGTATTGCTTCGCATTCCAAAACATTTACAGCAACTGCCATTATGCAACTCAAAGAAGCTGGCAAGCTACAGCTTGATGATACCGTTAGCCAGCACCTAAAGTGGTTTAAGTCATCTAAAGACAAACGCATCAGCCAAGTTACTGTTCGCCAACTGCTAAACCACACGGCTGGAGTGATACGAGATGGCGAGGATGCCAACTACTGGCAACTGCTACGGAAGTTTCCTGATGAAGCCGAGCTTAAGCAGTACATTACTAATGCAAAGTTAATTTACGATACTAACGTAGAATTTAAGTATTCCAACTTTGGCTTTTCATACCTTGGGCTACTTATTGAAGCAGTAAGTGGTAAAAGCTACCGACAGTATGTAACCGAGAACATAATTAACAAACTAGGGCTTAAGTCTACCGGACCTGACTTAGACACAAAATCCAGGAAAACGCTAGCTACTGGTTATGGCATTGAACTATTCAATAGAGATCGTCGCGTGTTTGACCACATAGATACCAATGCAATGTCGTCAGCCACTGGCTTTTATTCAACGGCCGAAGATGTTTGTAAATACTTTTCTGCCCACTTCTTTGGCAACGATGCGTTAATAAGCGATACATCAAAGCGTGAGATGCAGCATGGCTACTGGAAAGCTAAGTTTACTAAGGAGCGGTATGGGCTAGGCATGGTTAACTACAAAAAGAAAGGCTGGGCTATCTATGGTCATAGTGGTGGCTTTCCTGGCTTTATAACTAATACTCAATTTGATGCTAAACGTCAGCTTGTAATAACTGCTCTCACGAACGCAAATGCAGGTCTAGCTAAGAAGGCCACTACTGGCATTTTGAGCATTGTTGACACCTTCCAGCAGGATACACCCGATAGGCATAAAACGGGCGACATCAAGAGCTTTACGGGCAGATTCTATGGCACCTGGGGTGCAACAGACATAATTGCAGTAGGCAACAAACTAATGGCAATAGAACCAACTGGCTGGAATGACGACTTTGAACAATGCGAGAAGTTGTCGGTTATTGATAGCAAGACTTTAAAGATAGACGAAGCAAGCGGCTACAGTTCGCCTGGCGAAACGATACTTTACGAGTTTGATAGTAGCGGCAATGCAAAAACCATAACCTATGCTGGCACAAAGATGCTGCCATTGGAGGAAGCTAGAAAGGAAGGTTGGTTTAAATAATGGGTTCTTTTATTGAAATTAACGATACCTTGAGAATTACTAAGGAACAGGGCTTCCCAGCAGAACTTGACCTAGAGACACATCTTAAAACACCCTACACGATTGATGAAGTGAGTGGTAAGGTATTTAAGTTCCAGGCCAAGCCCGATATTCGCATTTATAAAGTACCTCCTGTTAGAAACTTCTTAGTTGAAGACGTAGATGGAAAATGGGTCTACTGGGGACTGTGCTTTATACAGTCTATTGAACACGACTACATAAAGAAAGTAACGTCAGGCACATTCAAGATTGTCAGGCTTAATACACCCGAAGAGATGAAACAAATGTTTAAGCTCACGCATTTCACAAATCCAGAGCAAAATTACTTTAAGGAGGGATAATGAAAGCATTTATATTTGACCCCTTGTGGGACGACCTTATTACCGATGAGCTTCTAAGCAAGTTAAAGGGTAGCAGCCTTGATTTAGTAGTCACAAAAGAGATTGCTCCGCTAAGTAACTGCAAAGAGTTATTTGAGGGTAAAGAGGAACGGCTGTTGTGCCTTAACCCTGACTACGTTAGCTGGAAGTTAACCAGTAATGACTATAAAGACATACCCAACTTGAAAGCGATACTAATTGCTTCTACCGGTTTTGAGTGGGTTAACCAAGATGCGGCTAACAATAAGAATATACCAATCTGCCAAATCGTAAACTTCTCTACTCAAGCAGTCGCAGAATGGGCAGTCATGATGATGTTTAACTTGGCTCGTCAAACACCAAGACTTATTAAAGACAACTACCCACTGGATTTTGATAAAGACTTTATGAAGTATCGTGGTGTTCAGCTTAAAGGTAAGACTGCTGGCATCATTGGTCTAGGACATATCGGCAGTGCTATTGCAGAAGCGTGTAAAGGCATTGGTATGAATGTTGTCTACTGGTCACGCTCATCAACCAACGAAGCCTACAAGAAAGTTGAGCTTGAACAGTTACTAAGTACCTCAGACGTAATATTCCCAACGGCAGCTAAGAACCCTGAAACGTTAGCACTTATTAGCGATGAACACATTAAATCAATAAAGAAATCCGCAATCTTAATAGACATTGCACACGGCTTATTCAACCAAGAAAAGGTACTTGATATGGTGGCAAAAGGTGATTTATTTGGTTATGGTTTTGAGGGCGAACCAAATGAGTTTACTAAGTTTGAGGGCAATGTTTGGGCTGCACCTTCATACGCATGGACTACCTTTGAATCAATGCATAATTCTGTAGTGCTATGGACGGATAACATGGTCAGTGCAACAAAGAACGAGTTCCCAAATAGGGTAAATAAATGAGTGGTGAGCCAGCCAGTAACAACTTACAACTTGAACTTCATGTTCCTGACTTCAAACCAGTCAAAGACTACTACTCTAAGCTAGGTTTTGATGTAGTTTGGGAGCGTAAACCAGAAGCCGATAAGCGTTACCTAGTAATACAAAGAGATGGCACAATCCTATGTTTTTGGTCAGGTACAAACGCAGTGTATGACCAAACCTACTTTAAGCGATTCCCTAAAGAAACTATGAAAGGCTACGGCGTAGAGGTAGTCATCATGGTTGATGACATAGATTCTTATTATCAAGAGGTTAAAGACATTGCCAATGTTATCGAGCCATTAGTTTTACGCCCTTGGGGAAGTAAGGACTTTAGAACTGCTGATCCGTTTGGTTACTATCTACGCTTTACCACTAAGCACAATATATTAGATGATAGCAACGCTGTGGAATAAGGAGTTCTATGGCTAATGATCCTAGTGATATAAATGAACTCTTGGGGAAATATGCTAAAGACGCAACCCAGTTCGTTGCCACTCCCGAAACAATCGACCAAATGGTCAAAGATGGTCTTAAGTTAGACAAAAAAGAACCAATTACAAATGAGCAATATGTTGAGCAACTCTTTAAAGGCAGACAAGACCAAGCTAAAAAATTAGTAAAGCAACTTCCGGCACCTCCACAGATAGCCCTACCACCAATAACAAGTCTTTACGCTGAAATTGTGGAGTGCATACTATTTGGCCTAAACGGTGCAGCGATAACCCTATCAGCAGTGCTAGTAGAGTTCGCCATTAAACACGCAATCGTTGACCACACTAAAGGTGTTGAAGTATATGACAAAAAAGAGTGGGATAGAATTGAAAATATGGAACTGGGCAAAGTAATTGATGAAGCTGCAAGCCTCAAGCTATTTAAACCTGACGAGGTAAAGAGACTCAAAACCTTTAAAAACAAGGTTCGCAATCCTTACCTCCATTACAACATCAAAAAAATAACTACTGGTGCTGTCATGCCAGAAGCATCAGCATACGACCTTAAAACTAAAACAATCGTTAAGAAATACAACCTAAAAGCCGAGGACAACCCTTTTCTCTGGCAAATGGCTAAGAAACACATAGATGAACAAATGGTGCTAGATATCTTCCAATTTACCGACTCAGTGGTGAAGAGACTATTCGTTAGCCAATCCCCATTAAAGAGCGCTTAAGGGGGTAGCTACAGTTCGGAAGACCGACTCGATATCCCGCCAAAGTAAATGAGTCATTCCCGAAAGGGGATGGCTCATTTACTTTGGAGAGACACCAGTGATTTGAACCGGCAAAGCGATTTCGCTAACTTTGCTAAATCGCGGGCAGGTTAGCCGGCGCGCAAGCCCGACGCTATCCGGTGGAGCAAAGGTGTAAAGTCTCCTAAATATGTTAATGTTAATAAAGTGGACGAAGATAAACTAGAAATAGCTAAGTTATTGGCCGCCGCTGGCCTTGAAATCCCCGCAGAAGTAGGCAGATTAGGGGAGGGTGAGTTCAATGTCGGTTACCGCGTAAAAACTGTCTCTGGTGATGAATATTGTGTACGGATTGCGAAGTACGACAACGAGAGTGGGCTTGCGCGTGAAGCTGATGCGATAGGTCGCATTCCCGATAGTGTTGGGCCAAAGCTAGTTTATTATTCAGGGAAGACTGAACCAATCGATAAGCCTTGGATAATCGAGAGTTTTATTGATGGGCAGGCACCAAAGAGGCTGAGCGTTGACCAATTTAGGTCAATGGGCGTGACCTTGGCTAGGACACACTCGGTATTAGCGCCAGACCATGATATTGTCGATAAGGGCGAGGTAACAGGTAGTAAAACTGAGCTTTGGCAGTATTTAACCTGGTGTTGCCGTGATTTTTATTCACCCAGAACTATCTTGACTGACTTACCAGATATTAGACTAACTAGACTGGCTCAAAAAATCAAACTTTGGCTTGATGATCAGCAAACTAAACTAAATTTTGATAATAGTAAGCATTTGCTGCACAAAGATATTACTCCAGGGAATTTACTTGTTAATGATAAAGACGAGGTGTTTCTAATTGACTGGGAGCTGCGCGATTTTGGTGACCCGATGACTGACTTTGCAACTGGCTTTTGGGATGATATTGAGTTCAATAACGGTAAATGGCGTATCGTACTGACAGAGGAAGAGCAGGCGGCATTATATGCAGGCTATGAATCAGTCGGCGGCATAATCGATAAAGATAAGATTAAAATGTGGACAGTTTTTGATAAATTAGTTGCTGCTATCTATCTCTGCTTCCGCCTACACACGTCAACCGACCCTATTAACGATGATCAAAGACAGCAATACACCATTGATCTTGATAACGTAGTTAACTCACTTAACAGATTATTTTAACGACTTGTAGCTGGCTAAATTGAAATATTTGCATGTTTGCTGTCGTCTAGAGAGGCAAATGAAGAGTAGAAATTGACAAACACATAAGCATATGATAGAATATAGGTTAAGTAAAACTAAAATAAACAGTATAAAAAATATGAGTGAACCTACGCCCACAACGCCAGAATTTAGTCCTCAATCACAAGACGTGATTGCTTTTAATGAGGCAATGGCAAGCATTAATCAGCACAATAAGCAGTTTTCGTTGGGTAGAGTATTGGCTCGGGCGGTTATCGAGGGGGTGCAGAAAGCAGAGCGTACCCAAGATTTAGTCGATGCAGGCGCAACTCAAGAAGAAGCTGAGCAAACAGTTGATTTTGTTGATAGCGATAAGACGTCGCTATTTGAAGAAGAACAGATGGCCCGTTCAATTGTTGGTGTTGCCAATGCTCCAGTCCTAGAGGCGATTGGCCTTAGGCTTTCTCCATTGCGCACAAAGGGGACAGTACATAGTGAAGGCAAGGAACAACCCATAGGCGAGGTGAGACTAGGAGTTGCTGATGGCGGTAAGTTGACTAATTTTCTTCTAACAGTAAATCCTGACCTTGTTGATGACGATTTTCGACAAAACGCCACATATTTAGCCGATAGTTTAATAACAGAGACTGCCGATGATATTGCTAACAGCACCACTGTGTCTACAGAAACTCTCGAAACACTGGCTTACGGTAAAGGGATTGTTGCGAGTCTAGAACATATCGGGTTGGTTAATACTGCAGAGACCGAAAGGATCGGTAAACTCTATGACCACGCCCAGAAAGGGGATGTAAAAGAGTACGTGCAGGCAGATAGTATAGGTTTATTTAGGGAGCCCGGCAAGGAAGGTTATAGTCCATCAAAGTGGCAAAGAGATGCCTCGTCTGCATACCTCGCTAGACATTGGAACCAAGTGCTTGAAGTAGTTAGTGACACGAAGGCTAATCCAAACGCCCATGAATTATTTACTCAGGTTGCTGAGTCGGCACAAGCTTCGTTGGATTTTGCTAAGACTGATTGGGCTAAAATGAAGCAAGCGCGAGGTAGTTCTGGCGGGAGCTACGGGCAAGGTTTTGAAGAAGTGTTTGAGACGGTTGGCCTTGAGTTAAAATTTATAACCTCACCCGACGAAGAGAAAAAATAGCCACAAATCAGTCAATTGTCCAACTTCCTTAGCCATGTATATCTAAGGAAGTGATACTTAGTACAAAATCCACTTTTGTTGTATATTATTATGATGGATAAAAGCCCTGATCTGCAAATCCCAAAGCCAAATTTATTGGATCGTGCCTGGAACTTAGTAGTTGAGATAGGCAAGGGCATGCTCAGTCTAGCTGCCTCAGGGGGATTGGGCCATGAAGGCATACCTGTTGCTAGTGAAGTACGGCCAGCTAATGAGGCTGAACAACACAATACGACTAGCTTATCCCAATGAACTAACAGATAAAACTGCTCCAATTTGAACAAATAAAGTGTAGAATATAGTGTAATGGCAAGTTTCGAACAAAAATATTTCCACGATCGCATGGTTCTGTTACTGATTAGCATTAGTAGTTTCCTGACGATACTTGGTAGCTTAATGACCTTACTGAGGCTAGATACCGGTAGAAGCCAGAGCTATACGGTTCAGTGGCGAGCTAACCTCGGTATTAGTGCCTTTAAAATGGGGAATGCCTCAGAGATACAGGCATTTGTAGTCTTTATGGTGATAACTTTATTGTTCACTGTATTTTTGGGTTATAGAGCCTATCGCTTACATCGACAATACTCAGTGGCAATTCTGTGGCTTGGACTAATTTTGACTACGCTGTCGGTTATCGTCAGTAATGCATTGTTAGTACAGGGTTAAGCAATGAAAATAGAGGACATCGAAATCCCTTATGCTGAGGACCGAGGTCACATTTATCGTTGTTTTGAGATTTTGCCGGGGCTACTGTCGTTATTACTCTTTTTGACACCAATCGTTCTTAGCCTAGTCTATATTCGTGCTGCGGCATTCTTTATCATCATTTATATGTTGATACTGCTTGCCAGGGCGACGGCAATGTCTTTTCGGGTTATTGAAGGCTATGGCAAGATAAAACAGGCCCGTAAGATTGACTGGGAAGCTCTACTACTGGATTTTCATGACCCGAAAGAGGCAATTCTGCGCTATAAGGACTCTAAAGTCAGTATGTTAAGAGCCCATAGCCAAAACCTAATCCGACTTAGCCAAAAACGTCTGTTAGACATGTTGCCCGAAGAGCTTTATCACGTTGTTATCATCGCTACTTATAACGAGTCGCAAGCGATTATTCATCCGACAATTGATAGCGTCATCGAATCAGCCGGATTCAGCAATCGTAAGACAGTGTTTTTCTTAGCCTATGAAGAGCGTGCCAGTGAGCAGAAGAAGACTGAAACACTTGAAACTCTGAAAATTTACAGTAGTAAGTTTTATCACGCAGAAGCTGTTGAGCACAAAGTTGAATTTGGGGAAATTCCTGGCAAGGGCGCAAATGCCACGCTGACGGCAAGGCGAGTAGCGCAGTGGGTTGAGAAAGCAGGAATTGATCCATCTAGGGTCATTGTCACGGTGCTGGATGCCGATAATCGACCCGACAAAAACTTCTTTTCAATCTTATCGTATGTCTATATCTCGGCCGAGAATCGCAAACACAAATCGTTCCAGCCACCGGCTATGTATAACAATAACATCTGGGATGTGCCGGCACTTATGCGTATTTGCGCGATATCGAATACATATTTTCATATGGGTAACTCGATGCGGCCGCACGCGCTGCGTAATTTTTCGGCCCATGCCCAAGGTCTGGATGCGCTGATTGAAACGGATTTTTGGAGTGTCCGGACGATTGTCGAAGACGGGCATCAGTTCTGGCGCTCTTACTTTCGCTTCGATGGCGATCACGAAGTTCTGCCGCTGTATGCGCCGATTTATCAGGATGCAGTTTATGCTGGGGGTAGAATACAGACGGCCAGGTCGCAATTCAAACAGATACGGCGCTGGACATATGGTGCGTCAGACGTAGCTTATGTCGCGACCCGAGCATTCTTTATCAAGAATAAAGTTCCAAAACTAGACGCCTTCTTTAAGTTTTGTCGTCTGCTCGAGTCTCACGTCGGCTGGGCAGTCTCGGCGCCGCTGTTACTACTGTCAGGCTGGATACCCCTTGTTGTTAATCGACATTCCAATCATAGCTACGAAGCCCAACTACTGCCTCAAGTAGTCAGTAATATTAATACAATCGCAGTAGTTGCGCTACTGTTTGTGGTCTATATCGGCATCGCGACACTGCCTAAGCGACCAGCTCACCACAAACGCGTTCGGGCTTTTGGCTTCGTTTGGCAGTGGATATTAACTCCTGTCGTTGGTGTAGTGTTTAATTCAATGGCAGCTATAAACTCACAAGCCCATCTGGCATTCAAGCGCTACATAGGTGTTTTTGAAGTGACGGATAAGGCAGTGAAGAATAAATAGCGGCCAGATTTACCATTTAGCATTTGCCATTTATTTTGTCATATAGCATTTATCATTGAAGCTACAATGACCAAATGACACCTGACTAAATAAATGACAAATGGTCAATGCCAAATGTTAAATAACTTCTAGTTTATAATTACTAACTACTAGTTACATATTCAGAGGGTGGAAAGCCTGGTAGTGAACAGCCGCAGCTTTGTCGAAGCGTTTTAGGATCTGTAAACAAGTTTTGACGACTTGATCACGGTCTACGATTGCACCAGTCATATGGGGTCTAAGCCGACCTAAAATCGTGCCTGTGAGCGCCGTAGCGTCGCTGACAGGTGTTTTACGGTGCTTGCATGAGTCGAGAATACTGGCAAACAAAATGTCGCGTTGGAAGGGCTGTAAAGAGGTTTTATTGTTATGACTATTTTGCGACGTTCGGAAAGACAGCGACAGTGATAGGTCAGCAGATTCTAACGTCGAAAAAACGCTTTTACAGACTTGGCATTTACGACGTCGCCAAACTTGGTTGGCGCGCCTCTGTAAACGTGAATTAACAACACTAGTTTCGCTCTGACAATATAGGCATACCATGACAACATATTGTCATATGGGAATTAAAAATGCTAGTGGATAATTGTCGATTTTCGGGGTACAAGTCTATTATATAAATGAAAACCCGGCTCTCGTTGTCGAGGGCCGGGTGGAGATCCGCTGGCTCTACGCTCGTTTTATAGAGGCAGAAACCGGGCGAATGCGTCGTATACGACTGGCTGGCTTGGCAGATTTTAGCTCTTCATAGAAAAGCTTAAACTCCTCAAGCGGTCTTTCTTTGGTACTCAAGTATGAGCGCCTCCCATTTAACCTGCTTATGTTAACATAATTACAACAAAAGGTCAATGCTCATATCTGTTTGTAGTGTACAATGTAATGATGCCAGTGGATAAATCTAAGTTCCGTTTCGCTTATCAAAAAACTAGTGCTTACGCCCGTAGTGGTGTATTTAATACACGTGCTGGCAGCTTCAAGACGCCCACATTTATGCCTGACGCTACTCGCGGTGCCGTTAAGTCGTTAACGCCAGAACAGGTGGCTTCGACTGGCATCCAAGTCATCCTCAATAACACCTATCATTTGCATTTGCAGCCTGGTGAAGCAGTAATAAGCCAGCTAGGTGGAGTTCATAGCTTTGGCAAATGGCAAGGGCCAATCTTGACGGATTCCGGTGGATTTCAGGTCTTTTCGCTAGGCAAACACACCAAAGTGACTGAAGAAGGAGTGACTTTTAAGCATCCCATCACCGGTGAAATCCGAACAATTACTCCTGAAAAATCAATGCAAATACAATTTGAACTGGGATCAGATATGTTTGTGGCTTTCGACCATTTGATTGGGTTAGATAATGTTAAGCCAGGCGATGTTTTGGATGCCTTTGAGCGGACTCACCGCTGGCTAGATAGATGTACGCTAGAGTTTAAGCGCCTAACAACCGGTATAGGCGAGGCAGAACGACCGCTGTTGTTTGGCGTTGTTCAAGGTGGGCTTGACTTAGACCTACGCAAGCGAAGTCTCGAAATGGTTCAGGCGACTGATGTTGATGGTATCGCTATTGGCGGTTTGTCGGTCGGCGAGCCACAAGCCGAGATGTTTAAAGTCCTAGAGACTCTAGCGCCACTGTATGACCCCGAAAGGCCACACTTCTTATTAGGAGTTGGTACACCGTCAGATTTACGCTTTGCTTATGAGCATGGCATCGATATGGCCGACTGCGTTCTGCCAACTCGTAACGCCCGCCACGCCACTGTTTGGACTGATGATGACGAACAGATACACCTTACGAATGCCAAATATATCGACGACCCAGAACCAATCCAAGTTGGTTGCGACTGCTACTCCTGCGCCAAGGGCTTTTCAAAAGCCTTTCTAAGACATCAGTTCAAGGTTGGTGAGCCACTAGCCGGAAGTCTGGCCTCTATCCATAACCTTCGCTATTTGACTAGGATTTCAGAGAGTTACCAGAACAATGCCTAGCCCGACAGAACTAGAGTCGGGCGGGGCCGATGTTTATTCAGTGTGGTTGCGTAATGACACGACCTTAAAAATACAGCCTGCAGGTAGGGCTGACATTGATTTTGCGCTATCGTTAGCAGAACAAAGGAGACAGCGAGTTCGGATTAATTTTGATAACGACACCTCAGGCATGAACATTGAGCGAGTAAGTAAGTTTTTGAATGATCATAGTATGGCTATAAGGCCTTATGTGGTTATTGACTCAAGCCTTAGGCAGGAGCTTGGGGCTACCATAAGAAGAGACATCGGTCCAAACATTAACGGATCTTATATGCCCGTCGCTGACCTAGCCTATGTGTTACGCGATAGGGCGATGGAAGACAAGAATGGCGGCCCCGAGATTACTGAGGCAAACTTAATACACGAACTTGTACATGCTAACAACGAGATTGGCTCAAGCCGATACGTTCTACATGGAAAGGGTGAAAGCAAAGTTGTTGAGGCGGCTCGTATAGGAATGGCTGTTCAGGGCAAGGGCAATCAGTTTGTTGGTTCTTACTTTGAAGAGGGTATCGCTGAGACGCTCAGTAATCGCTACTTAAGGCTCGCAGCTGGCCTACCTGAGGGGCTAATACAACAAGAAAAAATTGAAGTGGTTGAGCTCGGGAGCGAAAAACATCAACAACCCGGATGGTACTTATATCGGGGTCATGGTAGGGGGTTTAACCTCAGCGTCCCAAGCCATGCCGCATATGGCATTGAGCTTATGGGTGCCAAGGACCCAGAAATTGTCGATGCCATGCTTGACGCAAGAAAAGACACAGAATCACTACGTGCTGTCGTGCGAAAAATTGATGATTTGTCACCAGGTCTATATAGGGAATTGAGAAGAAAACAATACAGCAGCGAAGACTTTATACTCGGAACGCGAAATATTATTGATGCCCTATATGACGGAGATGACGGACTAGCAATGGATACCGTGAGAGAGTCACTGGTTGATGCTTGAGTTGATCTGGGTTAGATATAAACAGTTATGCGCTAATTAAAAAACCACCGCAGCGGTGGATTTTTAATTGGTGGGCGATAAAGGATTCGAACCTTTCACCTCCACAACGTCAATGTGGCGCTCTAGCCAAATGAGCTAATCGCCCAGATTTACTCTGGTAGGCTGACTGAAGTAGTTGTTAAATCATTTGGCTAGAGCGCCAGGCGCACATTTTGATTTTGTGGCTTGTGCCACGCCAAATGAGCTAATCGCCCTCGTCGATGTGTAATGGTACGATAACTGAATCGTCGGCAAAATAAATTTGCCCGTCAATTCTTGTCATCACATCAAGCCATCTCCTCTCAATTGCTCAAACAGCGAGCGAGCTCGCTTGGTTTAATCAATTGGGTTAGACCAAGGACAAAGTTAAATATACCTGATTTACCCCTTATCATCAAGGCTGATTTATAAAAAAGCGAACAAACTGTCGCAATTTTGAATTAAGAGAACAGGCGGAATATACCATAAGCAGTGTGGCAGGATAATACAGCTTGTCATATATGAGATAAACTTATGAACAGTTAATAATGCATAAAAAACAACACTAAAGTACTAGCCTTATAGTACTTATGCTGGTAAGCTATCTGAAGGTGACGTTTTGCAAAGGTGTTTTTGAGCCCCAAAAATAGGGTAGAAACAAAAGATTAACTGGTTGAAAGTAATTGCGAGAACTTTTAACCAGTTTTTTATTTGGCTTGGTACCGGAAGTGAATTTAAAACAACAGAGAGTGAGGATACTCCTTGTAGCAGGGAGAAACCTTGCAACGAAGTTTACCGCTGCGTGTTTAGCCTCCGATTGGTTTAATTTAGACTATGTAACTGTGGTAAACTGTATTTAAGCTTTGAAGTGGACTCACCAACCATGGAGCTTCGCCAGCGGTTACAGTGTGCGATAACACGAGTATCATGAGTGAAAGTCCGGTGGAACCGTCTGACAATCATGTCGGACCCGAGACGCGCATAACAGATGTCATACGACTAAAGTTAGCGCGATTTTTATTTCTATAAACAAGGAGGCCAAGAAATGGCAGACAATCAAGATGACAATTTACATGCAATGAGACATAGTTTGGCGCATATTACCGCTACGGCTGTTCAACACCTTTGGCCAGAGGCTAAATTTGGCGTTGGCCCAGTGGTTGAGCATGGTTTTTATTATGATATTGATCTAGGCGAGCAAAGCATCTCAGAAGAGGACCTCAGCCGGATTGAGGACGAGATGAGGAAGGTCATAGCTGATAATCAACCGTTTGAACGCACAGAAAAGCCGATAGACGAGGCGATTGCCTGGGCGAAGGAAAAACACCAGCCTTATAAGGAAGAGCTGTTAAATGACCTCAAAAGGGCTGGAACAACGGTTGCTAAGGATTTAGACGCTGATGAACTGGGTACAATTAGTGGCGGCGAAGCTCAAGTAGACAGAGTTTCTTTCTATACTAATGGTGATTTTACAGATCTATGTCGAGGTCCACACCTTGAATCAACCGGTAAAGTCGGGGCATTCAAATTAATGCGTGTGAGTGGTGCTTATTGGCGCGGTAATGACAAAAATGCTCAGATGCAGAGACTTTACGGTATAGCCTTTAATAATGAAAAAGAACTAAGAATTCATCTTGAAATGCTCGAAGAAGCCAAGAAGCGTGATCACCGCAAACTGGGTCAAGAGCTTGATTTGTTTGTATTCTCAGATTTAGTCGGACCAGGACTACCGTTATTTACACCTAGAGGCACAATCTTAAGAGATGAGATTGGCGCTTTCTCGCAAGAATTGCAAAAGCAGGCCGGTTATCAAAAAGTTGCCATTCCTCATATTGCCAAGGTTGATCTATATAAAACTTCAGGTCACTTCGACAAATATCCAGAACGTTTCACGGTCACAAGTTATGAGTCTGATGACGAGTTCATGATGAAACCGATGAATTGCCCGCACCATACCCAGATTTACGCATCTAGGCCGCGAAGCTACCGTGATTTACCGATAAGATACATGGAGAACACCGTAGTTTATCGTGACGAAAAGAATGGTGAGCTACACGGCTTATCAAGAGTACGTGGTGCTACTCAAGATGACGCTCACGTATTTTGTAGAGTTGATCAGATTGAGGAGGAATTTACATCTATCATGACGATGATTCAGGATATGTATAAAGTCTTTGGACTAAAGTGGCGGGCCCGCCTAAGTTTCCGTGACGATTCTGATAAATATTTAGGCGAGAAAGACCTTTGGGATAGCGCCCAGAAAACTCTTGAGGACGTCGCCAAGAAACTCGAACTTGATTACTTTGTAGGTGTCGGTGAGGCAGCTTTCTATGGTCCTAAAATCGACATTATGGCGACTGATGCCCTTGGCCGTGAGTGGCAATTGGCGACCGAACAGCTAGATTTTGTTCAACCGGAGCGCTTCCAATTAGAATATGCCGCCGCTGATGGTTCGATGCAACGGCCGGTCATGATTCATAAGGCGCTACTGGGTTCGTTTGAGCGATTTTTGTCAGTTTACATCGAACACACTGCTGGTAAGTTCCCGGTTTGGCTAGCGCCCGAGCAGGTCAGACTGATTACTGTTAATCAGGAAGATGCGACGGTTGAGTTTGCTAAGAAAATGGCTGACAAGGCAAACGAACTAGGTGTAAGAGTCGAAGTCGACAACGACAACGAATCAGTCGGTAAGAAAATCCGCGCCGCCGAGATGTGGAAAGTACCCTATACGGTAGTCATTGGCGAGAAGGAACTAGCCGGTGGCGACCTAATGCCGCGAATCCGCAAAGATTTGGAAGTTCAGCCAGAGCACAAAGCTGTAGCCATAGAGGAATTTCTGTCGACGGTCGCTAATGAAGCCAAATCAAGAGTCAATAAGACCTCATTTTAACTCCCATGAAAGAGGTTGATAACGGCTTTCGGGACAGGGTTTATGCCTTGGTGGCGCAGATTCCAAAAGGCAGGGTAATGACTTATGGTCAAATCGCGGCGCTTTGTGGTAGCCCGCGGGCAGCTCGAATTGTCGGGGGTATTGCTCATAATGGACCAACTGACTTGCCGTGGCAGAGAGTGGTCAAAAAGGACGGTAGTTTGGCTGAGGGGTATTACGGCGGGATTGAAGGACACAAACAAGCTCTTGAAGCTGAAGGTCATTTGTTTGCAGATGATATTAAAGTAGATATTAATTCTAAGATGTGGTCGTCGGGTGGCAGCCTATGAGCCTATCAAACATTTTTGCAACTCTATCTGGGATTCTGCAATTCACAGTGCTTTTGCCAATCATTATAGGGGTCTTTAAAGGCAAGATTAAGCCCAGCACTACCTCTTCTGGTATTTGGACTTTAGTTAGTATATCGCTTTTGCTGTCATCATATTTTGCTGGCGTTAGGACGAATCTACCTTATATTCTGGCTGGTCTACTAGCTTCTGGAATAATATTTGCATTGTCTATTAAGTATGGTTACCGAAAATGGTCGATTCTTGACCCAGTAAGTGTATTATTAGCGGTCACAAGTTTAATAGTTTGGTGGATTACAAAACGCGCCAGCAACGCCGTTTATTTACTTACATTGGTTGATTGGATCGCGATTGTCCCAGTTATTTACAAAAGTTGGCATGACCCAGAAACAGAGAGTAAATTAGCTTGGGAAATAAATTTTGTAGCCTGCATCTTACTGATTCTATCTATAAGAAACTATAACGCCGTAACACTTGTCGTGGCGATTACTCAAATATCACACTCACTTATCATCAATAGCTTGCTGCGGATCTCGCCTCATAGAAAATCCATTAAGATAGCTAAGACATGAACGAAATAAAGCCGTTAATTGTAGTAGTTGGTCCAACTGCCTCGGGAAAGTCGGCGCTGGCTATGGAGCTAGCTAAACAGTTTTATGGTGAGATTATTTGTGCTGATTCACAAACTATTCGGCGTGATATGAATATAGGCACTGCCAAGCCGAGTCAACAAGACCAAACTGAGGTGAGGCATCATCTACTCGATGTCATTGATCCTTATGAACAATTTTCTGCGGCCGAGTTTAAAACTTTAGCCAATAAGGCGATAGATGACATTACCAGCCGTGGCAAAATGCCGATAATGGTCGGTGGCACTGGACTATATATTGATGCGGTGATTTTTGATTTTGAGTTTAGTAACGCTGCCGACCCAGAACTGCGTAAACGACTTGCCAAAAAATCTGTCGAAGATCTCCAAACAGAAATAATTAAAAAGGGAATAACCATGCCCAGTAACTTACAAAACCCAAGACACTTAATTCGCTCCCTAGAGTCTGGCGGCATGGTAAGCCAGCCAAGAAAACTTAGGCCAAATACGCTCCTGATTGGCATTGATGTCTCTACAGAAGAATTAAGTGAGCGAATAGAGGTTAGGGTAGATCAAATGTTGGAAGATGGATTTATTGACGAGGTTAAGGCAGTGATAAATAAATATGGATACCCACCGGCATATTGGGATGCAATTGGCTACAAAGTCATTGCCGGTCGGCTGGATGAACACATGAGCGTACCAAAAGACAACGAGGACCTGCGCCAAGCGCTAATTGTCGCTACGCGCCAATATGCGAAACGCCAGCGTACCTGGTTCAAGCGTAGTCAGGATATCTATTGGGCCAACGATTTTACATCGGCTCGAGCATGGGCAGAAAACTGGCTGATTGAAAACAAGAATAAGGGCAAGAACAATACAATAAATATCGAGCTGTAGGCAATGCTATTCAGGATTCCGAAGTGTTTCGCGGCACTGGTTATTGCCAAGGCAATCCATATTTCATGAAGCGAGCGGAAGTTTGTCATAAGTGATACAATCGTCGCTTTATAACGACTAGTGCCATAAATCTCAAGCACATAGTGTTGATAGATTATTGATTCATAACGCCAAAAACTAAAATTAATAACAAATATTAAAATTGCCAGCGGCAGATTTCGGGCTAGTCCATACACCAAAAAAGGCATCAAATTTATCGTGACATCGAATGTTGCGTATTGTTTGAAGCTTAGCCGCTTGAGGTTGTGCACCCAGATTCCTAGTATGGCGCCAATAAGGCTTGTGCCTCCGAATATAATGCCCAAGAATCTTGGCTGCATCCCCAGCTTAATTAATGCTAGGTTGAATACATCAGTCGTACCCGTAGATACTGCGTAGGCCAGACCAACACAAAAGAAAAATAGTCCAGTATTCCTTGTCAAAAGCATTCTGACGGCTTTTATAAAGTTGAGTTTAACCTGAGTAACTTCATGCACTATGTGAGGCTCTGTAAACATTGATGAAACGATATAAAGCGAGCAGTATGCCAAGAAACCGACAACAAAAGGTAAGCGCCTGTCGATTGGGTAAAGCAAGGTCACGAGACTAACGAAGACGGCATTTATGACTAAACTTAAGGATTGTGCTCTTGAAGCTACTTTTGAATAGCTACCTTCTTGGCCAAGTGAAACCAGAGTATCGTGGATTAATGCCTCAATTGCACCATTCATAAACGAATAGCCTATCGCCATAACAATTGATGCCGATAGGATGCCTATGAAGTTTGTGCTAAAAACATACATAAGAGTAGACAGTGCGGCGGCAATTGAACCAACTTGAGCACTTTTTCTACGCCCGTGAACATCTGCCCAGTAGCCAGTTGTGGTATCAAGCAGGAGGCTAGTTACTGATGCGATTGCTGTAGTGAAACCAATCTGTTGGATATTGAGACCGGCTTGCTGAGTCGCATAAATAGTTGTAAGTGGAATAAAAACTCGTTTTGTAAATATTTTGTAGACACCAAAAAGAGTAATATTACGATTTAATTTTTTTGCTGAGTCATCACTTTGCATTATTAAACTATAGCCTATTTGTTCAAAAATAAGTTGTTTGTTCTAGGACGATGTTTGGCGACAGGCATATATCAACTATCGTGTTCAGTGCCTGCATCACCACTGTTAGCCGTAATAAAATAGTTGAACAAATAGAGTGGTAAAGCCAAGGTAGTCTGTTACAATAGAAGCATGATTGAGCAACTATTTGGGTCAAAGACGCGTGTTAAGCTACTTAACTTATTTTACGGTAACCCGAACCGGTCTTTTTATGTACGTGAGATAACGCGCAAAATTGACGAGCAGATTAACTCGGTTAGGCGCGAACTAGCAAACCTACTTAGTATTGGCATTATTACGTCCGACAGCACCAATAATCGGCTATATTATGAAGTCAATCAGGACTACGATTATTACGCGGCCTTATCGGCAATTTTTGGAACTCCGACCACACCAAAAAAGAAATCCAAGGCCGCCTCTAACGATGCACCTGAAGAAGATGTGACTGGGATTCACGCCATTGGCAACGTTGAATATGCAATCTATACTGGTGTACTGACCCGCGACGAAGCTAGCGGCACCGATGTATTAATCGTTGGTGATATTAATCAGACTAAGTTAACTAAGTTTATTGCCGAGCTTGAAGAAAAAGAGGGCAAGGAACTACGCTTTACAGTCATGACGCTCAGCGACTTTAACTATCGTCGTGAAGTCAAAGATAGATTTTTATCAAATGTCATGTCGGCCAAGAAGCAAATTATCGTCGACAAACTAGTTGCAGCTAACAAAAAAGATAAGGAGTAAATACAATGGATCTACAATTTTACGGAGCTAACTGTGTCAAAATTACTGGTAAAAAGGCGACCGTCACGATTGACGATAACCTTGCTGAGCTCGGCCTAAAATCAGTTACTAAAGCCGGCGATATCGTCATCTTTAGCGTTGAGCATCCACTACCAACCCAAGATGTTAAGGTCGCCATCGATCAACCCGGTGAGTATGAAGTGTCAGACGTATCGATTCAGGGCGTTGTCGCTCGTAGCCACATGGACGAAGCCGGCAAGACCTCAGCGACGATTTTTAAAGTGATTATTGACGATGTCAGTCTAGTTAGCCTCGGTCACATCTATCCAGAACTCAGCGACGAACAACTTGAAGCTATCGGCACTGTCGATGTTTTACTAGTACCAGTTGGCGGTAATGGCTATACTCTCGACCCAGTTGGCGCGCTTAAACTAATCAAGAAAATTGAGCCAAAATTGGTCATCCCAACCCACTATGCCGATAAGGCTATCAACTTCCCAGTACCTCAGCAGGATCTAGAAACGGCTATCAAAGAACTTGCCATGGAACCGCGCGAAACGGTTGAGAAACTGAAGCTAAAATCGGCTGATTTTATTAGTGATGTTACGCAGCTTGTCGTCTTAACACGACAGGGGTAGACTGTAGACGATAGACAGTAGACAAGGTAAGGCAATGGCAACTAGCAAACAGTTTAGTGATTTAAATGTTTGGCAGGAATCTCATAAGTTAGCTTTACTTGTGTACAGAGTTACACAGCATTTTCCAAAAGATGAGCAATTTGGGCTTACGAATCAAGTTCGCCGCGCATCTGTATCCGTTCCGTCAAACATTGCAGAGGGATTTAATAGAATATCACTCAAAGAGAAAATCCAGTTTTATAGTATATCACTGGGCTCCGTGTCTGAAGTTCAAAGCCAAATTCTATTATCAAAAGATTTAGGCTACTTGAACTTAGAAGAAGCTAAAGAAGTAGCTAATCTAACAGAGATAATTCATAAACAACTTGTAGGATTAATAAAAGCCCTTCGTCTGAAGGGCTAACTTGTCTACGGTCTATTGTCTACGGTCTACTCAGCAGCTACAGCTTTAACGCTGGCGTGAGGGTTAACAAGTAGGCCACGCTTTTTAAGGATACGGATACCCTGGGTGCTGACCTTCAAACGAACTTTTTTGCCATCAATAACAACAGTCTTGGTCTGGAGGTTTGGCTTCCATACCTTCTTAGTGTGTCTCTGAGAGAAGCTTACGTTGTTGCCGTATTGCTTGCCCTTACCGGTAATATCACATACTTGCATAAGGTGTTATTCTACAGGAAAAGCCTCGGTAGGTCAACCCTGGTCCTAAGATGTTATACTATTTGGGTATGAATGGATTCTTTGACTCAGTAAATATCGTAATTTTTATCCCAGTGCTATTGTTCTCAGTAGGGCTACATGAGGCGATGCACGGTTTTGCGGCTCATTGGCTGGGCGATTCTACCGCCAAGGAACAGGGTAGACTGACGCTCAATCCCTTAAAACACCTCGATCTTTATACTTCAATCATTTTGCCAATAGTACTTATCTTATCGCACTTACCACCGTTTTTTATCGCCAAACCAGTACCTTTTAACTCTTCCCGTGTCAAATATGATGAGTTTGGTGTAGCAATTATTGGCGTGGCTGGGCCTTTGACAAATATCAGCCTGGCGATTGTCGCATCACTACTCCTACGGTTCTGGTCAATCTTAGCTACTGGAGTAACGGGCCAGGTGTTATTGATGGTGGTAGTTTTGAACGTTTCTTTAGCAGTCTTTAACATGATCCCATTTCCGCCACTTGACGGCTCGAGGCTACTTTATGCTTTTGCGCCAGAACCATTGCAACGAGTCATGTATGGACTAGAGTCTAGCGGGTTTATGATTATCATCATCTTCATGTTTATATTTATGTCGACGGGATTAGGTGAAGTAATTGTCAGAATCGACAATAGCGTTATCAATCTGTTACTTGGCTAATTTATTCATAATTATTACTATATTATTGCTTGCAGTTTGGGGTATAATTGAGTAGGCTGGGATACGAAGGGTTAAACCTTCAGCCAATCAAATGATTTACTCAATATTCATTTGACGGGAATCTAATATTTGTACTAACCGTGGTTGGTACGTGCGGATACCCACCTTGATAACAAGGGTTAATCAAGTTGGCCTCCTGGCTAAACTAAAAGCTTCAAGTTTTCTTGAAGCTTTTTCTTTGGCCTGCTAGCTTTGCACATTTTGGGTGTTTTCCTGTGCTTCGATACTCAGCGTACGAGGAGTACGCTTCCGTTTCGATGCTCGGAAGAGCGCCCAAACTGCGTAAAAGCTAGAAGGCCTAGTTTGTGGAAGGACTTTTACATTCAATCCTGGTCAGGGTGAGAAGACAGCGCCAGGGCTTGCGCGCCTGGCTAACTTCCGATCTCTGGGTCACGTTCCGCGACCCCGAAACTTCACTGGTGCCAACTAGTTGGCACCGGAAGATTTCCTTGCGAACTGCCACCAGGCAATTCTCACCCCAGCCCAGCGCTTTACCAACTAAGCTACACCCTGTTAGGCTTTGAGACACCCCTTCGGGTTTTCTCAACGCGCAGGCAAAATGGAATACATTTTGTCTGGCTCTCTTCCCGATACCTCAGGAGATAACCTCCGTATTTTAACTTATCGACATTATAAATGGTAGGCAAGCGTGTTTATCGGCATAAAGCATAGTTTTGCAGGGAGAGTCCTTGCAACAAGGAGACTCCTTGCAAAGGAGGCTTTAGATTATTAGCATTGAGTCGCCGTAGGACAGGAAGGCATATTTTTGTTTGATTGCTTCATGGTAGGCGTGATTTAAGTTGTCCCAGCCTGCGAACCCAGCGGTCAACATCAGTACTGTCGATTTTGGAGCGTGGAAGTTGGTCAGCAGGGTATTTACCAATTTGAACTTGTAGCCCGGGTAAATAAAGATGTTTGCCTCGCCACTTAGGTCTCCTGCATCATCCAAAATTTTATCAGCAGCAAATTCGAGTGTGCGGGCGACTGTTGTGCCGACGGCTAATATTTTGCGACCCGAATTTTTGGCTTCGCGAATGGCCGTGAGTGTCTCATTCGGGATTTCAAAATACTCACTATGCATGACATGATCTTCGATATTGTCAGCCCGAATTGGTAAAAATGTGCCCAGACCGACATGCAGAGTTAGATAAACTATTTTGCCGCCGCGAGCTAAAATCTTTTTTTCGAGCTCGTGGGTAAAGTTTAGTGAAGCAGTTGGTGCTGCCACCGAACCGGGTTGATGAGCAAAGACAGTTTGATAGCGTTCGATGTCGGCCTTGGTAGCGTCACGGTGCATGTAGGGTGGCAAGGGAACTTTACCGACCAATTCAGCCAACTCTAACAGATTGGTTTTACTGCTGATCTTGGTAATTCCACCATCTAGAACTTCTTCAACTAATATCTTAGCCTCGCCGACGGTAAGTACTTCACTGACTTTGATTGTGCCGCGGTACATTGCTCTGCGGATATATGGGTCGCTACCGGCGTGCTCCTCGAGTAGCAATAGTTCACGGTCCTGACCCTTGTTATTCTTGGCTAAAAGTCTAGCTTTTATAACCTTAGTATCGTTAATTACCACCACGTCGCCAGGCTCAATATACTCATGTAAGTCATAGTAATGCTTGTGCTCCATGACTCCTGATGACTTATTAAGAACCAGCAAGCGACTAGTGCCGCGGATTTCGGGTGGCGTTAGAGCAATTAGCTCTTCGGGTAGTTCGTAGGTGTAGTCACTAATTTTCATCAGGTTATATTCTACCAGTACTAATACTCGTATCCTAGTTTTGGGCTATACGAGCTACTAGAAACTAGCAACTATATACTGCTATCTGCTAAGATAGCACCATGTGGCAAGAAGATAAAAACGAACTATATAAAGAATTTAGTTTCAAAAACTTTCGCGAAGCCTTCAAGTTTATGGAGGCTGTGGCTGAGTTAGCGGAGGAGCAGCAACACCACCCGAAGTGGCAAAATGAGTGGAATAAAGTTGGCATTTGGCTATCTACACACGAGGCCGGCAACGTCGTAACTAACAAAGACAGGCACCTGGCTGAGACAATTGACCAAGCTTATAACAGATTGATTCAGACCAAATTCGTTGAGCAAAAGACAACATTAGTACCAACTGAAGTTGGTAAGAATAAAGAGATAAAATTGTTCGCAGATGGTGGTTCGCGCGGTAATCCTGGACCCTCTGCCAGTGGTTTCGTGCTACTAGATATGAATGACGAAGTTATTTATAAAAATGGGTTGTACCTCGGAGTTACCACTAATAATCAGGCCGAATACCAAGCGCTTAAGCTTGGACTAGATGAGGCTCATAGAAGGGGTGCTAGGGAAATTCACGTTCATCTAGACAGTCTATTAGTGATCAATCAGATGAAGGGCATTTTTAAGATTAAAAACCGTGATTTATGGCCTATACACCAGGCAATCGTCGAACAGGTTAAAAGCTTTAAAAAAGTCACATTTACACATGTGCCGAGAGAGTTAAACGGCTTAGCGGACCGCATGGTTAATGATATTTTGAATGATACTGATCTCAAAGCTGTACAAGAATAAGAAAAGCACCATCTTTTAGGGATGGTGCTTTTATATATTTTGTCAGACTATCTGTAAGCCGGGTTCTGTCCTCATTTACATGAGTACTGATCATCTATCTAGGCCTAAAGTTGCCCTTAGGCTCAAGCGGGTTTTGTGAATTGCCTCGGCGGGACGCCTGTGGCGCTCCTTTCCGCTCAACTTAATGGGTCTGGTCACCGATGAGCATCCCCAGCTTGCTCGTTCACGTCCTCGATGTACCAATTTGGTACGCCTGCGGCGTGTCCAACCAATCTGTGAATACTCATCAGCAACCATCTAGCCAATAACTTGAGCCAAAAGGAGCGCCTTGAGACATATCTCCTTGCAACGTACTGGGTTTACCTTCGTCTCATGTCACCATGAGATGCTGTGAGCTCTTACCTCACTCGTTTCATCCTTACCGTCAGCCCTAAGGCTGCTTAGGCGGTTTCGTTTCTGTGGCACTTTCCCTGGGGTTACCCCCGGTCGCCGTTAGCGACAGTATATCCCTGTGTTGCCCGGACTTTCCTCGGCATTCTTTCGAATGACGCGACCAGTCAATAATCTGACCGAAGTATTATAGCATAAACAATATAAAATATCCAATTTGCCTCTGGTGCAGAGCTGTTTTTATTTTGTTAGGCCACCGAAGCGCTGGGCTAAATAACTGATGTTGGGGCGGACTTGTTGGGTATCAGTTGAGGGACTAGTCTCCGGACCTCTAAACATAGGATCAGTTACTGCACCTTGCTCGACAGCAGAACGTAGCCATCCTCTGGCAAACATAAGGCTTGTTGAGTCGGTCACCACTTCTTTAGGGGGCTCAATACTGGGCTGACTAGCTTCGGCCGATGGAACATTAGTCATATTTATTTCTCTGAAGCTTTGACTACAGCTTCAAAAGCCTTTGGCTCGTTGACAGATAGTTCGGCTAGGATCTTACGATCAAGATTAATGCTTGCAGCTTTTAGGGCGGCGATAAGACGACTGTAAGTAGTGTTGTTTAGACGAGCGGCGGCGTTAATACGTGCATTCCACACTTGGCGCATGGTGCGTTTGCGGTTACGACGGTCACGGTAAGCGTGTTGCAAACCCTTAGTAACGGCTTGTCGGCCGCGCTTGATGCTGGAACGGTTACCACGGGTAAAGCCTTTGGTTGCCTTGCGAATCTTCTGGTGTCTGGCGTGACTAGTGACGCCTCTTTTAACTCTCATCTATACTCCCATTCTTGTCTTGATGTTACGGGCAAACTTACCAACGATCTGTTCGGTACCAGCTAATTTACGCTTGCGTGCTGAACTTTTCTTCTGCAGGAAGTGACTGCGCATTGAATGACGGCGCAATACTTTGCCGTTCTTGGTAACTTTGATGCGATCTTTGGTGCCGCTGTGTGATTTAAGCTTTGGCATTTATTTCTCCTGCTTTAGTGGTGGTATTGGCTTGCCAGTACCTCTTATTACGAATGATAGTTGTCGCCCTGCGAGTGACGGATTTTGCTCGACGACGATTGATTCGCCAAACATTTCGATCACTTTGGCTGCAAGTTTATAACCCAAGTCTTGGTGAGCCATTTCACGACCCTTATACCAAACACCGATTTTAACCTTGTGACCAGCTTCTAAGAAGCTTGAAACCTTACGCAGCTTGACGGCTAGATCGTTCTCGCCGATCTTGAGTCCAAACCTCATCTGCTTAATCTCGACTACCTTAACGTTACGTTTGTTCTTCTGGAGTTGCTTGGTGCGTTGGTAGTTAAATTTGCCCCAATCGACAATTTTCGCTACTGGTGGGCTGGCATCAGGGGAGATTTCCACTAAGTCCAGACCGGCTTCTTCAGCCGCGCGCAAAGCTTCACCTTTCGACATAACGCCAATTAACTTGCCGTCTTCGTCGATAACTCGTAACTGGGACGCCTGAATTAAGTGATTCAGACGAGTCGGTTTAGCGATAAGATTCTTCTCCTTGCTATCATTTAGGTTTGCCACATTATAACAGAGATATTAACAGAGTACAAGACGCCTCGATATTTTTATACTTGTTTAAGTTTACTCTAGCGCAATATAAATATTATTAAAAACAATTAAAACTCCCACTAAGCACATACAATATTAATTTAAATGTTATGATTTATTGCTACTAATTTATTATAATAAGAATCATGTTAGCTAAAGATGTGGACAATGAACCTTCAATACATAGTAATGTTAGGCCCATTTTAGATAAGGAGTTTGAAGAAAAGCTCCTAAAGTCAGTGGGTATTAAGAAAAAAACACTTATGATTCATAGGATGGTAGATGTATTGAGTAAAATTGTAGCAATTACAAGTTTAATAGAGTTAATACAAAGACATTATAATAACTTCATCATTCTAATAACTGCCAGTTTTATTATTTTATGTTTAGGATTTGCACTAAATATTTTCGTATCATTAAAAATAGCTAAAGATAAAAAATAGATTTAATGTAGATATTTTTATAAAAATTGGTATGACGAATATTTAATAAATTGCCCGCCCCCAGCGGGCATCCATGGTCTTTTAGGGGGCTTGGCTGCTTCCTGATACATGTCTCGTCAAACTGACAACTATTAGCCGAGGATTGTCTGACGGCCCGCCCTCCCAAAGTAATAGAGCGGGCCTAGTTCCGCAGGCAGTTGTCAGGCTTGACTAGAGACTGTATCAAGAAGCAGACACCGCCCCTCGGCTTTTGCGCCATCTTTTGCCGAGACAAAAGTGGCAAAGTGCAGTCCACTCTGGTGGACTAAAAACTGACTGTACGTTTACGGTATTGGAGTGCCTCCGCCATATGAGCCGAAGTAATCTGCGAGGAACCCTCAAGGTCGGCGATTGTGCGGGCTACTTTTATTGACTTCATATAATGCCGAGCCGAGATTTGCAACCGCGTAGCTGCTTGATTAAGCAGTTCCAGGGCTTCGGGTGATAGTAAGCCAATTTTCTTGATATCTTGATTGGTCATATCGCTGTTGGTTTTGGTAGTAGCCTTATAACGTTTGACCTGACGTTCACGGGCAGAGGCGACTCGTTTAGCAATTTCGCTACTAGACTCCTGATCATCACTAGTTAGTAGTTTGGCGTGGACAATCTCATCAACGTCGACATACATGTCAATTCGATCGATGATTGGCCCAGATAATTTACGTTGGTAATTGGTGATTTGATGAGGCATGCAAGTACATTCCTTAGATGTCCCGTAATAGCCGCACGGACAGGGGTTGGCGGTGGCCACAAGTATGAAGTGGGCGGGGAAGATAATGCTATCGCGCGCCCGCGACACAGTTATGACCTTATCTTCTAACGGTTGGCGTAGGGCCTCAATTGTCGCTCTACCAAACTCTGGCAACTCGTCAAGAAATAAAATACCCCTGTGTGCCAGGCTGATTTCACCGGGGCGTGGGTACTGACCACCACCGATTATCGAGATGTCGCTGGCGCTATGATGAGGTGAGCGGAAAGGCCTATCTTTAATAATCGTGTCGTATTGCTTGTTTGACAGACTATGGATATGGGTGACCTCGAGCATTTCCTCAGGGTTGAGGGCCGGTAATATCGAGGGTAGGGCCTTGGCTAGCATGCTTTTGCCGGTGCCAGGCGGTCCGTTTAATAGTAGGTTATGCGAGCCGGCGGCGGCTATCTCGAGTGCTCGTTTGGCACGAGCTTGGCCAACGACGTGCTTAAAATCATTAATGTCAGCACTACTGTGATAAAGGGTTGGGGCATGGCCACTAGCCGTGTCAATAATCTTTAGTTCAACCGATTCATTTAGGGCCTTATAGATGTCGGCCAGTGTGGCTATAGGTATGAGGTTGATGTTAGGCACCAGCATCGCCTGAGTCAGATTGCCAATTGGCATGTAGAAAGTTTTGTAACCTAGTTCGCGCCCGGCTAGGAGCTTACCAATTATGCCCCTAACAGGGCGAACGTCGCCACCAAGACCGAGCTCTCCTATCATCAGGGATTTGTCGGGGAGTTTTTGGCTGGTTTGGCTTGCAGCCAACAGTATGGCCGTGGCTATCGCCAGATCAAAGCTAGTCGTATCTTTAGGGACGTCGGCCGGGGCAAGGTTAACTGTTATGCGTTTTTTCGGTAGCTTAAGATTCGAATTAGTAAAAGCGCCGCGTAGTCTCTCTTTGGCCTCATCAACGGCTTTAGTTGCCAAGCCGACAATTACAATACTGGGTAGGCTGTTAGATAAATGACACTCAACATCTATCAGCATGCCACTTGATCCAAAATCGATTACGCTCCTCACTGTTGCGCTCATAGTAACTGCAGTTTAAACCAAGTGTCATAAAAATTTTCATGAATAAACTATGACAAATTTAGTCAATGCCGATATAGAGCAGGTAAATAAATCGGTATCGCGGTTGTCATCCTGAACTCGTTTCAGGATCAATTAAAGTGACGATAGGTCTTCTGGATGCTGAATCAAGTTCAGCATGACAGCTCAGGGAAATAGATTAACAATTGGCAATATGCTCAAACATAAAAGGCCAAAAGAAAAATCCACTCTTTTTTAAAAGTGGATTTTTCTATAGGTCTTTGTTGTTTTGGTGTGTGTTTGATTTGTTATTATAGCCCGTTGTTTGCTTGGAACAACGGCTTGCGAGAAGCCGTTGTTACTGATGACGTTTTTGTTTTTGAGCACTTTTTTTATTCAGTGCTGATTACATCCTATACATTGCTAAATTTACTGTCAATAGACTTATGGTTAGATTGATGAATAAACCTGTGTATAACTTTTATTTTTTGTAGTCACTATGTCGCCTTCAGATAAGAAATTAGCAGTCGATTACTATAAAAGTCAGCCAATTTATGGGACATGCTTAGGCGCATTGGAGGCGCAGTAGTTGATAATCCAGCAGCATATGGAAGTGTATGGAGTCACGCAGTGTGAGCCGGTCAGATAGTCACGGCTGGCGCCATGGCTATAGCCATTAGCTCAGCCTGGGTGACGGCACGGCTTAGGTCGACTATAGCTAGGTGTAGGTGATACTCAGCTACTTTAAGTTCAAATCCTGATATCGCCCGGGCTGTCCTAGGCCTCCTAGCTGATGCTTCGACCTCAAAAACGATGATTATGCCCATTAGCCAGTTATATAGGTACATCAGCTAGCCTAAGACGTCCAGGCGGGCATGGGAGTAGTAGTTAGCTAAGTTCAAGGGTTATAGGTAGATTGGCTCGCCCAGATAGGTGGTTCTTGACCAGAGTTAAGCCAAAGATTGATCATAATATCAACTATGACCCGGGTCTATAGCTACTGATAAAAGTAGCTAGAAGGTGAGTCTTAAAAGCCGAGAGCCGAGAATAAGCTGATAATTGGTGACCGATAAGGCCATAGTTAAGCCTAAAAAACAGTAGCTTTTTTGCTGCTATTTACGAGCAAGTACAGGCCCAGGAGAACACAAAATAAGGGTCCGATAAAACACTTATGCGGACAATATTTGGGCCACTTCAGACCTTTTTAGACGACTATTAAGACCCCTAAATAGGCTCTCGGCAGGGCCCCGGAGCCACTAATTTGCTCACAACTTCGTTCGTAAAATGTACATAATTTTAATAACTAGCCGTTGTTATACTTATAACGATAATCAATTTCAAATTTAGCTATTTAAATTGATGCTTCAAAGTGTAGCGTAGTAATAAGTACAATGATAAAATATTGACATAAGCGTATTTATTTAGTACTGTAGGCGAGGTAAGTTTAAACAAAAATACCAAAAGTAACTGCTCCAGTTACATATCGCTCTGAGTGCTGTAAGGCATAAAGGGCGGTCAGTCAAATAAGCCAATGGACGGTAACTGCTATACATTTAAATATTGAGCGGATTTACCGTCCGGCTTCTATGAATTTTTATCACGATTAGTGGGCACCAAACACAAAAACAAAACAACAGAAAAGAGCATCAAAGTGGTAACCAAAATAGGGCATCTCAAAGATTTTATAAACGAGCATTTAGATTCAGTCAGACGATGCTGAAATTTTGCAAAGGCAAAGTGTAGTCACTTTGTTGTTCAGTCTATGTATTTTAGATTTTGGTCATTGTATGACTTTAGGATTATGCTTATGAGAGAGGCATAATCCTTTGTCTATATAATCAATTAGCAATATGAAAATCATTAGTAAAAATTTAATCAGTAAGTTTGTTATAGCCATCTTGCTCTATGGCGGGATGTTGGCTTTCTTTATGTCGACTGATCCTCATAAACTGGCAATTGGTTGGCTGCTACTGCCTTTTTTGTGGATATTTGTGGCGCTGTTTTGGACTTCCAAGTCAGTCATTAAATCAATAAGACATAGACGCAAGTCAAACAAGAATAACGCTTTGGCGGCAATCATTGCTGGGCTGCCGACGCTGGTAATTCTGTTAGATTCCATTAATCAACTAACAATTAGAGATATTCTGCTGATATTCATACTTGGCGTTGTTGGCATTTTCTATGTCGCCAAGCTCAATTTTAAGTCGTAAACTGCCTGTCCAGGCAGCACATAGATAACTATAAGCTTTTTGTTATCGGTACGGGGCAGTTATTCTGTTATAATTTGAAGATATGGATGCGAGCAATATTACCCCTGTAGAGGAAGTCGACTCAATGCATAACTTGCCTGAGGTTGCGGCACTAAAGTCACAGATAGACTCAGTGCAGGGTGTGGCTGGAGCAACGCCACAAACAGACCAGACCAGTGACGCATCGGCTAGTCAATTATCCACGGCAAATCCCGCAGCTAGCAATATCCAATTTGACCCATTGCCACCTACTAAGATACCCGGAGCGTCGCTCCACCCAGATAGTCCTGTTAATGCCGATGATGGTGATTTAATAGAGTCGGAATGGGTGCACAAGGCCAAGGCAATAGTTGACCGCACGCGTGATAATCCATACCTACAGAGCCAAGAGATTTATAAGTTCAAAGCCGACTATATCAATAAGCGCTATCAGCGGGAGATTAAACTCGATGAAGTCTAAAGGGTGGGCCTAGGCAACATGTCAAACGCACTGATAGTGATTCTGGTAGTCGTTTTCGTGGTTATACCGGCCGGCGCTTGGGCTTGGTATGAGCGGTCCAAGAGGGTTTTTCGCGAACACAAGAACTTTGAGCGCGGGCTTAAGATGGTGCCGATGCTTATTCACTTGCCGCCAATCAGTGATGACACTCATGAGAACGGTCGTGACGTCCGTGAGTTAATTGATGAAAATATCTCGCGCGCACAAGTGCTCTATAGCATCATCGCCAGTACGGTAAAAAAAGATACCTTTAAGAATAAGTTTTATGGCCAACGCCATTTTGGTTTTGAGATTATTGCTAGTAAGGGGACGGTGGCTTTTTATGCCGCTGTACCAGTAGCGCTGGTTGAGGTCGTTAAGCAGGCGGTCAACAGCGCCTACCCATCATCACAGCTAGAAGAGGTTATCGAACACAATATATTTAACGAGGTTAGTCGCATGACTGGTGTGGTTGGTGGCGAACTTACGCTAAAGGAGGATTTTGCATACCCAATTGCAACTTATCAGGAGCTCAAACGGGACGCCATGCAATCTATCCTGAATTCTCTGTCGACACTCGAAAAAGAAGATGGTGCGGCAATTCAATTGTTAATGCGACCGGCACTGAATGACTGGCGCAAGGCCGCCCACAAAGTATCTGGTGAGAAGCGCAAGGGCAACGTTAAAAAGAAGACTTTTAGTGACGCCACAATTAGTTGGATTAGTCAGATTCCTTTGGCCTTCCACACCCCGCCAACAGAAGACAAAAAAGCTGGCGACAAAGAGAAAGTCGAACTATCGATACTCGACCAGACAATTATTGATTCGATTGACGATAAGACTAGGTACCCGGGTTATGAGACACTGATTCGCGTCATCGCCTCGTCCAAAGATGCTCACAAGGCCTCAGCCATCAAGAATAATATGGTGGCGGCTTTTTCGTTGTTTGATGCCCCAGGCAAGAACGGCTTTAAGTATGCCGATGCCGAAGATATGGAAGCTTTCGTCACTGCCTACTTGCTGAGGTTTTTCCCGCAAGAACAGAACAAGAATATCTTGAATTCGGTTGAAATGGCGACGCTGTTCCACTTCCCAGACCACAAGAATATTCCGACGACTCAATTGACCAGGCAAGCTTCAAAGCAAGTCGACGGACCGCGCAATATGCCTGAGGATGGTCTACTACTTGGTTATAACGTTTTTCGTGGCGTCAAGAAGCCAATCAGGCTTAGCCTAGAAGATCGTCGCCGCCACATGTATGTCGTTGGGCAGACCGGTGTCGGTAAGTCGACTTTCCTCGAGAATCTGGCTTTGCAAGACATGTTAGCCGGCCGCGGCTTTGCCTTTGTCGACCCGCATGGTGACACGGTTGACCGGCTAGTTTCGATGGTACCGAAAGAACGCACCGACGATGTAATTTACTTCAATCCAGCTGACATGGACTATCCAATGGGCCTGAACCTATTTGAATTTTATGCGCCCGAGCAGAAGGACTTTTTGATTCAGGAAGCCATCAACATGCTCTATAAATTGTACGATCCGCAGCACCAAGGCATCATTGGTCCTAGGTACGAACACTGGTTCCGTAACGCCGCGCTGACGGTTATGGCCAACCCAGAAGGTGGTACTTTTATTGATATTCCAAAAGTCTTTACCGATAAAAGTTATGAGAAACAACTCAAGGCTTACGTTACCGACCAGACAGTTTTGGACTTCTGGGACAAGGAGCTAGCAAGTACCAGTGACTATCATAAAAGTGAAGTGCTCGGTTGGTTTGTCAGTAAGTTCGGCGCTTTCTTGTCGAACGAAATGATGCGTAATATCATTGGCCAGTCGAAGAGCGCATTCAACTTGCGCGACGTTATGGATAACAAAAAGATCCTATTTGTTAACTTATCAAAAGGCCGGACTGGTGAGCTTAACTCCAACTTACTTGGTATGATTTTCGTCATGAAATTCCAGGCTGCGGCCATGAGCCGGACCTCGATTCCGGAAAAGGAAAGACAAGACTTTTGTTTGTATGTCGACGAGTTCCAGAACTTCTCGACAGACTCGTTTGCGACGATTTTATCAGAAGCTAGAAAATACCGTTTGAACCTAATTGTTGCCAACCAGTTTACGACTCAATTAACTGACGAAATTCGCGATGCCGTCTTTGGTAACGTTGGTACGATTGTCTCGTTCCGAGTTGGCTCGGACGCCGATGCCGACAGCCTGAGCAAGAAGTTCCAGCCGGTTTTTGAACGCGAAGATGTACTACGTATACCGAACTTTAATACCATCACCCAGATGTTGATTGGTGGTATTCCGACTCAGCCGTTTAGTATGGCAATTTTACCAGTGCTCGGTAAGGACAACCCGGAACTCGGTAAAGACCTGCGCCAGCTATCGGCCACTAAGTTTGGTCGTCCAAAAGCCGAGGCCGAAGAAGCTATCTTTAGTCGTTTGCGTACCAAAGACTTACCAATAATTGGCAGTCATCCACCCGCACCAATTGCCGGCGCACCTGCCGGTCCAAATCAAGCTCCTGTGGCCGGTCAACCTGCTGGAGCACCGCCACGACCGCCAGGCGCGCCAGCGCCGTCGTTTTTGGACGATTGGTTATCCAAGCGCCAAACTGTCACACCAGCTGGCTCTACGCCAGCCCCAAGGCCGCCTGTGGCCACCACTGCGCCACAACCAAACACTGCTTCTAGCCCAGTGGTCTCGGCTTTTACGATGCCACCGGTTGATGTGCCTGCCGCAGCTCCACCAGCTCCGATTGTTCCTGTGGCTACCCCAGCCGAAGAGCCGCCACAGATTGCTGGTCACGAGCAGAAATCACTAATATCAGATGACCATCCAGTGACGCTTACCCGTGATGAAGAGCACAAGCAACCATTCACCGAGACGCATCAAGTTCTTGGCCAAAATGTCAATATATCGAGTGAGCAGCAAGAAGATAAAGAGGTCGCTAGTGTCGCCGAGGAGCTACGTCAAGCCATGAAGAATAAAAATGACGACGATCCAGCCAAGCATTATGGCGAGATTCATTTAGGTAAAACTGGTCCATCATCACACCCGACCGAAGACACAATCTCGATTGATCAAGACGGTAACATAGATATGTCAGCAGCTAGTAACAACAAGGTCGAACCTTATTAGCTGTCAATCTCTGAACAACAACTTTTCAATCATCAACAATGTCATCCTGAACTTGTTTCAGTATCCAGAAATACCTTTTGGTTTACAATCGATCCTGAATCAAGTTCAGGATGACAGTCGGTGGCACGGGGCAAATGCAGCATGACAATAGTTGTTGATTTGTCATCTGTAAACTGTTGCGCAGACAGTCAATTTAATCTATACTTATATATAAGAAGTGGGCAATTTATCATTTGAAACATAAGTTACGAGGGTATTTTTAGAGTGGCTAAAGAAAACACATACGATTCATCACAAATTCAGGTTCTTGAGGGTCTCGATCCAGTTCGTAAACGGCCAGGTATGTACATCGGTGGCACTGGTCTAGAAGGCCTACACCACTTGATTAAAGAAATCGCCGACAACTCAGTTGATGAGGCTATTGCTGGTCATGCTACCGAATTACACGTTACTATCCACGAGAACGGTAGTGTAACCGTCACCGATAACGGACGCGGTATTCCTGTCGATATTGTTGGCAAAACCGGCAAGAGTGGCCTAGAAACCGTCCTAACCGTGCTTCACGCCGGCGGTAAGTTCGGCGGTGGTGGCTACAAAGTTTCATCAGGTTTGCACGGTGTCGGTAGCAGCGTTGTTAACGCTTTGTCCGACAAACTCCACGCCGAAGTCCGCAAAGACGGCTATATTTATACTCAAGACTACGAGCGTGGCGTCCCGCTGACATCGATTAAAAAGGGTGAGAAAACGACCGACACCGGCACGACGATTACTTTCCACCCTGACGAGACAATCTTCCCGGACATTACTTTTGATTATCAATGGGTCGTTGACTACCTGCGCCACCAAGCCTATCTCACAAAAGGCTTAAGAACTGACGTCCATGACGAACGCACCGGTCAGCGCTACGGTTTTTATTTCGAAGGCGGCATCCGCTCTTACGTTAAGCACCTAAATCTTGGTAAGGAAGTTGTTGACGATGATGTTTTCTACGTTGAAAAAGAAGTTAGCGGCAGTGGCGTTGAAATTGCCATGCAGTATGCTGAATCGTTTACTGAGACAGTTAAAGCTTTTGCTAACAACGTTTATAACCCCGACGGCGGTACACACTTAACTGGTTTCCGCGCCGCACTGACCCGTGTTGTTAACGACTATGCCCGCAAGAACGGCCTACTCAAAGAAAAGGAAGAGAACTTAACCGGCGAAGACACCCGTGAAGGTTTAACAGCAGTAATTCTGGTTAAATTACCCGATCCGCAGTTCGAAGGCCAGACCAAGAACAAGCTCGGCAACCCAGAGGTTCGTGGTTATGTCGAGCAAGTTGTCGGCGAATATTTGACCTATTATATGGAAGAGCACCCGGCCGTTGGTCGTAAGATTGTCGGCAAGGCGTTACTAGCTGCCCGCGCTCGCAAGGCTGCTCGCGCTGCCCGCGATAACATCATCCGTAAGGGTGTTTTGGAAGGTTCAGGACTACCAGGTAAGCTCGCTGACTGTTCGAACAAAAACCCAGCTGATTCAGAACTTTACATCGTCGAGGGTGACTCGGCCGGTGGTTCAGCTAAAGGTGGACGCGACAGCAAATCTCAAGCAATTCTACCACTGCGTGGAAAAGTCTTAAACGTCGAACGTGCTCGCCTTGACCGCATGCTCGGCAACAATGAAATCGTCACGCTGATTAAAGCTTTGGGCGTTGGTATTGAAGAGCAGTTCAGTATGGATGGCCTGCGCTATCACCGCATCATTATCATGACCGACGCTGACGTCGACGGTTCACACATCACCACGCTACTGCTGACTTTCTTCTTTAGATTTATGAAACCGATTATCGACGGTGGCTACCTATATTTGGCCAAACCGCCACTGTTTGAATTAGTTAAGCCGGGTCGCAAATCAAGTGTCTTTATTTACGATGAAGACGAGCTCGAGAAAGTCCTATCAGAGAGAATTGAGGCTCGTTCTAAGGAAGGTGTCAAAGTTGACCCGAACGACGACCGTATCAAGCAAGCCGGCTTTATGGAGCAGAAACGCTACAAGGGTCTTGGTGAAATGGACGCCGAACAACTATTTGAGACAACTATGAATCCTGACCAGCGCGTACTTGTGCAAGTTCGCGTCAACGACGCCGAGAAGGCCGACGCGATCTTTAATAAGTTGATGGGCACTGAAGTAGAATTACGTAAAAACTTTATTCAGACGCACGCCAAATTCGTAAAGGATCTCGACGTATGAGAACACTTGATCAATTTAGGCAAGAAGGTGTTAGTTTGCGGGACACTTTGGCTAAGGGCACTGATGGAGTTGATGCAAGTGGTCGCTCGGTTCAGGTACGTATGGACAAGCCCGGTGAAGTACAGGTTTTATATCCTAAGCCGGAAGCTAGTCGTGTAGTAAGTGCCGCAGATGTTATCGGTGGTCAGGCTGTAGTGTTAGCAAGTAAGCTTGGCACTGATCTGCCTTCGGGTAGTGAAGTTGGGATACTGGACCTAGCAATTACTAATGCATGGAACGAAGTCTATTTACGTAGTGCTGAAGCTGCTCGACAGCAGTTAGAAACAGTGGCTGACGATTCGCTCAGAGAACCACAATACGCCGCTGCTGTAACAGCTCTAGGACAACAAAGAACTAATTTTGAGGAAAGTACCAGACAGCTTGAAGCTGCTTATAATAATCTTGCCGAGTCAGGAGCAAATGGGGTAAATCATGGATGATGAAATTAAGGATGAGATAATTCCCGAAGAAACCGATAACATGCCGATTGAAGACGATAATATTGAGGCCGAAGTGGTAGAGAACGACGAAACATCAGAAGTCGAAGTAGTTGAGACTGGTGGTGGTCGCTATGAAGACGATGATGTTTTAGACGCCAGCCACTCCCGTGTCGTCGAGCGCCGTAAAGTTGAAGACGTCATGGAAGACAGCTACTTGCGCTATTCGATGAGCGTTATCGTCGCTCGTGCGCTGCCTGACGTCCGTGATGGCCTTAAGCCGGTCCATCGCCGCATTTTATACGTTATGAACCGGATGGGTATTACACCGGGCGGTAAGACTGTTAAAAGCGCCCAAATCGTCGGTGAAGTCATGGGTAAATATCACCCACACGGCGACTCAGCTATTTATGAATCAATGGTCCGTATGGCTCAGTGGTGGGCGATGCGCTACATGCTCGTTAATGGCCAGGGTAACTTCGGTTCGATGGACGGCGACCCAGCGGCGGCTTATCGCTATACCGAAGCCAAAATGACGACTCACGCCGAGGCGATGCTAGCTGATATCGAGAAAGAAACTGTGCCTTTCCGCGACAATTACGACGGCACCCGCCAAGAACCAGAAGTCTTACCGGCCAAGCTGCCGAACCTACTACTCAACGGTCAAGTCGGTATTGCCGTCGGTATGGCGACCAACATTCCACCGCACAACTTAAACGAAATTGTCGATGCGACCATCACTTTAATCGATAAGCCGGACGCAACTCTAGACGACTTATTAGTCCACGTTAAGGGGCCAGACTTCCCAACTGGTGGTATTGTTTATGGCCGTGATTCGATTCGTACCGCTTTTGCTACCGGTCGTGGTGGTGTTGTCGTCCGTGGCGTCGCTAACATCGAAGAAAACGCCAAAGGTCGTCACCAAATTATCATCAGCGAAATCCCGTATGCCCTCAACAAAGAGAGTCTGATTCTAAAAATCGCCGATTTAGTCCACGAAAAGAAAATTGTCGGCATCAGCGACATCCGTGATGAGACCGCTCGTGGCAGTGTCCGCATGGTGATTGACCTTAAAAAGGACGCTTATCCAAAGAAAATTCTTAATCAGTTGTACAAATTAACGCCACTCCAAACTAGCTTCCACTACAACATGCTAGCGCTAGTCGATGGTATTCAGCCACGCGTTTTGGGCCTCCAAGACATTTTGCAAGAATACCTAAAGCATCGCCAAGTTGTCGTCCGTCGCCGTACCGAATTTGAGCTACGTAAGGCTCAGGAACGCGCTCATATTTTAGAAGGACTAAAGATTGCACTCGATCATATTGACGAAGTAATTAAGACGATTCGCGCCAGTAAGAGTACCGATGAGGCTCAGGAAAATCTAGTCAAGCAGTTCAAGTTATCAGAGATTCAAGCCAAGGCAATTCTGGCTATGCAACTACGCACATTGACCGGTCTGGAGCGCCAAAAAATCGAAGACGAACTGGCCGAGCTACTGAAGATTATTGCCAAGCTAGAAGGCATTTTGGCCAGTGAAAAAGAAATCCTAAAGATTATTAAGACCGAACTACTCGAAATGAAGAAGCAGTTTGGCGACGAGCGCCGCACCAAGATTGTCGATAGCGAACTCGGTAAACTTAGCGACGAAGATCTGATTCCAGATGAGCAAGTTGCCGTTACGTTAACATCGGCCAATTACATCAAGCGCAGTCCGCTAGCCGACTACAAACGCCAAGGCCGCGGTGGCAAGGGCAGACGAGGCATGGCGACGCGCGAGGAAGATGTCATCGAACACGTCGTTAACGCCTCAACACACGATTATCTACTATTTTTCACCAACCGTGGCCGCGTCTTCCGCCTCAAGACCTACGAGGTCCCAGCCGTCGGTTTGAACGCCAAGGGTATTGCTTTGGTCAACTTACTACAACTCCAGCCTGAGGAGCGCGTTAGCTCGATCATCAACGTCAGCAAGGGCGACAAAGATGGCTACCTATTTATGTGTACAATCCGTGGCGTCGTTAAGAAAACGCCATTTGAGCAGTACAAGAACGTCCGAAATTCAGGGCTGATTGCTATTAACTTGGACGACAAAGACGAACTTCGTTGGATCCGCATGACAACTGGTACCGACGAAATCGTCATTAGCACTTCGCTCGGCCAAGCCATCAGATTCCAAGAAAAAGACGCCCGCCCAATGGGTCGAGTCTCGCGAGGTGTCCGTGGCATCCGTTTGCGCGCAGGCGACGAAGTTATCGGCATGGACACCGTTAAGAAAGATTCCAGTATCTTCGTCATCAGCAAGCACGGCTACGGTAAGCGCACCAAGATCGATCAGTTCACACCGCACGCTCGTGGTGGTGTCGGCATCCGTTCGGCTGTTGTTAATACTAAGACCGGCAATTTGATTGGTGTTAAAACTCTATCTGCCGACGATACCGAAGAAGTCATCATCATCTCTCAGCAAGGTCAAACCATCCGTCTCGGCCTCAAGAACATCCCGCAACTCGGCCGCGCTACCCAAGGTGTGCGCATTATGCGCCTCAACGAAGATGACGAAGTTGTCTCGCTAGCACTTGTTGACAAACAGGATGAGGTCGAAGCCGACGAGGAACCTGAAATTGCTCAAACCACTGAAGTTACAAGCTAGATTGCTATAAAAGAATCACTCGTTGTAAAAGCCACTACCGCTTTGGCCAAAATTAGGGTTGCATTATCTGTTGAGACGAGGTAATATGTCATGAGCTCGTTTGGAGGTCATTGTATAAGTGTCTCTTAAACAGCGAACTTTAAAAATTGAATAGTGCAAATCAACGTCAGTTCAATAAGTCGGCCTATTTTTATAGGTCGCAGGAATTGTTTTAAAAATAAAGTCAGTGTAGTTTAACGACTACATGTTCGACTGAAGTCTAGATTTAATTCTTTTTTTGGAGAGTTTGATCCTGGCTCAGGATGAACGCTGGCGGCGTGCCTAATACATGCAAGTCGAGCGGCAGCGAGTTCCTCACCGAGGCTCGGAACAGTAGACAATAGATAGTAGACAATAGACAAGGGAAGACATTAATTCCTTGCCTACAGTCTACAGTCTACCGTCTACCTCATTCCGGGGTTCAGTGAGGAATGTCGGCGAGCGGCGGACGGCTGAGTAACGCGTAGGAATGTACCCCAAAGTGAGGGATAAGCACCGGAAACGGTGTCTAATACCGCATGTGATCTTCGGATTAAAGCTTTATGCGCTTTGGGAACGGCCTGCGTAAGATTAGCTAGTTGGTGAGGTAATGGCTCACCAAGGCGACGATCTTTAGCTGGTCTGAGAGGATGACCAGCCAGACTGGAACTGAGACACGGTCCAGACTCCTACGGGAGGCAGCAGTAGGGAATCTTCCACAATGGGCGAAAGCCTGATGGAGCAACGCCGCGTGCAGGATGAAGGCCTTCGGGTTGTAAACTGCTTTTGTCTATGAAGAATATGACGGTAATAGACGAATAAGGGTCTGCTAACTACGTGCCAGCAGCCGCGGTCATACGTGGGACCCAAGCGTTATCCGGAATTACTGGGCGTAAAGAGTTGCGTAGGTGGCAATGTAAGTAGATAGTGAAATCACACGGCTCAACCGTGTACACATTATCTAAACTGCATAGCTTGAGAATGGGAGAGGTAGATGGAATTTCTAGTGTAGGAGTGAAATCCGTAGATATTAGAAGGAACACCGATGGCGTAAGCAGTCTACTGGCCCATTTCTGACACTAAGGCACGAAAGCGTGGGGAGCGAACGGGATTAGATACCCCGGTAGTCCACGCCGTAAACTATGGATACTAGCTGTTAGAAGTATCGACCCTTCTAGTAGCGAAGCTAACGCGTTAAGTATCCCGCCTGTGGAGTACGGTCGCAAGACTAAAACATAAAGGAATTGACGGGGACCCGCACAAGCGGTGGAGCGTGTTGTTTAATTCGATGCTAAGCGAAGAACCTTACCCAGGTTTGACATCTTTGGAAGTTCTACGAAAGTAGAGTGTGCCTTCGGGAGCCAAATGACAGGTGTTGCATGGCCGTCGTC
>JAYVTZ010000004.1:0-46041 GCA_043788365.1 Burkholderiaceae bacterium | reverse complement strand
GCCGACGTCAACTATCTCAAACTAGTATAAACTGTATAGCAATGGTTGTAACACCTCGACAAGTATCTAATGGCCTAAAGCCTACGAATATGCGCATTCAATTTTGGTATGCGCTACTTGCTATTATAATGGGCATTTTTGTCATCAGACTGTTCTACTTACAAGTTATTCGCCATGATTATTATAAAAAAGTCGCTCTAAAAGGGCAGCTAAAAGAGTACGAAATTAAGGCTGACCGAGGCATAATTGAGGCCCACGACGGCGAAGAAACCCTGCCAATTGTCTTGAATGAGATAAAGTATACCTTGTTTGCCGATCCAAAGTTTGTTAAAAATCCTGATACTGTTGCAATTGATTTGCAGCAAATTATTGGTGGTAACGCAGTTGACCTTGCTAAGAAAATGAAGCTGAATACGAGGTATTCAATACTTGCAAAAAAACTATCAAGACAACAACGAGATCAAATTGGTAAATTAGCTTTCAAAGGTGTTGGACTCAGGGAAGAGTCCTATAGGACCTACCCACAAGGGGATTTAGCGTCACAGCTACTAGGCTTTGTCAACGATGATGGTGAGGGTAAATATGGTCTAGAACAGGCACTGGGCAGTGAATTAAAAGGCACTCCCGGTGAACTTAAAGCGATTACGGATGCTCAGGGCGTACCACTAGTAACAAATAGCGATAATATCGTGACATTGCCAAAGCCAGGGAAAAGAGTGCTGTTAACAGTTGATATATCAATGCAAAAGCAACTTGAGGATATATTGAAGATTGGTCTGGAGAACGCAAAGTCAAAATCAGGCAGCGCCTTAATTATGGATCCTAAGACTGGTGCTATTAAGGCTATGGCCAATTTCCCGACTTATAACCCAGCTGAGTTTTATAAAGTCGAGGACGCTAACGTCTTTAACAATGCTGCTGTAAGCTCTCCTTTGGAGGTTGGTTCGATAATGAAAGTACTAACGGCTGCATCTGCACTTGATCAGGGTGTTATATCAAAAGAAACTTCTTACTTCGACCCAAGCTTCTTTGTCGTTGACGGTTACAAAATCACAAATATTGAAGAAGACGGTGGGCCCGGGCTAAGAAATGTATCTGATATCTTACAACTGTCATTAAATACCGGTGCGACATGGCTACTGATGCAAATGGGTGAAGGTGAGATAAATCCTAAGGCCAGACAGGCCTGGCATAACTACATGACAGATCACTACCAGTTCGGAAAACCAACTGGTGTTGAACAGGGACTGGAAGCAGAGGGGACTATACCGGACCCGAATAAGGGGTATGGGCTAAATCTGCAATTTGCTAATACGGCTTTTGGTCAAGGTATGACAGCGACGCCACTACAAATGGGCGCCGCTCTTTCTAGCGTACTGAACGGGGGTATTTACTACAAACCACATCTGGTGGATTCGATGACAGATAGTAATGGTGATGTTGCCGTTTCCAAGCCGGTTGTAGTCAAGTCAAACGTCGTAAGCCCAGAAGTATCAAAAACAATACAATCACTGATGGAATATACTGTACAGAAAAACTATAGGGTATATGGAATGCCAAGCCTGCGGCCCCAGTTTGCGATTGGTGGTAAAACAGGCACCGCTCAGATATCTAATCCTGCTGGTGGCTATTACGATGACCGATTTAACGGCATGTTTATGGGTTTTGTTGGCGGTAATCAAGCACAATATGTAATTGTGGTTCGAGTTAACGAACCAAAGATTAGTGGTTATGCAGGTGCTAGAGCAGCAGCACCAATTTTCTCGAGCCTAGCTAACATGTTAATTGATAACTTTGGTGTTACCCCAAAAGGCCAATAAGCGATATAATATATTAACGAACATAACAAAAGGCAAAAATGAACTCACAAACACTAGTCTTAGCCGTCGATACGTCAACAATAGTCAGAATGTTGTTGCTCGGTACGGCTGGGTTCTTCCTGTCTATGGCTCTGACGCCAATCTATACGACTATCGCCTATCAAAGACAATGGTGGAAGAAGCCGCGGCAGAATACGCTAACAGGTGAAGTAGCTAAGGTATTTAATAGCCTTCATGCCGATAAACACAAACGTAATATTCCGACTATGGCTGGAATTATCTTTGTTGTCTCTGTATTTGTAGTTACTGTGATGGCAAACCTTAGTCGTACCGAGACATGGTTGCCACTAGCGGCTTTTGTTGGTGCTGGTATGGTTGGGATGATTGATGATTTTATTAATATTCACGGTACTGGGCTTGGTGTCGCAGGGTTGCCGTCAAAGATTAAGCTACTGCTCATAACTATTATCGCGCTAGTTGGTGGTTGGTGGTTCTATGTAAAACTAGGTGTTAACACTATACATATACCTTTAGTAACGACTGGGTTGCACATTGGTTGGTTAATTGTCCCGCTGTTTGTTCTCGTAGTAGTAGCAACGGCTAATGCCGTCAATATTTCCGATGGGCTCGATGGGCTTGCCGGGGGCCTAACAGTTACCGCCTTTTCTGCCTATACAGGTATTGCATTTTTAGAGGGGCGTTACGGTATAGCAGCATTCTGTCTTACAGTTGTTGGCGCACTGTTATCCTATACATGGTTTAATATTTTCCCGGCACGGTTCTTTATGGGTGACGTCGGATCGTTTGCTCTCGGTACTGCTCTTGGGGTGGTAGCGCTTCTAACAGACACAGTTTTAATATTACCGATTATTGGTGCTGTCTTTGTGGCTGAGGCTGGTTCTGTTGTTTTACAGGTTGCGTCGAAGAAACTAAGAAATGGAAAAAAGATCTTTAAGATATCACCAATTCATCATCATTTTGAGGCAAGTGGCTGGCCCGAGACTAAGGTTACGATGCGTTTTTGGGTTATTGGTCAAGTTGCAGCGGTTATTGGCCTGACCGTCTTCATTATCGGTAGGTATATTTGATATGAGGCCACGTCGTCGGCCAATAGTAGGGCAGGGTGAGGTTCAAAGACGCAAACATCGCCCGGATAACTGGTTGTTAATCATTGCATCATCGTTGTTATTGATTGGCCTCATTGTGGTTTATGCAATTAGCCCAGGTTTAAGTGCCCAAAAACATGTTAGCGAGAACTACTATGTTGCCAAGCAATTAATTGCAATAATCTTAGGTGTTGTCGTCTTCATTGTAGCGTCAAGCTTGTCGTTGAAATGGTGGCGTCGTCTCGAAAAGCCAATAATTATATTTGCTGCCTTTTCAGCCGTGGCGGTTCGGCTGGTGGGTGAACGGGTTAATGGCGCCTATCGTTGGATACAGATTGGTGGTATATCATTTCAGGTGGCCGAGTTAATCAAACTGGCGTTGTTAATTTGGCTAGCCGGGTTCTTGAGTGATAAATTGCGCACTGGCCAGTTAAAAGACTCACAAGCTACCTTTAAACCATTACTGATTGCTTTATTGGTGGTCGCAATAGTGGTCGGAAAATTGCAGAGCGATTTGGGCTCGACGGGAGTAATTATTGCCATCATGGCGTCTATGGTTTATGCAGCAGGGCTGCCTTTAAGAAAAATAGCCATAATTGGTGGCTTAATCGTAGCAGCGGTCATTATTCTTATTTCCAGTTCAGGCTATCGTCGCGACCGACTAAATACCTTTCTTAACCCAAATCAAGACTGTTTAAGTACTGGTTATCAGGCTTGTCAGGCGCTTATATCGGTTGGGTCAGGAGGTATGTTCGGCCTTGGTCTCGGACGTAGCGTCCAGGCTTATGGCTATTTGCCAGAGGCGGCTAACGATTCAATTTTCGCCATTTTTGCAGAAAAATTCGGCTTTGTTGGCACAACCATACTAGTTGGTCTGTTTTTAGCGTTTTTCGACAGACTTAGACGTATTATTGAGCGGGCTCCGGATAATTACAGCCGCTTGTTAGTGACAGGTATACTAGCCTGGTTAAGCACACAAACGATAATTAACATTGGCGCCATGATTGGCCTTTTACCACTCAAGGGCATAACGCTACCATTCATAAGTTCCGGGGGTACGAGTATTATCTTTATTAGCGCAGCTATAGGTATTGCTTTCCAGGTTTCACGCTATACTGATTATAGTAATTCACATCTAAACGACTCAGAAGGGAAGCAGAATGACCATAGTTCTAGTCGGCGGCGGCTCCGGGGGGCATATCACCCCTATTCTGGCGGTCGCTGAACAGCTTAAAAAATCTCATCCTGAAATCAAACTTGTTTATATAGGGCAGAAAGGCGATAGATTAGCTAAGATTCCTGCAGATTCAGCATTTATCGACGAAGCCTATTCTATAAATGCTGGTAAATTTAGGCGGTATCACGGCGAAGGCCTAAAGCAACTACTCGACATACCAACAACCACTAAGAACATCAGAGACTTTGCTTACGTAAATGCCGGCATTATTCAAAGTTTGAAGCTGCTTAAAAAGATTAATCCCGCCGTTGTTTTCATTAAAGGTGGTTTTGTTGGCTTACCAGTTGGCCTGGCGGCTGCTAAGCTAAAAATCCCCTATATAACCCATGATTCTGACGCCATACCCGGTCTCGCAAATCGCATTATTGCTAAGTGGGCTAGCCTACATGCTGTAGCGATGCCCAAACATCTCTATAGCTACCCACAAGATAAAACAGTCTATGTCGGAGTTCCAATTAGTAGTGATTTTGTTAAGGTTGACGATAAATTGAAGAAAAGTTATCGGCAGCAACTTGGTCTTAGTCCAGACGGTCGGATTGTTATGGTTACCGGAGGTGGGCTGGGGGCACAGCGCTTAAATCAGGCCGTTGAGACCTCGGCAGGCCAAATACTGACCGACTATCCTGATTTGGTAATTTTACATCTCACTGGCAGTGTCTTAGAGGCGTCGACAAAAGAATACTACGAGTCTAACTTGTCACCCAAGCAGCTAGAAAGAGTGAGGGTAGTTGGTTTTACCAACCAATTATATCTTTATAGCGGTGCTGCTGATGTTGTGATAAGTAGGGCAGGGGCAACAAATATGTCCGAATTTGCCGCACAGGCCAAAGCTTGCATCATCATGCCCAATCCAATATTAACTGGTGGCCACCAAACTAAAAACGCTCAGCACCTACAAGATAATGGTGCGATAAGAGTCGTGACTGAAGACGAGGTAAGCAAAGATAGCAATGCACTTACAGCTGTCATAAAAGAGTTACTAGAGGACCAAGCCTTACGTTCGGCCATGGCTGAAAAACTGCACCATTATCATAAGCCATCGGCAGCGGCGGATCTCGCCAACCAAATACTTGGACTTGCTGGCTATGAAGTTTAGAAAGACTAACTTGAGACGACGCCCCGGCAGTCGTAGCAGAAGTGTATTAAGTGATAGTAATGTCCAAAATGACTATTTTTCTTTTCATTCGGGTCGTTTAAGTTCTGAAGCGCGTCGTTCGCGAAAACAGACAATCAACAGAGGTCCAAAAAAGTTAGCTAGCTTTATCAGGCGATTGCCCGGCAGGTTGATTCTAATTATCTTACTACTAGCATTTATGTATTGTGGTCGTATTACCAATAGCCCAATTATCGTTGATAAAACGGTGCTAGGTAGTATTAATTTGCTACGAGACAACGCAGACTACATTGCTGCTGCAAAAAAATACATTAACTCGTCATTACTAAACAATAACAAAATAACCTTTGATATCAATGGGTTCGCCAACTCGATGAAAGAGCAGTTCCCGGAGCTAGACAGAGCTGACGTAAGCTTTAGTTTGCTTAGTAGTAGGCCTACTATTGATCTAAGTGCTCACAGAATTACTCTGGCACTTGTCAGTCAACAAGGGGTCTACCTATTAAATAATAACGGTATTGCAATAGCTAAGGGTGAAGATATACCGGGCTATGAAAAACTCAAGATACCTAAGGTAAATGATGAGAGTAGTTTACCGATTACGTTAGGCAAAGGTGTCTTAACGAGCCAAGAGATAAGTTATATTACAGTTCTAGCCACACAGATTGACCATACCAAACCTATGATTGACACTATTTCTTTACCGCCGGTAGTGAATCAGTTAAATCTAAAATTAAAACAGTCTAGTTTTATAGTTAAGTTTGATATGCAGAATGACCCCAGAACAGCCGCAGGCGCCTTTTTAGCCCTAAAACAGAGATTGGACGCCGACCATATAACGCCGAGTCTATACATGGATATGCGTCTCGAGGGCAGGGCATTCTATAAGTAGTGAGTCACGACCAACCAGTGGAGAGTCGCAGGAGTTCAGAAGGTAAGTTAATTATTAGTAACAGGCCAGGTAGCACGAAAACGAAATAAGTCCTATCAAGACCCCACTCTCCCCCGTATGTTCGTAAAACGTTCACATTAATAATTATCTGAGGTTTTGTAAAAAAACTATATTAACATACACATATAACAAATTGTCAAATATGAGCAAGGCAGGGGGAAAGTGGGGGAATTAGCAAAAAACATATTTTAAATACGGAAGACACCAAAAGTCAAATAAATCAAATGCCATGGTGTTGTGGAAAACTATTTGTGTGTCGCACAAGCAGTGTGTATAAGTATGCTCGAACGAGTAACCAGTCATAGGGGCAATATAAGCGAAGTGCAGTCGGTTTGCCAAAGGCAAAGCCGCACGTAACATTAACCATTAGCACAAGTTCGAGCAAAACTCCCCTGTTAGGGAGGTATGAATTATCAACTCATCAACACTATACATGAGTCGCAAAATATACATTGTGCGACATGATGTCTGTGATTGGAATTGGTGCTCTGCTGCTCGGTTTGCATGGCTAGATTTATATTCTGCTGACAAAATCTATTTTTGTTTTAACCAAATCCCTGCTGAGGAGCTAATATCGCCAATTAATGCGACTTGTTAATATCCTGCTTACAAAATTATAAATAATTCCCTTGTTCGTGTTTTGTACAATTTATTAAAGATTAATTGGCAAAGGTTCGATTAACTTACCTTTAGTAGTGGCCATCAATAATTGTCTTGCTGCGATTCGATAGACGTCTTGTGCTGTGTCAAGTCTTGCGGGGCTGCTTTCTGGGCTCATTATTGCTTGTCTGGCACTCGCGGCGCTAATTTGTAGACCGAAGCCGCTTAATACTCTCTGTGGAGTATATAGTTGACCGCCTGGCGTACGGATGGTGGTGTTAAACGACGGCATATCGTCACCATCTATTCTAAGCTGAGGTGCAGGCACGATCAGCCTATCGGCTCTAAGTCGTTGCAGGGCAAATTTAGCCTCACCAACAAGTCTCCGATAAGTATCAGAGCTATACGGTTTTCGATTTAGCGATCCAGCTGTCTCGTGGACTATCCTTCCTTCGTTAAAAAAAGTTGGCCTGTCTTCAGCATCTACAGATGCTTTAACGGCATACCATAATTCTCGACGAGTAATATCGTCCTTTGGTTGTGGAAGCCTACCCGTGTCACCATTAACATAGTCTAGGCTCTGAAATCCTCCCTCGCCAGCATTTGGTATATGGATATACTCAGGGTCAAAATCAGACATTTAAGAGTGTGTTTACTTTGTTTCGGCGAGAGTGTAGGTGGCCTTTGCAACTCGTTTGAATTGAGGCTTGCCTTGTAAGTTCAAAAGAATAGTAGTTTCCTTGACCTGACGGCTCTTGAGTACGCGCTTGACGATTTCGTCGCGGTGCAATGGTTCGCCAGCCTTCTTAAGAACCTTGACGATAACATCGGCAACAGTTCCCTTGTCGAAGCCCCATTCTTTTAGAGCATAGATACCGCGGCCGATTAGGACGAAACGCTTATCTTTGATTAATTCGTTGTGAATTGCTTGAGTCGTAACGTCTTTACGCTTGAAACTTGAGTCTTTGATAGCACTAGAGATTTCGTTAAAGTGTAGCGGCTTGCCATTTTCGTAAAGAATAACGTAGATTTTGTCACGGATATTCTTTGGGTTGACCATTGGCCACTTGATTAGACCCCAGCGACCATTTAGCGTAGCGATGTCTTTCGAGATACTGGCTAGTGCCTGAACGTGTTTAACGTCCTTGTCGCCGACTTTTTCAGCAATAGCTTCTATTCCAGTAGGCTCACCAATAGCTTTGATGGCGTCTATAATCTTGTCGACTTGGTCGCGAATAGCTTTTTCGTTGTGTTCGCTCTTCTGCCCTGCTGCCAGGAAGAAGTGATCGTTGTCATCAATAACGGCTAGTTTTGGACTAAGTTGAGCCAAAAACGATACGCGGGCTTGGTCCAGACGATTATTGTCGTCAGTGAGGTGAGAAGACAAGTCGCTAACACGAGCTACCTTCCCTGTCGCTAGTAAAATTTCAATAAATTCGGCTTGTACTTTTTCAATGTTAGGAAGGTCTTTTTCAGCGGCAGCACGAAGCTTAGCCATAACAGCCTTTTCAAGCTGACGAACGCGCTCACGAGTAATGCCAAGCAGTTCCCCAATCTGTTCTAGGGTTTCTTTACGGTCAAATAGGCCAAAACGACGACTAATAATCTCGCGTTCACGTTCACGGTCAATAGTAGCTAGGACGTCGTTAATAATCGTCTCAATCGCTATAGCCTGGTTGTCTGTTGTCTTTACCGCCATGTCCTCTGCCTATCTGTTATATACTCTGTAATACACTAATGATTACTATGATTATATCACTTTAATTTTTATAAGTCAAACATAGTTTTTACTGAACTTATTGTAGCACGTATTAGATACATAAGCACAATACATGGCCTACTAATATTACAACGAAACCTTGTTGCCCAGATGGCAATTAGGGGATAACCCTTTGCTTACTACTTTTGCATCGGCAAAAGTAGCGCAAAACCGAGTTTTTGCGCCATCTTTTGGCGGTCCAAAAGTGGCATAAAGAACTCCGCTTTATGCGGAGCAGTAATAACTAAATTAGTTTAGTTGGGCTATTTCTTGGCTTTGCGCTTTGTGAATCGCCGTCCCTTCCCCTTGGCCGGGGCCGCCGCAATCATCTCCTTAGCCATAGCTTCAGTAATGGTCGCAGGATCTGTCTCCTTAGCAATCCGAGCATTCTTCTTGCCATCAGTCACGAATGGCCCATACGGCCCGTTTACAATCTTGATACCGCTGGCGAACTCCTTGATGTACTTATTGGCATCTTTCTCGAGTTTAGCGGCATAGAGAGCTTTAGCTTCATCAAGAGTTATGGTCATCGGATCAAGTGGTTTAATCGATACAAAGGTCTTGCCGATAACGATGTAGGGGCCAAAACGGCCAATGTTTGATTTGATTTCTTGACCGTCATCAGTTAGACCGACGGTGCGCGGTAACTTAAACATTTCTAGCGCCTGTTCGAAAGTAACTGTCTCGATGGCTGTGCCAGCTGGCATTGGTGCAAAAATCGGCTTAACTTCGTCCTCGACTTCGCCAATCTGTAACATCGCCCCATAACGGCCAAAACGGGCGTAAATTGGACGCTTTGACTTAGGGTCCTCGCCGAGCAGCTTGGCTTGTGAGGTTTCTTTGCGACTGGCGCCTTCAGAGGCTAGCACTAAGGGATGGAAGTCTTTATAAAAGTCGCCAATCATTTTTGGCCACTGGACCTTGCCTTCAGCGACTAGGTCAAAACCGGCTTCGACCTTGGCGGTAAAGTCATAATCGAGTACGCTACCGAAGTATTTGACTAAAAAGTCAGTCACGACTTCAGCCAAATGGGTTGGGATTAGCTTATTCTTGTCGGCACCGGTAATAACTGTCTGTTCGCGGCTAACTATCGAACCGCCTTCGAGTACTAGTTCTCTAATTTTCCGTTCTTCGCCCTCAAGGTCAGACTTGGTGACGTATTCACGAGCTTGGATGGTGCTGATTGTCGGCGCATAAGTGCTCGGACGGCCAATGCCCAGTTCTTCAAGTTTCTTGACTAAACTAGCTTCTGAATAACGAGCTCCTGCCCGGCTATAGACTTCACTGGCTAGAATCTGCTGGCGCTCAAGTTGTTGACCTTGGCTGACGTTTGGTAGTAGCGTATCGTCCTTGCCGCCTCCGTAAACTTTCAAAAAGCCATCAAAAGTTAGAATTTCGCCTTTGGCGATGAATAGTTCTTTGATGTTGGGCGCCCCAGCTATATCGATTTCAGTTTTATCGGCCTTGGCTGGTGCCATTTGGCTAGCTAAAGCTCTTTGCCAGATAAGTTTGTAGAGTTTTTCTTGCTGACCATCATCGCCCGCGGCTAGGACCGAGAAGTTAGTTGGGCGAATTGCTTCGTGGGCTTCTTGGGCACTAGAGTTTTTGGTCTTAAATTGGCGCACAGTACTGTAATTAGCCCCGTAGGACTTAGTGATATATTCTTGTGCCGCGTTGATAGCCAGACCAGACAAAACTGTGCTATCGGTACGCATGTAGGTGATGTGGCCGTTTTCGTAAAGGCGTTGCGCCAATGTCATGGTTTGTTTGACGCTATAGCCGAGTTTACGGGCGGCCTCTTGCTGCAAGCTACTCGTCGTGAATGGCGCTCCCGGTGTACGCAAGCCAGGTTTTTTATCTACGGCCGATACTGTGAAAGCGGCGTTTTTACACTTTTCGAGGAATGCTTTCGCGTCATCGAGACTCGAAAACTTGTTATCAAGCTCGGCTTTTAGCTCATCCGAGCCAGCCTTGAACAAAGCCGTAACTTTAAATGAGCTAACAGCCTGGAAATCACGAATTTCACGCTCACGTTCGACAATTAATCTAACAGATACAGACTGGACTCTTCCTGCCGATAAACCAGCTCTAACCTTTTTCCACAGAACTGGGGATAACTCATAACCGACCAGACGGTCTAAGATGCGGCGGGCTTGTTGGGCATCAACCAGGTTGATGTCGACGGTGCGGGGGTTTTTGATGGCTTCGTCGATGGCTTGTTTGGTGATTTCGTGGAAAACAATTCGTTTGGTTTTCTTGGGGTCGAGTTTTAAGGCTTGAGTCAAGTGCCAGGCAATCGCTTCTCCTTCGCGGTCTTCGTCACTTGCCAACCAGACTTCAGAGGTGGCGGCCAGTTTCTTGAGCTCAGCGACGACTTTTTTCTTGTCGACACTAATTTCGTAAGTCGGCGCAAAATTATTGTCTTTGTCGATGTTGAGGCCCTTTTTTGGTAGGTCACGAATATGGCCAAAGCTACTCCTAACAACATAGTCTTTACCTAAGAACTTCTCGATAGTTTTTGCCTTGGCGGGCGACTCGACGATAACTAAGTTTTTTGCCATGTACGTACTAGTATACCTTAAACGCTTTAAGCGAAATGTGATTTTATTATGAATATGCTAACAACCTGCAAGGTTACGGCATAATCGTAATAATTGCAAACTAGCCTTAGCTTGTTCCTATTTTGTAGCCGGCCCAAATGCCCACTAATGCACCGACCGTGCTAAGTAGAATTCCCCAGAGGCCAATCAGGTTGCCATGGTCAAGTAAGCTACCCAAATAACCGCCAACAATTGAGCCAACAGTTATGCCTATCCATATCAGAGTTTTGGTTTCCATATAAGTAAGTATAGCAAGTAAGTAACTAGTGGCTAGTTTCTAGTAGCTAGTATCTTTTTGAGCCAGTATTACTGAAGGCGCCAAGCATCGTTCCCACTGTTTTTTATTCGGCCATTTAGTTCTAGCATTGTCATTGTTTGGTTAAATAGTGTGGGTTCGAGCTGGCTGCCAATCAGCAGTGTTCCTGAGTCAGCCACACCTTCGCTTATAAGTGATAAGATTAGTCTTTCGATTTCGGTGGTGTTCTTGAGTAAGTCCTCTAGTTTAGGCTCAAATTTAAGTTTTAAAGTGTCCAAAACGTCTTGGTAGCTGAGAATCGGCGTGGCTCCTAGTTTGATTAGATTATTGGTGCCGGCCGATAGTGGACTAGTGATGTTCCCAGGTATGGCCATGACTTCCCTGCTTTGTTCGAGGGCCGAATTAGCCGTATTCAAACTACCACTGCGTTTGGCGGCTTCCGTTACGATTACGCCGAGGCTGAGGCCAGAAATGATCCGGTTGCGGGCTAAAAACTGGAAATTTTGTAAGTCCGATCCTTCTGGGTATTCGGTGACTAAGGCACCGCCGCTATCTATAATTTTGTTGGCGAGGGGGCGGTGGCTAGCTGGGTATATTTGATCTAAACCCCGTGGCAATACCGCGATTGTCTTGCCGCTAACCGACAGTGCTGCTTCGTGAGCGATTGAGTCTACACCGAAGGCTAGGCCGCTAATTATAGTGATACCAAGGCCAGCCAGTTCGGCGGCCAATTTCTCGGTGATTGCCCTGCCATACGAGGTGACCTTGCGGCTGCCAACAATAGCGACACAGGGCTGCTTTAGCAGAGCACTTAACTCTTCCCCTGCCCAAAACAATTGTTTGGGTGGATCAGGGATTTGGCTGAGTAGCTTAGGATATGGCTTGTCGCCAAGATACAGACAATTAATCTGCATAATCTCTTTCTGATTACAGATAGAACGGACACTATTATTATATTACGGAATCATATTTGGAATTATGACAAAAGTATGAAAAAGTATTGACATAAAGACATGTTTTTGTTAGAATAGCAACTTGTAAGTATAGTTTACTATGCTTAAGTACCTTCTAACAAATTGTTAGATTGTTTTAGAGCGATAACTCCTAAGTTGTTACCCTCCACTTATGTGTTCGTACGCCTAGCGTACACGTTCTAAAACAAACTAATCCCTTTAACTAGTAACGCTTGCTGTTTCGACAGATGTAGCGTTCCCGAATCAAAGCGAGTCCCAAAGATTACCCTACCTCGGTAGGATAGACACATGTCCGTATTACTATCTAGACAATGATGTTTCGCTCGGGTGGGTTGAAGGGTGTATATATGGAGAGGTGCCTAAGGTGGGGCTGTTGTGGGACAGCTGCACCCCCAGTACACGTCTCCTATAATGAGCCTCTAGCGGTGCCCACCCCCTCTAGAGGCTCTTTTATTCCAGATATATAAGATATTATATTAAGGATTACCGACATGTCGCACCAATCATTCGTTCCTAAGGTCGTATCACTTGCTGCTGAAGCCCGTAGCCGCTCAGCAGCTGATATGTGGCGCCTTCGTGCCGATCAATCCCTGCTACCCAGACTCGGTAAAAGTGCACTTGGTACGGTTCTGAAAAGTGAGTTTATAAGATCTAGAGTGCTTGCCACCATTGCTGGCAGTTACGGCGACAACGAAGTCATATCTAATGGCTCCGAACAGATAGTTATGAAAGATGGACCAGATAAAGTAGTTAAGCTATTGGTTGGAAGTTTGGATTTGGGTCCTGGCGCCTTGAGTGTTGCTTCACGTGTAATGCAACAAAGGTCTGATACGGCCGAGGAGTATCTCGATGAAAACTGGCTACATACTGATTTTGAAATAGATGAACTTAAAAACGGTAAACCAATTATTATCGCCAGACAACCTCTTATAACTGATGCTAACTTTCACTGGTCAGCTGCCAATGTTCCGACCAGTGGAGAGAGTCGTAGGCTCGGTGAGGGCATGGCTGCACTTCGTAACCAAACAGGACTTTACCCAGATATTTTGGGAATTAATAACATCGCTGAACATGGCGACACTGGACGCTTGCAGATAGTTGACACCATCGTCGGTCACGAGACTGACTTAAACTTTGTTCCACTAGGACGTGACACTACTGTAAAACAAATAACTGACGAACAAATCGATAGATGGCTATCTTAAACCAAGAAACTGCGGGTTTCGGGGTTCAATGGTTGGCCGTGGATGATTTCGCTTAGGATGGCGTTGGTTTCTCGGATTAAATTAGGTAATAACTCCTGCTCTTCTTTGCTAAATTTACCAAGCACAAAGTTAGCGCTATCGGCTTTTTCGGCAATTTCATTACGCACTCCGATACGGACCCGGCCGAATTCCTCACCTAAAGAGTTAATCAATGATTTTAGGCCGTTATGGCCGGCGGCTGAACCGCCAATCCGGATTCTAATCTGGCCAAATGGGATGTCGAGCTCATCATGCACAACGACAAACTTATCAACAGATAATTTATAAAAATGACCGACAGCTTGAGCTGCCTCGCCACTCAAATTCATGAAAGTGGTTGGCTTAACCAATATGACACGGGTATCAGCGATAATTTGGCTAGAAATGATTGATTTTAGGTCCTTTTTCTCGATCCAGTCTGGGAAGTCTAGCTTGCCTCTCAGGCTATCCAGGGCTTCGAAGCCAATATTATGACGTGTACTGTCGTATTCCTTGCCAGGATTGCCTAAACCCACAATAACGAGCGTTTTCTGTAGCCCGAGCGTATAAAGCGGTGCGGCTGAGGTAACGAGTGGTTTTTTTTGAAACAAGGCCATACGTTTAGTATACAGTAGCTAGTTTCTAGTTTCTCGTATAAGTCAGTATCTAGTTGCTAGTCTCCTGGTATCTAGTATAAGGGCTTAGTTTATTCGTATGAACTTTATGACAATAGCCCAGGTATTTAATTCTTATACTAGAAACGAATAACTAGCTACTAGATACTAGCCATTGTGGAATGGTCGGGTGCCGTGTTTGTGAGTGACGTGCTTCTCGATGAACCAGAGCTGGATGGCGGTACCTTCAAATCCATATTTCTCTCTTAGGCGGCGTTCCATATAGCGTTTGTAGCTCCAGTGTAGGAACTTGGTGTGAGCACCAAAGATCTTGAAGCTCGGGATAGGGTTATCATCTTCTTGGACCATGTAATTTAGCTTCGGTGAGCGATTTTTGAGTCCTGCCGGTGGGTGAGCGTTGACGGTGTCGCCGAGCCAGCGGTTGAGTTCAGGGGTTTTGATACGCAGTTTACGATTCTGGTCGATTTCCAGAGCTAGTTCAAATAGTTTAGTGACGTTTTGACCGGTGATTGAGCTTGTAAAAATCAGTGTCGCCCAAGGCACAAAATCGAAGTTGTAACGGATGCCTGGCGTCATCTCATCGTGAGTGAAGCCGTCTTTTTCGACGCTGTCCCACTTGCTAATGACTAAAATTAAGCCCTTGCCGGCTTCTTTGATTAGGCCAGCGATTTTTTGGTCGAGCTGGACGTTTAATTCGTTGGCGTCCATAACGAGCAAACAGATGTCAGACTGCTCGATGGCGCTAAGGCTGCGGATAACGCTAAAGCGCTCAATACCGACTTCAATTTTGCCATTACGGCGGATGCCGGCGGTGTCGAGCAGTTCAATCTCCCGACCGTTAAACTTAACAATGTTACGGTTGATGTCTCGGGTCGTGCCGGCTCTATCGGCGACGATGGCCTGTTGTTTTTTGGCAAGCGTATTAAAGAGTTGCGACTTACCGACGTTGGGGCGTCCTAAAATGGCTAAACGGATTCGGTCTGGGGCTTCGTCAATTGTGGCTTTTGGCATTTCCTGCACAGTTGCGTCGAGTAGCTCGTCGATGCCGTTGTGATGGATAGCACTGGTTGGGATAATCGGCTTGATGCCGAGCTTCATATAATCTGTTAACGGCACGGTTTGGGCTTTGTCGCGCTTATTGACGACGAGCATGACTGGTTTTTTAGTCTTGAGGGCTAGTTTAGCCACGCGGCGGTCTTCGTCGCCTATCATGGTATGGGCTTCGATGACAACCCAGATGATATCGGCGCTATCGGCGGCCTGGAGGATTTGTTCCTGAATCGTAAACTCAAAATCGTCTTCGGCGTCCTTGATACCAGCGGTGTCAACTAACCAGAAGTCTTTGTCCTGCCATGAGGCTTTGGCGGTGATACTGTCACGGGTGGTGCCGGCTTCGTTGGCGATAATAGTTTCACGGCGACCTAAAATCGCATTGAACAGACTAGACTTGCCAACATTGGCACGCCCGACGATGGCTACAATCGGTACTTTATTCTTTCCCATGTTGTATTGATTATAACAGAACGATGCCGTCTTGAACAGGGGTAATCTCTATTTCAACATGGTGTCCAGCCTGGAGTCGTGTCCTAGAAAGCCTATTGCCGTTAGTATCACGTGTAGCAGCATAATGACGCATGGAGTCACGGAAATAAATGCCGGCTTTAGCGTGAGGAATGAATAACGCGTTGTCACTCGAGCCTCGTAAAGCCGTAGAATCACCCAAATCTACTCCATCACTCATACTTACTTCATTTGCGGACCAGCCTTCGTCTTGGTTGTAGCCAGCTAAATTTATTTGATCTCGCTGGCTTCGCTTGATGCGGTTGAGGCCTATGTTTGCTTTTTCGATTGGGTACGCCTTTGGGTCTGTAGGGTGCGTGAACAAGCTGTCGGTTGGCGTGTCATTACGACTGACGATGCCGAAATAACCATCAAAATACCAGTTATCACGACCAACTCTTCTTGTGTTCCAGAAGTGCACGCCATCGAACAAAACGTCCGACTCAATGTCGTGAGCTGCAAGTAATCCGTTCGATACCTTAGTTGAGGCCTGACAACTACCTGCCATATCTTCAACAGCTCTCGGGGCAGACCACTCTTTGGATTGTTTAGGTAATAACAGGCCAGTAATCTCGACAGTTTTTCTTAGTAAGGCGCGAGTAGCTTCCACCCTATCACCTTGTTTACGAGATTTATGAAAGGCTTCGGCCTCTGGCGCTAACATTTCTGCGACATAGTCCTCAGGGCGCCAAATAATTGGTCCAAAAGTATCACTGCCAGCTTGTGGTTTCTGCTCTGCGTTTGCCATTTCAAATATTATAACATAAATTTATTACATTGTAACTGTAACGCTGTCTGGCTAGGCTTTGGTGTACTTGCCTGATTCTAAGCTACCTAGCGCATATTGTCCAAGATAAGTTCGGTGGAGCCGAGTAACTGTGTAATCCAGCGCCGAAAAGGTGCGGCGGATTTGGCGGTTGCGACCTTCCGACATTGTTACCAACCAGCCCTTGCCACTATCTAGTTCCTCGCTGTTATTACCAATCAAAGGACGAAGTTCAAATTTACTCAGTCTTTCATCGCCGATATCGACTCCCGTATCTGTAATCTTAGTAAAATCTGCTTTGTTTAGCTGGCGATTTAACTCAATCTTGTAAATTTTATTTTTCTTAAATGATGGGTGAGTCATTTCGTGCGCAAGCTTACCGTCATTGGTCATCACCAGCAGCCCCGACGAGTCTTTGTCGAGTCGACCCACTGGTTTCAAGCTGTGCAGCTCTGCAGGCAATAAGTCGTAGACAGTTTTACTGCCCTGCCCGTCTCGAGAACAGACATAACCAACAGGCTTATTGAGAATAATGGTTGTTATATGCTGGTCACTAGCCTTGTCGATCAATTTACTATCAACAATGATTACGTCAGCATCAGAGACGTCTTGTCCGGAGCTAGCATGTAGACCGTTAACCGTTACTTTACCGAGATAGATAAGACCATCAGCGGCACGGCGAGAAATTCCTGTTGATGTGGCAATGTATTTATTGATACGCATGGGTCTAGTATATAGTCGCTAGCTACTAGTAGCTAGTATATGAATGTTTCTAGTTTAATTCATACTAGATATGAGCAACTAGAAACTGGCTACTATAAGGATATTAGGTTTGGGTCGGCTGGGGCGTCAGTGGCTGGTGATGCATTACCTGTGACAGGTTTATTTACAATAGGCTCAATAGCTTTAGCCATTGCATCCTTACGGTCTTGGTCGGCGAGCAGGTTTTTGAGCTTATCCTCGTCGCTAATGCCATCTGTTAATGGCGTAATTACTTTGGTGTGAACAGATGTTTTGCTTTCGTGATCGACGTTAGCAGCACCAGACGGGGCGTCTTCAAAATCACTGACCTGACTAGTCACTTCTGACTTTTCTTGAGCTTCTGTCTCGGATAACTTATTAACCTCAGCTTGTTCATCAGCAATTGGGTCGGTTGGAGCTGTAACTGGGGCTGCTGCTACAGGATTGTCGCTGGTTGGCGCTGGCGCGGCAGTTGGAAGTGGTGCTATTGGCTCTGGATCGGGCGCAGGACCACTGGCAGTTAAGCCATCTGACATCGTACTGGGGCTATCTTCAAGTACTTCTCTGGCTACTTTAGCAACATCTTCGAGAGTAACCTGTGATTTCACTAAATATCGATCGGCGCCGAGCTCTGAAGCTCGAGTCTTATCTTCTGCTTGACTTAAGGCGGTCATTATAACGACTTTTGTGTTTTTAGTCTCGGGTGTGCTGCGTAAGATATCTAACATGTCAAAACCACTAATTTTTGGCATCATGACGTCGGCAATAATCAAGTCGGGCCGTTCTTTTACTGCTAGGGCTAAAGCCTCCTCACCATCACGTGCAGATACTATTTCATAGCCTTCGGCAAGTAAGCGAGCTTCGTAGATCTCTCTTAAGTTATTGTCGTCCTCGACTAGCATTACTTTTGCCATTTTCGTTGTCTACCTTGTTCTTACTTATAAAGCTTATAGTTAACTATATTGTATCATGACGACATCTTGTGGCTACCATAATTTAAATCTCAGGCAATACGACCGAATTTATCTCGGCAGTTTGAAGTTGGGTGGCGGCTTGAGTTGTTAATCTTGGCAGGTTTATGTAAAAGGTACTGCCCTTACCGAGCTCACTTTCTACCCAAATTCTGCCGCTATACAGCTCGACAATCTTACGACATATAAACAGACCAAGGCCGGTACCACCGACAGTTCGAGTAGTCGAATTATCGATACGATAAAATTTCTGGAAAAGGTGTGGAATATCTGAAGCGGCAATACCATGGCCAGTATCACGGATGTAGATTTGAATGATTTTATCATTACTGGTGATACCAATTGAAATCATGCCTCGGTCACTGTACTTAACGCCGTTGTCGAATAGATTAGTAATTACTTCTCGCATTCTTTCTGGGTCAACTTTGGTGTAATAAAGTGGAGCTATAACTTTATTACCAACAAGTTTTTGGCTATCTAACTTGTTTGAGCCAACCACGAACTCAACTAACAGGCCTTTTTTCTCGGCGCTAAAGCGTAAATCTTCTGTTAGCTGCTGCAAATAACTACACATTTCAACCACAACCGGGTGATTACTCAGGCGTCCATCTTCTGCTCTGGCGCTAGTAAGCAAATCCTGGAAAAGTTTGCCAAGACGCTGGGTTGATGTATGGGCCTTCTCAAGATAGTCCCTGGCCTTTAAGTCGATTGTAGCAACCTTATCGTTCATCGCAAGCGCCAGATAGCCCTCAATGGCAGCGACTGGGGTGCGCATTTCGTGACTAGCAGTGCTAATAAATTCGGCTCGTTGTTGTTCCTCTTTACGTTGCTGAGTAACATCGCTGAAAACACCAACCACGCCACTGACATTATTGTTGGCGTCAAACAGTGGTGATACGCTGACATTAACTGGGGGGTGTTGACCGGTCTTTGTTGCCAAAACTGCAGTGTTATCCATAACCGTTTTGCCGGTGTTAAAACATTGCTTGAAGGGGTCTTGGAGGTCGGTATAGTCGATATCTTTAGAGTCTGTAAGATGAATTACGGAATGGTAGTCCAGGCCAATTGCCTCTTCCATGGTCCAGCCCGTTAATTTTGCTCCAGCAGGATTTAGGAGCTGAATGATTTTATTCTCGTCGACAACAACAACGCCAGAATCGATAGCACTAAGAATAATATCCGACTTTAAGCGTTCGGCCTGTAATCTTGAAGCTAGTGAACTGTGGTCTGTACCGACAGCGCCAGCTACTTTCCTAAACAGATTCATTTACCCACCTTAGAAATGTGTTTGTCCTTTGCTTATGCTTAGCTATATTATGAGTTGTTTGGGCGTTTTAATCAATGCCTCGTCTGGACTAGGGCCAACAGATATGATAGATTAGCAAATAGTAAATAGGAATTAGAAACTAGCTAGCTCCCAGAATATTACGAACTTATTACTACTTTCTAGTTACTAGTTGCTGCTAGGGCCTCATCTTCTAACGGTTAGGAAATCGGGTTCTCATCCCGGAAATCGGAGTTCGATTCTCCGTGAGGTCACCAAATTAAAAGCCCAACAAAAAGTTTGGGCTTTTTACTTGGTTAATTTAATAGTTTCGTAAATCTAGGTAGAAGTCTACCGTCAATATCAACATTCTCAAGCCACACTTTTACTGTCCGCGAAAAGGAAATTTGTTTACCGTAGAGTGCTTTATAAATAACGCAAGGTTCATTGTCAGCTTCCTGAATAACGATATCTATGACCTCGTAAGTCATGTCACTTGATTTGTAATGTTTATATTTTGCACCTATCTCAACTTGCTTCTTGGCGGCATCTAGAAGTTTAGTAAGTTCATCTTGAGTAAGCTTCATAACTTATAGCTTATCATCTAGTTAGTTAAGATCTGCAATTTATGTTCTGGCATTGCTTTGACGGGTCTATATAACAATTAATATTTGTAACATTTACTACACGTCTTCGTTTACCTATTTGTAAACATATATTAACAATATTAGGGGGAGCATAGTGAGCACCAATATTTATAGGTACGATCGACGCCTTAAGTCATCAATCATTATTAAGTTCAAGAATGTAAAAGTTGCAATGACTACTGGTCTTGCGACAGCTTTAATAATCGCTGGAATTGCACTGCCAATTGCCGCAGTTAATGCCCAGGGCGGTCAAACCCGTACTGGTGTTGATGCAGTTCCTGTAGCCGGAACTACAGTAACAACCGCAGATCTTCAGATTACCGGTTCTGCAAGCACTGGTTCGCCAGCACCTGGAAGTTCATATACATATACTTTCCAGATCAAAAACAGTGGTGGCGCTACAGCTACTGACGTAGTATTTACTAGCCCTACGCCTTCAAACGTAACTCCAAACTTCGCAACCCTAAACAATTCAACTTTGCCTTGTTTCAACGTGGCCTCGTCAGTTAATGGTGGTTCAAGCGTACAATGTAATGTTGGTTCACTTGCCAAAGGTGGAAACGCAACTGTTGTAGTTGCTGTCTCGGCTCCACAAGTTGCTTCTACTGTTACCACAACTGGTAGCGTATCTGCATCCACAGTAGACCCAGTATTAACTAACAATAGCGCTACAGTTAACGTAACTATCAAGGCTCCGACTGGTGGCGTATGTAAGGGTGGCACATGTGACACTGTTCCTACTGCTATCGCTGCGCCTTGTGCAGTTCTAACTTCAGCTACAGCTCCAGTTGGTTACTACCTAATTTACGCTGCAATCTGGAATGATTTCACAGTTCAAAGCTGTTCTCAATCTATTCAGACCGTAAACATAGAAATATCTGAGACTAACCTAAGTACCGGTAATGTTGATTACTTCGTACCTTGGGCAGTCACTCTAGTCCCTGGTCAAAATTTCAGTATGGTACTTGATAACGACTTCGCGGCTTATAGTACTAACTACCGCATTGACTACACAGTTAAAGATCAGTCTGGAAATGTGCTTTCAACGGCTTCAACAACCGCTACAACACCTCCACAACTTTAATCAGTATTTCTGCTAAGCATAAGACACCGGCTGATTGTCAGCTGGTGTCTTTATTTACAGATCCCTAATACTTCCAAAAGCCACACGCTTAAGGATTGTATCCTGCATGTTAGCCATAATGGCTGGAACGAGGGTAAATTCACCATAACGGTCGTTAATTAAGTCCGCTGCCCTAGCCAGGCCACGAGTATCCAAGCGACTATCGTCAAACAGCCCTAATTGCTCGGGGTTACTAGGACGCAAGTCGATAACAGTCACGCCTATATTTGTGACTCTGGCTAGTATTGGCGCACTACTGAGTAGTCTTTGAGCCGCTAAATAAATGTCTTGGGTAGAATAGACATCTTGGCGTAGTTTTTTGCCCTGAGCCCAGTACATACGGTTTTCGAAGTTTAGCCATATATGAACGCCACCGGCTATGAAGTTAGCTTTTCTGAGTCGCCGGCCGGTTTTTTCACAAAGTTTCATTAGTAATCTTGATAGTTGTTCGGGGTCCGAGGTTTTGTCGCCTAGCGCATATTGCTGGCCAAAACTCTTACGGCCAAAGTCAATTTGGTCAATCTCGTGCCCGCGTAGCCTCAGGTACCAATAAAAACCGACAATACTCTTAAAGACCTGTTTTTTAAGGACCGGCATTGGTGTGTCTAAAAACTGCAAAGGTGTAAAGATATTGGCGGCATTTAAACGAGCACTGTAGCGAGTATTTATGCCCGGAAGATCCATTAACTGTAGTTTAGCGTAGGTGTCACGCAGGTTGTCGCCATTTATAGTGTCGAGGCCGTCTGGTTTATTAAGCCCAGCTGCTAGTTTGGCCAAGAAGCGGTTAGGACCAATACCGACGTTAACAGTGACATATTCACCAATTGCCTGCCGAATGTCGCTTTTAATCTCAAAACCGATGTCTTGTAGGCTTTTACCACGCCTAACTGCTGGTAAGCCGCGGAAGTTGATAACAAATTCATCTACCGATTTTGGCGTTACCGAGTCAGTGTAGTTTAATAGTACCTTCTTAAAGCGCCGGTGGGCGTCGAAGTACTTATCGGGGTCCGGCATCATCACGATCACCTCCCTGCATAGCATTCTGGCTTCGCGGACGTTAACACCGAGTTTTATGCCTAAAGCTTTGGCTTCGTAGCTTGAGGCGATTACAGCGCCCCGTGGCGTGTCGTATGCGGCAATCGCCACCGGTTTGTGGCGAATTAACGGATTAGCCTGCTGTTCGATGATGGCAAAGCAGGAGTTAAGGTCGATGTGCATAATCATTGGCTGGTTATAGTTAATTGGCGTTTCCATCGCTGATCGCCTCCAATTTCCAGTGCAAATTACTAGTGTCGAGGTTCAGCCTAAACCACAGGGTTTGGTTTTTATCGACTAATTCGTAGATGTGGTGCAGGACCCGGCCTTCCATGACGGTGTGGTGGTAACCGATTTTGCCGACTAGATATTCGCGGCTTTGCCAGCGGATTAAGTGCGGCACAGCCAAGCGTTTAGCAGAACTGTAGTACATGATAACCGACACTTCTTCGTTTATTTTTTCACGCATAATTAAAGTCCTTTCAAGGATTAAGTAGGATAGTTTACGGTGTTTTACGGGCGCTTTTGGCACCTGAAGACGTATTAAAATACAAATAATAAAAACAGGACATTTAAACCGTAGTGTCTTAAAGTTGCCCGTGTGACCAGAAGTAGCGCAAAAGCCCTTACTGCGTCAGGTGAACGAGATGTGTTTGAGGTTAGCAGTGACGTGAAGCCATTTGGCGTTCAGTGAGTATGCGTCTCTTTGAGTTAATAAAGCCTGCGAGTAAAAATCCACAAATTAGCGAAAGTACCCACATAACCGATTTGATTATACACCAACCTCATTACCGTCGTATTCGCCGTCATACTTATCTGCGATGGACTCAATCATTTCTTCGTGCACATATATGTCGTCAGTATCTTCCACGTCGGCTATTGCAATCACGGACCACTGACCACCGCCATAATCAAGAAGTTTTCTAGTCACGGTATAGTCTTTTTTCAATAGCTCTTTTTCGAACTCTTTTGCTTTATCGGATTGGTTAAGCTTAAAGTATGTATAATATTTTGACTTCATTTGCTAGTCTTCTTTTTAAATAATTTTAAAATATTAGGAGAGCTTTTCGATAACGACCCAGATTGAGCTTCGTGAGCGTTCATATAGTTTTCTGCCATTTTTGCAGCTTGCCCCCCCTCTGCTGAGAGCAGTGAGTAATAGCTCATTTGCCTTTTTAATTTATGTTTTTTCAACGCTACTTTAAGCTCTTCTTTACTAAAATCGTAGGTTACATTTGAGGGCTCGGTAAAGGTTACGTCGAAGATAGCTGGCAAATCTAGAAGAAACTTTACTTTACCGTCCATAATGGTTGCCTTATTCCAGAAAACAAGCCCTAGTTCGGCAAAATTTTCCAAAAACTTTATACTTTGATAGCAATTTTGTTTATCATCCGGTAGGCCTAAACACAATAGCTTGGTAAGTTGTGATATTGGTTCAATATTTTTGAGTTCTATCGCATCTTCAAATATAAGCACGCGTAGATTTACAAGCTTTGCTAGATCCGTTATGTTGGTTAACTTGTTTGCTTCCTGAATTTTAAGGTATTTCAATTTTTGAAGCTTACCAATACCTTCCAGTGTTTCAGATTCGTAAAATATTAATCTCAAACTGTTTAAATTGCTCAGATTTTCAATGGGCCGTAAGTCTTTTTGACGATATTTTCCTATCATCAAAGTTGTTAAATTCTTAGGCAGCAATTGATAGTCTATTACTCGGTCATCTTCTATATAAAGAAAATCTAGATTTAATCTATGGCTTAAATCAAGCCTGGTTTTAACTGCGCTACTAATAGACATTCTAGATACGATGTCGTCTAGGCTTGCAAGCTGTTCGGCACTAGTGATGTTGACGGATTTTATTGAGGTGGAATTATTTAACACTCTGCACCAATTATACCTAATTCTGGCCATAATACCGCACGGACAGAATTGATCTTATTTGCTAGATTACAGACCCCACCCGCACCATTAATATAGTTTTGCTCAGCAATACGCAAGGCTAGTCTGCTGGCACCAGGCATCTCCTCTAGTATCTTAAATGTGCCTTCTTGTATGCGATCACCGTGTTCTGCCATCCTTCTGCCTATATCGTTTGATATTCCGACGTACTTATCACCAAACTTATCCATAAATTGGTAAACGCCTTGTATTTTTGGTGCTTTGTCTGCACAGTCTGTTGCTGCACATGCGCTTCCACCAGTTGCAATAACGCCTCCACTAGAACTTGACATTATCGAGCCCGCAATTGCAGCACCAGCTGTTAGTAGCAAGGCGCTGGCAGCACCAATAGCAGCATGCAATGCAGTAGTGGCGTCTATCTTGCCTCTTGCAGCTATGCTAATTCCTGCCCCAGCAACTGCACCAAGGGCAGCAATTCCTAGTGCTACTCCAGCCGATATAGCTGCACCGGCAGCAATGATTGGTGCAAGGATAATTACTGCAACCACTACTGCTACGATTGCAACAGCCGCGGCGACAAAGCGTACCCATTTTGGCACTCCAAACATGCCATTGTAGTCCTCGAAGTTAACCGGGTCATTTACATACACGTAAGCATTTGATGTTCCACCGCTAACCGGGTCGGCTTGGAGGAAGCGGCCAAGTGATGGTATGTAGACTCTTTGGCCCATCTGGACAATGGCGAGCGTAAACATTGACTCTTGCTTGCGTGATGGGTTGGCGGCCCAGCCCATGAATTGGTTAGAGGAGTTAGCTGTACCGGTAGTGAAAGCACCAAGTGTACCAGCGATTAGACCTTCACCAAAAGGTCCGTAAGCCATTAAGTTGCTAGTAGCCACTCCGCTAGAGTTGATTGTTAAGGCAGTGTCGCCATGGAAGTTTTTAAGGCTATAAACAATTCTTTTGGTTGTATCTGTGTTGGTCGGCGATTTAGTCAGCGAAACTGCCCCTGGTAGGGTAATGTATGTATCGAGGTTCGCACACGATGAGTCGTCGGTTAGGCTGCATGACTGTAAGATTCTACCGCCGGAAATATAGCGGTAAGACTTACTAAGCACGCCATTTAGATATTCTTTCTTTCTAACGATTGCACCGCTAGGTGTCTTAGTATATTCAATTCGGTTGGTACCTTGAGATATCATGGTATTTTGGTCAGCGGCGTTGTAAGTAAAGGTAATGGGCTTAGTGCCACCAGCAAAGGTTGATGTGTTGCCATGGTCGTCGTAGGTTGGTACCCCAATTTGTGGATCACTACTCTTGATTAGTCTGTCGGCCATGTCGTAACAGAACCAGTTGTATGATTGCTGGGTGTTTGTCGATAGATTAGTAGTTATAAACTCTGAACGGTTTGAATCCTTTGAGGCGGTTGGGTTATAGCCAGGTAGTGTTGTGCAGCCGGCATTTGGCGTCGAGAAGCCATAGTCAAACTTGGTTTGACCGACGGTTGCGCTAGTTAAGCGACCGAGTTTATCGAAGCTGAAAGCGCTAGCAAGTGTCTGGCCATTATATGTTTGTGATGCTCCGACAGTCTTGCCAAGTTGACTCAATGTGACTGATTCGTCAAATACTTTACCGTCACTGGTTTGATAAGTACTGCCATTGACTCTCTGCAAGGCATCACGTTTTACGAGTGTCATCTTCAAGGTGTTACCTAATGTGTCTTTGGCCTGTGGGTAGGTTATGCCGGTGACACGACTAAAGTTATCGTAAGTTATCGTCGCTTGCGCTACGCTATCGATTGCGTAAGTAGTTACTCTGTCGAGGTTATCATAGGTATAGGTCTCGGTTCCAACCGGGCTAACTATCGAAGATGCGCGACCATTGGCGTCGTAGCTAGTGGTATAAATATTACCCCAGATATCTTTGCCGTATATACTTCTGCCAAGGAGATCGATTCCAGATTCACTCGTCCCTACTATTGAGTCGGTTGTACTGTTATTGAGCGGATTGCCGGCAATGCTGTATGAAGTTGTTATTGTTCGCCCAATTCGGCCGTTGATAGTTGGTTGAACAACTTGTGTTGTTCGGCCCCGCGCATCAAATGTCGTGCAGGTCCATGGGTCATTGTTCATGCGGCTGGCTACTACTCTGCCCTTTTTATCGTAGACGAATTCCTTGGTACGACTGACGGCCGAACCAGTGCCATCTGGGTCTTGCTCGGTCGTAACTCTACCAAAACCGGCTTGGCTAACTGGGTCAACTGCTGTGGTACATGGGTTATCTATTGCCTCGCTAGCACCGTAGTACGAGTAGGTAGTGGTGTTGCCACCAGGTAATGTCTTACTTGTTTGGCGCTGTAAGCTATTGGCTACGCCTTGGGCTTCATACGTAGCCGAAGAAGTGTACGCTAAGCCGCCGACATCAGACACGGTACTTTGCATCAGTCCGAGTTCTGGGTTGCTACCGTAATTGACGGACGAAGTCACGTCGCCCGTAGTCGAATCATAGGCTTTGTTAGAAGTGTTGAGATTATAGCCCGGCTTGATCAGATTGGCGAACTCAACATAACTAGCTTGTACCGGTAGACCTGGGCCTTGTAAGAATGTGCTCATTGGACTGTCCGTATTCGTATCAATAAATTCGATCATGATGTCGTATTGTTTGCCGGCAACCGCCGTGAAGGCTGCAGCCTGATTTAGACCACCACTATTGAGTGGTTTATTGATGAGTAGTCTACCGTCAACATAGAGGCGATAAACATCTTTAATGTCACTAACATTTCCGTAAAAAGTATATGTTCCTGTTCCTGGGAATGTAATCTTGCCAGTACCCCTTAGTCCAATACCTGTCGCTCCAGTTGTTGTAGGTGTTATTGGTTTTTGGAGGTCATAAGCGACGCGATTAGACGGAGATTCGGTATTAGTCATATAAAGTTTTGGCGCGCCGAATAACGTATCGCCTTTGGCATCAAACCAGGCTATATTTAGGCCAGTTATATTTTCGTCATATTTCGACTCAGTTTTGGGCACTTGGCTTGCATAGGCGGCCAATGGTCGGCGACTGGCGTCGAACCATTCTTTTGGAGCTTGCCCATAATTTTCAATTGGTAGGTCGTTTTGGTCGTAGATAGTGGTCGATTTAAGACCAGTGGCAGTGGTGGTGGACAGTGTATAGTCCTTGGTTGGGTGCCATTCAGTCAGGTCGTAATTGCCAGCCTTGTCGTAAGCCTTGATGGTACGATACGTGTTGTCGAAGTCAACCTTTTTAGTATAGCCATTTGGTTCACTAGTATTACTGATACTCACCGTTGTTGTTCCCTTGATCGGAACTCGTCTTGTTACGTAGAGTGTACCGTCACAGCCCTTATAGAAGACGCTAGTTATTGCACCGTTATTAACAATACCAGGGTTACCAATCATACAATTTTGAATTGTTTGCAATGGTTCATAGCGCCCTGAGGAAGGATTGTAGCGACCATAACGAAGCTGGCCAGCAGTGTTACGAGCAACAACGTGGATGTTTCGGTCTGAGGTTGTGGCAGCCTGGACTCCATTGCCAAACTGTTCAACTGAACCCAAAGGATTTGCAAACGATTCCCAGCCAGCATTCCAGTGTCTGGACCACAGCGTTGAAGGGCCCTGCCCTGGTGTGGCGCTACAGCCAATTGCATAGATGTTTAGTCTATCGACTCCCCACGATGAAACAGTTGGGGCATCGGACAAACAGCCACCCATACTGCCAAATGCTGACCAGCCAGTCTGTGGGGTCCAGTAGCGCTGTTCTATTTCATTATTGGCATTCCGGGCGACAACGTCTATACGGGTGCCGTCATTGGTCCAGCTCGTGGCGGATGGAGAAGATATTATCGTACCACCACCAAGTGGCGCATAAGAAGTCCAGGCGCCATTTATGTATGATTTTGTCCAAAGTTGATTATCTGCGCCCCGAACGTACATATCGATCCTGTCCTTGTTCATGCTGGTTGCGCCCGGGTCGTTTAGTATTGACGAACCGAGGTCCTGCCAATCCGACCAACTGGTTCCGTCATAGTATCGGTAGGAGGCATTGGTTCCAAAGCGTGTGAATAGGTTAATCCTGTCATCGCCCCAAGTGCTAGCGACTGGATTTCCCTCTGGGTTTGGCCCAAGCGGTTCTGGCTGTGTCCAGTATCCTGTATCAGCTAATTTGTAGCTGTAGGTATGTACTCGTCTGGCAGCTCCGACTGATGGCGCTGGCTCAGTTACCGTACTCACCCGCCCAACTAGGTCATAAGCTACCTCAGTTGTTGCGTTTGCGTCATTTGGAATTACGCCGGCCGATATAGCGTCGTTGGCTAGGTTGCCGCGCTCTTGTGTGATTCTGCCAAGATCATCATAACCAATGTCAGTTAGGCTACCCCCAGGTAGTTCTAGTCGAGCTAACTGTCCTTTCTTATAGTAAAGGGAGGTTTGATCACCATCTGTGGTTCTAAAGGCACAAAGCATGTTTGCCGGTGGCGTCTGGTCAAAACCAGTGGGTGGTGTCGGGCAGTTTGTGTCGCCACTGTAGTAAAGCGTGCCAAATCTCGTTGGGTCAACAGGATCAGTTATTTGTGTCAGACGAGCTGGTGTACCTGAGTAGGTATATCTTAGAGCCGTTGGGCTTTTGGCGTTCGATGGGGTGCTTACTTCTCTTAGCGTGCCATCTGAGTTAAAGATATATATCATACCGCTTTGCGAAGTTATAGAGATGCTACCATCACTATTTCTGACTAAAAGATCGTGATTATTTGGGGGTGACGCATAGCTGTTTTTTGACCCATCCCACTTAAATTCGGAAGTGACTCCGTTTGGATCGGTTAAAACAATGCTGCTTGGTTCTATTTTGGCGTATTCGTATGCTAGTGAGCCGTCGGCGTCAAGGCTTAGGTTCCAGCCGTCTGGCAACACGCTAACTTTATTACTTAGCCAGTTTGCTGGCACGTCCTGTTCAATCATTGTTGCGCTTTTCACTTTGAAGTACAAAGTCGCACCGCCGCCGAGTTCGAAATATTCAATCTTGATAGGAACGCTTTGCCCGGCTGTCAACGATACGTTTCCGCTCCAGGTTGTACTAACTGCGCCATCTGCCGCATAGTCGTTAATGACTACCTGCCCATTAATTGTCACTCTGGCAGCGTCGTCGGCAACGGTTTCAAATTGGTAAACACCAGTAGTTGGCGCTGTTATGTAACCATCGTAGGTTGCTAACCAGTTATCGACAGGACCGTTCGCAACGGCTGCACCGCTTCCCCAGCTTAGGTTCATAAACGGTTCGGTGCGTGAGGCAAATGCCAAAGAACGATCGGCTGGAGCGACGTGCGAACCATTATCAGAGTAGTAATAGGCTTTAAGCCCAGCCGTCTGACTGGTGCTTCGCAGCGGTGTTCTCAGCCAGTCATTTGGTATGATTTGTTCTGGAGTGCTTAGCCCCTTAATATAGTCTTTGACTGTGGCTGCACCGCCAATTTCTACATAGTCAATCTTAATGGGTATGACGTCACCAGCATTTAAAGCAAATGTCGGCGTTCCATAACAGACTACGGTTGAATAGCATGTGCCGCTATAAGCAACCTGCTCAACGCCATTAACCGTTATTCTAACAGTGTTGTAGTCATCATTAATTCCACCAAAAGTGTAGGTGTCGGTTGCAGGCACGATAAAATATCCATTCCATTGGGCTGAAAAGTTATCTGGCGTAACGACGTTGGCCGACGGACTGGCAGAACCCCACTCAAAGTTCACATTCTGGTCAATTCGGCTAAGGACTGGTGTGCCACTAAGATTTGTATTGTTATAGTACGTACCCAGTAGACCCGGCTTACTCTTTTTAGGTGTGTTATAGTCCAGACCGACTCCGATGCTACCACCAAGCGCGCGCATACTGTGAGTGCTGGCACTAGTAGTTGTGTTACCGGTTGCCATGCCGACTGATATCGGACCGGCGCTATCGTAAGTTTGTGTACTATCTTGTCCTGTGCGTAGATTTACCTTAAAAGATCTAACCCAATTAGGTGATGTATAACTCCTCAGCTGCCCATTAATCCAATTAGACGTGTAAGCGTGCCAGTAATAGGTCATACCATCTTGGAGCATGCCTTCAGGTACTGTCCATTGTGTGTCGGTAACGTCACCTGAGTTTATGACCGTACCTGTCTCGGCGTCGGGGTTGGTGCTCAAACGGTAGTAATACTTCACTTGGTCACCAGTCGAGCTACCGACGGGATTTATTTGTAGAGTTGGCTGGTCGGTTGTAATAATTTGTTTATCAGCCGGTAAAACTGCCGATGCCATAACAGGTCTTGACGTATAAGTGAAATCGACAAAACTATTATCTGGGTCAAAGTTTTTGAATGTATCGCAACCACACTCTTCGCCGACTATCATTAGCCAAGCACCATAGTCGCCGGCGGCTAGTTTTTGTCGATATATTTCGGTAACATTTATGTCTCCCGAGGTACCGATACTGTAATAGCCCGGACTAGTTGGTGCTGCGATGCAACCGAAGTTATTCAGACAAGGTGCCCAGTACGCAGCAAATTGATGGGCTGCATAATTACCAGTCCAATAACCAACATTAGTCAGCTGGGTGAGGTGAAGATTGGCGTTCGTCAAATCTACGCCAGCAAGGTTTGCGTAAGGGACGGACAGCGCTCCACGCCAAGCTCGCCAAATATTGCTAGAGTCCAGCAAAGAACCTGAGTAAACATTGCAGATAGTATAGTTACAGATGTAACCATCGCTTTTGAATGAAATATAATTGCCACTTACCCTGGTACCAAAGGTACTGTGAAACGTTGCCGGATCAATTACGGCCGGGAATGCGTTACTTGGCAGACTGGCCAAGTAGTCTTTGTTAACCCATGTTCTTAGCACGCCATCTTTGTATTCTTGAGTGAATTCCGACGTCTGACTGACTAAGCCATAATTGTTCAAGATTAGATTGATAGGTGCAATACTAAACTGGTTACCAAGTGCGCCCTCGACTTTGTAGCCACCCTTATTGTCCTTATCAGGGATAATATTCGCTCCGCTGAGTCTGAAGGCAATGTTATTGGCCGCATGATTATCTTTTAGGACAATATTAAGTTTGAGTGAATCAGGATGAACATTGTATTCGAGATTAACACCTGGCCATATGTCGTAATAGTGCACGGTCTGAAGACCGTCCTTATTGGTAGTCAATACAGGGTCAACATCTTTAGCATCGATTGGTGCGTAGACTAGAGTATCTTTTCCGAATTGTACTCTGACCATCCCAATTTTATCGTTACTTGAAGATAGTCTTGCCTGCCAATCATTTGCCGTAATCTTGTAGCTTGTAACTCCTTTGAAGGCTGACTCAACCAAACCTAACACTTTGCCAAGGCCAGTTGCGTCGGCGGCATTAGTATCCTCAATTAGTGAGGTATTTATTGGTTGCCAAGAACCATCTTTTTGATAAAACTTCGAGGCAAAATAATTTTTTTCAGTCAAACTACCATCATTATTTTGTTGAACTTCTGTAAAACGATCCCGTTTATCGACCAGTTCTTTTGCTGTAAAGTCGCCCTTTTTAGGCTCGTTTACGCGTGGACTAAACTGTTTTTGGTTGCTGTCTAAAGCTCCGCCACTAATACCGAGCACACTGTCTTTACCTTTTTGGTTCTTTACATCAAGTGCGCCAGGAATTTTTGAAGCTGCTAATGCTTGGGCGCTGTACCATGGCACAAAACTTGATAACATAAACGAGCTGGCTAAAATAAGGCACAAAAAAACCGCGCGAACGCGGTTGAATGGCAGAGCCGTCTTAAGCAGGCAGAGCCCGCTTTTAATCATTTTATGAAGCACCCGTTCCAGATAGTTCATTTGACGACTCCCGCTTAATAATCTCATTTATACACCGAATAATAACTTAAGCAACAAATATATAAAAATTACAACAATAATCAATTTACTTCTTAAAATGATTATGTTTTGACATGAAATTTGGATTTATAGATACAGACAGAAGACTGCCAATCTAGCCAAAGATCGGAACAGACTACTTAATATTATCTAAAAACTCAACCAGTTGTCGCGGCGTAATCTCGGCTTTAATAATATATCCATCTGCATGTTTTTCGATATCGTTACGGTTTTCTTTGCCTTGATCAAGGTTGGTAGTAATAATAATTTTGGCACGTAAGTTAGGTTTTTCTTCACGCAAATGTTTCAAAATATCGATGCCAGTCATATTTGGGACCATTATGTCGAGCAAGATGATGTCATAGCTGTCAGCCATAGCCATGGCTAGGCCCTTTAAGCCGTCAACTACTACCTCTACGTCATAACCGGCTCTTGTAAGTGCCCGAGAATAAAGTTCACTGATGAAAAACTCGTCTTCAACGCAAAGTACCTTACGTCGCTGGATTGGGGCCTGGTTGTTGTTATCCATCAGTGTAATTTTAACAGAGTAATGTCTGCTATCTCCTATAAAGTGAGTGATTTTTGATCCAGCCATGGGCATTCCGAGTTATGCCGCTATTTTCTGACTTAATCTTGTTAGCGACCATAACATACGGTAGTAAAGTAAAACCGAAAGTTGTACCTTCTCCCTCTTTTGAGTTCACCCATATATTTCCACCATGGGCATCAATTATCGCCTTGCTAAGATACAAACCAAGACCAGTACCGCCAACGGTGGCTTGGGTGCGATGATTGCGATAAAACTTTTCAAATAATTTTGGTAAAACATTGGAAGCTATGCCGACACCAAAATCTTGGACGGTTGTTTCGATTAGACCATCTTTAGTCAGGCCGGTCTTGACAATTATTTTGTTATTACCTTCGCCGCTATATTTAATTGCATTATCAAGCAAGTTGCTGACAGCTTCGTAGATACTGACGCGGTCAACACCAACAGTCGGAAGTTCTTTTGGAGCTGTAAATTCAATGGTTTTATGGTGCACTTTAGCTCGCAAGCTGATACCGTCAATCGCGGCTTGAATTATTTCTGGCCAATTTTGCTCACTGAGTTCAATAATTAGTCGTTCATTTTCTACTCGAGAAACATTCAAGATATTATTAATAAAAGCCGATAATTGGCCGGCCGATACCTGCATCTTTAACATAAAGTCTGCCATCTCTGCATCTAGCTTACCAGACAATTCTTCTTCAAAAACGTCTATATAGCCTCGCAGTAAGGTAACTGGGTTGCGTAATTCGTGAACGGCAATAGCTACGAAGCTAATCTGTTCATCGTCCTTACCGTAGGCTTCTGAGCGATCAAATAAAGCAATCATAGTTTCCGTACCCGAAGAACTATTGCTCTTGTAACTGACGGCCATATCAAACTGTTTAAGTCCAACACTACCGGGTCGATTTAGTCTGACGTGTTCCCAGGTTTCAGTGGTTGCTACACCTGCCCGGCGGCAATCTTCCAGCCATCTATCGTAAGTATTATCGCTCGGAAATGTCAGGTCTAATAAGTCATACATATCGTGATTGATGATTTCACTAAGCTTAACGCCTAGATAGTCTAGTGCATGGTCGTTAGCAAAAGTTATCTTTTGATTTTTATCGATACCAATCATTGGCAAGGGCATTTCATCTAATAGACTTTTTTCGATATTGACTGGACTGTCGTTTTTAATTGTCTTAGGCCCCTCATATGTAGTGGCTAGATCGTAAATTTCTCGACTTAAGCTCGTCACCATTTCCCGGCCGATTTTTATTGATGCAATATTTGGAGCAGGAGAATTTTCGCTACCAGGTTTTATGTGCAGCACAGCCTGCCATAAAAACTTGATTGGTCTAGTTATGGACTCAATGAATACGAGCGTTACGAGCAGAGCCATTAAAGTTGACACTACAATTAGATAGATAATCAGTATCGAAGATTCAAATTGGACAACTTCGTCACCTATAAACCAAAAGAACAACAAGGTCAGATTAGTCCCGATAATTATCATAAATATCTGTAGAAATATTTGACGTTTAAAGTGAGTAAAATGATTCATTGGCAATTATTTGTATGTTACTTTTGCAGCAGTATCAACTAAAGTAATCCAGGTTTGTCCAGGGTTGAGTTTTAATACTTCGCCGTCAGCACCCTTAAATACGAATTGTGTTTGTCGGTCAGCCTTAGACCATGTACCGGTTGTCACGATACCATCTTGAAACACCAAGAGTTGGCCACCAGCAGTGGTTGAATAATCCGTATGCTGGCCGTCACCGTCAATGCCGCGATTCATAACCAAAGTCATTATTACCTTTGGAGCTAGCTGGCTACCACTTCTTTCGTCGGTGTGTGGCTTGCCACCCTCGCTACGAACATAGGAGTTTTTTGTAGAGTTGTAGTCGTAATGTGAGTCAAAAAGTGGACCCGATATTGCTACATCAATCGATGTGGCATTAGGCGTCTTACTCGGATTGTCTTTTTTGCGCGTAAAGCTTGTGAACGCTTTATATCCAAAACCTTTACTGGCGTTGAGTGCGTCCAACTTGTCAAAATTTGTATAGACATTATGAGGTGCAAACCTCTGAGTAATTCTTTGGTAAGTACTTGCATTAGCAAACTCATCTAGGTCGTGAATACCTAGAGTTTTGATATCAGCTAACGCTTTAGGAGCACCACCGACGTGAGCAACAGCAGCGTTGAATGGCATTAAGAAATCTAAATAATAGGGTCGTACGCTACGTACAGGACCGATATAGTCTGGGCGTGATTCTTGATACAGGGCTAAAAATCTAGTTATTCCACCCTCGGCAATTGCCTCATAAACAATCCCAGCGTCTTTTAGGCCAGATTGCGGCCGCGCATCTAGACTGTTTTCTATCATAATACCGGTAACAGGTCGGGTCGTTAGGGCTAGATCTACTTCTGCTCCGGTTAATGGTGACGGCCCCGTTGTTGGTTTGGGCTTTAGCTTTGGTTTTCCGGCGGTATTTGATTGAGGTGACTCGGCCTTTACGACTCGGCTTTTATCATATAGATATTTAGCACCATATGCGCCGGATGCTAGCAAGACTAGAACTACTATAACAATTAAGGCCCAGGCTTTCTTGGATAATCCAATCTTCTCAAAATACAGACGTTTCTTTTTTGGTTTTACAGGTTTGGTTGGCGGTGTTTTGGTGTCGGGTAAATCTAGTTCAATGCCCGGAAATTTCTCTGTTTCTGGTGGCACCTTGGTTGTGATAACTTCAGGTTCGACTACGATTGATTCAACTGGTTTTGGCTGGTCGGCCTCAAATCTAGGTAGTGGTTTAGGGTTTTTTGATTGTTTTGGCGGCCAACTAATATCATCCATGAATAATATTGTAACAGCGCTTATGCTTATTTGCGATAGATACGAGAATTTACTAAGCTGGGCAAATATCTAAAGGCTATGTATGGCGATTTCGATACGTCCGAGACTAGCTTCTTTGCCGAGAACATTCAGGCTTTCTGCTAAGCCTGGCGAAGCTGGTGCCCAGGTTGTTGCTACTCGGATTAGGCTAAAGAGAGTGCCCGGCTTTTCATCTGTTACTTCGAGCAAATCATTCAAAGCTTCTTGTAATTTATCGATTGCAAAGTCAATGCCACCAAGTTTTTCCTTAGTAATTGTCAGTAGTTCAATTAGTCGAGGGTGCTCAATTTTACCAAGGTACTTATTACTGTTTATTAATTCGACATTAACCGGTGGTACAGTAAAGAAAAAACTGGTCAGTTCGGGAATTTCAGCAAAATATTTCAGGCGTTCTTGGATTAGACTAAGAACTGATTTTTTATATTCTTCTGGGCTATCCTCGGCTTGCTCTGGCCAGTAACTTTCTACGAGTGGAAATAGCTCGTCTAAACTCAGGGCTCTAATATGGCTACCACTCATCCAAAGAAGCCGTTGCTCGTCAAAAGCCGCCCCACTCTTTTGTACTCGATCTAAAGAGAACTTTTCAGTAATCTCTTGGACGCTAAAAATCTCCTGTTCGGTACCATCATTCCAGCCCAGAGTCGCTAAAAAATTAATCAGGGTCTCGGGTAAATAACCAGCTTTTCTATAATCAAGAATATCTTTAGCGCCGTCACGTTTGCCGAGTTTTCTCTTACCGTCAGCAGCCATAACGTACGGTAGCGTTGCCAGTATGGGCCATTCTATGCCAAGTGCATCGTAAAGGTTTAAGAATCGCGGCACCGAGGCGATGAATTCTTGGGACCTGATAACGTGAGTTATTTGCATTAACTCGTCATCGACTATGTGGCAGAAGTTGTAAGTAGGATAACCGTCAGATTTGATAAGGATAAAATCATCAACGGCTTCTTCGCCAGCTGAAAGGTCACCCAGGACGGCGTCGTGCCACTGATAAGCTTTAGGTTCAGACTTGAAGCGTAGCGGCATGCTACCGTCCCACTTTGGTGGATTTTCAGGCCGGTGGTCGCGATAAAGGAATGGCTTTTTATCTTTTTGGGCTTGTGTACGAAAATTGTCGAGCTCTTCAATGCTATAGGGGTCGGCGTAGGCTCGACCTTGTGAAATCAGCTTCTCGCCCCACTGCTTATATGTATCAAGCCGTTGACTCTGCTTATAGGGTTCGTATGGGCCACCCTTGTCCGGACCTTCATCCCACTCTAGACCTAGCCACCTAAGCGACTCCATGATATGCTCCATCGAGCCTTCAACTTCACGGTTTTTGTCTGTATCCTCAATCCGAAGTAAGAATTTACCACCCGCCTGTCTAGCTACTAGCCAAGCAAACAGTGCCGTACGAACGCCACCAACGTGCATAAAGCCGGTTGGGCTGGGAGCGAATCTGGTTCTGACTTCTTTCATTAGTGATAATTATAACAGATACAACAAAACAAAATAATTTGTCTTATATCGAATTAACAATGTTGATAAGCTGGCTACTGTTCAAGCCGGCCGTGGCTTCAATTTGATACCAGATACCACCATCAACCCAGGTCGCATTGTTGTCGTTGTAAATATAGACCGTTCGACCCTTGTCCTTGATAGCTTGATAGTTTGCACTGCTACTAGATACAAAGTTTTCGAGTAGGCCGTCACTATTCCAGCTCGATGACTTTTGAGTTAGGGCGTAGGATTGCTTACTCTTATTATTAGCAAAACGTATGGTTATTTGGCCCGGAGCGTACTCGGTCGGGCCATTAACGGCAAAACCGCTCGGCTTGTAGCTAGGTAGTGACGCATGGATACCGGCACGGCTGGCCGCCAATCTAAATTCGGCACCGGGGGCGTTCTGAAAGACAAAAAAGCCAATTAGCAATAATGCTGAAAACGTAGCACTACTAATAGTAAAAATTCGTTTATGGCTAGACGTTTTTTTTGTCTTAGGGTGGTGCTTATGATCGTTTTTAGATGTTGACAAGGCATTGACGAAAACTGACCCAGGGTCGACAGGATCATCTGTTACGATACGGGAGTTATGGTGAATAATTTGATTGGTGGGTTCAGTCTTGACGGCTATCAGCGCTGTCTTTTTTATTAGTGCACTTCGGATATGAGTGTCATTAAAGCGACTTATCAGGCTGTGTTGCTTAACTGACTGGGCACGTTCTATTCGTTTTTCATTGTTTATAACTGGCAAAACAAGCCTGTTATCGGCCATGTGTACGAGGGACTCTTCGATGTGGTGTCTTGGTTTTAGCTTTGGAGGACTGACAATGTCGCGCATCAGCGTATGAGGCCGGTCGGCTTTATGGTGGATGGCTTTTGCTGAAGGACTAATCTTTTTGGACGACTGTCGTTTGCCGACTACTTTAAGCATTTTGCCGCTGACAGTGTCGTAAATTTTGCCGTTTAGCTCGATTGTATTTTTTGGTGTCATTTTTATTGATTAGATTTGTCTATATCATAACCTTAAGCACTAAATTTTACAATCTTTATTATCTGGGGTAACAGGACTAGCGGAATAATATTATTTGACTGATTATCACTGGCTACTAAATAGAGTAGAATATAAGTTGAATCATGGATTTTATTGACCCTAAACAAAGACGTTCTCATATAATACGACTGTTTGCCGGCTATTTTCTGGTCGCCATTCTGATAATATTTGCATCCGTCGTTTTACTCTATCAGTCATATGGCTACGACCTCGACCGTAAAACAGGATTGGTTATCCAGAATGGGCTACTTTTTATATCGTCCAAACCTGTCTCGGCCAACATCTACTTAAATGGCCAACTAATGAAGTCTAGTACTGATACGCGCCTGACTGTACCCGAAAAAAGCTATTCAATCGAACTACTAAGCGACGGTTATAGACCATGGTTTAGGACCGTCGATTTGACCGGGGGTAGCATAGAGCGCATAACCTACCCGCTCTTGATACCAAACAAGCTGACTACCACAATTACACAGACAGTTACTACTGGTTCTAGTTTCACGACTCAGAGTCTAGACAAGCATTGGTTGGTATTGCAGAAGTCCTCTGCGCTGTACGACCTACAAATTGTTGACCTAAATAACGCCAAGCCTAACTCTGCCTTACTGACACTACCCACAGATATATTCACTTCGACTAGCGAAAAAGAAAGCCTCACAGCTGTTGCCTGGGCGAGCGATAACAAGCACTTTTTGTTGCGGCACGACTATGGATCAAAATATGAGTATGTGATGGTAGATCGTGAAACACCAACGCTGTCATTAAATATCTCAAAACTAGTTTTGTTACCTGGAGCAACTATGACTCTGATTGACCATAAATTTGATAAGTTAGCCGTCTACGATGTCGTTAGCCATGGGCTTTACTCATACGATGCTAAGGCTAAGCAATTGTCACTGACTCTTCAAAATGTGCTTGACTACAAAACTTACGGCGATCAATCTGTGCTTTATTCAACCGATAATGGTCAGGTTGGTGGTAAGGTCTATGTTAGGTTATGGGACGGTACTGTCAGCAACATTTTACAGATTTTTGATGCAGAATCAGTGCTTAAACTTGATGTTGCGCAGCTTGGCGGCGACTACTACTTTGTTGTCGTGAATAGTAAGCTTTTGGGTCGGGCGTATATATATAAAAACCCACAAGTCGCGGTTAAGCAAGGTGGTTATAAATCAATTGTCCCTGTTGGCGTACTCAGACTCGATGACATTAAGTACTTATCTTTCTCTGACGGCATTCGTTTTATCGCTGCTCAGAATGGATCAAAGTTTGCCATATATGATATTGAGAACGATAGGTACTATAGCTATGTGTCTAAACTGAAACTTACCGAAGGCCAAAAAGCGGTATGGGTTGATGGCTTTCGATTGTCAATCGCTAGCGGTGGCAGTACTAGTATCTTTGATTTTGATGGTTCAAATGTCCAGACACTAGCTCCTGCTTATGACAACTCGAGCAGTAATTTCGTTAAAGACTACAGCAGTTACTATAGTCTATCCCCTTCAACCACAGCACCTGGCCAGACGGTTCTGACAAAGACTAGTCTTCGTCTCGGACTTAACTAAAGCCAGTTGGTTAGTCGATCCCACAACGATGGCGCATTACTAGGTACAATAATTGGGTTTTTCATTTGGTCTGTTGATGTGGCAGCGGCCTTGGCTTGATTTTGGGTTGGGTCGGGGCTTATCTGCTCACCAACTACAACAAGTCGATTTAACGAGGTTCCTGGTGGGTCGCAGGTAATCAGCGTGGCTGTATTATCTCGGTCGACAGCCCCTAATACTTCAACAGATGTCGGACGGACTATTTTTTTGTCATAGACCCTGTATGCATAGGTTATACCGTCTCTTGTTAAGTAAAATACGTCACCATCACTGAGTTTGTTCAATAAGACGAATGCAAACTTGTATTTGCCCTGGTTGAAAATATTATTACTTGAATGGCCAAAAACTACGATATTGCCCTTCTCGCCGGGCAGTGGTGTGCTGCCGTAATGAACGACACCTCTTTCTAAGGCTTTTTGTAGTAACTTGTCTTCAGTCGATAACTCGTCGTAGACGACAGGTATTTCAACATTAATTTTTGGGATAATGACTTTTGGGCTTTTGTCAGTACCCTGAACCATCTGATTCTCAAGTATTATTGGCGTGTTACTGACACTTTTACTCGGCATGATAAATGGTGCTATAAAGCGCTCATTAAAGAAAGTAAAAGTTACTATTAAGAGTGAGATTAGGCCTACACTAACACCAAACAAAAGTGACCTTGTATGCCTAGAGTTTTTAGTTTTTTGGGCACACTGGTTGATCTTAGCCAAAAGCCTCTTTTTTGTGGGCTCGACTTCATTGAGACTTGGCTCGGTATTGGTCACAGAATCGCTGGCAATAATTTCATCTGGCGGTCCTATGATTAACTTATCGGTGTTGGTATTTGGGCGTCTTAGTAGTCGTTGTTTAGTTATCTCGTCAATTCTTGCCTGGATGACTTTTGGATCGTTAGTAGGCTGATTGACTGCAGCGTAGAACTCCTGCCATACCTGATGCTTGGCAGCGTCATCAAGCCTTTCGTAGTATGCGTGCCACTTGGTTTTTATCTCTATTAGCGTTTCGTCCGAATGCCATAAATCGTATAGAAATTGCTGGTGCTGGCTAAGTGTTGTAGACGAATTAATATTAGCCATTTCCTGACTAGAGCTTGGTTCGATAGCTGGGGTATTGAAAGGCCTGGGCAGTTTTAGTCGCCTTTTTCGGTGGTTATGGTCAGTCTTTTTTTTCATAATTGCTTGGACCTTTGGTCACGACCTTCTCCTTAGCATTATAGCTCAAGTCAAACGCTAAAGTTAAGCTACACTGATTTGCCCTAGTATCACAAAAACTTTTGGTCATGTTACAATATCATCTGTTCATTCATATATTTTAACGGTTATTCATGATGTTTTTGGTTGAGTAAGCCAGTAGTCAAAATATATTCGAATAGAGCTGATGGGCGGATGGCGGAACTGGTAGACGCGCCGGACTCAAAATCCTGTGTCCGTAAGGATGTGAGGGTTCGACTCCCTCTCTGCCCACCAAGTCTATTTGAATCAATTTGTTGTGATAGTAGTTAAGTATTTGCTATCAGTAACAACATGAACTATATTATTTAAATTATGAGACCTAAAATCGGTTTTAACCCAAACATAAATGCGATTCATGGCATGCAAGACCCTACGCTTGTTGTCAAAGGCGAAGATGGTAAGGCCTTGCCTTTTCAGCCCGTTACACCAGAGACATTAGCTTTGCTTGCATCTTTTTATACACCCGTTAAGTCTGGATCTTTAGAATCTGCGCCAGTTCAGCCTTCTGACGTACAAATTCCCAAAACAGGCTTTGCTATAGGTGTTTTAATTGATCCTGTTACTATTAATTTCGACCCCAGTGTCAATCCCGACGGCCTAATTCTCTAATAAACTAGTCGTAATTGCCTCAACTACTTTAGTTTGATTTTGCAACCACCAGACTGTAGCTTTTGTGGCTGCATCAATCCGCCAGACATCTTCTATATCTAGGTCCGTTTCAGTTGTCGTTACTTGGCCACCACGGCTTACAATTATTTTTTGGTAATGCTTAACCAGCACAGTCGTGGGGTGTTTGGCTGTGAACTCATGTAATACCTGGACTAATTTAGTCAAATCCATATCAAAGCTAATATGGCTGGTCTGCTTTGTGTTTATGAATAGCTTCTGGAGTTGGGCTATTGTAAATACTATCAAGGTATTTGGGCGACTCAGTAGTGTTGCGCTAAAGTTTAGGCCGTAATCAGTGGCATCTTTGGTGAGAGTGACAAGGCCAGAATATTTGACCAGAAATTTCTCAAGTAAGATAGCTGTCTCGCTGTTTCTGCCGAAATCACCAGCTAATAAAATGGCATCTGCCCAGGTTGCTCTCATTATTACTTCATCGAGAGCGCTTTTACTAAAACTGCCGCTTGGCGTACTTGGCGCGTAGTCTAAGTTATCTATCATGCCGCCAGTCAGTTTTTTGATTGCATCTGGCATTAAAATGCGACAACTACCAATACCGGCCGCAAGCGCAGATTTATAAGCCTCTGCTGGAGCTGAGAAGCCATGGGCGTTGCCACCGATAATTAGTAGTTTTCCGGCAGCTTGCTTATGCTCTGGTCGACTCCAGATTAAGTCAGGAAATAACGGATTATCTTTGGTCTGTTTAAGCCAGTAGGTATTGTCCATCGACTTCTTTCATTACATAAACTACATTTTTACGTTCAATAACAATTTTCCAAGCCTGCTCTTTGGCATGTAAGAATAATTTTTGCTCCGGGTTGAAAGTTATCGGCTGTTCGACGAGTTCAAGCATAGGAATGTCGCCAATAGTGTCACCCACGGCAATGCTGCCCTGCCACGAGACATCGTGCTTTGCGACTAATTGTTTGAGGGCTTTTTCTTTGTCCAGTGCCTTTAAGTCTTTACTGCCCGTAAACTTATCGCCATCTCGACCATAACTAACGCCGATAAAGTCATCAAAATGGTGATATTTAGCAATTTTTTCGACAATCTCTTCTTGTGACCCAGAAATCGCAAATAACAGATAGTTCTGGTCTTTTAATTCGCCAATCAGGTTTCGAGTAAAGATATAGGTTTGGTCCTTATACTCTTCAAAAACCGCATTAACAGTGGCGTCAAACTGGCCGGTACTAAGTTTTAGCAGCTGCTTGTCGTAAGCGTCAATTAATAAGTGTTCGTACTTGCTAAATGAGTTACTGTCGGTACGTCTTTTCCAGTCCATGCGGCTGGACTTAATCTTGTTGATGGAAGATTCATCGAACAGTCCTTGTTTTAGCAAACCGTTGGCGATGGCGTGATACAGTTGCCAGCGTATTAAGGTGCCGTCGATGTCAAAAACGGCAAAAGGCCGGCTCATTACTTTTCGCTCACCAGCTGTAGCATGATAGTACGCATGATGTTCCAGCTCTCGTGTTCTGATTTATGACCGGCGATTGTCCATATTAGTTGGCTGTTTGGTAGTTGTTTATAGAGTTTATAGGCTGTAATTGGCGGGCAGACCATGTCGTAACGACCCTGCACTAGCCAGATTGGCATGGTCAGTTTTTTGGCGTTACTTAAGATGTATTTGTCTGGCATAAAGCAGTGGTTAGCAAGATAATGCATCTCAATTCGCGAGCTAACTGGATCAAATTCATCAATAGTGCCGTTATCTACTCGGTCGTCCAAGGTCATGACATCATGCTCAAGACAGCTGTAGGCATAGGCAGATCTTCGGGCAAGGTCTTCATTTTTCCCGAGGGCATTTTTGAAATGATATGCACTTGGGTTGTCGTGATGACTTATGGGCGTTTGAGTAAGATACTTATCCCATGCATCTGGGTAGAAGTTGACGAATAAACCCTTATCAAGCCAGTCAGTTTCTGACTTAGTGCCAGTATATACTCCGCCGATAACTAGTGCTTTAACGCGTTTAGGATATTTAATGGCGTAAAATAGCGCTAATGCTGACCCCCATGATGTGCCGTGCAAAATAAAGTCGTCAAGCTTAAGGTGTTTTGCTAGTAACTCTATGTCTTCGACTAAAACTTTAGTGGTATTGTGACCTATTTCGCCATATGGCAGGCTACGCCCAGACCCCCGTTGGTCGAAGAATATCACACGCTGGATATTAGGGTCAAAAACGCCCTTATGCTTATCTTTGACACCGCTGCCCGGCCCGCCATGCAGAAAGATAATTGGTGTTTTAGTCTTTTTGTTGCCCCAATCCTGAACATACAAACTATGCCCATCGCCGACCTCCACAAAATACTCTTTAATCGTGTACTGATCGTTGTTCATAACACTCCTCTTCTATTATCAGTGTAGCACTTATTTAGATGTCGAGGGTAATGCTGACTGGACAGTGGTCCGAGCCCATGATGTCAGCGTGTATGCTGGCGCTTTCGACTTTCGACTTTAAGACGTTCGACACGAGGAAGTAGTCAATCCGCCAACCAACGTTGCGCGCCCGAGCTTGAGCCCAAAATGTCCACCAGGTATAGAAGCCGTTACCCTGCTTGAACATTCTTAGAGTATCGATAAAGCCACTGTCTAAAAACGCCTGGAAACCACCTCTTTCTTCGTCGGTAAAGCCCTTTTTGCCGACATTTGGTTTCGGGTTGGCTAGGTCTTCTTCAGTGTGAGCGACATTTAAATCACCGCAGAAAACTACCGGTTTGTGTTCTTCGAGTTGCTTACAATAAGCCAAGAAAGCGGGGTCCCATTTTTGGCGTAAGGCAATGCGTGATAAATCATCCTTGGCATTTGGCGTGTAGACGGTCACGATATAAAACTTCTCGAATTCAGCGGCAATTACCCTGCCCTCACCATTAGGATCACCATATTTGTCTTCAAACGGACCATATTTCTTAACAATGTCTTCTGGAAAATCTAGCAGTACGTTAAGTGGTTTAATTTTGCTAAAAATTGCTGTGCCGCTATAGCCCTTTTTGGCGGCTGAATTCCAATACTCAGTATAATCTGGCAAATCAACTTCTGATTGGTCCTGCTGAGCCTTAGTTTCTTGCAAACATAAGATATCTGGCTGTTCTTGTTCGATAAAAGGCGTGAATAGGCCTTTGTTGTGGACGGCTCGAATGCCGTTAACATTCCACGAATAAATTTTCAGCATTTATACTCCTAAAATGATTGCTTTAGATTTTATAAAAAGTATAGCAGAGGCAACGGTTCGTCTGCTAGACTAGTAGCTAATGTATAAACGCATTCTACTCAAATTGTCCGGCGAACAACTAGCTGGTGAGCATGAATTCGGCGTTGACCCTAAAATCGCCCATTATCTAGCTGAAGAAATAAAAAAAGTATCTGAAAAAGGTGTAGAGGTTGTTTTGGTCGTCGGTGGTGGTAACATGGTGCGCGGTGCCGAGCTGGCTGGACATGGCATTAAAAGAGTCACAGCCGACCAAATGGGTATGCTCTCTGGACTCATTAATGCCATGGCACTGACCGACATCTTTGAAAGTGTCGGCCTGCCCACCAGATGTGTCAGTAATATTTTTGCTGAGCAAATTGCTGAGTCTTACTCATTCCGTTTGGCCGAGAAACACCTTGAGCGTAAAAGAGTTCTAATTGTTGCCGCCGGTATCGGTAGGCCTTACTTTACTCATGACACGGCTGCAATCTCAATAGCACTCGAGCTTGACTGTGAAAAGGTACTAAAAGCTACTAAAGTTGACGGTGTTTACGATAAAGACCCAGCCCATAACTCAGATGCTATTAAGCTGGATGAAGTTAGTTTCCAGCAAGCCGTCGAGAATGCTGACATCAAAATTATGGACAAAGCCGCTCTTGGTCTAGCTATGGAACAGAATATGCAGATTATTGTTTTTGACGCCATGACGCCAGATAATTTCCTGCGAGTAGTTAGTGGCGAAACAGTCGGCACTACCATCAGATAGTGTTTAGTTTCATATTTGTTAATAAAAGTCTGAAGATAAGAAAAGACCCCCGCCTGAGCGAGGGTCTTTTTGAAAGACTAAGTTTTAAATTAGTTGTTCTTCTTGACGAATGTACCACCACCTTCGTAGGTTGCGGTCAAAGTCCATACCGCACATTCAGCACCAGCTGCGTTAGTACAAGCAGTTGTACCGTCAGCCTGGAAGACAGCATATGAATATGCGTTTGCAGCTGGGGTTGCGACAAGCGTTTTTACGGTTGGCGCCTTTGGATCAGCTAACGCATCGGCATCTAGGCCCTTAAGGTTCGCAGCGCGGAAAGCAGCGTCGTTCATGTTAGCTAGTGTTGGGTAGAAGCCGGCTTGGGCATTGTAGGCTTCAAGGTGTGCTTGAATAGCCTTAATGTCGGTTTGGCGTTCTGTGTTACGAGCTTTTTGTTGAA
>JAYVTZ010000003.1:0-16776 GCA_043788365.1 Burkholderiaceae bacterium | reverse complement strand
AGGTGTATTCGACCTGCCTGCGAACATCACAACACTGGGGTTAACCGAAGGGTTAATTGACCTGAGCGATGGGCTCCTCAACCACTACCTGCCAATTTACGTCAGCGGCGAAGTCACGCCAGTGTCTCAAGAAATTGCCGCCCGGTCAATGAATCGCCCGTACCTACCGACTTATTCGCGCAAGCTAACTAAAGAAGACGGCCGGCTTGATTGGAACAAACCCGCCCGGGAGCTCGAGCGCCAAATAAGGGCCTTCATCGAGTGGCCCCGCAGCTACACTAGCCTTGCTGGCCGTGAAGTTATTATCACCAAAGCTTACATCAAAGAAGAACAGTCAGCCGAGAACTTTGACCCGATGATTGGCTCAGTCTGCATAACTGAAGATAAACTAATCTCAGTCCAAACCGCCAAAGACTTACTGATAATCGAAGAGTTAAAGCCAGCTGGCAAAAAAACCATGACCGCTAAAGAATTCATCAGCGGTTACGGTAGTCTGCTTTAGGCACATCGTCATTCCTATCTCTGTGCAGGAATCTAGCCCAGAATAATAAGAACTCGCGTTATTTACTGGATCCCGTATCAAGTACGGGATAACAGTGAGGAGTGTTTGTCGTCTGTAATTAATATCGGGCGTTACGGTAGCGTTTACTGCTGTGGGGCCTGGACTGGCGGCTGAGGCGCTTGATAGTCTGACTGTGGCTGAGCCTGTGGTTGCTGTGGTGCTGGCGAGAACTGATCGACAACTGGCTGCTGCTGATACTGTGGCATTTGAGGCTGTGGCGCAGGATAATTAGCAGGCTGCTGAGCGTCGGTATTAACTGGCTGAGCAACTTGTGGAGCTGGTCCAGCCACCTGAGTCTGCGGCACTGTTGCCGGCTGTCCGGCTTGAGCCTGATTTATCGGATCGGCCTGTGAAGCGGCAACAATCTGCGGCGCAACGGCCTTAATCTCTGCTTTTAATTTTTCTAGTTCGTCAGCAACGACTTGCTTGTAGTTCGGGAAGTTAGTCTCCAGCCACTTAAGAGCTCCTGGTTCGTCGTTACGATCGATGTAAGCCTCAAACTCATCGAGTTGCTCATTGGTCATCTGCTCGGCTAACTTCATACCAACGCGCATTTCCAGAGTTTCATAAATGTGACTAAGCATCTTATTCTTCTCAAGCGCTGGCAGACTGCCAAGTCCAAGTTCCTGTAATAGGTTGTCGTCGAGTTTAAACATATGAGCGCTCCTTCAAGTTTTATTCTAGCAAAAATGGCTGGCCTAGACCATCCTAGTGCTAGCTTTTTAATAAATTAATGATAATGACTAATATTAAGACACTAACCCCAGCCATGAAGCCATAGCGCATAGCCTTGCGGTAAAGCTCTCCCGGTATAATTGGCTGATCGGTCGACATCGGAATAACTACGGCCGGTTCCGGTAACTGAGTAATGATTGGCGATTGTACCGGCCATTGTGCAGTAAAAAAGTCTGACGTGTTAGCTGTCGGTATGCTATATAGAGCTTGGTTCATTGCCGCCTGATCAAGTTTCTGACTGGGCTGATAATCAGACCTTTCCTGTGGTTTAAGCGGTGTAATTGTCTTACCCACGGGTCGTTTAGCTAATATCGCACCAACATGGGTTGGACTTGAGCTTAAAGTAGTCTTAGCCTCATGACTGTGCTCATAGTCACTTTCTTTGGCATCATTACGCTCCAATGCATCAACTGGACGACTCAGTACGTTCTTTATCACTGGCAACTCGGCGACTTCGGCCTCGGGTTCATAAAACAAGTTTTTGTCCAATGTCATTTGGTAGCCCAATGCTTCATGAATTGCGTTAATATCTGGATCAAGATTAGGCATGTTGGTTGGCCTTGTGGCTGGTTTGGCTTTTGCAATTCTGGCAGCCAAATCTTGCTCTAATATATTGTCTGACAAATCAGTTGCCGGTCCTGTTTCTGGTTGTACGGCGACTATTTCATCATCGTGATCGACCACTAACTCACCCTTAAACTCATCGGAAACTTGAGCAATAGCTTCAGCCCGATTGTCGAGGGCTTGAGCTAGAGTCTCTTGGGATATTGTCGGTTGCGCCATAACTGGGTTTTGTTCTTCTAGACTAGCCATAGACGGCATATCAACAACCTTAAATATTCGACTCCAGGCTTTTTTTATTCGTCGTTGTTTATCTGGCTGAGTTTCGTCAGAGTCTAGGTCAGTCGCTTCACTGACAGACTGGCGACGTGACATCCAGGACGCCAAAAAAGAACCACGCTTCCACCTGTTCTGAGGCTGGCTATCAATAATATTGCCGCTTAACTGCTGCTCCTCGCTCATATCGGTAATTATTATAACATATAATCTGTTAATCCTCAAAGATGAGGCCGGTCATTTTGCTTATTCTTATCTGTAAAAGGCCTAGACATATAGGGTGGACTGCTCTATAATAGCCGTTCTATGCCACGCCAAATTATTAGAAATGCCCAACCCCATGAACTAACCCATGCGACTACTCTGGCCGACGATGGACTTCTAGATCAGGCAGTCGTTAGGGATGTTGTAGCCGAAGCTGCAAATTTTCGAATTAGTCTTCTGAGCGTGACTAGTGACTACGACGCATTAGCAAAGATAGACCACGACACCCGTAAAGCTGGCAAATTCTACCCTGGCGGACGAGTACAAACTGATGAGATGCCTGACTTCATGACATCAGTCGTAGGCCTAATAGCCGGTCAAACTGCTCAGCCAGACAGAATTAGAACGGCCGCATACCTGGCGATGCCAACTAGATCAAAAGAATTGGTCAACCCTCCTGGTATCGACTTAAGACTGTCGGCAAAGCTGGGTGGACCAATGACTAAGCTGTTGGTTGTTCGTGATAATGGTTCGCTAGAGACAGATGACGATGGACGAGTCGTTGCCTCGAAAACGACAAATTATATTAGTGGCAGGCTATCGCTTGGTAATGTCGGCCTGACTATGCCGGTTCGTCGCCTCGAGCAAGGCAAGGTTATTACCGAGCCGACTTATCAAAGACTTGAATTTGGTCCTGTACAAAACGAAAACTCACCAAGAATGATCTTCATTGACATGATGCTGGAGCGTGACAACTATTTCGTCGGAGGAATAGATGTTCGCGCCGAAAACACCGACAACACATCATCACGATAACTTAGACAGGAAAATTACAAAATGTCATACCCTAGTAACGCTGAATATTTGAGTGGACACGATTTTAGCCAAGACCCGATAAAAGCAACCGAAGCCGCAATCCGTGACGTAATAACACACGGTGCCGGCGTGATTGAGAACGCTTTTGATCAAGCAAGACTTAATCGAGAGTATCCACGAAAAAGACAACTAGTACCGGATTCGCGCGTTAATTATGGCTTACACCCAGCTGAGTACTTGGACGTCATTCATGCTATTAGCGAAGCAACAAGAAGTCACTCACCAGATGGTAGGGCCAAAAAGGGCGCTATAACCACATATGGAACTTTCGTTGGCACCGTTAACCCAAATGACCCTTGGCATCAAGACGGTAGCTTAACCGAGCCGGGCTTCAGGCTAATCAGTCAAATATCAGGTCCAGCATCAGGCCTAGTGCTAGTTAATAAAAACGAAAATATGAGGTCAATTGACGAAAAAAGATGCATTCCAACACCAGAAGCGGCCTTTAGTGTGGCTAAATATGCTATGGGCACTGGTACCGTGGTTTTGTTGTCAGAATCACGAGCAAGCGGGCTGCGTGCAGCAGCAAAAGATGAAACTGGTCAAACAGGCGTATATAGCCTGGAGTCGCCGTTTCACACTGGCCGGCTAGAGTCTGATGATGTGAGTAATGACTCACATCGACGAATTGTTGTCTCACATATAGGCCTACTACACGGAACTTACATAGACGATTTGGACGTAACGTCAGACAAACTACGAGGTGCAACTCCCCTGCCTGATTTCTTCAACTAAACTCGCATTTTTGCTCTATTTAAAGTGTGCGGGCAACGGTTTCGCGGCTAAAGAATTCGATATGGTCACCTTCCTCTACGGTGACTTTAGCGCTGGAACGGAAACTCATGCCGCACATTTCGCCCTCTTGGACTTCTTTGGCGTCGACTGGACCGCGCTTCAGATTAGTGACTTCGACTTCGGCTAGCGTCTCGCCATCTCTGACGACACGGGCTAAAGCTGGCAGACTTAACTTGCCCTTGGTAACTTCACCGCCACAAATAACTTCAGTTTTAGTGGTTTTAAAGATGGCTCTGACAACTAGTCGTCCTAGGTCTTTTTCGACAATTTCTGGTGCCAAAAGCTTGGTTAGCTCAGCCTTCACGTCATCAATCATTTCGTAAATAATCTTGTAAAGGCGAATTGAAACTTGGTCGCGGTGAGCCAGTTGCTTGACACTACTCGGCAAATCGACGTTAAAACCGTAGATAATCGCACCGCTAGAATGGGCAGTATGAATATCGTTTTCACCGATAGAACCGACACCGGAACCAACGACACGGACAGCAACTTCATCGCTAGATAATGACTTCAGGCTGTCGATTACCGATGTTAATGAGCCCTGAACGTCGGCTTTGACGATGATTGGTAGCTCAGTCAGCTCGTTGTTGCGGTTAATCAGACGAATCAGATCACCGCCACTCATGTCGAGCTTGCCAGCGGCGCTTTGGCGACGACTTAGCATGTTTTCAGCTAAGTGCCGGGCGGTTTTTTCATCTTTGGCAGCCGCAAATTCATCACCAAATTCTGGCAAAGTCTTAAAGCCTGTAATTATAACCGGCGTTGAAGCCGTCGCCTGCTTGAGAGCCTTACCAGTAGTCGATTCAAGGTTGCGGACTTTAGCATAGCTGCCACCAGCCACGACGTAGTCACCTGGGTTAAGTGTGCCGCCTTCAACCAGTGCAATCGCCACTGGACCACGTCCGCGTTCCATGTGGGCCTCGACGATTAGACCTTTGGCTGGACCGTCATTCTCGGCCTTGAGTTCGGCAACGTCAGTAACTAACAGAACCATGTCTAATAGTTCAGGAATTCCCTGTTTGGTCTTGGCGGAAACTTCCATGACAACCGTATCACCGCCCCATTCTTCAATCAGAATGTCTTGGTCGGCTAGTTGTTGCTTGATTTTATTGGCGTCAGCGCCTGGCTTATCAATCTTGTTGATGGCTACCAGCATCTGGACACCGGCTTGACGGGCATAGCGAATCGCCTCAATCGTTTGAGGCTTGATGCCATCGTCAGCAGCAACCACGATTATAACTAGGTCAGTTGCGCGAGCACCGTGCTGCCTAAGAGCCGCAAAAGCCTCGTGACCAGGCGTATCTAGAAAAGTTATTAGTCGATCGTTCTGCTTAACTTGGTAAGCCGTAATGTGCTGAGTAATACCACCGGCTTCGCCCTTAGCCACCTCGGCGCCGCGAATAGCGTCAAGTAATGAAGTTTTACCATGGTCAACGTGACCCATAACGGCGACGACTGGTGGGCGTGGCGCACCCGTCAGACTGGCCACACGCTTATCGCGCGGCGAGGCAACTTCTTCAACCACCTTACGACTAATCTCGACGTCGGGCAGCCCGAGTTCGGCCAAAATAATCTCGGCCGTATCGAAGTCAATCCGTTCATTGACGGTCGCGAGGACGCCATTTTTCATAAGCTCAGTTATAAGCTTTGAAACTGGTATGTTTAGCTTTTCGGCAAGCGTACCAACTGTGACGTTATCTTCGATTTCAATCTTGTTTCCCATGGTACGCTCCTTTCTTTGCTAAACGAATTACATTATATCTAGTTCCTACTTCTTAGATGTCTTGGCTTTTGGCTTTTCAACTTCGGCGTCATCGGCTTTAACAGCCTCTTTTTTGGCTTTTGACTTAGCCTCAGAGCTAGTCTTTAGGCTTAGAGCAATCTTGCGTGAGTCGGTATCGACATCGATAATCTTAAACTTCTTAACTTGGTTAAGCTCAAAGATTTTCTCTGGGTCAACACCTTCGTCGTCGCTCATTTCTGAAACGTGGACTAGAGCTTCGACGGATGGCCCGAGTTGTACAAAGGCGCCAAATGGCGTAATGCGGGTAACCTTGCCTTCAACGCTGTCACCAACCTTGAACGACTTAGCTTCTTGTAGCCATGGGTCTTCTTGCATTTGCTTAAGGCTGAGTGATAGACGATCCTTGTCGATGGCAATAATCTTGGCCTTAATATTCTCACCTACCTTAACGTAGTCACGTGGATTTTCGACACGCTCCCATGAAATTTCGGAGATGTGAACTAAGCCTTCAATACCATCAACATTAACGAAGGCACCGAAGTCGATGACGCCAGTAACAACACCTTCAACTTCGTCACCAATCTTGAGCTTGGCGAAACTTGCCTGCATATCGTCTTTAACAGCCTCTTTCTCAGAGAAAATAAGCTTGTTATCCTTGCGGCTAACATCGAGGATACGAACCCGGATTGGCTTGTTGACTAGTGAACCTAGCTTCTGTAGGATTTCATCCTTATCAGCACCCGAAACACGTGGGTAGTGGCCGGCAGCTAACTGCGATACTGGCAAGAAACCACGGATACCTTCCAGCTCGACAAGCATTCCGCCACGATTGGCATCATAAGCGACAATTTCAATAATTTCTTGATCATCAAAGACGCGCTGGAGTTCGTCCCAGCCCTTGTCTTTAACGGCACGCTTCATACTCAGTAAAGCGTAGCCCTCGTCCATTTCAGGGTCGACGACACTGGTAGTAACCTTCTCGCCTTCTTCTAATTTTTGGCCATAGCCAATCTCGCGGCGCATAACGACACCAACGCCGTTTGGACCAAGGTCTAACCAGACCTCGTGCTTACGCACCGAAGTAATAGTACCTTCAATCACATCACCGGTTTTTAGTTCGGCAACTTCTGTGGACGCTAGCAACTCGTCCATACTCATCATAACTTTTGACATAAATTAATATGCCTCCTTGTTTCTGCGGCAACCCTTGGGTTGTTGGACCGTTCGATTAAGATTGGTTTATCCGATCAGATTTAGACTAATTATACACCTTAGCCTCTCTGTAAGCAAGGTAGATTATCTCTTGGAAACGTGTGTCTTTAAAAACATAATCCCTTTGCCGGATATTTGTTTCTAACTACTAGCTCTAGCTAAGGTAGCAAATTTATTAACTAGTAACCCGTTGATCTGCCGGTCGAGTGCCTACCGCCAGACCTAAATGCGCCAGTGTTGTCCATACTAGTTATCGCGCTTGGAGATAGACCGTCTTTATTGCCCCTAACTGGCTGCTTGGTTACGATATAACCGAAAACCTCTCGAGGGATCTCTTGTCGTGATAACTGTCTGGCCATCCAGCCAAGCCGCGCCGCTACTCCCTCGGCGTCACTTATTTCTTGCGCCAGACGCGCCTGTTCAGCAAGTATGCTGCGTTGTTCAAACGGCATAGCCGTAAGACTGTTAGCTTGTTCAGGGCTCAAAACACCACTCTCACCATACTGCATAACACCATCGAATAGTGTCGGCTCTGGAACTTCTCCGCCTCTATATTCAATACCCATAGCGCATACCTTAACATCTGTGTTAACTCGCGTCAATATTATCTACTAATCTAAATATTAAAAGACCTGCGACTATTCTCGAATCATTTTTGGCTGCGTAAGAGGCGTATCGTCATAAGCTCGTTCGCCCATTATGAAACCAATACCACGTACAGACCTTATTAGACCAGCATTTGGTCCTCGCTGAGTGTTCTTGGCATTTCCCAACTGGGCATCTAATTTTATCTTGATGTTGGACACGTGCACATCCACCATGTGAGTGTCCGTGTCCGGATGATAATTGTCACCCCAAACTGATTGCAGTATCTCAGCGCGGCTACGGACAACAGGCGGGTCTTCAACTGCCAGTAAGTGCAATATCGAAAACTCTTTCTTGCTTAGTTCTTTTGGGATTGGATCGCCGTTGACTGTTACCAGGCGTCGATTTGTTTTGATAACCAAACCGCAAGGAAGATCAATATCGTCTGCGTCGCCCGTGTTTTCATTAGCCGACTGTCTACCCGCTCCAATTGCACCAATGAGTCCTTCACGCGATAATATTAACTTCATATCAGGCCCCATAACCGATCCAACACGAAAAATAACCTGCTCGCCAACTCTTTCGTCATGGATAGGTACAGACAGTGCAGGACCTCTGTCGCCAATTTGCATGTTTTCGGGTGCTTTATTGATTGCCATGGTGTTACTCGAAAATTAACTAGGCTTAGAATATACCTATGCTGCTCCCTATACAAGCATAAGCGATTCATGATTTTTATAACTGCCACTCTTAACTAAACACCTCCGGAAAAAGAGAAAAATTGTTGGAATATTTAAATCGAATTTGGAGCTTTTTTAGGATTCGGCTGTGCTAGAATTAAGCTATGTATTTAGCAATTGATGTCGGTGGTAGCAAAACCCTCTTAGCAGCTTTTACTAACGAGGGTGAAGTCCGACAAAAAATCAAATTCCCTACACCAGTTAACTATGATGATTTCATTAGTGAACTCGGCAAAAGCATTAAAGAGCTGGGTGTCGATGACTTCAAGGCCGCTTGCGTCGCTAGCCCAGGACGGATTGACCGCGAAGAAGGCATAGGCATCGCTTTTGGTAATCTGACGTGGGAGAACGTGCCAATCGGTCCAGATATTGAAAAATTAGCTAACTGCCCTGTCGTTGTCGAAAATGACGCCAAACTAGCTGGGCTAAGCGAGGCACTACTTATCAAGGAAGAGTTCAATAATGTACTTTACATTACAATCAGTACCGGGATTGGCATAAGCGTTATCACAGATGGTCATATTAATCCAAGTTTTATTAATACTGAAGGTGGTCAAATACTGCTTGATCATGACGGTAAGCTTGAAACCTGGGAATCATTTGCTTCTGGGCGGGCGATAAAGAAAAAGTACAATATGCTAGCAAGTGAAATTGACGATCCGGAAACTTGGAAAGACATATCTCGCAACATTGCCGTTGGTTTAATAGATGTCATAGCCATCATCCAACCAGATGTAATTGTTATTGGCGGAGGTGTTGGTACCCATTTTCGGAAGTTCCGATCACCGCTCATGAAAGCGCTACGCAAATACGAAACTCCATTGGTGCCAGTACCACCACTCAGACAAGCCGAACGCAGTGAAGAGGCTGTTATTTATGGCTGTTATCACTTAGCGCATGACAAAAGTCCGTTAAAGTAGACCCCATGGAACAGTTACTCAGCAATCTACAGGTTAAGTTCCCCTCGCTAAACTTCAAGTCTGGGACAAATTTTTCATGGTCTCCCAAAACAAACTACGTTATTTATAAGTCTATGATTAGCGATGATAAGGTCGCTACTTGGTCGTTGCTGCATGAGGTTGGTCATGCCTTACTTGGTCACCAAGACTATAATTCTGACTTTAAACTTTTAACGCTTGAAGTGTCTGCCTGGGACAAGGCCAAGGAATTAGCTGAGTCATTCAATTGTTCAATCGATCAGGGACACATTGAAGACTGTCTGGACACTTATCGTGACTGGCTATACCAGCGTTCAACTTGCCCGACATGTACAAATTGTAGCCTGCAAACAGATATTAATACCTATCAGTGTTTTAACTGTGGGACCATTTGGAAAGTATCAAGTTCGCGCATGTGCCGCCCTTACCGTCGAACACTTACGGCTAAATTTAGAGCCTAGATTCTTCCCTTAAGTTTATGATGAAGCAAAACTAGCCGTTCTTTAAGAGCCCAACTATCCTCGTCACGCACCCACCACTGGTCTGATTTTGGATCAAAATCATTTGGTAGCTCTTCTGGTAGCTCAGAGGCAACGCCTAACTTATTTGCCATCGCGCCTACCCTTGGAGCATGTTGTGCTTGCGCCACTAAACTAGTGGCTGTCCCTGGTTCAATAAAATTCATGGCCCGCTGTAGCACACCAAATGTGTCTAAATCGCCTTGGGTCTCAAAATTATCAGAATCAATTACTGTTTTTAAATAATCTCCCGCACCCAAATCATTGATCTCATTAGCCACTTGGACCTGAGCTATAATCTGACCTTTTAGGTCGTGCTCATCAGCATAATCCAGAGCAAATTGTGCCAACTTAGCATTAACTGGACCACGCCTTTCACCATTGGTACCAAATGACTGGATAGTTATAGACGCAACTTCTATACCTTCTGGCGCGCTGTGAGGCACATACAATCCAGTTTTCGCCTGTTCAAATAGACTTGGTGCTCTCATTATTTAATAGATTATAATACATTTATACAATTTATGCAAGATATTCAAAAAGCCCCTCAAGTTAATTTAAGGGGCTTTTGACTAGGCCTTAATAAAATTAGGCTGTAGTTTTGGTGCGGCGTGAGATACGACCACCCTTAGCACCTGCGATACGAGCTAGCTCACGGTTGGCATAAAAACCACCGGTGCGACCTTTTTTACCACCCATAGCACCGATTTTTGCATAAAAATCAGCACCATACTTTGTCTTATTGGTTTTCGCTGCTGCAGCTCCACCATTTTTTGTTCCTGCCATGATAGCTCCTTTACCGTTTGCTTAAGCAAAACCTTAGTGGCTCACTTTCGGCTTAACAGTGATTATTTACTTTATTGCTCTCAAGAAACAAAAAAAGGGCTCGCCATTGCTGGCTTGCCCTCTCTTTGGATTCTTTCGAATACGCTTATGATAGCACTTCGTATTGCTTATGTCAACTATATATTATAGCTATTCAAGTTTATCTGTTAGGCACGATTAATGTTAGAATACTGCTACCGATGACAACTCTTCTTCGCTCAATTTACAGAGATAACAAACTGCTAGGCCTTCTTGGCTTCGCCTTTATAATTTTGCTAATTGGTGTGCTTTTCTATAGTAGCGTCGAGCATTGGAGCGCTCTGAATGCCCTGTACTTCAGTGTTATTACACTAACTACCGTCGGCTATGGCGACCTAACGCCAAAAACTGACCTAGGCAAAATGTTCACAATTGCCTATATATTCATCGGCCTAGGTGTCATCCTTGGTCTAGTTAGTATTATCGCCCGTCATGCCACTGATAAATATAGCCAGTTAACCGAGTCCTACTTTGAGAAAACTGAAAAAGACATTAATTCAGCTATCAAAAAAGCCCTTAACAAAAAATAGCTCTTAAAAAATCACCTGCTGCCACGTTGGTAGTTTTATTTCTAAAGTCGTCCGTCCTGCTGTTTCGATTGGTATGATAATGCGCGGATCGGACATATCGGTGCGCTTGTACGTAATAGCCTTGTTGTGGGTGATGTCACGAATAGTCGAATAGTCGTTGTAGCTGATTGGCAGGGCCACGACTGCCGGCTGCAGACAATCGATAGTAAGCCTCATTTTCAGTGATTCGTAAGACCTATCGTCCACCCGAAAAACACAGGGGCCACCACTCACCGTACGATCGAGACTACCACTCTTAGCAATGCTCGAGTAATAGATATACGTCTGAACCGCAGTTAAACCCTTATCTTCTATGCTAACTCTCGGCAAGTATTCACCAAGCCCAACAATCCGGCCATCCTGATTTTCAAAATTTTTTGGAGAGTTGCTGTAAAGTGACTGCTTATAGAAAGGATAGTTCTTATCATAACTCTTAAAGATAGGCGACAACACAAGAAACATCAGCAACCAAAAGCCTACAAAATATCTAAAATTCCTGGTATTAGCAAAACGTGTAACCACATTAACAATTAGCAATATTCCCATCGGCACCACGAAAACTAGTAGCCGCCATGGGAACTGAACAAACTGAAGTATTCTTATATTTTCATATATTGGCGAAGAAAGTCTTATCTGTAGGAATATAAATATAGTCAAACAAATCGACAAGAACAGTACCGCTTTAGATCCAAAATATCGTTTAAATCTGATCATTTTCTTGTCACTCATTACGAACAAATAGATAGCAAAAACAAGGATGATTAGAAGTGGTATCCATATACCATAGTCAATCTGGATATTTAAGTTTGTCGTTATCTTAGTGAAACTGGCATCAGTACTACTGATATATTCAATAAAATCACGAAACTGTTTGACCGGAGTATAGTTCAGTTCAGTCACCCTTGATGGGTCGTAACTTCTTAAGAATAACTTCTGCATAATCAAAAGCGGAGCTCCAATTAGCGCCAGTCCTACGGTCGAAATAACTGCCTTTTTTGCGGCTAGTCGGCGGCCTGCTGATTTACTGCCGTAAAGGTGAATGGCGTAAGCGATGGCAAGTGGGATGATTGCAAACACAGCTACCACGTTATGGGCCAGTAGAATGAAAAACATAATCGCAATGATGCTGTATGAAAATTTACCATTAATAATTAGATTTAAACACCAGCCAATCAGCCACGGTACAATCATCATAGCGGCAAATTCCGACATAGCGCCTCTTGTAATCCACTCTGTAAAAGCATAATTGGATAGTATTAGTGCTAGTGGTGCGGCTATCAGTAATAATTTACTAGTCGTTAAGGTTCGGGTTGCAAAGCGCATACCATAAGCACCAACCATCATGAACAGGCCAATTGTAAAAAGTATCGAGAACTTAATATTGGCCGTAATGATATATACCGGCGCAGCTAAATAATAGAAAAGTTTTTGATAATACAGCGGTAGCGGGCTACCCATACCAAACGAGTCACCAGATGACCAAATTGGGAATAAATCCCAGTGCTTAAAATGTTCGGCATAGATTTTAGTCCGAATCATAAACCGTAGTAGTTCGTGATTAAAAGGCCAGCCGTCATGCAGAAATATTACTGATAAGCTTGCGATAATTACCGCAAGAACTGATACAAAGAATATTATCTCGAATTGGCGGTCTACTGACTTCAGTAGTGAATTTATTGACTTTCTAAACCTAAGCATTCATACCATTGTATAACATTATGCTAAAGCCAGTAGTTATTGGGCGTCGTTGCAACTAGTTTTTTGCAAGGTTTCTCCCTGTTACAGGGAGAAACCTTGCAAAATCAGATACTAACTCAGTTTTACTTACTTTTTTTAGTCAGGATTATCAGATCAATAAGGACTAATGCTAAGTAGTAGCAGGCCAGAACAAAAGAAATAATTAACCAAACCCAGAGCGAGGCCGTACCGCCATTTGCCTTTTGGTCGGCCAGTAACCCAAATGAAATTATAGCGTAAGCAAAGGCTGGCATGAGATGAAACATTACCAATACGAATCGGCGCAAACTTCTGAGTTTTTTGTTTTTTATCATGTCTTATTTTAATTTCTGGAAGAAAACTAGTTTGTAGCCATCTGGATCTCTTAAAACAAATTCCCGATTACCCCATTGCCAATCTCTAGGCTCGCTCGACGGTTTATAACCCATAGAAACTGCGTCAGCATAAGCTTCGTCCACATTATCAACTTTTATCTGTAAATACTGCCCTGCGCCCTTATTTTCGCTCGTAGCCTCCTTGATAAACTCTTTGTCATATTCTTTATCGGCCTGCTTAAAAGTCATAGCAAACCAATTAACATAGAAAACTGCAGTCGTATCATCCCGTTTCCCCGCCCGCATACCAATGTCCTCATAAAACTTGATAGTCTTCTCTAGATCCGTAACGTAATAAGTCAGTGCCGATATACTATTTAATTTCATAACCCTATTTTACACCGAATATCAAGTACGCAAAATAATCCACTTTTGACTTTTTATCATATTTAGTCTATAGTTAATATTCTATGGCATATGTAAAAATTGTCGAACCACTTGGGCCTTTGGATGTGATCGATAAACTAATTACTAGATAGGGGATTATTGATGTCCGACGTTGAATATCTAGGAAAATGGCTAACTGAAGAGCGCAAGCAACAGGCGCTTAAGTTCGACCACGCCCAGCAGGTCAAATTACTGAGAGATGCGCCTATTACTTCTGAAAGATCATTTGGTGGCATGTCCGGTAGCTATTGGGTTCGCTTGCAAAAAATTAGGCAGAGTCCAGAATTTCAAGAAAGAGATAAAAGAAAGGAACTACTGCCTGCTGCTGCTCAATATGCTGCCAAAACTGTTAGTGCCCTAACAGCCATTGCGACAACCCTACGCACCCAAAATAAAGATAAATATGGTGGCGCACCAGACTTAGTTGTGGCCGATATTATCAAAAATACTCCTGACAACGCTGTCAAGCTTGGCGCCAGATGGCTCGACACACCGGATTATTACGAAACACCTACTGGTATGAGCCTTGGGTGGTATTCTGCTCGTGTTGCAGAACGTGGCATCCCAAAAACAAATCTTGGCATCGCCAGTGAAATACTCAGAGTCCGCCCACTTTATCTCGAAGCCGCCACCATAGCCGTAGCTCAATTCGCCGAATGCCTAGAAGAAACTGGTACCCTACCCATTGGAGGTACCTCATCTGGCAACATAAGCTTGTATCGGCCCGAGTAAGCCACCCTCTAAAGCCTGTAGTAATCTTTGACTGTCACGAATTCACCGTTTGAGTCACCGACACATTGTTGATCAGCTAGTGCTAAACGCATATCCACAGTATTGTAATCAGTACACCTGAGTATGGACTGGGTTACAAAAGCAAACTTCCAATCACCACCTGATTTGCGATAAAAAGTTATTGACGCTCCCCCACCAAATCCGCTGTATCCACCAGAAATATATTCGTAGCTATTCGTAACTGATTGTTTTACAGGATTCAAAAACATATTCAAAAAATATTGCGACTTAGCCGACGTAGTCTCTAATTTATTGTAAAAACTACCTTGCTCAAAAGCCTGAATAAATGGTTTCACATTGTCGTATTCTGCCTCTAGATTATCTCGATCGACACATAGCCTATGCATGTACACATATATCTTATCTTCGTTAATATTCTGTTTGTGATCAACTTCTAAGCTGCACGCTATTGAGCCTTTTTCAAATCTGAGAATCTTGTATTCTTTCTCATATTCATTAATTGCGGTCCCAGTCTCTTGATAAGCTGTATAGCCCTGAGAAGTAAGCGTAGTTATCATTTTATTCATAAGCTCATCATCAGCAGGCATGACCGAACCGCGTTTTGGCACAACCCGATAATCATAGCTTAGAGTCTTGTCGGTCTTTGTGTATACATAGTGCTTAGCTGGTGAATAATAAAATACCTCGGCACTTGTCTGGTTTGGTGACGTTGCTTTTTCAACCGTAACCCTATTTGCAAGATCACTTCCTAACAGTGATAAAGTCAACTCATCTGGCTGACTGTTCTGTGCCGCTGAAGATGTAATCGTTGCAGTCATAACTTTACTGAGCAGTTTGCGATGATAAACACTTAAAGTCAGACCGTAAATTACCAAGAATACTGCAATCAAAATAAAGACGAGAAGCACATTAAATTGCTTACCAAATCGATCCATAAACGACTTATTTGTTTCTTGTGTAGTTTCTACTTTACTATCGACTTGTTCTGATTTTTGTTCATCGGAATCCATGTTATTTCCTATTGTTAATTGATACTAGCTTAGCAGAGTAATTACTTTTTGGCCTTAGCTTTAGACTTCTTGGGTGACTTAACGACTACTTTAGCGACTTCCTCGGCATTTGGTCGAATATGCCAATACCAATAGGTTGCCAGTCCAATTAAACCCAATAACCAACCGATAAAGAACCAGGTTGTAGGATTTTCTAATTTTCTACTTTTTGCATCCTCGTACATAAACCAGCCAATAATAACCCCAACAAAAAATTCCGATCCTAAAAACATTTTATTTTCTCCTGTATTCTAAATAATTTAATCCAATCATAACACAACATTAATCACACGCTTCGAGTGAACCACTAAGTTATTAGACAGGAGAACTATGTGGTTCGTCCCCAAACAAATGCGGGTTTTGTGAGTAGTACATTCTAATCCGTTATATAATTGCCCACCTCCAGCGGGCGTCCATGGTCTTTTAGGGGACTTAGCGATGATCCGAAATAGATTCCAGCAAAAAGACAACAAACTTATCCCCGAGGACTGTTTGAAGTCCGGCAGGACAAGTTCCGAGATCGTGGCCTTTCGGCTTAAGGCAGGCTAAGCCTGACCCTAGCCGAAAGGCCACGTGAGGGAGTGTTGTCTTTTTGTTAGGAAGCTATATCGAGTTGGCGCCACCGCCCCTCGGCTTTTGCGCCATCTTTTGCCGAAATAAAAGTGGCAAAGTTTAGTCCCTTTCAAAAGGACAAAGAAAAACCCGCCTTTCGGCGGGTCTCTCTATAATTCGGCACCGTGCTATTTTCCCAGGGCTTGATGGCCCAAGTATTGTAACCGCTGCGAGGCTTAACTGCTGTGTTCGGAATGGGAACAGGTGTCTCCCTCGCGCCATGGGCACCGATTAAAGGCTTTAAAAGGCAGCTTTGCGCAGATATAAATCGATCTGGCGGTGGGCCTTTAAAACCTTGTATCGGTGTCAATGGAAGGTGCCGACAAAATAAGTTTCAAAGATTATGACAAACAACGTATTTGGTGATTCTCACCAATAACTAGTCAATGCACTACCTACGAGAGAGTCCCTGCCAAAGGCAGATCATCTCTCATAGTCGTAAAAAGTCGATGGGGCGATTAGTATGCTTTGGCTCCATACATTGCTGTACTTCCACCTTGCACCTATCAACGTGATCGTCTTTCACGGCCCTCATAGGGAAATCTAATCTTGAGGTCAGTTTCGCGCTTAATATGCTTTCAGCGCTTATCTGGTCCGCACATAGCTACCCAGCGGTGCCCTTGGTAGGACAACTGGTACACCAGCGGTGCGTTCACCCCGGTCCTCTCGTACTAGGGGCAAATTC
>JAYVTZ010000002.1:0-193276 GCA_043788365.1 Burkholderiaceae bacterium | reverse complement strand
ACTTTGGTGGGGAACTTTCAGTAAGCTACTCCTGATGTTTCCACTCATAATGATCTTAATCGGTGGCGGTAGAATATTCGCCTTTGTGATTGCAAATTCATGAATACACTACTTTCTCTTACTGGTTATACAGAACACTCGACAATGATCAGCTCTATAGTTAAGTCTGCCCTCGGAGGTTTTAGCGTCGTCTCTGGCATCAAAACACTACTAATAATTACCGCCTATATAGCACCCTACCTTTTCATCCCAGCCGTCTTTAAGTGGTCTGGCAGCGCACTAGGCAACTTGTCGGGTATGATTAATAACCGCTCTAAGGGTGTTTTTGATAGAAGCAGAAACTACCGTGCCAATACCCGCAAACAGAACTTTGCAAACGCCGCAGCCAAGAACCGCTTCCAAAGTGGCAAACTATTGGGCAGTAAAAAGCTTGGTGATGCTGCCAACAGACGGGTTCAGAGCGCATTCCTAGGTGCTGGAATAATAGCCTCTGGACGTGGCACTTTGAGCCGTAAAAAAATGTCTGCTCGAATCGACAACGCCAGAAACTTTAGTAGTGAGGGCGAGATAGATAAGGTCGCAGAGAGTATCGCTAAAATGTGGGCCGGTAATGATCCTATGGTACGGGCCGCTAAATTCTTTAAGCGTGAGCAAATACGAGCTTCACTAGAAAGTGAAGATGAGGGCAAAGACGAGAAGGACTGGAGCTTTAGAGGCCCTCGAAATTCTGTCCAAACTGAGAGGGCAATTGATCAAATTATCGAATCTCAACGTGGCGTCAGCGAGGCCGGATTCCAAAAAGCCCGTCAACGCATGCAAATTAGAACTGGCACAGGCTACCAGAGAGACGTCTACAAAGACGGTAATGAGAATATCTACAACAAAGAAATGTACGACAATATGTCAACAGAAGAGCGTGAAAGTCTTGGCATGCGTAAAGCAGTTGAATTTAATGCCGAAGACATGCTAAACGACATCAATATTGCCTACGGCGATGACAGAATGGGTGCTGGTAAAGCCATGGCTGAGGCAAAAAGCGCTCTACTAAATGCGGGTCAAATTGCCGGCCAGGCCAGCTTCAGTACATGGAAAACTCAGCTTGATAATATGTGGCGGTCAAAGACCGATCCGACAACTGGCACGGTAGCCCGGGGATTTGATAGCAGCGGCAAGCGAATAACCGGTCAAGATGCATTTAATGAGCGTGTTGATCCGACCTCAGTGATTATGCGGGATGCTATCAACTCTGCTCCTCCAGGTTACTACGCCTCGATGCGACCAGCTACTGCCGAGACAGCTGGTAGGTATCACGCTGAACGCATCCAAAGACTTACCAATAGCGCGGCCAATGGAACCACCATCGACTTTGGTGACGGCCGTAGTCCAAGAGTTGCAACTGATCAGGATGTCGCAACTGCAACTGCCGCTGCAAGACAGATCCTCGAGTCGCTTAACCAGTCAGCGCCACAGATTGCTGATAGATTTGCTGAGACATTTATGTCAGCCCCTATTGCACAGTTAGACTCGTTCAAAACTAGAACAACTGTTAAGACAGACGAACCTGAACTTGACGAAAACAACGAACCTAAAAGAACTCTTGATGGTGAAATTATCTATAAGACCAAGGTAATTGAATCACCAGCTCCTAAAACAATCAGGCAGCTTGTTGAAGTCGTACCTATGCTTGACGAGACCATAACTAAGGGCTATAACGAAAGACGTTTTGACTATGGGAGTGGCACGGTAGCTAGGAGTGCTGAAGAGGCGGCGCGTAGCGCCGCGGGTGGCCCTGGGGGTAAACCGCCTGAGGCTGGCGTTCCAAAACCTCCACCTGGACTTTAACCACTAATTAGCTTATGCTTACTTGACTACTGGTCAATTCTATGCTAATATAGTCTTATGTTACCAACATCTCCTAGCCCTGAAAACAGACCAAGTATCGACGTGCTTCCATCACCGATAGACACTCTTACTGTAGATCCTAAAGTTTCGGCAGTCGACAGTCTGCGCCGGTTCCTACGTGCGGGCAGAATAAGTCGAACACAGGGGGAAATCGATAAGCTAAACCTTAAGCGAGATGGCCTGGATGATGATCTTCATTTCCATGAAGACGCTGCAATTGCCAACTTAAGACAAATTGCTGAACGACCAAGGCCAACCCCATACTCAAGTCATGAACCATTAGCTGCCCTCCACCCAAAAAACGGGTCTGATGAAAAAATTAGCATTAAAAATGCTCGTCGTGCGGAAAAGTCGGCAGTAAAACGACTCGAAGCAATTGAACTTGCCAATCTATATGGTGCGGCCGAGCCAAGGGCGGGTAAAAATCACAGTATTGACAGAGGCGACAGACGTTACACGAGAGCACAAAGAGCCACAATGTACTTTGATGAAAGGCGTATTCGTAACCTGTTAGGTGCTGCTGATACTCAAGAAGAACGGTTAAGAACACGTTCTGGTCATGGTGAACCTAGAACTAGAATTAACGATTTCAGGGGTAAGGGCATTGAGAATAGTTTAGTGAATAACGCTAAAAAGATTGAAAAAACCGAGGCTAAACTTGAAGTTCTTTTAGATGGGGGCGAGCCGTCAAGAATAATAAGGACAGGGGCGAAGGCTGGACACGCTATTGAAAGAGGTGCCAAGACTGCCTATAGAGCAAGTGCCGACCAAGCCGCCGAGATTAATGATCACATTGTCCAGCAACGAGTAAAAAGCATGGAGCGTCGATCACAAAAAGCCGAGCAATCGGCCGACAACGATTATGATACGTTGAACCGTATCGAAAATATGCTCGGTACTGACGCCGTAAACGGCATTCTCAAACGTGCCACCAAACAAGAGACGAAAGCTAACCGACTTGGTTCGGCTGCCCGTAAAAAGGCCGCACACAATGCTGACGTCAGAGCTCGTCGCGCCGCCAAAAGAACCACTTAGGTAGCAATAAAAATACTGCTTCAGCGTTAATTAACTGACAGGGGCTATTCCCTTGTAGCCGAATACTGTTTATACTAATGCTTAAGTATGGCGATGTATAAGGTTATCCAGGATATTGAGGCGGAGGATAAGTTCCTCGGTCCATTAACGCTGAAACAATTTATCTTCGCAGGCATAGCTGCCGTCTGTATTTATTTGTCGTTTATATTTGTAACCAGAGGCATTTGGTATTTAGCGCTGCCTTTTTTGCCGATAATACTTGTTGGTGGGTTCTTAGCCTTCCCGTGGGGTCGCGACCAACCGACAGAAGTTTGGCTACTGGCTAAAATCCGTTTTCTAGTGAAACCACGTAGGCGTATTTGGGACCAGGCCGGCGCCCAAGAACTGGTGACTGTCACGGCTCCAAAAAGTGACACTATGCAATATACCAACATTATCTCGCAGAATCAGGTTAGAAGCCGCTTGAAGGTCCTAGCTGATACCATCGACAGCCGTGGTTGGATTATAAAAAACTCAAATCTAAATGAGCTCGTAAACCCCGACAGTAAATTTGCCGACCAGTTCACTGATCGCTTGGTTGACGCCAGCTCACTACCGCACGAGGTCTCGGCAGACGACATTGTTGCGGCAGACGACATTATGGACGTCAAGAATAACCCTTTAGCTCAGCATTTTGAGCAACTTATTACTGACTCGTCTAGGCAACACCGCGAACAGGCGCTTGAACACATGGATCAAGTGCGTAACGGCGCAGTGACTGGTTCCCAAGTGGCAACAAGTGGCCAATATGATAGCCCTCAAGCTTTGGGTGTGCCACCACCAAATTATTGGTTCATCAATCAACCAGTACCGACCAATGTGCCAATCGAGGCAATATCGACCGGTGCTGAGCGAGAGGCAGACGCTAGGATGGTTGGGTCGGCTGAACAATCAAATGCTGAAAAGGAACTGGAAAAGCAGATTAAGAGTCAAAAAACCTTTGACGAAGCCTCCAAAATATCTGCTCCTGTCGCCACCGATAACCTTGTGAGTCATACCCAAAAAACAGTCAAAACCCCCGCCCGTCCAACGACGACAGAACCCGTAAGTCCTGTTATACTTAAGCTTGCAACTGACAATAATCGTAGCGTGGCAAGTTTGGCAAAAGAAGCTAACGAAGTGGTTATTAAATTACGCTAAATAGGTGGCAAAACATAAATGAAACCGACACAACCAAGTCAGCCAACCCAACAAACTGCAAGAGTTAGCCCTGGGCACGTCCAAGACTTTCAAGCAAAAGGTACAGGTGCCGCGCCTGGTCAAGCTCCGGCGGCTGACGGTACTTATCAAGAGGGGATTGGTAGACCGGGAGTTGAAGTACCTAAAGTAAACCCGAATAGTACTCAAAATTCTCTAGAAATCGCCGAGATTCGCGACGGTATCGTAATTATGAATGATGGCTCTTTCCGCTCGGTTATTATGGTTAAATCGATCAACTTTGATCTTATGAGTCCCCAGGAAAAAGAAGCCGTCGAGTATAACTATCAGGGTTTTTTGAACTCGCTTTATTTCCCGTTACAAGTATTCATTCACTCTACTAAAGTGGATCTTAGACCTTACATTGAGAAACTAGACAAGATTCGCGGCGAACACGACAACATGCTTTTAGCTCTTTTAATGGAAGATTACATCCAATACATGAGCGACTTATCTGCCCAAACTAACATTATGGATAAGAAGTTTTATGTCATCATTCCGTTCTTCCCAACTGTCGATGTTCAAAAGGCCTTAACTTCGAGTAAAAAACTCTTTTCTGGTCTTAGCGGCCTGGCATCAAAGAAGGAAGTACAGCACATTACTATTAACGAAGCCGATCTTGAGACCGGTAAAACCGAACTGCGTAACCGAGTTCAGTCCGTCCTTGGCGGACTTTTACAATGTGGCGTCCAAGGATTACCACTTGATACACAAGAGCTAATCGAGCTTTACTATGGCGTCTATAACCCTGATACCGCCACCAGACAACAACTCAAGAGTTTTAACGACTTAACGGCACCAATTATCTCTAAAGGGGTGGGTTTAGCACCGCAACCGAATCTAGATAGGGAGATGAAGTAATGTTTGGCCAAAAAGCTCCAAAACTTGACCCCGTAGTAGCCGCCGAGGCACAACGACTTAAGGAACAGCAAGACGTCAGTGCGGTTTTTCAAAAGGGCATCACTGCTCTACGTGACTTCATAGCACCAAGTTCGCTTACCTATGAAAACAGCTACTTCCACCTTGGTACCCGCTTTGCACGAACGTTTTATGTCTATGGTTATCCGCGCCAGCTCTTTACTGGCTGGATGAGTAGTATGGTTAACCTTGATGAGGTTTTGGATATTTCTCTCTTTGTATATCCAGCTGATACCCAAGTAATTCTCGAAAACTTACGAAAAAAAGTTACCCAGCTCGAGGCCGGTATTATGATAGACAACGAAAAAGGTCGCGTCCGTGACCCAGCTAAGCAGGCAGCTATTATGGATGCCGAGGAAATGCGCGATAAGCTACAAGTTGGCGAAGAACGCTTCTTCCGACTTGGTTTTTACTTCACAATCTACGGCAACAGTATGGATGAGCTCGAATTTGTTAGTCACAAGGTTGAGACAATCTTGGGCCAACAACTTGTCTACTCAAAGCCAGCTTCGTCACAACAAGAACAGGGCTTTAACAGTACCTTGCCACAATGTTCTGACCAACTACAGATTCGCCGTAACATGAACACTGGCGCCGTCAGTACCAGCTTCCCATTTACTAGCGCCGACCTAAGCCAAGATAATGGCATCTTGTATGGCGTTAATATGCATAACTCTGGCCTGGTTATTTTTGACCGTTTCTCGCTTGAAAACGGCAACTCGGTTGTCTTTGCTAAGTCTGGTGCCGGTAAATCATTCACAGTTAAACTAGAGGCTTTGCGTAGCTTAATGTTTGGTACTGAGATATTTATTATCGACCCTGAAAACGAGTATGAGCGCATGTGTGATGCCGTTGGCGGAGCCTATATTCGTCTAAGCCTTAACTCAACTACCCGAATTAACCCATTTGAGCTACCAAAAGTCGTTGATGTTGATGAGGCTGATAACGCCCTACGCAGTAACTTGATTACCTTACACGGATTATTCCGCTTAATGATGGGCGGTGCTCAGGCGCAGATGTCTGGTGGTGCGGGCGTGTCGATGCCTGCCCTTAACCCAGTCGAAGAGGCCGATCTAGATGCAGCTTTAATCGAGACCTATGCCAAAGGCGGCATCACTAATGACCCACTAACCCATACGGTCGTGCCACCAACAATCATCGACCTTTACGATACGCTATTACACATGGGTGGCACCGGTCCTCAACTTGCCCAACGACTACGTAAATATACTAGTGGTACTTTTGCTGGCATCTTCTCACAACAATCCAACATTAATATCGAAAACCCAATGGTGGTGTTTAACATCCGTGATCTTGAAGACGAACTACGACCAGTCGCCATGTATATTGTCCTCAGCTACATATGGAACAAAACTAAAGCTGACCAAAAACGCCGCATATTGATTGTTGATGAAGCCTGGCAACTTATGAAGTATGAAGACTCGGCTAACTTCTTATTCTCGCTCGCTAAGCGAGCTCGTAAGTATAACCTAGGCATTACCACGATTAGCCAAGACGTTGAAGACTTCATGGGTAGTCGCATGGGTAGGGCAATTGTAGCCAACGCTTCAATGCAGATCCTACTCAAACAATCACCGTCTGCTGTAGATGTCTTGGCTCAAGTATTTAGACTTACTAGCGAGGAAACCAAACGCCTTAGCCAGTTCCCTGTCGGACAGGGGCTGTTCTTTGCCGGCCAAAGTCACGTTCATATCCAGATCGCCGCCAGCCCAGTTGAAATGAGTCTTATCACGACCAATCCTGACCAAGTACAGCAAATTGAAAAGGCTAGGGAACTTGAACAGTCTCAAGGTGTGATAGATATAAATAACCAACCACAAGGGCAGGTTTAGGCGATATAATACAGGTAAAGTGAAGTAAGTTTATGGCAAATGCAGTTTATGACGACCAAGAAGAGAGACAAGATTTGCCGCCCGGTATTGAACCTGGCCCGGGCATGGGTGGGGCACACGATGACCTCGGAATGTCTTCAGCTGATCGTGATAAAGAAGTTAATGATCTCGAAGAACATCTAAACCATCCTTCTGAAGGAAACACCGATAAGTCGATTAAGCGAGATAAGCTTAATGAAGCTGAGGGTGAGGCGAGCACTCCATCTGAGTCAGGTTTGCAGTCTGCTGAAAAATCAAAACTCGGCGGTGACGACGCTAAACCAAGCGGTGGTTTATTTAAAAACGACAAGTCTGGGATAAAAGCAAAAACTAAGGGAGGTTCTAGTAGTAACAGAAAATACGCTGCTGCTGCGGCTGGCATATCAGCGATAATGGCCATTACGGGAGCCAGTTTCTTGTTGGTTTTGTTGCCGTCCTTGGCTGTTAAACATGTTATGAGCAACTTAAAAAGCGCGTTTAACGATCGCATTGAGTATGCTATTCAGGCAAGAGAGCAAAAATACGTAGAAAAATATATTCAAAAGATAATAACGCCATCTCTTAAGACGTGCGGTACGGCCATTTCTAAAGACTGTGCCTCAATCATACCCGGTACGGGTGTTGTTGGCAGAACGTTTACGATTTGGCGCGACAACCGAATTGAGTCTAAATTGTTTGAAAACTATGGTATTGAATTCCGAGCTTCAACAAAATCGAGTACAGTCGATGTATACAAAAACGGTAAGCTACTAACTCAGTCGGGTAAAAGAACTGTGGTCAAAGAAGTGACGGATATTATTAGGGAAGAGACTCAGTCGCGAGGTATCCGTGAGCGTTGGCAGGTAAAAAGCTTGCTAGCCAGAAAGTATAAAGCTTCTAAGTGGTGTTTACTAGCCTGTCAAGCACGTGATGACTTTGGCAATATAAAACTTAGTGCAATCAAAAAACTAAAATTGAAATTGGTTAATTTAGTGGTGCGACCCATGAATGATAAAGCAGCGGCCTATCTTATGTGTTTTATTCTTGATTGTGGCGATGCTCCAGATAAGGTGGTCGAAAAAGCCGAAAGTGCTGCTGCAAAACGTATCGCCAGCGGCCTCGAAGACGGTGCTCTTAAAAAAATAGCTGAAGATATAGGCGAAAAGACTATGGGTCAGTTTCTACAAGAAAAAATGTTAGAAGCGATACTAACTCCTTTCTTGGGCGAAGCCGCTGGCAAGACGGCAGCCAGCGCAGTTCCGATTGTAGGTCAAGTTTACCTCGCACTCTCAATAACTGATCAGATGAATCAAATTGATAAACACATTGAGAATAAAGATATATCTAGGTTTATTAAATCTGTTAATGAGTCGGCTTATGCGGAATACTATGCGCTCTGGAATGTAATGGATAATGAGATACAGTCTGGCGATACCAGTCTGGCTGATGTTGGCGCCTCGGTTGATGCATTGAAAGGCTTTGAAAAAAGCCGAGTCTACCAAAAAATTGTTGCTAGTAGTAGTTCACTACCAACCGTAAACTGCCAGGACGGTAAGTTCCTACAGGGCGATAATGACCCGTTGGCGTGCCCTGAGAAAAAGGTCCAACCAAAGATATTCTTCGAAGAGTGGCGGGCTACAACAGCGGGACAACTGGTAGCTACAGTAATTTTCCCGTTATATCATTTCTGTCTACCGGTTATAGGTTGTGCAGGAGATTTAATACATAGCGCACTTAAGGCAATTGGTTGGGTTCTAGGAAAAATAAGCGGGCTGGCTCTTGATTTCTTATCAATATTACCCGGCATTGGCAGTGTCATAGATTCCTTGCAAAATTTCGTGGCCGATAAGGCTAAGGACTTCTTCGACTGGATGATGTCGAAAATGTTTAGACAAGTGGTTAATGCCGATGCTGGAGGACAAGAGGCTTTTGATCAAGTCGCCGCCGGCATAGACGTAACGACCAATAGTTTTATGAAAGGTGAAGACACGAAAGATGATGGCTTCATAGGAATGGGAGCTGCTCAAATATCAGAAGCCAATCAAGTAGTATTAGATAACGCTATACATGAGCAAAGTAATGATGATTGGCAGTCAAAGAGCGTATTTGCAAGACTGTTTGATTCACAGGATCAAAGATCATTGTCATACAAAGCCGTTACCAACTTAGCTTTTGGTATGCCGAACCTTAAAAGTAATTTATTTAGCGTAAACTACATATCTTCGATAACTAACCTAATTTCGAGTATATTCACTCCTCGTGTACGTGCCAATGGACTAACCAATCGTGGTGATATTTTTGGAGTTACTCAATATGGATTCCCAGTAAATGACCCAGGAATAACTACTGACCCTGACTTGCTTACAGACGATGCTTGTGCGCAAATCGCCACTTTGCGTGAACAACAAGGGGTCGGCTGGAAAATTGACCCAGAAACTAAAGAGAAGGTATACATAATCTCCAATCCATGTGCTCTAGACAAGGTAGTGACGGATTCAATGACTAAAATATTTAACCTTGACTCGGGAGTTGCAAAGCCATGAAATTCTTAAAGCTGTTCAGTAAAAAAATGTTTTCAGCACTGTTTATTATATTAACAGTGGCTGCTTTTATGTTCCAATCATCGGTTGCAAGTGCGCTGCTTAACTTTACGAAAGAGGACCTTAATAAGGTGTATCAGGAACAAGACTTCCGTGACGATGGAACTACGGCAACAGCAACATGTACGACAGAGAGTTTAACGCCCCAGAAATCCATTCCTGGACCAGTCTACTTTGTAGGCGACTCAATTGGCTCGTCCATACAAACACAACTACAGGCTGAGTTTGGTACGGCGCCTTGGACCTACCAAGGTAGTGGCATAAATAGCCGTAAATTAGCTGGATCACCACCAGCTCCTGATGGTCTTGGGCAGGTTGACCAAGACGCTGCTTTTGTTCGGACTGCCAAGTTCGTGGTTGTTGAGCTTGGAACAAACACTGGTGGTTTAACTGGTGCAAATATCAGTGCTATGATCGACAAAATTAGAATCTACACTCCCTCTGCCGCGATATTCTGGATTGATTTAGCAACAACTGGTACCGACACAAAGGTTGGAAGTTATAACAAGCTGAACCAATTGCTATATTCATTAGCCGGTCCTAAGCATTATACGATGATGTCGTGGGTTAAGACTGTTTACGGGGCCGGAACTAACCCTGAGGCTCTAGATGGGTTAATTGATACTAATGGTTTCATTAGCACGGCAGATGGACTTAATGTTCATCCAACTGCTGCAGGCAGGGCAGCTATGATGACAATGATTAGCCAAGCCTTAAAGGGCACAGTAACAACGCCGTTCGGTAATTGTATTTGCACAACTGCAAGCAGTGGTATACCGGGGGTCGACAATCGTGAAAAGATATATTTTTATCTATTAACTAAAGGCTTAACACCTGTTCAAGCGGCGGGCATAATGGGAAATATGCAAGCGGAGGCACATTTCGAACCAAGGTTGGTTGAGTATGGTTTCTTGAATTCAAGAAACGAAGTCTCTAAAGCCGGCACCGCAACAAGTCTGGATGATAATGTACCGCCCAACCGTAACAAAGACGGCACTCCAAGCACTGGCGTTCCAGGATACGGTATTGTTCAATTTACAGCCGCAACCTACAAACAACAATTAAGAGATGGGGCTGTTTCCAGGGGGGTTATAGGTGGCGACCTCCTTCTCCAACTTGATACTCTTTGGGACCAATTAAATTCAAGATTTTTGATCGGAACCACCCTAAACCCGATCCGTGCCTCAAGCGACCTTAGAACGGTTACTGATATTTTCTTAAATCAATATGAACGTCCTGGTGGTGACAGAATAGCTCTTCTTGCACAAAGATTTGGATTTGCTTCGACAATTTTGGCCGATCTTGGGTCCAAAACCGCCCCAGCTGCTGCTGGTGTAGATCCAAACTGTTTGGGTGGTACTGGAGTTGTCGCTCCTCCTGCCGGTCCGGTTGTTGCCGGGCCCGTGTTTAACCAAAGCTCCGTGAAGATACCCTGCCCAGTAGGGCTACCACAACAGAGTAATGTGACCGCCTATGACCGAGGCACCCCAGTTCAGGTCAATATTTGCAAAACTCACGATGTTTGGGTAAATGCTTCGATTGCTAAAAATGTTGATTCACTATATAGAGATGCTTTAGCGGTTGGATTAAACCTGAGTTATCCAGGTAGTGGCTTTAGGCCAATGTCGGTACAACTACAACAGTGGGGAATAAGGTGTCCTGGCGTACCCATCACCACTAACTATGCAAGACCGCCGTGTCTATCTAATTATGCGCCAATGGCCAAGCCGGGTTATTCGAATCATGGCATGGGACTAGCGATAGACTTTGCCTGTAATGGCAGTGGTATCGGTCAGGCTTATGCGTTCGCAAAACTAAGTCCGTGCTGGAACTGGCTGGCAGCTAATTCAAAGAAGTATGGCATGTTTGAATATGGTTATAACCCGGCTACAGGTATAGGTAACCGTGCTAGTGCTTTTTATGAAGGTTGGCACTGGTCAGTAAATGGAAATTAATGAGCAAGTACACTGGAGAAACCATGATCAATAAATTGTTCCGTCACCAACTACAAATAGTAATTCTAGGTATGTCTGTCATTTTTGTATATTTCCTGTCTAGTTATGGAAGAGTAACAATCAACTTAGATACTAACGCCCTAACTACTTATCAATTAGAGTCTAGCGCCGTATCCTCAAGTAAAAAATTTTCAAACACAAATAGTAAGTCTATAACTAAGCTGCTCAAAAGAGGTAGTTATATATTTCTAGCTAAGAGCTCGGGTAAAAGTAATTTTAGTGCCTTCGAAGTCAGTGGATTCTTTAAAAACACAAGGGTTACGGCAGAATTTAGCTCAGAGAAAAACAGGGAGTATGTGGGCTACAATCCCGAAGGTTGTGCTGTATATGCTAACGCTGTTTTATATTCATATGCTTGTGTTCCTGTAACCACTATAACGACTCATGTTCCCGCTACGAACGACACGCCTACCTACAACCAAAATGTTGGAACCACAGCCGGACAAATCATGGGGTCGATTCATACCAAAGAAGGAGTGTTCTTGTTTGGCAAACAGCCCACTTCAGAGGCTGGCGAAAACTATAGTTATGTTGCTTATAATATTTCAGGTGGTTTTGATCTTGATGCTGCGCCTAAGACTGATCTCGTAGACTTGGAAAAAGGTCGCGCCTATTCGTTCGTGGCTTATCAAGATGGGTTTATGGCTTATGAGTCGAATGGGGCTAGCTTGTACTATTACCAAAAGATTGATAAAAAGCCTGTAAAAATTGACTCGCCAAGCTTGAATAACGCTAGCCTGAGGGTTGTAGGCGCTAGTTCTGTAGGTCAATCATTTATGATTGCGTATTCTAATAGCTCCTCACAGAACGACCAAATAGAAATTAATGGTTACTCTGATAGTGGAGACAAAGCCGCCGCTAGGCAGAATAAGAACATTGGCGTAAGGCCGTCAACCAGAATAGTGATTTTTCGTAATGGAGCGACTTACGAATACAGTTTTGGCTCTTACTTTAACTCTTTTGCTCTTTGTGGAACAAATAAACTCTGCTTACTCGATAATACGCCTAATAAAAACCTCGTGGTTTACGACATAGCGGGTAAGACGGCTAAAAAAATATATATGGTGACTAGGACAACTGATATGAAAAGCATAGGTAGTGGTTTGTTGCTAGTTAGAGATGGTGGGGTGTTTAGTTATGATGCCGACTCAAGGAGCGGCTTCATTGAATTAGGGTTTAATTTAAGTAGGTATTGCGGCTTGTATGACGAGGGCGCTAATTACATAGTGTGTTTAAGTGACAGCAGGTCTAATTCTGGAATGTTGCTAATAGATCGTCAAAAAGACGTAACTGGAAAAATCGACCTAGTTGTAGATGAAATATTAGGCATGCCTCAAGTAAAAAATATATCTGTTTATAAAAACAAGGTTTTCATTAACCTAAACACAGGTGAAGAAATTTATGACGAAAATCTCAGGAGTTTCGTGTTTGATCCAGTTAAGCAAAAACAATCACTTGGTGTGGTAAATAAAAGAATTGTTGAACTTGGTGTAGACACAAAGTCATACGACATTATTCCTATACCACGCTAGTGTTTTTGCTGGTTGGGATGATGGTGCAGTCGTTCATGAAGTGCTGGACGACAACGTCCGCGTCAGTAGTGGTTATAAAGGTTTGATGGTTTTTTAGGAATTTTGTTAGGGCTTGTCGACGTTTGCCGTCTAGTTCACTAAACACGTCGTCTAGCAGGAGTAAGGGTTTTTGGCCACGTAGAGACTCTAGAATTCGTAGCTCAACAATTTTCAAACAGAGTAGCAGGGTACGGATTTCACCACGTGAGGCGACGTCCTGGTCGTTCCTACCATCCATTAATACCAGCATGTCATCACGATGTGGGCCGTGAGCGGTAAAACCTCGTCGGAAATCTAACTCCGTGTGTTTTTCAAGCTGTTTAAGCATGTGGTTGCTGTAGTTATCAATCGTGCAGCTGGCGTCGTAAATTAGGCTAATTTTTGGCTTTTGACTAGATAGTTTGGTGTATATAGGGTTAATTTGCTCAGCAATTTGATTGCATAGTTTTTGGCGTTCGATGGCAATCTGGCCGCCAACCTCACTGAGACGAATATTCCACACAAAAAGTTGTTTTTCGGCCTCATGTGAACCCTTTTTAAGCAGGGCATTCCTTTGTGCTAAGGCTCTGGAGTAGGTTTTGCGAAGCTTACTATAGCCAGGTGTTGTTTGTTCTAGCAGGTCGTCTAGATATTGGCGCCTTCGCTCGGGCGATCCGCTAAGTAATCTAAGGTGTTCGGGCTCAAACAGCACTAGTGGGATGGTTTTATTAAGTGGTAGGCGACTATACTTTTGGTCTTGAATTTCGTAACTCCGCCGAATGTTTGTGTCTCCCGTTTCGAGCTTAACAATTCTTTGACCTTGGTCAGTACCCGCCTCAAGTCTGGCCCACGGCTTATCGAACTTAATTAGTCCTTTTGTTGATGAGCGGTATGAATTACCGAGCGAGACGGTTAATAGAGATTCTAGTAGGTTGGTTTTGCCACTGGCATTTGGGCCGACAATGATATTAACACCTGGCCCAAACTCAAAAGTATCGTCTGAATACGACCGAAAGTTTTGCAACCGAATATTATCTATCATTGTCAGTAATTAGTAAATAGTAACTAGGTGTTAGCTTTTATTACTTTATTTAGTGAACGTATAAGCCCGTGAAGTAGGCGTAAAGAGTCTAGAGAAAGTTCTGCTAGTTCTTGAAACTCTGCTTCTTTTAACAGTTTAGCATCTCTTGCCACTAACAGTTGGTTCTGGACTTCAAAAGCCGAACCTCTGGCAACAACGTAAAAATGCTTTTTGTCGTTAATCGACTCTCGGCCAAAACCTTCAGCAATATTTGAAGTAATCGAAAGTACTGAACGCTCAATTTGTTTACGCAAGAAGTTGTAGCTAGGTAAGTCTTCACATCTTCTAAGAGTCGAGAGAACTAGTTGATGGCTTTTTCTCCAAGCGACCAGTTGGGTGAATGATTTTATACTATCTGTCATGGAGTCTATTTTAAACCGCAATAACTAAACAATGAACAAAGCCACCTACTAATTCACTATTTATTAATGTTTCTTGTCTGGCTATTTACTAATTCCTAGTTGCTAAAAAGCTTTCAGCTTTTTAGTGGCATAACTACATGAGAGTAGTCGTTCGCTTTGTCTTCTTTAACAAGAACTGGTTCGAGCTTGCCGTTGAAGCTGAAAGTTACACTATCTCCAGTCATAACATGTAAGGCGTCTGTCAGGTATTTAGAGTTGAGAGTAATATCACCCTCACCAGTAACCTTTGCCTCTGCAGAAGCAGTATTTTCACCAAGTTGTGAGGCGATTGAACGGATACTAACCTCTTTTTTAACACCGTCAACATGGATAGTGATACTCCCTGCGCTTTCGCGTGCAAACAAACTAGAAACTTTGGTAATATTCATAAATTCTGCTCGGTTTAGTGTTGCGGTTGTTGTAAATTTGCTAGGGATTAGTTTGCGGTAGTCTGGGTATTTGCCCTCAATTAGTCTTGCGACCAATTCGACGTCACCAACACGAAATAAAATCTGTTGATCGTCGTGCGTAACCTCTACTTCTTCTTCATAGTCGGCAATTATTCTGAGCAAATCCTGCATGGCGTTTGCTGGGATTAGTAATGTGACGTCGCTATCAACTTTGATGAGTTTTCGTTCGGCTAGTCGATAGCTATCAGTTGCCACCATATAAAGACTACCTTCGTGTGTGTGTAAATAAATTCCAGTAAGTGTTGGCCGAGACTCGTCACTTGAGGCGGCAATGATTGTTTGTTGCAAACCTTTCTTTAGAATTTTAGCGTCTATGGTCCATTTTTTCCCATTTGTTATGGCTGGCATGATAGGGAATTCGTCTGCTGAAACACCATTTATAACAGATTGGTATTTATCGGTTGAGATGTGTAATTTGTTATCTTCTAGGGTTAGGTCAATCACACCACTTGGCAAACTAGACACAAAGTCTTGTGTTAAACGGGCAGGGATGGTGATACTGCCCTCGGTAGCAACCTTTGAACCAATATAATGAGTTATGGCAATATCAAGATTGGTAGCGGCGATACTTAACCTAGTCCCCACCGTTCTTAAAATAACATTTGAGAGTATTGGTAGGGTGTTGCGACCGTTAGCAACTCGCGCGACAGTATTGAGGGCTTTTGTTAAATTTTCTTGAGTGACTTGAAGTTTCATATAAGTTCTCCTGGTTTTATATTATTAATGAATTTATACAGTTAGTAGTCTTTATAGTAGGGCCTGTGTATATAGCCCCAAAACCCATATTTAACAGATTGAGAAAACGTGCATAAGTCGGGTAGAAACCTGCCCATAAAACTTGCACAAACTGTTCTAAACTTGGGGTTTGTACACGATCAGCAATGTTTGCAATTAATGCTTGAGCACAACCAAAGCTACTTAAACACAGGAATACCCGGGGTGTATACACAACCCACCCACAAGCTTTTGTAACCAAAACAAGCAATGTTTTAGATTTTTCGCCCATCGCCCATCGCCCATCGCCTAACTTATGCATAAAGACGCTCCTTAATCTCAGCAATAGCGGCCCTAATATCAGCATCAAAAACCGATTCTTTCTCAATCTTCTCGACCGAGTGTATGGCAGTGGTGTGATCTTTACGGCCAAGTTCACGCGCAATCTTTGGAAAACTAAGATGAAGTTCGCTTCTTAATATATACATAGCTACCTGTCTTGGCACGACTATATCTTTATCGCGCTTAGGTCCCAAGATATCTGAAATCTGAATCTGATAATGTTTTGCCGTCCGTTCAACAATCTGTTTAGCGCTTACGTGTCTTGGTCTGGTACGTCCGGCACCTAACAAACCGGCAGCAATCTGTAAATCGGGCTCAATGCCACGCATTTCACAAAAAGCCAACAACTGGTTAAGCGCACCTTCAAGTTCACGAATATTGGTTTGGATATTAGTTGCTAAGTATTCAACAACGGGCTGACTAAGTGTAATTTCGTGACTAGCGGCTTTATTTTGGATAATAGCACACCGCGTTTCGAAGTCAGGCGTTTGCATATCGATACTCATACCCCAAGCAAAACGTGATCTTAGACGTTCTTCCAAGGTTGGTATATCTTTCGGTGGCTTATCACTACTGATGATAATTTGTTTGTTGGCTTGGTGTAGGGCATTGAATGTATGGAAGAACTCTTCCTGAGTCTTTTCTTTACCAGCGATGAACTGCATGTCGTCAACAATCAAAACATCAGCACCCCTATAATAGCCTGCAAAATCAGTGTTCTTTTTGTATCTGATTGCGTCTAAGAATTCCTGGACAAACTGTTCTGTAGATATATAAACAACATGGGCGCTTGGATTTCTAGCCAAAACTGCATTACCAACGGCTTGTATCAAATGAGTCTTACCTATTCCCACACCACCGTATAGAAACAATGGATTATATTTTGAACCCGGGTTTTGGGCTATAGCTTGGCATGCTGCGTAAGCTAGTTCATTGCCAGAGCCAACAACGAAGTTATCAAAGGTATAACGTTCATTTAAACCTTGCCTATAAGTATGAGTTAGGCTGCTGGTAGGGTTTCGAGATGACCGAGATTCAATAGGGTTAAGAATGATAGGTTCATCATCTTCGCGTTTCGGCACAGAACTGGCAGTATGGATTTTATAATCTATTTTTTCTGGGACAATACCGTTCTTCTTCAGTGTTTCAAGAACCAAGTCATTAAACTTCTTCTCCATTTGCTGCTTGATAAAAACATTAGGTACTCCAATTACCAAGCAATTATCTTTATGTTGTAAGAGGACGGTGTTCTTAAACCAGGTAATATAGCTGGCACGCGAAACAGTCAACTCAATTTCTCCCAAAACCGCTTGCCACAAACCATCCCTCATAAGCCCTAAAAACCCTCTCTCGTTATGACAGTTTTAAAACTCTATATTTATAACTATATACAACCAACCCAGAGTTTTCCACATGTAAAAACCTAATTACAACAGTCGGTTGCCTAAAATTCATTTACAGGGGCTAACTTGTACACACGAAACAAGCTCATCTATTAAATTGTGGATAAAGCCATTACACCAGTGGACAAGTAACCTGGTTTGATGGGGTAAATATTGTCAAATCTACGTATGGGGATAGTTAAATGTTAAATGTCTAAAGTTGAAAGCTAGATCAAAAACACTCCATTGTCATCCCAGGCTTGACCCGGGATCCAGTTCTGGCTTTCGACATTCGACTTTAGGCTTTTAACTTGAGGCAATGGCCAAATGATAATCCGCCATCCGCCAACTGGCAGGGGCGGAAATGCATCGATAATCAATGTCTAACGGTCGACACCTTAACTCCTTGCCAAAAGAGTTAAAAAAAGGTATGATTACTCGACTCAAATGCTATTAATTAGCAATTAAATTACTAACCAGAGGATATTTATGCCGAAAAGAACTTATCAACCAAAAAAACGCCAACGCTCAAAGCAGCACGGTTTTATGAAGCGCATGGCAACAAAAGCCGGCAAACGTGTTCTAAATGCTCGCCGTCTCAAAGGACGAGTCCGCTTAACCCACTAGAGCAGTATCTAGTAATTAGGAACTAGCATAAGAAAACAGAGGTGAGCTATTTCCTATTTCCTATTTCCTAGCTACTATTAAGGTATGATTTCAAAAAGTCACCGCTTCCACGGGCTAGGTAGTCTGCGCTACGTCTATAGGCAGGGTAAAACGGTTCGAGGACCAGCGATCAGCATTAAGTATTATCCTGACGGGCGTCGCAAAGACTATCGGCTTGCTGTTGTTGTTAGTAAGAAAGTCAGTAAGTCGGCAGTTGTCCGTAACCGCATAAGGCGTCGAGTCATGGAAGTTGTGCGCCTAGAGGCTGACAAAATGACCGGGCCGTACGATATTATAATCACGGTTTTTGATGAAAAAGTTGCAAACATGCCACATAGCGAACTAGTTGACAACCTAAAAAACCTATTAACTGGGGCGGGCGTGGTATCATAGGTACATAGTTAAGGAGACAGCCAGTGTTTACTACCCTGATAGTTCGGCCAATTTTCAATCTGTTAGTGCTTATTTATGCACTTATTCCAGGGCATAACTTCGGTTTGTCGGTAATAGTTTTTACAATTCTTGTTCGGCTACTAATGTGGCCTCTGGTTAAAAAGCAACTACACCAGACTAAAGCCATGCGTGGCATACAACCCGAGCTCAAGCGTATCAAACTAGCCGCCAAGGGAGACCGCCAAAAAGAATCGGTCATGATGATGGAGTTGTACAAAGAACGCGGTATTAATCCATTTTCTAGCATCGGCCTAGTGTTTCTACAACTACCAATTTTCATCGGACTATATAGCGGGCTACGGCGTATTATTGCTGACCCTAAAGTAATCACATCCTTTTCATATCCAGTTATACAACACCTGGGTTGGATTAAGCACCTGGCGGCTAACATTCATAGTTTTGACGGGACACTATTTAATGTCGTCGACCTAACTAGAGCAGCAATTGATAAAACGAGCGGTGCTGTCTACTGGCCAGCGATGGTAATTGTACTCGGTAGCGCAGTAATGCAATACTTCCAGAGCAAGCAGTTAATGCCTAGCGACAAAGACAGTCGATCGCTTCGCACAATCCTAAAAGATGCAAATACCGGCAAACAGGCCGACCAAGGGGAAGTGAACGCTGCTGTAGGTAGGAGCACGAAATTTCTTATCCCAGGTTTTATCTTCTTAGTAACTGTTAAAATCCCATCTGCATTGTCGCTTTATTGGTTAGTTAGTGGACTAACTGCTTATGTTCAACAAGCCAAAGTTCTTGGGTCGGATGTTGAAGAAATGGAAGATGCGGCCGACAAATCGGCGACCAAAACAATTATCGAAGGCGAAGTTATTCCTCCAAAACCAAAAAACACCAAACCAACGTCAAAGGGCAAGGGTAACAATAAGCGGAGGAAACGATAATGGAAGAGTCAATCATTTACGCAAAAAAATACCTAGAGGACTTGTTGTCCTTCTTTGGTCTTAATACCGATGTTTACGCCACTAACAGTGAAGACGAGGTGATAGAACTCCACGTTCCATCCACTCACTTAAACGGTTTCTTGATTGGTCAGCACGGCGACACCATGCGCGCCATGCAGTTTATGGTTAGTAATGCCCTTAAGAATAATGACTACGCTATTAGTCGGGTCAATGTTGACATTGCCGATTATAAGAAGCAGCGCGCTGACCGTTTGGCAGAAGTTGCCAAAGAATGGATCGAAGAAGTTAAATCTAGTGGCAAAGCCAAAGAGCTAGAGCCGATGAACTCAGCCGATAGACGGATTGTACACAAAACTGCATCAGAAAACGGTGTCGAAACAGAATCAGTTGGCGAGGGTCGCGACCGCCACATCGTCCTAAAGCCAACCGCCGATAAATAATCAGCTGATTTTTGCTAAGATTTGGCCAACTGTCTCTTCTGGGTGCTCAACCTCAATGATTAACTGATAGTACTTTTCGTTTTCAAGAGTTATGACGATAGATTTGTCGGGGTGATGAACATCCCAAAAGAACCTCTTGCCACGACGATAAAAAGTTCCGGCTCGAATAATACCCGGAATATCTGTGCCAGGTATGCGCAGCCCAGGATAGAGCCGCCTTTTGGCAAGTTTTGGGTCATGAATGGCCGTCTTAACGTGTTCTATAGGAATAGTTAGTGAGTGTTTAAGTGCCCAGACCTCATCCATACCGAGGATGGTAACTAGCATGTTTTGGCCATCGAACGTAACAGTTGTCATAGCTCTATTATAGCCCTGAACGGGTTATTTTGTTGTTAGGCTGCGAACGGTGATAGTAAGTTTAGGTGGAGGTGGTGGGCCGATTGAACCGTCACAAGAGTCATCAACACCGTCCTGATCTATATCAACGCCAGACAAGACTGCAAAGCCACAAGTTTCAGAACTATCAAGCACTCCATTATTATTTATATCGCCAGTAGGTCCAGGGATAAAAACATCCTGGAAGTAGTCCTTAGTCTCACCTGCAATATTTGTCGCAAAAAGGTGGAGACTGCCGAACCCAGGCTGTGTCGACGAACCTATACTCACCACTGTGTCGATGTTGCCGGCAGCAGAAGTTAAAAAGTTACCGAGGCTAGTATTGCCAAACTTTACAGTTACCGATGAACTTGGTAATAAATAGCTGACTTGAACATGCACCTGCTGACTAGTTATGCTGCTGTCACCAACAATAAGGGTTTGTGGTTCGGGTATGACCGACGTCTGACCGGCCGCAGCACTATTTAGACTATTAATATAGTTGTAGGCACCACTCCCGAAGTAATTTAAATCAGGTAAGGGTATACTACCGTCGCCCCTTGGACATAAAAATAAGGATGGAGTGGCCGGACAGACTACAAAACTGCCAAGGTCACCACCAGTCAGGCTGAGAATTTTGTTATGCATCAGGTAGTGACCTATTGGATTGGGGTGAAAACTCTCATTTCCCAACCCCAGTCTCTGCACGCCTATTACACTCGCAATACCACCTATCAAGTATCCTGCCCACCACGGTAAATGGTTGTCATTACCCTCAGTCAGGCCATTAACCGCCATTTGTGAGTCACTGACTATGCTACACAGATTATGCCCAGTCAAGGCATCTTCGACATCTAGGTATTGGACTCCAGCCGCCTCGGCGGCTGATTTGACCACCTGGTCCATATAGTGGACACTCTTAGCAATGAACTCACGTTCCTGGTCGTTTAAATGAACATTAACACCACAACTACCACCCGTTTCCAAAACAAACTCAGGATAGCCAACAACATAAATCTTGGTTTTACCATTCGTAGATCTAATAAGTTCCTGGTATAGACTTTTCAACCTAACATATTGGTCAGCAATTAATTTGGCAACGTTTGCACGGTCAGACTGATTACTAGCGTATCCACAAGTATTCGGTAAGGGTATTTTGAAGTGTGAAGTGGCGCACTCGACTAGAATATCAGAAAATCCTACATCATTGCCGCCGACTGATATGGTCAAGAAGTTTGGTTTTGAAACAGAGAGATAGTCTAGTTGTCTTTGATACCCAGGTTGCCAGAAGTTACTTAAATCATTATGAATATATTGGGCACCTCCACTACTAAGGCTATTAATGTTTTGTTCAAGTGCACCACTACACGCTACGCTATGGAAATCGCTGATTTTAAGATCAGACTTAATTAAATAAGGGTAGCTTCGCTTGCTTAAGTGACAGAGGTTCGTTGTCTCGTCGGTGCCGGGTTCGTAATAAGTACCGCCCAAGTTGTCGCCTTCGCCTGACGAAAACGAATCACCCATACCAAGATAAGTGATTTTGATCTGGGTTTGGCCGGGTGCCAAAAGAGTAAAAAATGACCTTTTTGTAACGCCAGCAGTGGTCGAAATGCCATATAACTGAATAATTTCGTCGGCGATAAAACGGATATTAAACGTGCCGGCAAAGCCAGCCAGTTGGCCCTGCATATAGGGCAGTAGATTGCGTGACTGGCAGTTAACGGGCCCGTTGATTGTGGCTGGTGGTGGCGCGCAGGTGCTTAAATCATATAGCGTCAAAACCGAGTAGTTTGCCGAAGCCACAACAGCATAGCGACCATCATTGCTGATTGCGGTTTGCAGCGCTGGTGCCAGACCCAGTTGGTAATTAAATGCCGCCCGAAACGGCAGAACTTCCAGAGTGTCCAGATTGACACGCAAAGTTGCTCGAAAAGGCGAGTCAACTACCATCCATTTGCCGTTAGTCGAGAAACTTAGACTATCGGTTTGGGCGGCTAATAAGTTACCCGCCTGGTCACGTAGGCCCGCGCTCGCCGGTTGATTAAAGCGATAACTTACATCACCCGACGACGCGACATCAACCGTAATTGGAGCTGGTAAAGAACGACTGAACTGCAAGAACAAACCACCAGACGGTGAGCTGGTGAAGTTGATGATGTCGTTGGAGCTAGGTATGGCGATTAAGCCGCCAAGATAACTACCAAAATTAACAGCTCTACCAGATATTTTGGCGTTACCGAAACGTAACAGTCCGTTACTACTAGCTAGTCCAAAACTCGTGCGCACAAAACAATCGGTTGTTGTCTGTGGTGACTGTAGTAGTTTGGCTGGACGAGTTAATACTGTTTCATTTTGGCAATCTCTGTTGCCAAGGCCTGCGACGGTTGACGGAAAGCTGTCGCCTGAACCCAAGTCAAATTCTTTAAGCAGTGTTGGATTAGCAATACTTAACCAGGGAGAGGCTGAAGTATTAGCTCCGACATGCGACGAAATGAATATGACTATTACCGCCAAAATGCAGAAGGACATTAAAGAGGTTGCCACTAATCTTTTATTAAAATAATATTTTCTATTCATTTCGTCGCCCGCCTTTTTATTACGGCAGTAAATTCTTTATCTCATACTCAAAAAGCTAGCGTTTCAAAAGTTCATACTTAATTCATTTTTAGATACAAAAAGTGGTTTATGATTAAAGTGGGGAGGTATGCTCACCAGGAATTTGGAGAGAAATAGGCAAGTAAGATGTTGTTGAAAATAACTAAGTCCAAATTCGGAATCGTGGTACTTGTTTTGGTAATAGCCACCACAAGTATATATTTTGTTAATAGCTATTTTCAGCTCAGAGCCGATAAGTCAGATTTTAAGCTGGTTGACCAAGACGTCGGTCGGCTAACCACAGCGATCACGGCCGAAGATCCAAAAATGTCTTTTGATGTTGAAAGGTATTGTCGTCACGACACAGTTGAATTTGGGGGTGGCAAACTGAGCTGTAACATTACTGCTAACTTCGAACCAATCAGTAATACTGAAATCAAAAACTTCGAAACAACTATCAATACATCCATCAACCAAGTCGCTAAATTTGTGCCGAAATCTAGTTCGCGTCTCGACCTCGACCCAAATGACCCAGTCACGAACGTCTATACTCACACGCCAACAGGCATGGAGTGTATCTTCGGCCGCAGCAAAGTCAACCAAACTAGCGGAGATAACTATCAGATTAAAATCAGCCTTAGTTGTGGTAAATATGTTAGGCGAGTGATTTATGACTAAATTGACTAACTTAGTCCGTTTTGTTAAAATAACTCCTATGAAACACGTTGTTAATGTCCATGACCTTAAAACAAATTATTCTAAATATTTGGACCAAGCGATTGGAGGCCAAGAAATCTTGCTTGGTAAGCACGGTAAGGTTGTCGCCAAAATTGTCCCTTTGTCAGGCTCTAAAAAAACACGAACTCCTGGGGCCCTAAAGGACAAAATTTGGGTCAGTGATAATTTTGATGAACCTCTCATGGGGCTTTGGGATGTAATTGGGAGTAAAAAGTAGTCACGATGATAATTTTGCTTGATACCAATGCTTTTATCTGGTGGGTCACCGACAGTCCAAAATTAGGTAAAAAAGCTCGAGCAAGTATCGCAGACCTTAAGAATGATGTCTATATATCAAACCTTAGTCTGTTTGAATGCAGTATAAAAATCAGATTAGGTAAGTTAAAAATGAATTTTGCTGACGTTGACCGCGAGATTTCGGAGGGTAGATTATTAGAGCTACGTTTTGACACACTCGTTGCCAAGCAGTTTGTCGAGCAACAGAACTTGCCCCAAGCCGACCCCTTTGATGCGGCACTTGTAGCCCAGGCTGTAGCCAAACACATGACACTTATAACAAGTGATCATCGCATGCTAGAGTCGGTCGTGACTGGTCTACACTCCGTAGATGCAACAAAGTAACCTATTCGCCCAGGGCTTGCTTGTAGACTTCCAGGGTTTGCTCGGCGGTTTTTTGCCACGAGTATTTGTTGGCTTGGGCTTTGCCTAGCCTAATTAACTCTTTAGAACGCGACGGATTATCAATTACACGTGCTATGGCACTGGCCATTTCGAACGGGTCGTGAGGGTTAAAGTACTCGGCCGCCTCGCCATAAACTTCTGGTAAGCAGGTGGCGTCTGACGACACTACCGGTGCACCGTGCATCATGGCTTCGAGGGCAGGCAGACCAAAACCTTCCGACAAGGAAGGGAAGACGTAGGCGGCGGTGTACTCGTAAAGCCACTTCAGCTGCCCCTCACTTACAAAATCTGTGAAGATTATATCTGTTAAGCCAGCTGATTCGATACTACGCTTTATCCGCTTATAAAGCGTATCTTTGCGCCCAGCCAGCACTAATTTAAGATCTGGGTGAGTTTCTTTGAGCATGGTGAAGGCCGACACCAATTTTTCGAGGTTTTTGTGGGGAAGCGGTCGACCAACGTACATAATGAATTTGTCATCCTCGCCTATGCCTTCGACTGGTTTAGTTAGTTCGGTAATCTCGTCAGCCGCTAAATAAGTCACAGTAATTTCCCTGCTATTTATGTGGGCAAATCGGGCGACGGCGTCTTTAACATACTCAGTGAAAGTAATAATCGATACCGACTTACGGGTCACTATCTTATTCAAATACTTATAAACCTGTTGCTTGGTCATAAACACGTATTTATTTTTGGCCGGATTACGAAACTTAAGAGTGGTTAGGTCATTAATAGTTGTAACCACCTTGCCTCTATACAAAATTGGCTGCTGAGCCATGACAAAATGAACAAGGTCAGGCTCCAGCCCCTTAATTTGCTTTAGAAAACCCAGTTGTTCCGAAAAAGTGAACTCCTTATAAGGTGAGACAATTTTCTTAAACTTTTTGTTGCTAGGCTTCCAGCCATCAAAATCTTCTGGCCTTACCAGAACCACATAATCATGCTCGTTATCAATTTGCTGCAAGTAGTGCAGAAGTCGCTCAACATACCGCCCCGAGCTGGTCCGGAGTTCCCTGGCATCAATTACAATTTTTTTCATCTAGACTTAATAATACTACAACCTCATTACAATCCTCACCGACTCTTGAAACAAATCACAAAAACCCCATCTGTTAGAGGTTGAACCTCTAACAGATGAATAGAATGTGAATTTATAAGCTCGTGCTTTATGTTCCGTCAGCAGACTAGGCTACATTGAAAATATGCCATCAAGAAATATTTTGAAATTTGATGCTTCAAACAACTATTATCACATCTATGCAAGAGGTGCCAGCAAGTTGCCGATATTTCTAGATACATCAGACTATAAGTACTTTATTGGCTTATTTGCCAGATACCTTTCCGCATATCCGAAACTAGACAAGTCATTTGTGAGTTACCCTCATTATTTTGGTAAAGTAGAGCTATTGGCATTTTGTTTGATGAAGAATCATTTCCACCTGCTTATCTATCAAAAAGATCAAGGACAGATGAGCCTGTTAATGAAAAGCATTATGTCGAGCTACTGCCGGTATTCTAATCTCAAGTACAAGAGGTCTGGGTCTATTTATGAGAGTACTTACAAGGCTTCGTTGATAAGTTCTGACACTTACCTGACGCACGTTTCACGCTATATTCATCTCAATCCGAGGTATTGGCAACGGTATAAGTACTCTAGTCTAAAATACTATTTTGGTTTGGAGTCAGTTGAGTGGCTTGAAAAGGCAAGGATAGAAGGGTTGTTTAGTGGGGCAGAGGAGTATATGACGTTTCTACAAGATTATGAGGACCGAATGGAGATACTTCACGAGCTAAAGCACGAGCTGGCTCATCTGTAATTTTTGCAAATCACAAAAACCCCATCTGTTAGAGGTTGAACCTCTGGTGTCCTTTGCCAGAGCTGGTCCTCAGTTCCCGCGCATCAATCACAATTTTTTTCATCTTTATCTAATAATACTACAAAATTTTTACCTCGGTGAACTACATAAATTCTAACAAATACCAAGTAGCAACCTTAAACTATCAGTTTATATCTGTTAAAATGTAACCTTAGCAGATAAGGAGATTTGATGGCAAAAAGAGCACTTATTACAGGCATTACTGGTCAAGATGGCCACCACCTAGCCAAACTTTTATTATCTAAGAAGTATGAGGTTTTTGGCCTAATACGCGGTCAGCATAATCCCAAAAGATTTGTCGTAGAAGCAAACTTACCTGAAGTAAAACTGATTGAAGGTGATCTAACCGACGTGTCGTCAATCATTAGAGCCTTACAAGTCGCTAAGCCTGACGAGATTTACAACTTAGGTGCTTGGAGCTTTGTCGGTGGATCGTTTAAAGAGCCAATTTTGACAGCTGACGTCACCGGTAAGGGTGTGCTTAATCTATTGGAGTCGGTCAGAATAGTCGGTGGTGAGAAAACAATGCGCATTTACCAAGCCTCAACCTCAGAAATGTTTGGCGGCCTTGACTATAACCGGCCAAAAAACGGCTACACTGAAGAGTCGCCGTTTCATCCACGTAGCCCGTATGGTGTGTCTAAGTTGTTTGGTCACTGGACGGCGCGTAATTATCGCGAGAGTTACGGCATGTTCATCGCCTGTGGGATTTTATTCAACCACGAAGGACCTTATCGAGGCACCGAATTCGTAACCAGAAAGATTAGTAAGGCCGTTGCTCGTATCAAGCTAGGGCTTCAGGACGAAATCGTACTGGGCGACTTAACACCAAAACGCGACTGGGGTTACGCTGGTGACTTCGTCGAAGGAATGTGGTTGATGCTTCAGCAAGACAAGCCTGATGATTTTATTCTAGCTACTGGTGAGACCCACTCAATTAAAGAGTTCCTAGACCTTGCTTTCAAAGAAATTGGCATTGACGATTGGAAGCCATATGTAAAGCAGGATCCAGCATTCATGCGCCCAGCAGAAGTAGATGTTCTACTTGGTGATCCGTCAAAAGCCGAAAAGGTCCTTGGCTGGAAACGTAAAGTTGATTTCCCTGGTCTCGTTAAAATGATGGTAAGTCACGATTTCGAGATCGAAAAAGCCGATAACTAGTAGCCTTCTCTTATCAGACACCCTGAGCTGACACAAAGTCAGCAATCGTCTGTACGTATTGAATGGCTGGTTGCCAGCCGGTATCGGCCTTGAGCGCCTGATTATCACCGATTAGTTCGACAGGGTCATTGGGACGGATTAATGATTGGTCGATTTCAACTACCAATTGGTCTGATTCAGGGACAATTTTCTTGAAGACTTCTAGAATTTGATTACCGCTCAGCGAAGTGCCACTACAAACATTATAAAGCGACTTATGTAACTGGCCGTCTTTGGTTAATGCGAGCAGGGCGTAGGCCTTAACAACGTCGCGAACATCGGTATAATCGCGTCTGGTTTCGAGATTGCCGACTTTTAAAGGCTTGTTAGTTGTAATTGCGTCAACTATCCTTTTATATAAGTCTGGGACCAAGAAACCTGGTTCTTGGCCAGGCCCAATGTGGTTAAAAGGACGCACCACTACAATATCTAGGCCTTTTTCACGGTATGCGTTTACAGACTTCTCCATGAGCATCTTACTCTCGGCATATGGTGATGGCTGAGTGGCCAATTTAGAGTTTTCGTTAAGAGGCATCGGCTGGAAGGGGTCATAAACAGCCCCGGTGCTGACAGCAATAACCTTAGTTTTTAGGTTGCCCCTACTCAAGTATTCATAAATGTTAGCCAAGACAGCAACATTTAGACTTTTATAAAATTCAGGATTATTAAATGAGGCGCCAACTTGGGCTAGTCCGGCCAGGCTAATTATTGAATCGGCCTTTTCCCAAGGGTAGTTGTTAACCTCGATATGATTAGTCAAATCGCATACCCAATATTCACTTAGTAGATTAGCGATATCAGACGAGGTGCTAGGCTCTCGGCCAATTCCAATAATGTTAACTTTTTGACTGTGGAGTTCGCGCACCAGGTGTTTGCCAACGAATCCGTTGACGCCAGTGATAATTACAGTTTGCATCAACTAATTGTACCTTAAAGTATAATTTTACACCGATAAACCGCCAAAATTATGATAAAATTTATAGAGTTATTTTATGAACAAAGCCAAAATTGTATTAAACGTTAGCAAGAAAGCCACGAGGAAAATTCTTCGCGGTGATTTTAAATATAAGGGTAGGTCACCACTATCGATAGCAGTGTCGGTTGGAGCTTTTGGTATCAAGAATGGCCCGAAGTCACTAGTCCGCCAAATTAAAAAAGAACTAGTGAGTATAGACAGAAGGCTAGGCAGTAACTTAGCTTTTCCTAACGGGCTAACAACTGGCGTAGATAAACATGCTATAGAAGATTGGTACAAGCATAGCGCCAAACCAGTTACGATTATTATCCCAAGCTACAACGACGAAGTAGTGTTGGTGCCATGCATTCAAAGTCTAAAAGAGACGACTGACCCCTCTCACGTCAAAATTATTATTGTCGATGACTATTGCCAGCCCTCAAGCCGAAAGTTTTTGAAAAAACTTGAAGACGACCAAATCAGTGTAATTTATAGAGAGAAAAATGGCGGCTTTGCTAAAGCAGTAAATACGGGCCTGAAAGCGGTCAATAAAAAACACGATGCCATTTTGGTTAATAGTGATATCGTGGCACACCCTGGTTGGCTCGAGGCCTTGCAGTTTGGTGCTTACGAATTTGGTACTGATACGGGCATCGTTGGGCCAAAACTGCTTTATCCGGATGGTCGTATTCAGAGTGGCGGCAGTCATCGCAACACAGATTCACCTAAATGGTTCGACCACTATTATCGTTTCCAAGAGGCCAACTATGGTCCAGCCAACATACCCCATTACACCATGGCGGTAACAGGGGCGTGTTTATATCTAAAACGCGAGTTTATGGACTACGTTGGTATTTTGGACGAGGAATTTCAGTTTGCTTTTGAAGATGTCGATATTTCGTTGCGCGGTTGGCAGGCGGGTTACCGTACACTTTATTTCCCGGCCTCAACCCTCACCCATGTCGAATCTGCCACTAGAGCAAAAAATGTTTCGATTACAGCCAAACAGCAACAATCAATAGATTACTTCTGGAAGAAATGGGGTAAGTGGTTTGATAAGCGCAAAGTCACAGACGCGGCAGGCAAACGCAAAATAATTTTTGTTTTGCAGGCTTTCGGACTTAGCGGTGGTATTAAGAATATATTCGAGCTTGCTAATCGGCTATTTTTAAGAGGATTTTCTGTTGAAATATGGGGTCTAGATAAAGACCCGTCACCATGGCACACTGACGATGGTCTTAAAATTAGAACTTTCAAGAACTATGAAAGATTAATTCTGGCGCTTAGCAAAGAAGAAGCAATCAAGGTTGCAACTTGGTGGGAGACTGCCTTCCCGGTCTGGCTGGCATCAGTTAACACCGGAATACCAGTCTACTTTATATCTGAATTTGAGACCTGGTTCTATCCAGACGATGTTGTTGCTCAGGCTTCGGTTGTATCGTGCTATCGCAAAGAATTTAGAAATCTGACAATTTCTTCCTATAACTTAGACGAACTTCGAGCAATTGGCCTTGATGCGACCCTACTGCCGTGTGGCTACGAAGATACGATATATAAACAAATTCCAGGCGTTAAGCGTGAAAAGAACACAATCTTAGGTGTGGGCCGAAGCTTCTTTCAGAAGAATCTTGAGATGACCTTAAAGGGCTGGAAGGCAATTGGCGATAGTCGTCCCGACCTATGGCTGTTTGGTGCCGAGCCAGAACTTGCCCGACGCGACTCGAAAATTAAGTATTTCACCAAGCCGACCAACGAAGAAGTGAATGAGCTTTATAACAAAGCCACAATCTTCGTTCAAACTTCAATTCATGAAGGTTTTTGTTTACCAATTCTTGAGGCCATGGCAGCCGGCTGTCCGGTAATCTGTACCGACGCTCATGGCAACCGCGACTTCTGTTTTGATGGTAAGAACTGCCTAATAGTCGAACAGAATGACGCCGAAGGATTGAAGAATGCCATGGCTAAGTTACTAGCGGATGATAAACTAAGAGCAAGACTCGCCGCGGAGGCTCTGAAAACAGTTAAGAACTACAGATGGAACGCTATAACTAACAAGGCCGAAAAATTCTTTAAGGAAGTGGAGTAGGCCCTATGAATTTGAAACGAATGTTTGGACCAAGCAATATCAGCCTAGTGCGAGAGATGGTTATCAGTGATTTTAAGCTGAGGTACAAAAACTCGGTCCTTGGCTACCTGTGGTCATTATTACGGCCATTGCTACTATTCGGAGTGCTATATGTTGTGTTCACTCAAGTTTTTAAAGTCGGTAAAAACATACCGCACTATCCAGCTTATTTGTTGCTTGGAATTGTAGTCTGGACATTTTTTGTTGAGTCAACAATGAGTGGCTTAAATGCCATAACGGGGCGGGGGGATTTAGTCAGGAAAGTTAGTATTTCAAAATATGTCATTGTAGTCAGTACGACCCTATCGGCCTTCGTTAATTTTTCACTTAACATGGTCGTAGTATTCATATTTATGGTTCTTAATGGGGTGCCACTGAGAATCAATGCTCTACTGGCGCCACTTTTAATTGTTGAACTAGTCGCTCTTAGCCTAGGCATAGCATTTCTACTTTCGGCATTATTTGTTAAATATCGTGACTTTAGCAACATCTGGGAAGTTGTACTACAGGCGTTGTTTTACGGAACACCAATTATTTATGACTTACGGCTGCCACCAGTTAGAACCGCCAAGATTCTCATCATCAGCCCAATCGCCCAAATCATTCAGGATTTGCGCTCAGTGCTAATAACACCCAAAACCCTTACTATATCGACGCTTTATGGTTCACACGTTTATCGCTTAATTCCCTTTGGAATAATAATAGTAATTTGTATAGTTGGCGGCCTTTACTTCCGTAAGAATGCGCCCTATTTTGCGGAGGATCTATAGATGGACGACAATGTAGCCGTTTCAATTAGTCATGTCTCTAAGGATTTTAGGCTACCACACGATAAGCGCAATTCACTAAAAGAACACGCGCTTAGTTTTAAGAAGCAAACCTTTGAGAGCTTTCATGCCTTAAAAGATATCGATGTTGAGGTCAAAAAAGGTGAGTTCTTCGGGATTGTCGGTCGTAATGGTAGCGGCAAGAGTACGCTACTCAAGATAATTGGCGGCATATACCAACCAACTGACGGCAAAGTTACTGTCAATGGCACACTAACACCTTTCATTGAGCTTGGCATTGGCTTCAATCCAGAGCTGACTGGTCGTGATAACGTCTTTTTAAATGGCGCCATCCTTGGTCTAACCAAAAAAGAAGTATTACAAAAATATGACGAGATTGTTGAATTTGCTGAACTCGAAAAATTCATGGACCAAAAACTCAAAAACTATTCCTCAGGCATGCAGGTCCGCTTAGCGTTTTCTATCGCCATGCAGGCCCATAATGACATTTTACTAATAGACGAAGTCTTAGCCGTAGGAGACGAAAGGTTTCAACGCAAGTGTTTAAATGTTTTTGATCAAATGAAGAAAGACAAAACCAAAACAATTATTTTTGTTAGTCATGATATGCAAACCGTTCAACAGTTTTGTGATCGAGTTCTAGTGATTCACGATAGCAAGGTTCAATACATCGGCGTAGCGGAGCGGGCGGCGATTGAATATAAGAAGCTAAATTTTCCTGATATGGTTGAAGTATCGCAGACTGACTCGACAAAACTAGAGGGTAAGAATAATCGACCAGGTACGGGCAAAGTACGGATAACTAAAGTTGAAGTCAAAGATACGAACGGCGAGTTAGATAACATCATTAGCTCCGGAAATCCATTTTCGGTAGAATTCAAATATGAAGCTTACGACGACCTAGAAGACATAGTGTTTGGTTTTGCTATCAAAAATAATAAGAACGACAGCATATATGGCCCAAATACCAAGGAGGCCAAGCTACCAATCACGATGCATAAAGGTAAGGGCAAGATAACTCTTCAGGTCGAAAATAATGTTTTTTCACCAGGTTCATATACAATCGAAGCGGGGTTATTTAATGATAACCAAACAAGCAGTCATGACTACATAAGTTTAAAAAATGCCATAACATTTGTTGGTAAAGAAAGGCACGGTTATGTTTACGTTGAGCCCAAGTGGACTATTAGCTAGAAAAAAAGTAGTTGCAAGTGATTATTCGGGAGCCGATCCTACGTTTGTAAGTCGATATTTACTACAATCATCAATACTTGAAGCATATCAGTCTCATCAAGGCATAAAGAAACTGAAAATACTCGACGTTGGCGGCTCTGGTAGCCTAATAACTAAGTTCATTGATGTTGACCTGACCATCATTGATATATTACCTAACAAAAATAAAGCGCTTAACTATGTACAAGGTAGTGCGCTGGCAATGCCTTTTGCCGATAGAAGTTTTGATGCGGTAATTTCTTGTGATGTGCTTGAACATATACCCAAGCAAGATAGAGAGACTTTTCTGAAAGAGTCAGCCAGAGTCACAAACGATCTAATCATTGTAGCGGCGCCATTTAATCTGCCAGGTGTCCGCGACGCAGAGATAGAGGCTAATAACTTTTACAAGAAAATGACTGGCGAAGATCATCGTTGGCTAATTGAACATTTGCAAGACACTCTGCCAGACATTAGGGACGCCCATTCGGCTCTACGTAGCTCTAAGCTTAAAACTGGACACTTCTCACATACTGCCCTAGATCACTGGCAGCTAGTCACACGCGCCGGATTTTTGCTTGACCAAAACAAACCCGAGTTTGTTGATCGAATCGAAGCACTAAATCAATATTACTTAGAAAATATCATGACAAATGATTTCTCAGAGACCGGATACAGAACCTTTTTGCTCGGTAGTAAGAAACATGAGATAGACATCAAGCCAGAACCAGACGCTTTTAATGCTAAACTTACCCCAATATTTTCACTACTGACTGACGCAATACTGGCCCTACTATGAATAATCCAATAAAAAAGGCCAAGTCCATCTCGCCACTTATTAAGCGAAGCAGCTTGCACTGGCAGCAGCAAAGTGCACGTGCAGAGATACAAGCCCTGGTAGATAGTGGCGAAGAATGGGCACGTGAAGTAAGGGCTCTCAGGCTCGAACTACAGCGCATACATGAGTTTAACAGATGGCTGCCGATGAACTACCCGACAGCAAACATTTTAGCCGAACAGCGGCAACAATCTACAGACTTTAAATATAAGCCTCTAATATCTATTATAGTACCGGTTTATAACACGAGCCCTGACCATCTTAAAGCCTGTCTTGACTCGGTAATCGCTCAGTCCTATTCAAACTGGCAGCTATGCATCGTTGACGACGCTTCTACGAGTAGTGAGACTATAAAATGTCTAAAGGAATACGACAAGAGACAAGACCCAAGGATAATATTAAAAACATCAAGACGTAATGGTCATATTAGCGTTTCTAGTAATGAGGCCATTAGGTTAGCCGACGGTGAATTTATTGCTTTGCTTGATCATGATGATTTGTTGTGGCCAAATGCTCTCTTTGAAGTTGCCAAGCTTCTACAGGAGCATAAAGATGCAGATTTTATATATAGTGACGAAGATAAGGTTGAAGACAACGGACTAGTACATTTTGCACCATTTTTTAAGCCCGACTGGAGCCCACACTTACTTGAATGTATTAATTATATAACTCATTTAAGCGTAATTCGCACTGAGTTAGTTCGGTCTGTCGGCGGCTTTGACAAAAACTTAGTAGGTGCGCAGGATTGGGACTTATTCTTCCGAGTAACTGAAAAAACAGAAAAAATCTACCATATACCTACCATTCTTTACAGTTGGCGCGCACACGCAAACTCCACGGCACTTAATATGAACAACAAGGACTATGCTCTAAAGAGTCAAGAACAGGCAATCATTGCTCACATGGAGCGAACTAAACAAGAGGTGAGTGAGTTAGGGGCTGGTGTGATTTCTGGCTCATGGATATCAAAATTTAAGCTAAGCAATAAACCATTAATTTCACTAGTCATACCGACCAAAGATAAAGTTGATTATTTGAAGCGCTGCATAAGCACCGTCATGGAAAAGACCACCTACGATAATTTTGAAATAATTATTGTCGACACTGGGTCGGTTGAGGACTCGACTAAGAAATACTACAAGTTATTAAAAAAATCGATAGACAGCGATAGGCTAAAGATTGTTAACTGGCCAAAACAACCCTTTAATTACTCCGATGCCTGTAACTTTGGAGCCAGTAAAGCAAATGGCGAATACCTGGTTATGTTAAATAATGATACTGAGATTATCAGTCCTGATTGGCTGGGCGATATGTTGGCATACGCGCAGAAAGAAGATGTAGCAGCCGTTGGCGTAAAACTCCTTTATCCTAGTATGCAACTTCAGCACGCTGGCGTGGCCGTAGGAATTGGCAGCAAAGAGCCCGTAGCTGGTCATCTTGGGATTTTTACCGACTATAAACATAATGACTTCCTTACCTCCGTGTATACCGACACTGTACGTGATATCACGGCAGTGACGGCTGCATGTTTGATGGTCTCAGCCAAAAAATTTAAAGAAGTAGGCGGCTTTGACCCAATTTATAGAGTGACTTTTAATGACGTAGATTTGTGTCTAAAATTTAGGAAAGCAGGCTATAAAAATATCTACTTGCCTAATGTTGAACTTTTTCATCACGAATCTATATCTGTCGGCCGTGTAAGTGAGAACAGAGACATGACTGAGCTTAATAAATCAGCTGTACTTATACGAAAGAAGTGGAAGAAAGAAATTGACTACGACCCATACTACAACAAGAACTTCTATATCTTGAGCTCAAACTTTGGTCTAGCGGTACATCCTGATTAATCGAACAAGGAGGCAATACGATGAAGAGTAGTAAAACTGACACTAATGCGAAGAGTATTTTAGCTCTGGTTGCCATATTTGTCCTTTTGGCCCTAGTCAGTTGGCGCTTGGTTGGTTCGGCCAGAAATAACGATAAGATTAATAAGCAGGCACAAGCTGCTGGTAGAGCATTGGTCAGAGTAGGAGCAGACGACACCATACCAGATCCTTCAGATTTTGTTAAACCATATATTTTGCCTGTGGGCTGGAGTGAGTTGGCTTGCCAGAAGGGCACAAACTCTTTAATTATTCCCGATAGTCCTATTAATAGTTGTGAGTCAAGTAGTACTGGTCCGGCGGACAGTGGATATATTGGAGTAATAGTTAGAAACTTAAACTTTATCAATCCAGAGAGTTGCGCCCAAACGCTTATAAGGAGGGAAAATAGTAATGATGAATTCCCGGCCAACGAATATAAGTGTGACGACGTTATCATTGGTGGCAAACACGGCATTCGTCAACAGGGCATACATCTGAAAGAAAACACATCAGTAATCGCACTACCTAGAATCAGTGTAACTTACGAATTCCCAACAAATACAGGTAGGTTTTTTGAGATAAACTATACTCACTATACCGGCAGTAAACTACAAGACCGCACTACCGAATTTGATGACTTTGTACGCACGCTGAAATTTGTAGTCGACCAGACCACTCCTCTACCTTAGTAACACTAGCTGATTATTTACATCTAGGAGTTATGAGGCTATAATATATAGCATTAGTTGGTAAAATAAAGACATGAAAAAACGTAAAAACAAAACAACCAAATTAAAAGTCACACTACTTATCTTAGTTTTTTTTGCCGGTCTAATTATTTTGTTGCAGTATAGTAATTCAAAAGCAAAAACAACACCAAGCGTTACTGCTCCTAAGCCGCAGGAGACAGCGCCGAATACTAGCAAAACCAGTGATGTGGCTAAAACCAGCACTGTCAGTAACGACAAACAAACTACTTCTGCGACTAGTGCCGGCGCAGACCTAATTACACCAGTTGGTAATTTTGTTAGTAGCCATAACTCAAGCATTAGTGGCACTATTTATACTAAATATGAGCAGTCGGTGTGCAACACGACACCCGGCGCCACTTGTACGATTGTCTTCACAAAAGATAACAGCACCAAGTCATTGCCTGCAAAGGTAGTTGATAGTACGGGTACAGTTTATTGGGACTGGGTAGTACAAGACATAGGACTTACACCTGGTTCATGGAAGATTACAGCCAGGGCGACTCTTAATAATCAAACTAAGACTGCTGACGATTCAGTACAGCTTGTAATACAGCCATGAGATACACGAACAAGACAGTAATCTTTATCGCCCTAACATTGTTGAGTATTGTCATATTTAACGTTCACAAAATGCCCACCGCCAAAGCAGCCTTTATTTCTAATAACATCATTGATGACTGGCTTTTTGATAGCGCTGGCACCATGAATGCTACGCAAATAGATACGTTTTTGAATAGCTCAAGATTTCCTAGCAGTTGTATTAGCACCAAAAATGGCTTCACCGCACCAGATGTCATCGGATACGCGCCATCAACTGGTTTTAAGTATGGGGCTGATGTGTCAGCCGGGACGATTATCTATCATGCGGCACAGGTTTATGGTTTAAATCCACAGGTAATACTGACGACACTTGAGAAGGAAGAGGGTCTGGTGAGTGGAGGTAGCGGCTGTAGTATCTTGAGATATTCTGCGGCTATGGGAAATGCCTGTCCAGACAACGTGACACTTCATGATTATTCTGGTTTTGAGCTGTATAGCTTAAATGGTGTGCCAGTGATGGGCGTAACAGGAATATGCGTTAATTTGAGTACGTCAGTAGGTTTCTCTCGTCAGGTAATAACTGCAACTTGGAAGCTCAAATTTTGGGAACAACGCTCAAAAGGCAATATAAACTGGGCGGTAGTTATTCCTGGTTGGGATAATTCTGACGACCTCCCGGTGTGTTATTCATTCTTGATGACTCAGGGTTCATTCAAGCGTTGCCCTAGCGCCTCACCCGCACCATTTGACGGCCTGGCTACCATAGATAATGCAACTGTTCATCTTGATAATGGTGCCACAGCGGCCTTATATGTTTATACGCCACATTTTCACGGCAACCAATTATTTGTAAATATATTTGAAACTTATTTTGGCGCCACTACTGGCGAAGGGTTTACGCTAGTTACATCAGCGGCTGATAATGGCGACTTACGACAATGGGTGGTCTATCGTGGCGTCCGTCGCTACGTAGCAAGTGCTGACATAATTAATGCCTGGGGACTTCAGAACACTACCCTAATACAATGGCCGGGTACTTACCTTGGTTCTTTCCCTCAAGCGGCTGACTTAACGCGACTAATGAGACCAACAGGCACGCTTGATGTTTATTTCGTTGATGGTGGTAACTGCTATAGGATAAAAAGCGCTGACATGCTTGCTGCCTGGAACTTTAATCCTTCATCAATACAGGATGTCAGTGTTGGTCTTGGGCAAGTACCGACTAATATGGGTAATTTGTCATACTCCGTTAAAGGTGCCACAAGTGACACAATATTTCTAGTCGACGGTGGTAGTAAGCATATCTATGCCAATGCTGATATTCAAAAAGCTTGGGAAGGTACGGCTCAAAACCACGTAGTAATATCGGATGGCTACTTGCAGGCGATGGGACAAGCGGCTGATATTACTAGCACGAAAGCAATATTCCAAGGCAAGTACTATTTGTTAAATGAAGGTAGGGCTTTTGTTACCATAGACCAAAATATTGGTAATGCATGGGGGATTACGGGTGCAATCCAAATGAACCGTGATATTTCGCCAGAGTTTGCGCCTTATTATATGCTGACTCGTTTCGTGCGTTCGGCTTACCCAAATGATCTTAGGTTGTTTGTTGTTGATAACGGAGTCCTATATGCGTTGTCACCAGAACACGCTGTAAATCTTGGGTTAACGCCTGCCGTACCGCGAATGGCAATTGTGCCAGAAGGTATCACACCGATAATTTCAATATGGAGCTGGGTTATGGTTCATGACTCGGCTGGCAAGCAATATGTTATTGACGGCGGTACTAAGCGACCTTTCCATCCTGACGGTCAAGTTCAGGGTTCCTGGACGGCTAATGGTACTATCACTACCCCACAAGTTACAAACGGCTTTCTAAACCTATTGCCAAACAACAATAATATCGAGCGTGAAATTAAAGGTTCTGGGTTACAGCAGTACGTGGTCGAGGGTCTGGCCAAGCGCTGGATACAATCACCAGCAAAATCAGCACTATACGCACCACTACAGCAGGTTAGTGATAGTTTGGTTAGCGCCTTACATGATGGCACTAATCTTTAGTGTCAACGGATAATCACCGGCACTAAATTAATGCCAGTTTAGAGGAGTAGTTCCAGGGAAGCCAAACTGGAAAGTGGCACTTGACTGGCCGTCGGGGCTTCTGAGCGCCCAGGTACCACCAGTGCTGACAGAGCCAGCAGAATCACGTCCATCGCCATCCCAGTCACCAACAACTGGGTAACCCGGTGTGTAGCCGTAGTTAAAACTTATATCGACTGCGCCGGCACTATTAGTGTTACGCAAATACCAGTTATTACTAGAATCAACTAGACCAACAGTATCAATACCATCGCCATCCCAGTCACCAACAACTGGCTTGGCGTTTGATGGACCAAATTGAAAACTACCTGCGTCTGGGGTGCCGCTACCATTGGTGTTCCTGAGTGACCAGTTACTGTTTAGGTCAACAACTCCGATCGTGTCAACACCGTCGCCATTCCAGTCGCCACAAACCGGTCTAACACCAATGATATTATTGCCATAAACGAAGGTAAGGTCTGCCTTACCAGTAGTATAACTGGCACGCATATACCATGTGCCACCACTAAAGACGACCGGCAACTTTACGCCAGGTTGTACAGGATCCCAAGCACACATCAGTAAAAAGGCAGGGAAGCCGTAGCCAAAAGCTTTGTCGCCGGGCCCCGTGACTAAATCGTTCTTTAAGAACCAAGTAGCACCATTGGTTAGCGCTGGTTTACCAACATTAACCAATATGCACTGTGAAAATTCTGACGTCTCGGCTGGCACAGTGCCAATTTTCTTGGTGGCAGTTGCAGTGATGTATTTACCACCCGCAACAAATGAAGACGGTACAAAACCAAAAGCTGTATTACCAAATATATCCGTCGATATGTTAGTTGAGCCAATGAAGGTCTGGCCTTCACCGTAATTGTTAGGTACACCGGCATTGCAGCCATTACTTGAGAAAAATTCTAATAGAAAGCCGGTACTTGGAGCTCCATTAAATTGGCCGCCAATCTTGGTAGTTGCGCCGACAGTTTTGACGGCGTAGACGTTAGGGAAGTTCTGCAGGCGGTTGGCACCGCCGTCAGTATCGCCAGGGTCGTTCAAGTTAGGCGTGCCGTTGTTGTCGAGGTCTATGCCAAGTAGGCCGTTAAAAGCAATGTCATTACTAATAATAGCCGTGTCGGTGGCGGCTGAAATTGCGACACCACTAGCGGTATTACCAAGGGCAGTCCCAGCCATTGTCATACCAATATAATTACCCTGGATTCTATTACCAGTAGAGGCAGCTCCAACGATAATCACGCCATTACTACCATTCCCAGACATAAGATTGCGTTCGTTTATAGTCGGTCCACCAACGCGTGTATTTGGTGTATTAAGAATTCCAATACCGTCTAATGCGTTACCGATTGAATTACTACCAGCTGCGTTAGTACCAATGTAGTTACCTACTATTATATGTCCCTGGCTTTCTGTTCCAGTAACAAAAATACCATTACTACCATTCCCAGATATAAGATTACAAGCTCCCGTACAGTCACCACCTGGGGTAGTGCCGACAGTGCCACCGATTAGATCGTTATTAGCGCCAACCGCATTAGGTGAGGCGCCGATGCCAATACCCATTTTGGTATTTCCAATACCACCCGTACCAGCTGCGTTAGTACCAATGTAGTTACCCTGTATGACATTACCTGTAGCTGCTGCTCCAGTTAGGAAAACGCCAGCGCCGTGATTACCAGAGAAAACATTTCTAGCCGCCGGAGTTGTACCACCAATCGTATTGTTCGGTGCTTCATTGACCTCAATACCAATATTACCGTTTGCGATTGCCGCAGTGCCAGTAACATTAATGCCGACGTAGTTACCGTAAACGTGGCTACCCGATACTCCGCCGTGCCAAAGTCCCATGCCATTAGCTATATTACCCGAGACTAAATTGCAGGCTCCGGTGCAAGCGCCACCGGGCGTGGTATTTAGTGTCCCGCCAATTGTATTGTTGGCGGCAATCGCAGGTCCACCGGCGTCAGCATGATTAATGAGTATGCCATCACCACCATTTGGTAGAGCGGCTGTACCCGTAGCATTCGTACCAACGTAATTACCACTGATGACATTATTAGAGGCATTCCCACCAACCTGAGCTGTAATTCCAATGCCATTTAATGCATTACCAGAAATAACATTTCTGTCTCTAGATATAGTGCCACCAATTGTATTGTTATTAGCAGATGCAACAGATGTGCCTGAGAATATACCAATGCCATCACCACCATTGCCGGCTGCAGTTGTTCCATCAAAACTGGTGCCGATGTAGTTACCAAAAATTGACACATTGCTGGTATCAATGAATATCCCCTGGCCGCTAAACTTATTAATAACAAATCCCCTAACACTGCTACCAGCACCGTTGCCGGTTATATAGATGCCGATAGCATTAGCACCCGCGCCATTGCCGCTGAGCATAACATTTGGGGCATCCACACCACCAATATCGCAAGCCTGGGTTGAGGCATCTATTGTTACTCCGCCAGCAGTCACGGAATTTATTGGCGGTAGTGGTGAGGTTGGGATAATCTGCGGACAATTAGCCACTATACTAAAGGCGATAATATCAGCTCCAGCACTGGCATTGGCATTCAGTATAGCTTGTCGAAACGAACCGGCGCCACTGTCATTAGTATTGGTGACCGTATATGTTGCGGCATAAGCATGGTTACTGAATATTAGTGTTAGTGCTATTGTGACCATGGACGTCAGGCCAATAGTGACATTTTTGTTGAGTTTTTTAGTTATAGTCATATTGATAAGTATAAGCTATTTAAAGTGATATGTGAGCATGACTTAAAATTTATTCAATACGTTACTTTATTATTTATGAAGCCCCTAGCTACGGATTAGACGTAATAAAACAACAATATCCTCAATCTACCTAGCCCATAGCATCGCTAACAGTCTTGCCTAATACGTCGTTAGTCGCAAAGTACTTACAATAGCTAGTCAATTTGTTATAGTTAGCCCAAGATATGAAAAAATTTCTCACAAACCGGGTGGTGCCTAGTATTCGAGACCCTTTTATATTTTTTATAGTGGCGGCGGGTTTTTTCGGTCTGTTCTATGTCGCTACCAATCCACCTGGTTTTGGTTTAGATGAGCGGGCGCACTTCCTAAGATCTTATTCAATATCAAAAGGTGAGTTTTTGCCTAGAAAAATTGGTGCTGACCAGCGATATGGTTCATATATACCTCAAAGTCTTGTTGCGTTTGTAGGTACAAGCACCAGTGACATATTAGATAATAATCAGGCTGTTTTTGTCATCCATCGTCACGATACTAATCCCATTATGTATGAACAATATAAAAAACGTACCCTTTCAGAGACACTACAAGATGTCCCGCTCGTTGACAGTCAGGTTCTTGCAGCCGTGAGCTATAGCCCATTTGGCTATCTGCATTTTGCGCTAACTGTTCTTGTGGGCAGATTAGTAAATGCACCCTTGCTTTATATCTTATATGCGACACGACTAGCAGGGCTATTTTTATATATTCTTTTGGTCGGTATGGCTATAAAAATTACAACTCGCTATAAATGGATGATTGTAAGTATAGCCCTGCTACCCGTTGCGTTAGCTCAGGCGGCATCGATATCGTTAGACCCTCTCGTGAATGCAGGTGCCCTATTGCTAGTTGCAGAATGGGTGAAAATCAATGACAAAAGTAAGGTTACAAAGCAAGATTACTGGACAATAGTAACGGTGCTAGTTCTAATTGCTCTTACCAAGTTTACATATCTAATCTTGTTATTTCCCTTTCTCTTTCTTGGTGTCGACATGTTCGCTTCTAGAAAAGTTGAACGGAGACAAAAAGTATCTTGGGTGCTTGTCCCAGGCATAATCATGGGGTGGTGGTTGGTTGCGAGTAGGCATATTACTAAAATGATAGTCTTACTTCAACCTGGCCATGCTAATACCTCAGAACAACTCCATAATATCATCACACATCCAGTCGGCTTCTTGCTAGTTCTGGTTAGGACACACTACGAAAGTATAGATCACACTTTGGGCGCCCTGTTTGCACGAATGGGCGATAGACAAATCGGTATGCCTAATGCATTTATGTATCTATTTGTGGTCATGATTTGTCTTGTGCTTACTGCCCAATATCAGAAAGAATCAGACTGCCTAAGAAAAACACGCTGGCACAACAATATAATTATTGTAAGCATCATTGGAGTTATAGTACTTATATCACTGACTTTATTTATTACATTCACACCTGTTGGAGCAGACTTCATTCAGGGAATTCAAGGCAGGTATCTAATACCAGTACTACCAATAACGACACTCCTTTTATTTAACCAGAGGATGATAACTGTGCGTGCACCACGCTATGTCGAGAATTACGGAATACAGGTTTTATCAACTATGTTCATTCTGTTAAGTTTCGGACTGTATTATCTTGCAAATTACTAGGTTATGTCTATGAAATACTACGATTACTTAATCATAGGCGGCGGGTTTTATGGCCTTAGAGTTGCCCAGTTCCTAAAGGAAGAGTTAGGTGCCAAGAATGTGTTGATTATAGAAAAAGAAGACGATGTCATGCTAAGAGCCTCGTATAACAACCAGGCAAGGGTGCATGGAGGGTATCATTATCCACGTAGTGTTTTAACGGCACTAAGGTCGCGGGTTAATCTACCTATATTTTCAGAAGAGTATGATGAAGCAATTGTTAAGGATTTTGTTAAGTATTATGGCGTAGCTTCTAATCTTTCTAAAGTCTCTGCTCGCCAATTTTTTCGCTTTTATGAGCGGATTGGTGCTAAAATTGCTCCTTCGTTGATTGGCGTTGAGTATTTCGATAAAAAACTAATCGAGGGCGTGTTTGAAGTTGAAGAGTATGCCTTTAATACGGCCATTCTGAAGAAGATGTTATTGAGTAGGCTAGAGGCGCTAGACATCGCAATAAAAACCAACGAAAAGGTTATAAAAATCACAAAAGTAGATGAAGGGATTATAGTGCATACTGCAGCCAGAAATTATCTGGCAGGATCTGTCATAAATACAACCTATTCATCAATAAATTCTGTAAACAAAAATTCTGGCCTTCCGATAATACCCTTCAAACACGAACTTACAGAAATGTGTTTAGTTACTATCCCGGACGAGCTTAAAGGTAGCGCATTCACTATCATGTGCGGCCCATTCTTCTCGCTTATGCCGTTCCCTGATAAAAACATGTATACTTTATCTCACGTTAGGTATACGCCACACAGCGAATGGTATGATAGCGAAGACGATGTAAGAGATTCTCATCTGTATCTTAGTGAAATTAAGAAGATTAGTCACTACCCTCAAATGATAGCAGATGTTCGGCGCTACATGCCTCTTGCCGATAAGATTGAGTATAGCGGAGAGTCACTATGGGAGATTAAGACTGTATTGCCTCAAAGTGAAGGGGATGACAGCAGGCCTATATTATACAAAGACCACTACGGGGGTATACATAACTACATCTGTCTAATGGGTGGTAAGATAGATAATATATATGACGTATTTAAAGAGCTGAAAGTTACATATGGCAAAAAAGACTAATATTTTTGTGAGCACACTGTTGATAGTTGATGAATTTTCGGCAAATGTATCTGTCAGAGTGTCCAGTGTCGCCGATATATTAATGGCTGATTATACAAACTACGAAGTGGTGGTTGTGGATAATGGTCTTAGTGCTGAAGAAATTGATAAGTGTAAAAAAATCCTATCATCTGTACCATGTATACGCGTGATCCAGCTCGCAAGAAATACAGATATAGATACTGCCATTTTCGCGGGCGTAGAAGCATCTATAGGAGACTATATTTGCATTCTATACAATCAAGATCCGGTTGATTTAATACCAGATTTTATAAAAGATAATCTTACTAACGATATAGTTTTTGGTATTGCCACAAATCTAAAAAGAAAAAACTTTATAGAGAATACGGGTGCAAAAATATTTTACTGGTATAACAGGAAGTATCTGGGGATTAACATACCCAACGGCTCAACATTCTATATGTCATTAAATCGAAACGCTGCAAACGCACTCACAAGAAGTGGTAGATATGTGCGACACGTAAGACACCTTGCTAGACGGGTTGGGTTTTCAGCCTCACACCATAGCTATAAGTTGCCAAATAACGCCACTCCTTATGCACACACACCAAACAGAAAACTCATAGGAAAAGCCATAGATATTCTAGCCAATTACTCAAGCCACCCCTTAAGAGTGGTTAGCTATTTTGGAATTTTTGCTAGTGTGGTCAATGTTATTTATACTGCCTACGTCGTGATTATTAACCTATCCAGACACGATATAGAAAAAGGCTGGACTACTCTATCCCTACAAGCTTCATTTATGTTCTTCTTCCTGTTTATTATTCTTGCGATGATATCCGAGTATATAGGTAAAATACTTGTTGAATCCAGGAATGAGCCACCATATAACGTCATGAACGAGCTGAGCAGCACCATTAGTCTTGCGGATGAAACGCGAAGAAATGTCACTAAGTAGCTCTATGCTTTCAGACGATGAAGCCAAAACTCTCGTAGTGTTATTAAGTAAGTGTGAGCCAGGCAATCTGCCAAGAGAAGTATTTGAGGCGGTTGCAAAAGTGGCCGTTTACCCAGCCATAGAGTTTGTTTTGCTAAGAGAAAGCGATAGTATTTTGGAGGTTTTGCTAACAAAAAGGTCAGATGATGACCCGGTGTGGCCAGCTATGTTTCATTTACCTGGTACCGTGTTGCGCCCGACAGACAACAACCTGGATGATGCCTTCAAGAGGCTTTATGAAGAAGAACTTGCGGGCGTGGTATTGTCAAAGCCCCACTTCGTTGGCGCACATTTTAACAAATACTTGAGGGGAAATAGCATTGGTCTTGAGTATTGGCTAAAGGTTGAGGGCCAGACCAATGTTGGACAATTCTTCGATATTAGTTCACTTCCAGAGAATTTTATTGAGCAGCAAAAGAGTATCCTTGAAAGGGCACGCAAGGCCTACAGGGCCAGATATTAAAATAGCCAGGGTTAATCCTGATACAATTACTTTATGAATAAATACGACGAATACATTAGGCAGCAGCATCTTGATTGGGAGTTTCCAGATTTTGACGCTGTAGATTTTTATAAAAAAACGTCCAGGTACGCTGCTTGCGTTTTTGTAATTAATGAAGGTAATAAAATAAAAAAGCAAATAGAGGCCATGGAAGCATATGCCAACATAGTAGATATAGTCATTGCTGACGGGGGTAGCACAGACGGTTCGCTAGCTCATAAATTTCTTAAGGCACATAAGGTTCGTACGCTGCTAACTAAAAAGGGTATAGGTAAGTTGAGTGCACAGATGCGAATGGCTTTCGCATGGGCGCTGAGTGAGGGCTATGAGGGGGTAGTTGTAGTTGACGGTAATGGCAAAGACGACATATCTGCAATTACTGATTTTTTAGCGCTACTTGATGAAGGCTATGATCATATTCAGGGTTCCAGATTTATCAAAGGGGGTAAAGCCCTAAACACGCCACTAGAGCGTCTAATAGCGGTCCGATTATTACATGCACCCCTTATTAGTTTGGCGGCTCGCCATCGTCATACCGATACCACTAATGGTTTTAGGGCTTATAGCCGTAAGCTCTTAGCAGATAAAAATATTTCAGTATTTAGAGACATATTCCAGACCTATGAACTACATTACTATCTAGCGATTGAAGCTGCTAGAGATAATAGGTTTAAGCTCGTCGAAACTCCAGTTACGCGAGAGTACCCACTAAAAGGCAAGACACCGACAAAGATAAGCCCTATTAAGGGCAATCTCCATGTGATGAACGTCCTAATTAAGTCGGCCAGAAGAAAATACAGACCATAGAGTTGTCAATATATACAAAACATAGTATAATATAACATAACATATTGATTAATTATGACTTGGTCATTCTATGTCCCATAAAAGCATCGCCAATTTACACACAGACCTAGACTTAGAGAGGCAACAATTAGTAGGTCTCACTAGCACGTATTTCGATGCACCGGAAGGAACACGTTTTGACCTGGCTTTAGAGACAATTGATGGCTATAGAGAGACAAAATTACCACTGGTAGTCGTTGATGCATCGCCAAGCAAAGAAGTGGCTGATATTTTTTCTAATAGGGGGGCAATAGTAGTACCCGCACCTCGTCCCGGTTTAGCGACTCAATATATAGATGGTGCAAAATTTGCCCTAGAACGAGGCGCCAATCGTTTACTCAAACAAGAGCCTGAAAAGACAGGTATGTCAAAATTTAGCCAGGTTATAAATGATGCACTAGATGATTTTGATGTTTTAGTTATTGGGCGCACAGACGAAGGTCTTAGGTCATTGCCGCCAACTCAAGCAAGGACCGAAAAAATGGCGGGCTGGCTATTAGAGCAGCACTTAGGTTTTCCTCCTGATGCTTTAAGTGGGGGAAGAGCTTTTACTGCTCGAGGAGCAGAACACCTTGTTAATTATGACGTTGAACAATATGGCAACAACTGGATGTACTTATACACGTCTGTCTTAGATGCTCGACAGGCAGGGCACGCTGTCGGGGGTATATTGGTTGATTTAATACACCCGCCAAAGATGACGGCTGAGGAAACAAACAATGCTATTTTTGATACAAAGCGATACCAGCAGTTTTTCCTGCAAATGGATATGCTGCTGGGTAAGGGCGGTTATGAACCGCTGACTAGTATCAACAAATAGAATAAAATTACTTCCGGATTGAAGTCGTACTAATTGTTTGAAGTACCTACGTTATAGAATTTTTGAATAATTATACAAAGCAGTTAATGTTTTTGGGGTAAGACTAAACGACAATATACGAGCAGTAAACTCACTAAACGGCCCCAGCAAGTACCTATCTTTAGAAATTTGCATAGATGTATAGTACCATGTATTTACGCCGATAAGATAAGCGAGGATCTATGATTAATGAAAGAATTGGGCTGATTGGTTATACAGGATTTGTGGGCTCAAATATTGCACGACAAGCAAAGCCCGGCAAACTATATAATTCAAAAAACATCAATGAAATTATTGGAAGAGAGTTTGACGTTCTATATTGTGCCGGTGCTCGTGCCGAGAAATGGCGCATCAACCAAGACCCAGAAACTGACATTAAAGAAATTAATAGTTTGATAGAACATCTAAAGCAGGTTAAGACTAAAAAACTAGTCCTAATATCTACTATTGATGTTTATAATAACACTGCCGGCGTTGACGAAGATACCATTATAGATGTCGATAGCTTGCACCCATACGGGCTTCATCGAATGATGCTGGAGGAGTTCTGTAGAGATAATTTTAACTGTACAGTTATTCGTTTACCGGGATTGTTTGGTGACGGGCTAAAGAAAAATGTCATCTATGACCTTTTACACAATAATAATGTCGAAAAAATTGAACATGCCGGCGTATTCCAGTATTACAACCTGAGCAACCTAGTTAAAGATATTAATGTGACAGTTGATAATAAACTGGAGCTGATCAATTTCGCAACTGAACCAATAAGAACTGATGAACTTGCAAGGGCAGCATTGGGTATAGAAGATTTTAACAATCATATTGATGGAGTCCAGCCAGGGAATTATGATATTCATTCGAAATTTGCTCAAATCTTTAGCTCGCAAAATTTCTATATGTATACAAAAACACAGATTCTGGAAGATATTAAAGATTTTATTGTAAATGAAAAATTGAGGCTGTCATGAAGCTAGCGGTATCAAACATTGCCTGGTTAAATGAAGAGGAGGCTGAAGTTGCAGAAAGACTAATGGAATTAGGTGTTAGGTATATTGAGATTGCGCCTACCAAAATTTGGCAGGATCCGACCAAAGCAAGCGCTGCTGATATAGGTAAATATATAAAATTTTGGAAAAACTATGATATTGAAATCGTCGCGTTTCAGTCAATGCTATTTACGCGTCCAGATTTGAAAATTTTTGAATCAGAGCAAAATAGACAAGAGACGCTCAAGTACCTGCAAGATTTTATTGGCTTAGCTGCCGATATGGGCGCGAAACGCATGGTATTTGGGTCACCCAAAAATCGCCAAATACATTTACTATCAATAGATGATGCGACAAAGATTGCAGTTGAGTTTTTTCAAGAAATAGGCAATACGGCAGCAGAGAAGGGAGTTAGTTTTTGTATAGAACCTAACCCCGTTCAATATGGCTGTGACTTTATTACTGATGCAGCATCAGGCCTTGAGCTAGTTCGATCGTTATCAAATCCAGGATTTGGGCTCCATCTTGATATAGCCGGCATGACACTAGCTGGTGATGATATAGCTGGCTCTATAAATAACTCACGAAACTTACTCAAGCATTTTCATATCAGCTCGCCATATCTTGAACAGGTTGATGAGCTATCCGACGTGAATCATGTTGCCGCTGCGAAAGCACTGAAATCGGTGGGCTATGAAGGCTTCGTGTCTATAGAAATGAAGCCAGGCCAGATTGGCGCTAATCTAGGCAGAGTTGATCGGGCCGTCCGGTTTGCACTTAAGACCTATTGAGTTACTTATTGTTTGTTTTGAAGAATACACGATTTGCAAAAAAGTAGCTCCATACTGCAGCAATCGCAATCGCTAGGAACTTAGCAATATATGCGGGCACTGAAACTGAGTTAACTAGGTAGCCGATTGTAGCGGTAATTATGAAAAAATTAATTAGTGCGAGCGTACAGTAACCAATAAACTGTTCACGTGTTTTGAACCTATGTTCACCCGGGAAGGTCCATAGTTTATGTAAAAGAAATCCGCTGGCGACGCCAAATATAAAGCTAAGCGTGTTGGCAAAATACAAGTGTCGATAAATAGAATAGATCAGTATGAAACTGGTGTACTCGATTACTTCACTTAATCCTCCTGCTACTAGGTATCTAAATTCTTTGTGTCGTCTGAGTCTAGATTTTATTGAGTTTGTGACAAGCATAATGATTGTTCCCTCTGATATCTTTGGTGGAATTATTTGGCTAGGATTGATGTCTTATGATCTAGGTTAGGTAGTAACAAAGCAAACCTATAACAAGCTTTGTAGGTATTTGCCATAGCCGCTTTTAAGTAATGGTTCAGTTAGAACCTTGAGTTGTTCTTTGCCAATAAAGCCTTGTCGCAGGGCGGCCTCTTCGATACAGCCAATTTTTATACCTTGTCTCTCTTCGATAACTTGGACAAACTGTGATGCCTGATTCATGCTTGCGAAAGTACCAGTGTCGAGCCAGGCTGTTCCACGATCAAGTAGTTCGACTTTTAATTTACCGGCGCGGAGATATGAGTTCTGGACTTCAGTAATTTCGATTTCACCACGGGCACTTGGTATCGCAGATTTAGCGTACTCCACAACATTGTTATCGAAGAAATATAGGCCTGGGATTGCATAATTTGATTTGGGATTTAGAGGCTTTTCTTCAATTGATACGACATTCATGTCTTTGTCGAACTCAACAATACCATAGCGCTCTGGGTCTGCTACCTGTTGGCCGAAAATTATGCCACCATCAAGCTCTTTTACCGATTTCAGGGTTTTCCTATCGAAGTCGGAACCATAGAATATGTTGTCGCCAAGAATCATTGCAACCGAATCACTGCCGATAAAATCAGCCCCGACAATGAACGCATCGGCTAGGCCCCTAGGCTTTTCCTGCACTACATAACTAAATTTACAGCCAATTTGTTGGCCATCACCCAAGAGTTGCTCAAAGCGTGGCAAATCCTGCGGTGTAGATATAATCAATATCTCATTTATACCAGCACTGATTAAAGTCGTCAGTGGGTAATAAATCATCGGTTTATCGTAAATTGGCATCAGTTGCTTACTGATCGAGATTGTTATTGGATAAAGTCGTGTACCCGAACCACCGGCTAAAATAATACCTTTCATGAGAATCCTCTTTTACTATTCTAATTTTATCAACAAACTAGTAAATTAGGCAGTGTAGAATAGTTATATGCGATATTGTGAATTTTGTGGTCAGCCAGTTACTACCGTCGGGAACAAGAATACTTGTAGTGTTTGCGGGAGGACGAGCTATCTAAATCCTAGAGCAACTGTTGCAATTGTTCTATACAAAAAGTCCACAAAAGAACTACTTTTAAGTACACGTGCTTACGAGCCAGAAATTGGCAAGTATGATTGTTTAGGTGGTTTTGTCGATGTTGGTGAGAATTTTGAAGAGGCTGGCTACCGAGAAATCAAGGAAGAGGCAAATCTAGACAAGACTGATTTAGGCGAGCTTAGTTATGTAGGGTCTGTCTATAATGACTATGCTTGGGAGGGTGGTAGTGTACCAGTGACGAGTGTTTACTTTATGCTAGAAATTATCAACGATTCAAGCATGAAGCCGTCAGACGACGTCGCAAGTTTGCGATACTTTACTGCTGATGAGCTTCCTGATGAGGCAGATTGCGGTTGGCCAGGCATGAGGGATTTATTAGTAAAAGCTGGTCACTTGCTGGAATCAATGTAAGCTTTTAGGTCATCTTGCCAGTTGTTTAAGGTAAGGCCAGTTGACTTAATTTTAGTCAAATCAAGTGTGCTTTGCAGAGGCCTTGGTGCGATGTTTTCCTTACCCTGATAATAATCTGCAGTGCTGACATCTGACACGGTGTTTTTGAGCCCGGCAATTCCATATATTTTACGAGTTATGTTTGACCACGATGCCGATTCGCCATCGTTACTGACATTGTAGGTACCGTATTCGGCTTTTGAGGCTAGTAGATGGTCTATTGCAGATACAAGAGTAGAAGTGAAGGTTAGCCTTCCAATTTGATCAGACACCACGGCTGGATTAATGCCTCTAGACGCGAGGTCTAGCATGGTTCTGACAAAGTTTTTACCCTCACCGATTACCCATGACGTTCTTAGTAAGTAATGCTTAGGCGTCTGCAAAATGCATAGGTCACCGGCGGCTTTGCTGGCACCGTAAACCGACAACGGGCTAAAATCTTCGTTTTCTGTGTGTGGTAATTTGGTTCCATCAAAAACGTAGTCGCTTGATATGTGCACAACCGTCATGTTATTTTTCTCGGCAACTTTGCAGAGTGACGAGACAGCCGTGGCATTAACTTTCCAAGCAATAGCTCGGCCCTCATTGGTCTCGGCGCCATCAACGTTGGTATAGGCGGCGGCATTTAAGAGTACTTCGATACCCGACCAGTTAAAATTACTAATTGAGTCTTCGTTAGTAATGTCGAGCTCATCGATGTCGGCCCAGCGAGCCTTGGGGTATTTTATCCTTAAGGCAGTACCGAGTTGACCGTTAGCTCCAACGATAAACATTTTTGAGTCGTCCAACTTAGACCTCCATTTGTTTAATATCTTTGAGCATAGGGTGGTTTTTATCACGTTCGGACAGAGTGGCTTTGCTCAGTTCTATTGGCCATTTAATACCGATAGCTGGGTCGGCCAGATTCACAAATAAGTACTCATCATATTTATCGGCTGACCAGTGGTCGTTAACCGCATAGACATAATAAGTATCGTCTTCTAGAGTTTGAAATGAATTAGCGACACCGCGCGGCAAATAAACTGCTTTATTGGGAGTTATTTCGAGAGTGAAGGCTTTTCCAAAAGAGTCGCCTTTTCGTAGATCAACATAGGCGACAAAAACACTACCCTTAATAACGGTTATATATTTATCCCACGGCTCAGCGTGGAATCCTCTAGTTACCCCTTTTAACTTGTTATATGAAAAGTTATTTTGGATAATATTAAACTTTTCTGGCAGTCCTGCGGCAACAAGTTTGGCCTTTTGAAAATTTTCTTGATACCAGCCACGGTCGTCGCCAATGCTCGTTACGTCAAACCATAATAGACCGGGGATTTCAGTTTGATGGGCTGTGAACTCGGTAGTTGGTACTGCCATTATCTTCCTAACTTATTATATTTTGCTTCGGTTTCGGCTTTTTGCGGTCGCCACCAAGCTTCATTGTTTTTATACCAATCAATTGTTGCACCTAGGCCATCGCGGAAGTTAGTATACTTTGGCTTCCAGCCCAGTTCATTCATAAGTTTTGATGCGTCGATAGCATAACGCAGGTCATGACCAGGTCGGTCGTTGACATGCTGATACCAATCTTTTGGCTTGCCCATTAACTCCAGTATGTTCTCAAATAGCTCGACATTATTTTTCTCGCCATTAGCGCCAATCAGGTAAGTCTCGCCCTTAACACCCTTTTCGATAATTGTAACAACGGCGCTGTTATGGTCATCGACGTGAATCCAGTCACGGACGTTTAAACCGGCACCGTATAATTTTGGCTGACGGCCTTCTAGAATCTCCGTTATTTGGCGGGGGATTACTTTCTCAACGTGTTGGCGTGGGCCATAGTTATTCGAACAGTTTGAAATCGTAGCGTGGATGCCAAAACTTCTAACCCAAGCTCGCACCAGATGATCTGAGCCGGCCTTAGTGCTTGAATATGGACTAGACGGATTGTAACGAGTTTCAGCCGTAAATTTATTTGGATCGTCGAGCTCTAAATCGCCATAAACTTCGTCAGTCGAAATGTGGTGGAGTTTTTTGCTGTGCCTACGAACCGCCTCCAAAACTCTAAAAGTCCCAATAAGATTACTTTCTATAAAGGGCCAAGGGTTATCGAGTGAGTTGTCGTTATGTGATTCGGCCGCAAAGTGCACAACAACGTCGCTTTGCGAGACTAGCTCATCTAGCAACTTCTCATCACAAATATCACCCTTAATAAGTTCAAATCTATCTGCCGGTAAATCGTCAAGACTTGCTGGATTAGCCGCATAATTCATTTTATCAAGTACTGTTATCTGCCAATCTGGTCTCTCTGATAAAGCAAGGTGTACAAAGTTTGAACCAATGAAGCCTGCACCACCCGTAACTAGTAATTTCATAACTACAAGTATATCAGTAAATTTTAGCGAATTAACGATAATTATAGATGTAAAAATGACCTAAGACGGCTGTTATCGGCCATAAAACTGGTATTATATAGCCATGACAATCGTAATTATCGCCGGGGGGTCGGGGTCAAGGCTATGGCCAATGTCGACACCTGAATACCCAAAACACCTGCTTAGATTAACCAACGAAAAAAGTTTACTCCAAAATACCTATGATCGAGCCAAAAGGCTGACGAATGAGGTTTATGTCATCTCTGAAGGTTCACACATTGATCACGTCATAGAGCAATTACCAGAGCTAAAAGAAAATCACCTAGTTATCGAGCCTGGCCGTCGCGGTACGGCATCGTGCGTAATTGCAGCTTTAGCACGAATACGAAAACATAGTAATTCTGACGAGCCGATTATTTTCATGCACGCCGATCACCACATTCGTGACACTAATGGTTTTGTAGATACCGTTAAACGAGCAGCTGCTATGTCAGCTGAAAAATCTAGGATAGTTTTACTGGGTCTTGAGCCAACCAACCCAGCTACTGGATTTGGTTATATAGAAAGAGGTGAAAACGCCAACGGCGGGCGACCTATCTATAAAGTCCTAAGTTTTAAAGAAAAACCAGACCGTAAAACCGCTCAGAAATATTTTGATAGCGGCAGGTACCTATGGAATATGGGTTACTTTGTAGCGCCAATGTCAGTTTTTGAGGAAGCAATAAATAAGTACTCATCAACTCTTAAAAAGAACTATAAGAAATTGCGTGAGGCCAAAAACACGGCCGAACATGATAAACGTTATCTATCGTTTAAAAGTGAGCCAATTGATACCGCACTAATTGAAAGAGTTAAAGATCTGTTAGTCATGCCAGGCAGTTTTGACTGGATGGATGTTGGCTCATATCCCGATGTTCACGCCGTAAATATTCAGGATGAGCAGGGTAATACCCTGCATGGTGAATTCATTGAGTCAGAAAGCGTCACAAATAGCTTAGTTCGTAATGAAACGACCACACCAGTAGCCGTAATTGGTCTTGATAATGTAGCGGTCATTGTTACCAAAAATGGTATTTTAGTCACCAATAAAAGTCATTCTCAAAAAGTTGGTGACGTAAGCAAGCGTTTTCTGGCCAAAAAATAATTTAATAGTAAACGATTGGTATAATCGATAGTATGGAAAGACTTATTGAACAGGTTAATTCGGTTAGTGAATTATCGAGTGACGCTAAACAGCACATAATCGAGTGGTTGAGTGGCGATAAATTCTCAGAATACCATAAAGAAATCGAAACTTTGGTTGCCGCCAAAGAATGGAAAGTTCTTGAAGATAATTTCTTTCGGGTTTTGCCGTTTGGCACAGGTGGTAGACGAGGAACATTTGGAGTGGGCAGTAATCGAGTCAACAAAGTAACGATCGGTGAAGCGGCGCAAGCACTATCAGACTATGCCGAAGAACTACATGGTAGTGAGTTGGATAAGGGGGTAGTTATAGCATATGACAGTCGTAATACCTCAGTTGAGCTGAGTAGATATGTAGCTACAGTGTTTGCCGCTAATGGCCTTCGAACCTATCTGTTTGATGATGTTCGATCAACTCCTGAATTATCATTTATGGTGCGTCAGCTAGGCACTTTGGCAGGTGTAGTAATTAGCGCTAGCCATAATCCAAGCAGTGACAATGGCATAAAGATTTATTGGGGTGATGGCGGACAGGTTGTTGCGCCCCACGATTACGAACTCCTACTTAGATGTGAATCAACCAACAGAATACTACAAACAGATTATGATAAAGCTGTTGCTAGTGGCAAAATTGTTTTGATTGGTGATAAGGAAGATGAAGCTTACTTTGCAGCCGTGCTTGGACAATCACAAAGTGCGGATTTTAGATCGGCAAAAATTGCCTACTCGCCACTTCACGGTGCAGGTATGAGTAGTGTGTTACCGACTCTAAGGCGGGCCGGGTTTGAGGTTTCGTTGCTTGAAGAACAAAGTAACTACGATGGTAATTTTACTAATGTTACAAACAATATTCCTAACCCTGAGCTACTAATTGCAAACGACAAAGTCAGCCAGCTTGCACTAAGTGATGATTGTGACATTGCCATTACTAATGATCCAGATGCAGACAGACTTGCTGTGCTTGTAGTCGAAAATGGCCAAGTAGTACAGTTGACCGGCAATCAGATGGCAGTACTACTTTGTGATTACCTACTCGGCTCTCAACACGACCAAGGCAAAATTAGCCCTAAAGACTTCATTGCTAAAACTATTGTTACGACCGATATGTTATACGATGTCGCTCGAGATTATGGCGTGAACGTGCGCGGTAATCTACTGGTCGGCTTTAAATATATTGGTGAACTGATACATATTTATTGCGACAAAAGCGATGAGAAATTTTTATTCGGTGGCGAGGAAAGCTATGGTGCATTGGTAGGCTCATATTGTCGCGACAAAGATGCTGCCGGGGCTTCATTATTAGCCGCAGAACTCGCGAGCAAAATGAAAAACGAAAACAAAACTTTGATAACAAGGCTTAATGAGCTTTATGAAAAACACGGATATTACAAAGAGCAACTTGAGTCTATAACTTACACGGGTGCAAGTGGTTTTCATGCCATGAAGACTTGTATGGATAGTTTACGCAAAGATCCGCCAACAATGATTGGCAATCAGCAAGTAATAAAGACTCGTGATTATTTGCTTGGTGAAGAGATCGAAGGCAAAGTTGAGGATGTTTTAAGATTCGAGTTTTCTGAGGATGGTCGTGACCGCGTCACAATACGGCCGTCTGGCACCGAGCCCAAAATAAAAGTTTATACGCAAATTCATCATGACTTTGATGGTGATTTAGGGCAAGTTAAATCATCAGGCGATACAAAAGCCAAGGCTCTAGCTGAAGCTACAATCGAACTTGTTAAAAAGTTTGCCCACTGAATTATTGTTTTGCGAGTGACTCTTGCCAGTGCCAAGCATCGCGCATTGAGTCGTCTAGACTTCTTTTGGATTGCCAACCTAGGTCAGTCTTGGCCTTGCTGGCGTTCGCCCAGATTTTAATTACGTCACCAGGGCGGCGTGGGCCAACATTATACTCAACTTTTTGACCTGTCACTTTTTCGAAACTATTAATTAGCTCTAAGACACTATTACCCTTGCCGGAACCAATATTGAAAGTATTAAACCCGTCATTAGAGTCAGCAAATTTAAGTGCGGCAACGTGGGCCTCGGCTAAATCCATGACGTGGATGAAGTCTCTGATACATGTGCCGTCAGGGGTGTCGTAGTCATCACCAAAGACAGTTAACGGGCCGCGTAATCCTGCGACTGACTGAGTTAGGAAGGGTACAAGATTACTCGGATCGCCGATTGGTAGTTCACCAATTTTGGCGCTAGGGTGAGCACCGACTGGATTGAAATATCTAAGCGACACGACATGGAGCTTGTTTGATACGGCCGTATCCTCAAGGATGCGTTCACACATCTGCTTGGTAGCACCATATGGGCTGGTGGCGGGCTTCTGAGGAGTAAGTTCGGTAACCGGGCATTCATCAGGCTCGCCATAGACTGTGCACGACGATGAGAAGACGACATTATTTATGTCGTTTTCGTTCATGCACTCTAAAACGGTTAGAAGTCCATCAACATTGGAACGATAATATTCTAGCGGCTTAGCGACCGATTCGCCTACGGCCTTTTTGGCTGCAAAATGGATTACTGCTTCAGGCTTAACGCTCCGTATAATTTTACTCAAAAATTGCTTATTAGTTATGTCGCCTTCGTAAGATTCTAATTCAGGCGTAGTTAGCTCCTTAAGCCGTTCAATTACAGATGGTTTACTGTTCGAAAAATCGTCAATTACTACCGGCAAATAGCCTGCTTCGTGTAAAGCGACAATCGTATGTGAACCAATAAATCCGGCGCCACCCGTAACTAATATCTTCTGTGGCATTATTTCTTTTCCTGCATAAACTTTATGATAGTGGCCGACATCTCAGCCTGGAAATTTTCAGGGCTAAAGGCCTCGGATGATTTAGATATTAGTTTTGAGTCCCACTTTAGACTAACAAAATCTTTCAAGGTATTAGCTAGGCTGGCAATCGTTTGACTTCCAAAAAATAGCCCAGTCTTGCCCTTAATCACATAATCGAGAGCGCCACCAGCCATGTAAGCAATCACAGGCGTACCGGCAGCCATGGCTTCAACTGGTGTGATGCCAAAGTCGTCTGTGCCAGGGAAGATAAAGCCTTCGGCAGACTGGAAATGAGTGACCATGTCTTCGTCCGAAACATTAGTCAAAAATTCAATTGATGACCCGGCTATAGATATTAGCTTATCGTGATAGGGCCCATTACCGATAACTTTTAGTGGGTAGCCAAGTTCGGTGCAGGCCATGATTGCTAAATCGACGCGTTTATATGGGGTCTGGCGGGCAGCGATTACGAAGCCAGACCGTCGCTTAGTTTTTTTAGTTATAAATCTTTCAATATCTACCGGTGGATGGACTACAATCGCATCGCGCCCATAGTACTTCTTGATCTGTTCTTTGGTGTGCTCAGAGTTAGCAATCATAAAATCTGGTCGTTGGGCGGCTTTGTAGTCCCACCTGCGCATTGGAGCGACGAGAGCCTTTAGGCCAATCTTGGCCAGCGGGTCAAGCCTACCAAAGCCAGGATTAATCAGATAATCATCATAACGACTCCAATAATAATGAGTTGGGGCGTGGCAATAGTTAATGTGAACGGTTTTGGCACTAGTTTTTATGCCCTTAGCTTCGGCGCCAGAGCTACTTATTACTAAATCATAATCATCAAGCTTTAGGCTGCTAAACCAGCCGGCTCGAAGGTATGGCACAAATTTTCTGATTTTCGAAAACGGCCTACGGCCCAAGTAACCAGTAATAACTTTATTATCGAGCTTTTGGCGCCATTCTTTTGTAGCATAAGACGAGTAAATCGGCGCCTCGGGGAACATATGATGAAGTTCTAGCACCACCTTTTCAGCGCCACCGCCAATCAACCAGTCGTGAACAATCGCAACTTTAAAATTTGATAAATCTATTTTACTCATGCCAGAGTACTTTTGTCCTCGTTTTCATGTACCATCACTGCCTTAGCGGTCTTGAGTAAAATAACAATATCGAGCCAGAAACTCCAGTTTTGGGCGTAGTAAATATCGAGTTTGCGACGCTCATCAACCGGAATATTATTGCGACCAGAAACTTGCGCCAAACCAGTTATCCCAGACTTAACGCTTAAAATCGTGTGCCGCTTTTGATATTCGGCTAGGTCTTTTGGAATTAATGCGCGTGGGCCAACAAGACTGAGGTCGCCGGTGATTACATTAAATAATTGAGGTAGTTCATCCAAGCTCGTAACACGGATAAAGTGGCCAATCTTTGTCTCCCGAGGATCTTTAAGCAGGTAGTTACCATTTTGCCTAAATGCTTTTAAAAGATCTGGCCTTTTCATCTTTTCAAAAGCCTCATCGGGTGTCATGTTGTTATAGGTCTGGTTATGCGAGCGGAATTTAAAGACTTTAAACTCTCGGTTAAAACGAGTCAGCCTGGTTTGACGTAAAAAAACTGGGCCGCCGTCACTTAGCTTGATAGCAACAGAGATTAATAGCATTATTGGCGACGCGATGACCAATATTATCGATGCTGCAAACAGGTCAAATAAACGTTTCACAACTCGACCCCAACCAAAAAGTGCAGTTTGATGAACAGCAATAACAGGAATAGACGAGCGGAAAAGTTCAACATCGAGTTTGCCGACAAATAATTCAGAATTGCCAGGCGTAAAGCGATAGCCAGCATGATGAGACTGTGCAAACCCAAGAATCTCTTGGTTCTTTAGTTCGTCGGCGTAGAGTTCGGTCTGGACTATGCTATGAATTGATTCTGCACCCAGTCCATCGACTGCATCATTAAAGCTTTTATAAATTATCAGGCTAGAGTGTTTTTCTAGGCTTGAGTTTTCACGGCCAACGACGCCAATAACTCGGTAGCCGGAGTGCCTACTGTCAATTAGTGAATCGACTAGCTCATTAGTAAGTACGGTATTACCGACTATTAGTACATTCGTAAGACCAATACCGTAGCTAAACAAGATTCTTTTTAGGATTCGGGCTAGGTTGCGGAATAATACTAGAAATATAAAGGCAAGGGCAGATCCGTAAAATGGTACGAGCCGGGCTGGGAAAATAGGTTTGGCGGCTATAAAGTTCCAGAACACCACAAACAACAGGCCCATAAACGAGCCGATTGCTAGTCGTCCAACTTCGCTAAAGCGTTTTTCATAGATGTTGCTGTTATATAACCCCAATAAGGCGAAAATTATCAGCCAGAACGGCAGCAGGGCTAAAAATACTCCCAAGTAGGTACGAGCCGGAATCGCTTCAATTAATGGTCTGGCATCAAGAGTAACACGAAGAATGTAAGCACCGACAAAAGCAGCGATGAGCGCCAAGAAGTCGCCAATCATCAAAAACAGGTTATAGGTGATTGAGGAATTGCTTTTCACAGGGTGAGTATTCTCATAATTATCGTAAGTGTAGATTAACCGGCCGACAATCTATGATTTAGACTGACACTCTAAGCGTATTAACCTATACTGATTGTAGCATTTATGTTGAGACCTAAACAAAACCGTCTAGATTCAGCCACAGAAAATTACCTTCTACACATAATGGGTCTTGGCATTGGTTTTATATTTATAGTCGCACCATTCTATGCTCCGATTACCGTTTTTCTTGCTAGCCACTACGGGCATTTTGACTTACTCAGAATAATCAAAGAGATTGTTCTGGCTGGACTAGTCTTAATGCTGACATTCTATCGAGTTAAAAACCGCACAAAACTTAAACTCATCCCAAATGACAAACTCATAGTCTCTATATTAGTTTTTACTCTTATTCTACTTTTAACAAGCTTTTATGATCTTATTAGTCACCGTGTTAGTCACTTGGCAGTTATATATGGACTGATGATTGACCTGCGGCTGGTTGGGTTTTTTATTGTAACTTATCTGGTATTTAAGTTTAGCAATTTAGGTAGGGCTTTTAACTGGAAAATGCTAATTCTAATGCCAGCACTAATAGTAGTGTTGTTTGGCGCTTTGCAGACTACGGTTCTGCCCAAAGACATACTCGCGCATATTGGCTATAGTAAGCAGACCATTGTTCCCTATCATACGGTAGACAGTAAGCCAGACTTTGTTCGTGTCCAGTCAACTCTTCGAGGGCCAAACCCACTTGGCGCATATCTTGTAGTGGTTAGCTGTCTAATCTTGTCGCTCGGTTTGGGGGCCAAGCGACACAGAGCTTATTATTTAGGCTTCGGGCTACTCTGTTTATTTGTTATATTGATGACTTATTCACGTAGCGCCTTAGTTGGCACAATGCTCGGTCTAGTGGCTATCTTGATAGTCTATGAACGCAGGTTTCTAAATAGGAAAAATCTAATTATATTTTCTACGGTCCTGATAACTTTGGGCTTAATGATGCCGATACTTAGTCGCAACTATGTACTCCAAAATGTATTTTTTCACTCGTCTAGCCGGTCAACCTCTGGCCAAAGCTCTAATAATGCTCGGGTTTCAGCGCTTGAAGAGGCAACAAAGGATGTAATTAGACACCCTCTTGGCAGTGGTGTCGGTAGCGCAGGACCTGCTTCGCTTCGTAATACTAAGGGCCCAATCAAAATATCAGAAAACTTTTTCATTCAAATCGCCCAAGAAGTCGGCTTGCTCGGCCTGGTTGTATTCGTAATAATTAATATAATGCTATTCCAGCGGCTGTTCGACTTGAAAGACGACCCCTTGGCCAGGGCTCTCTTGGGTAGCCTGGTAGGCTTAATATTCATAAACATGGTATCTCACGCTTGGGCTGACGACACTCTAGCTTATATTTGGTGGGGACTGGCCGGGATTGCGATGAGCCAAAATAGGTCTATGGTTAAGCAGTAAGAGTAGCAGGGCTCAACCCTATACAGGCACTAATACTCTTGTGTCATTTCTGCCTACGAGCGGAAATTTAGAACTAATAATTCATTAATATACTGGATCCCGGGACAGGCCTGGGATGACAATGAGGGTCGTATTTGACCTTCTTGACTCCAGATTCGTGACTCTAGACTCCATCTGCTATATAGTACAAACAACGAACATGAAGAAAAATAAACTTATCAGTCGTAGGGAAGTAATCCGTGTCGTTGAGTACATGATTAGCGGAGGGGCTTATTTTTGGACGGGTTACGGCGTCTTTTTTGTGGCCGACAAAGTGCTACACCTTAACCTATGGTGGGCCAAACTATCAGCCAATATCGTCGGCTGGATTGTTAACTATGTATTACAACGCTACTGGGTGTTCCAGAACGCCAAATTAAATGACCAAAAAACCCAAGTCACTACCCGTTACGCAATTATTACGCTAGTCGATTTTGTTATCGACTACTTCATTGTGTGGGGACTAAAACAAGTTGGAATTAGCCCATATCTGGGTCAATTTGCTTCGTCGGGCTTTTTCACAGTTTGGAACTACTTTTGGTATAAGCTCTGGGTGTTCCCTGACAAGTTTAAGAAAAAGACAATCAAGACTACCTTGCCAAGAGTGGTGGCTCATCGGCCACACGGCCCGATAACTTATGCTAATAAAGGTTAAAATATGGCTGAAACAAATGAAGTAATCAGGCCAACTAAGAAACAGCGCGAACTACTGACTTATATCCAAGAATTCATTGCCGAGCACGGTTATAGTCCGAGCTATCGCGAAATTATGACTGGCAAGGGCTATACCTCGGTGGCCAGTGTAGCGCTACACGTCAATAATTTGATTAAGCGGGGACACCTCAAAAAGCGTGATCATTCGGCTCGTTCGCTAGAAGTTGTGGCCAGCGCTGAGGCTACTAAGCTGTCAACCAACATCGTCAAACCCGGTGAAGAAAAGTGGTTAGTCGAAAAGGTCGAACATTTTTTTGTTACGGCCGAACAAAGCGCTATTTTGACTGAAATTCAAGTAGAAGATTTGCAAACTCTATTGGCTGCGATGAGAGTTTTAGGACTAGACGCCGCCGCTCAAAGTTTTGTCGCTAGACTTGCGGAGCTGAAACAGAGACTTCCTTAGCGATTGGTCTTTGGCTTATAACTTGGCCTAGGCTATACTTGATGAGTGACGATTATTCAAGCAATTATTTTAGGCATTGTTCAGGGGCTTACTGAGTTTATACCTGTCTCTAGCTCTGGGCATTTATTACTCATGCAGAAGGCTATGGGCATCACCCAGAACGGCTTTACATTCGATGTCGCACTACATATCGGTACTTTAATAGCGCTCCTAATTTACTTCTACAAAGACTTACTTAACATGTTAAGGGCATTATTTGTTAAAGATGATCAGACTAAACTCGTTTGGTTATTGATCACTGCTACCATACCAGCGGCTGTTATAGGTTTCTTGTTTGAGAGTGCCGCCGAATCAAAGTTTCGCTCAGCTACACTTGTTAGCATTAACCTAGCGGTTTTTGGCCTGGTCATGCTTTGGGCCGAAAGATTTGCCAAGCGATACAAAGATTCAGTTAAGCTTGAAAATATCTCGAACAAACAAGCAATAACTATGGGTTTTGCTCAGGCAGCCGCGATTGTGCCCGGCGTTTCTAGGTCAGGTAGCACCATAACAGCCGGTCTATTTTTGGGTCTCGACAGAGTAGCGGCAACACGTTTTTCGTTCCTGCTTGGTATTCCAATCACTGCTGGAGCAATCCTAAAAGTTTTAGCCAAACACGCTGCAATTACAGACATATCCAATCACGCTAGCCTATTTATAATTGGCGTACTGACGGCTTTCGTAACTGGCTTATTCGCTATCAAATTTATGATTGGCTACCTCGGCAAGCACAGCCTAGCGATATTCGCCTATTACCGTTTGAGCTTGGCAGCCCTAGTTCTTATAATCATTTTCGTTAAATAAAAGACCATACTCATCATGTATCTTTTTAACCGTCGCGTTCAGCGCAAGAAAAAACGCTATGCTTTTCTAAGACTCATGGTTAAATTGGCTATCTTTGTGGCCGTAGTAGTTTTAATCTGGCTTTACTTAAGGCGTCCGCACGTCCGGATAAATGATAATGGAGCAATTCTAGTACCAACTGCGAATGATGAACCTCCAAAAAAACACATCAAAGAACCGACATTCGAGATGGACTTACCGGGTGACTGGACCGAGTATGTTCGGCGCGAGAAACCAGTCCATGTAATTTCATGGAAGGGTACAACCAAAGAATCGACAGCTAGAACCATAGATATTTACGTCGATACTGTCCCAGCCACACTGGCTATCAACCGCGTCCTACCAGTTACCGGTCAGGAAGATCGGCTAGGCGTTGATTTGGCGTCGGAAAACTGTATTACGTTTAACCAAGAAACTCTCAAGCTCAGTCCACAAGCTGCCGCCAAGCTAAAACCAATTGAAGTTACATGGCAGGGCACGAAATTTATCTGTGATATACCAAACAGTCTACGTAACGTCGTTGGCATCGGCTCGCCCGATGGCATCAACGAAGTTAAGCTAACAGGTGTAAGAGAGGGCGTCCATAAGTACTTCATTGTTTACACCGACGCATCGGCACATCCGGACGAGAAAACCTTCCCCGATGTTTTACGTAGTTTACGAGCTATTTAATAAAATCAAAAATACTACATATAGCGCCTAGATTTTGTGTTACTATACTAGGACTTAACAAATCATGAGCTGGAATCCTGTGTAAATCAGGAACTGTGCCGCAACGGTAAGTCACCACTATTGACAAGTCCGATACAGCAACACATAAGTCTCCCGTGCAGGAGCAATCAAGCTGTATTTATAGCCCTTTCTACCTGCAAATAGGAGTAAGGGTATTTTTATGTCTATGGCCGCCACTGCCGAACTATTAGAACAAGATTATCGATTATTTGAGCCTGAGCCGCCAGAGCGTACGAGGGTGGTTAATATCGCCGAAATGCCGGAAGACCGAATGGTTAAGGCGAGGGCAGAGAGGTTTATTAAGGGCGTGGGAGCGACCGCACTAAATTCAGTAGAAGTTGAAACAGTTGTAGAAGCAGATAAGCCAGAACCCCAAATCAGGTCACTACAAGAAGCGATTCACGATGCGGCTTGGGGAGATGAGACGGCTAGACAATTAGTGAAAAGAAATGTTACGACTGATCTTACGGAACGTGTTTATAAGTCAGGAAATATCACTAAAACTAAGCTTGAGGTTGATGAAGTGGAAGGCATCGTCCAATTTGGTCAGTCAATGGAATCGGTTTACGAGAATAGCCTATTGTATGCATCGGAGACTCCTAAAATGCGAGGTCGTTCAGAGGCCGAGACCCGCAACGGTTTTAGGCTTGAGCAATTGCGTCGGCAGGGAAAACTAAAGGATAATTACTTTGTCGTTGTCTCACGCTGCGCTGACGACATGACCGACGAAGAACTATCAGAAAACAACTTCTTCGTTGATTCCAAGTCTACTGTCATCCAGGCGACTACAGAAATCGACAATCAGGACGAAGGGTCGAGAGTTGAGTTAGAAATGTCATCGGCGTTTGTGGCTGGGGTTGCGGCACCAGGGCGAGAACGTCACGACAAGCAGGCGGTTGAAGGTATGGCAGACGAGCTAGGCGTAGACTATAAGGGCAAGACAGCAGTTCGGATAATTGATGAACCATTATTGATACCAAAGGCCATGATGCCCAATGGCGTTTCGGATCTGGTTAGTTTGTTGGATAAGCACGCAGGTGGTACATTCTTTGGCGAAGATAAAGAAGTTCAAGATTACCAAGAGTATGAGAAGTTTTGCGAGGAGCGCGAGCAAAAGTTAGCCCCAACGGTTGATAAGATCGTCGATCAGCTGATAGCCGAGGTAGACACTATTAAAACACCAGTGGAAGCAGTTCAAAGAGTCAGCAAGTTGGCTGGTGAGAGTATGGTTAAGCACGCTATTAGTGTCGACAATACAATTGACCCAAGAGTATTTGGTGCAACCTCAGCTGGACACATCATTGATGCCAGGCAATTCGCCCAAAACGGTAATCTTGCTCTAGCTGCCTTGGCCGAGAATAAGGCCAAAGCAACTGAAAAATCTACCTCGTGCCCATCTGCACTCAAACAGGGGGAAAAATTCGATGCACCTGATCTGAGCAAGGTAAAGGATGATGTGGCTAGTGGTGCCGATGCCGAATTAGGCAGCAAAAAGGAGTCCATGACAGGTGAGATTAGGTGTATTAAGTGTCGCAAATATGTCAAAAAGGCGGAAGTTGTTAAGCCGGACTGCTGGGAATGCCCAAGTTGTAACCATAAGGTAGATATTTGCACCGGCAAAGTTCTGGTCCAGGGCAAGTCTTAAGTAGCTGGCTAGAAGCTAGCTAATTGAGTGTCGAGTTGGCTAGAATCGGTACTGTTACTGGTTGCTGGATCGGTTTGATCAAGAGTTGCTGAGGCTTTGTCTAGATCGGCTGTTGAGCTAATGTTAGGTGCCGTAGCAACATCGTTGGCTTTGGCAGTAGATGTTGTAGTAGACGAAGTCGTACTGACAGCATTGTTGGTAGTTTTAGTGTGATTACTGTTATATACACTATATCCAATAAAACCAATCAAACCTACGACAACTATTACGATTAATGCCTCAACGGCCGAGAATCCAGATTGTTTAGAGTAGATCTTCATGATTAGTTACTCCCCGTTGTCTTATTATCGCTCGAAGAAGTGGTACCTTGGACGGATTTAACACCAACAATCAGGTTCTTGACGCTAGTTCTATAGGCCTTTAGCACCTCAATTTCTGATTTAAGACTATCCTTGAAACCACTGATTACACCCTTTGGATCGGTACCATCACATTTGAAGCTGACACTACTATTTTTGATTGTATCGACGGCAGTTTGGGCCATATCTTTTTTAGCCGTAACGTCGGCCACCAAAGCATCGTAGTTACTAAGAGTTTTACCTTTATTAGTGTAGAAGGTCTCGGTCTTAGTAGCGATAGTGGTAAATAAATCTAATTGTTTTTTACCGCGGTCAGCAATTCTACTCAAAATATTATTGATTGCTTTTTCGCGGTTTTGACAAACTTTAAGTTTTGCTGCAGCTAATCTTGTAGCTGCCTCTGAGCCAGGTGAAGTTGATTGATTGTCACTCGTTTCACTATTGGTTGCTGTGTTGGCCTGTGCATTAGCATGAGAGTTTATGGCTCCTAATGCTGTTGCTGGCACGCCAGTAACGACCGCTAATAAAATAGCAGTGGTGATGAAACTAACTTTTGCATATATACGCATTGATAATTCCTTTGTTAATATCTGTAATTCCAGTCTATTCTTTATTAAATTAGAAATCAATAACCCGATGCCGTTATTGACGTCTCTCTAAGCAGTAGGTAACTGTGTTTTCCGGTCGAAATTGTACAATAGTCTGTGCTACCATTCATGGATGACAAACAAGCGCTTAGTAGTTGGTACGCGAGGTAGTCGCCTGGCGTTAATTCAGACTAATTTGGTAGTAACTGCACTACATGAGAAATTCCCAGATCTTAACGTAGTGACTAAAATTATAGTCACTAAGGGCGACAAAAATCTTAGTCCAATCCCACTGGATACGATTGGCAAAACTTGGTTTACCGAAGAAATTGAAACGGCACTTAGTGCTCGGGTAATTGACTTTGCAGTTCATAGCTTAAAAGATTTACCACCAGATTTACCACAGGGCTTAGTGTCGTTGCCGGTATTAAAGCGCGATGATCCTCGAGATGTATTGGTTGCTAAAAATGTTGGTAGCTTGAAAGATTTACCAAAAGGCGCAATTGTTGGAACAGACAGCATACGTCGCAGAGCACAACTTTTGCATCATCGATCAGATCTAATTGTTACTAGTGTACGGGGCAACGTTGAGACAAGACTAGAGAAGTTACATAGCGACAACTATGATGCTATCGTTTTGGCGTCTGCTGGTCTTAGTCGACTAGGTCTGAGCGACAAAATAACACAATATTTTAGCCCGAGCGAATTTGTGCCAGCCACTGGGCAAGCAGTGTTGGCGGCTGAGTTTCGCCAAGAAGATAACAAAATTAGGGATATTTTATTAGCGCTTCAAGATGAAAATACGGTCTTATCATGCCGGGCTGAGCAACTGTTTTCAAGCATTATTGGTGGTGGCTGTAAGTTACCAGTTGGTTGCTATGTTGAGGTGAAAAATACGAAAGTTAATATTTTTGGTACTGTCGGTAGCATGGACGCCAAAAATACTGTTCTTAAATCAGTGTCGGGACCAAAATCAGACATTTTAAAACTAATCGAAAGCCTTGCTAACGAATTACTAGCTGACGGGGTAAGGGCGGGCTGGCAGTAGTATGTCATTGAAAAACAAAACCGTAGTAGTAACGCGGAGTCCAAGGGGTAGCTTAGAATGGCATGATAAGTTGGTGGCACTTGGCGCTAAAGTCTATAACTTGCCAACAATTACAATGGCACCAGTTAAACTCGATCAAACAATTATTACTGAACTTAGCAAATTAGAAGATTACGACTGGTTGATTTTTACCAGCGCCAGTGGTGTGCGCTATCTCAAATTGTTAGTTACGCAAGCGGGTATAAATTTAAAACAACTTAGATTACCTAAAGTTGCGGTTATAGGTAGCAAAACATCATCTGAACTTGCCACGATCGGTGTACGGGCGGAGTTTATACCATCTACTTCGTCTAGTCAGGCGCTTGGCGAAGAGCTCGAGCCGGTTAAGGGCACAAAAATCCTGTTACTAAGAACCACAATTGCCTCTGATGATTTACCTGATATTCTTAAAAAGCGTGGTGCTTTAGTGACTGATTTACGAATTTATCAAACCGCCAATGTTACCTCAAAAGACCCTAAATTCTCTGTTATGCTCCAAGCTAATCAGGTAGATTTTATAACCTTTGCTAGCCCATCCGCCGTGGCTGGTTTTGTTAACTTTTTGATAGCAGGCGATCTTAAAATCGCCAAGCGATTGCCGGTTGTAGCAATTGGTCCGAGTGTTGCTGAAGCGTTGCTAAACGCTGGCTTCGCAAATGTCGCAACCGCCAAGCAGCCGTTTTTAGAATCAGTTATCGATAGCCTTTCATCGCTCTCTGAATAGCTGCCGGCTAAGTGTTATCAGTGGTATAATTAGATAAATGGATGAACACCAATACCACAGTTATTTATTCTTTAGTCTTAATAAAAAATTTTATCGTCTAACTGAGGATGCACAGGCATCTGCTAAAAAACGGTTTCTTAAAACCATCGTTAGTCAAAAAGACATAATTATCGAATCGTATATAACTGAAGGACTAAAAGTCGGTACAAGCTTTATGCTTTGGTTAAGAGCCCAAAAGCCTGAAGCAGTGAATGAGCTTACTAATCAAATTAATAGGTTAGATTTTGGTGAGCTGCTAAATTTAAGTTATTCATATTTTGGCATCGCTCGGGCATCACAATATAGTGGCCGACTTGGCAATCCAGAACAGACGATTCAAAACTTTACTGACCGATTGCCGTATTTTATTGTTTATCCATTCACCAAAACTACTGAGTGGCATCAGCTGGATTTTGAAACACGTCGAAAAATCATGGGTGAACACGTTAAAGTCGGGCTCGGTTATAGTAAAATAAGACAGTGTCTATTGTATTCATACGGAGTTGATGATTATGAGTTTGTCGTATCTTATGAAACAGATAACTTAGAGCGCTTCCAAGATTTGGTTATCGACATGCGTCACACTAAAAGTCGCCTATATACACTGACAGATGTTCCAATATTTTTGTGTATTTATAAACCGATTAAGGAGCTAATGACATGGCTATGAATGATTTTAATGATAGCTTCTTGAAGGCCTGCTGGCAACAACCAACTGACCACATCCCGGTCTGGTTTATGCGTCAAGCCGGTCGTTCGTTGCCAGGTTACCGCGAGTTACGCAAAAAATATGGCGTTATTGAACTTACCCAAACTCCGGAACTAGCTGCCATGGTTAGTATGGAACCGGTTAAGTTGCTAGGCGTCGATGCGGCTATTTTGTTTGCTGACATTATGTTGTTGCCGCTAGCAATGGGCGTTGACGTTAAAATTGTCGACAGCGTCGGTCCAATTATTGCTAAACCAATTGTTACTCCTAAAGATGTTGATGAGCTCGGTGACTTTGATCCTAAAAATGTTGAGTACCTAAAGGAAACGATCAGAATATTACGTCGTGAACTTAATGTTCCTGTAATCGGTTTTTCGGCAGCGCCTTTTACTCTTGCTAGTTATTTAATAGAGGGTGAACCATCACGCAAATGGCTCAAAACTAAAAGATTTATGTACGAGCAAAAACCAGCTTGGGATAAATTGATGAGTATATTAGTTGAGGCAATTATTTTGTACCTTCTTGAGCAAGTTGATGCTGGGGCGCAGGCATTACAAATTTTTGACAGCTGGGTTGGATGTTTATCGGCCAGCGATTATCGAACTTACGTTCTGCCCCATGTTCAAAAAATATTTTCAAGCCTCAAAGACACCGGTGTCCCAAGAATACACTTCGGCACCGATACGAGCGCGATGTTAAAAGACTTTTCGAATGTTGATTGCGAAGTCATAGGCTTAGATTGGCGGATTGATTTAGCTAGTGCCAAAGAGTTAATTGGCAAAAAAGCCATACAAGGCAACCTTGACCCAACGGTTCTAGCCACAAATATAGAAATCGTTAAAAGGGAAACTAGTAGGATTATTGACTCTTTACCTAGTCGCAAAGGTTTTATTTTTAACTTAGGACATGGCGTTTTACCAGAGAGTGACGATAAAGTAATTAAACAATTAGTTGAGTTTGTTCATGGCTATAAATAGCTCCTTGACTGGTGTGGTTTTGATGACTTACGGGTCGGCCACAACTTCTAAAAATGTTGAAGAATTTTTGGACCATGTCTACCCTGATGGCCCCGACCCCGAGCTTGTTGCCGAATTTAAAAGGCGGTTTGATGTAGTAAACGGATCGCCATTGGTTGAAATTACGGTAAATCAAGGCAAGGCGCTGCAGACGCTACTGGACTCAATCCACCCAGGTCAATATATCGTAAGAGTTGGGATGCTACATTCAGTACCGTTTATTGCTGATTCTGTAGCCGACTTGAAGCACTTGGGCGCAAAACAGATGGTTGGCATAATTCTTTCGCCACAGTTTTCTGATTTCATTATGAGTGGTTATAAACGTAATTTACTAATTTCGACATCAGCCAATGGATTTGAAGATGATAAAGTTAAAGTGGTGGGTCCTTGGCCGGATGAACCTAGCTTTATTGAATTAATATCCAAACGACTGTTAGCTAAACGCCGTTCTTTAATTAAAAAATACGGCATGGACGTACCTGTAGTTTTTACAACCCATAGTTTACCCGAGCGTGTCGTTGCCAAAGACCCGAGCTATCTTGATCAACTTGAGCAAACAATGATGGCGGTCGCTAGCCGGGCAAAATTAACTAAAGCCGACTGGACCTATGCCTATCAGAGTGCAGGACACACGCCCGAACCTTGGCTTAAACCAGACCTTGTTGATATTTTAGCAGAACTTAAACCTAAGAAAGTACCTGCAGTTTTAATTGTGCCATTGCAGTTTTTGGCGGATCATTTAGAAATTCTGTATGACCTAGATACTGCCGCTGGTGAGCAATGCTCCGACTACGATATCGAATATAATCGGATTGAGTTACCTAATACTGATCCGTTGTTTATTAAAACCCTGGCTAATTTGGTAGTTACCCAAAATAAATGACAAAGAGAGCTGGTGTATTTAGTGGTAGTTTCGATCCGGTGCACGCTGGGCATATTGATTTAGCACTACAAGCTATACTTACCGTTGGTCTGGATAGCGTTTACTTTGTGCCCGAGTTTGAGCCTAGATACAAACAAGCGGTTGCGCATTTTGCACACCGGATTGAAATGCTTAAACTGGCTTGTTTACCCCACCCCAAGCTAAAAGTTTTAGAACTACCTGACAAGCAGTTTACTCATCTAGCCACCACTCGGCGTATTAAAAAGTTGTTACCAGACGCAAGGCTATATTTTATCTGTGGTGCCGACATGCTAGAACATATGCCGAGCTGGCCACACGTCGACCGCTTCCTGAAAGATTTTGAACTAATAATTGGTCTAAGAGGCAACTATACCAAGAGTAAAGTTAACGTGTTAATTAATAAACTACCCGTTAAGATTAGTCCAAAAATCATTGAAACTTTAAATCGTGACGTCTCGTCGCGTGAATTAAAACAGGCATTGATTGGCAGTGATGATTATCGTGGTTTATTACCGAGCACTGCCGAATATATTAGTAAGAATAATCTATACAACTAGTCGAGCGAATCTGTAAAAAGTTCGTAATGTGATTGAAGATAAGCAAGGTGCTTTTCTCGGTACTTCTTAAATTCGCTTTTTTTGAGACCACTCTTCTTGATAAAAGCGCCAATCTTTTCGCTACCAATAAAGTGCGGCAAGATGACATATGATGCGCCTTCAGAGTATAGTTTAGCGGCTTCTTCGGCACTGTCAGCTGTACAGATACAAACAGCATTTGGGCTAACCTTTTCTAGCCATGCCAACAGCGCGGTGTTGACTTGAAGGTCATTAATTGTCGAGATAATCAGTTTGCTGCTACCAAGGTTAAGCTCTTCTAGGAGTTCTAAGTCTGTCACGTCGCCATAAATATAGTGGGCATTATGATTTTCTAAAGTCTCTATAACACTCGGATCGTAGTCGACGACGACATACGATCGCCCAAGTTGCTGGAAGACCCTCAAAAATTCGTGACCGCCTTTTAGGTAGCCAATTAGAACCAGTTCGAAATTCTTTTTTTGCTCACGCTCGTGACGTGGTTTCTTACGCTCAAACAGATGCAACGCATTTTCTAAGATGTCGTAGAGGTGGTCGCTGTAAGTTATAAAGTAAGTAGACACGCCGATAGTTATTAAGCTAGTTACTGTCACTAGTGTAAGAATGCCATCACTTATCTGGCCTAGATTGAACGCCAGTAGCACTAAAATGAGTGAGAATTCGCTAACCTGACTACCGGTCATAGCTGTCTTGAAACTTGTTTTTTTGGTATAGCCCGACAAGCCCATGATCGTCATGACAATCAAAGGGTTACCGAATAATACCAAACATGAGAAGAATACGGCTTTTGGCAAAATTGGCGTAACACTACTGACGTGCAGGTGAGAACCAACAGAAATAAAGAACAGGACGATAAAGAAGTCGCGTAGTGGCTTAAGCCGTGCGGCGGCCTCACTAGCGTAGGGCAAGGGTGCTAGAGTGACGCCAGCGATTAGCGCCCCAACTTCTACAGAAAAACCAGCTTGCTTAAACAAAGCGGCAATGCCAAGGCCCCAGCCGATGGCAAATAGAAACAAGAACTCTTGGCTGCCAGCAATCAGCTTGTGGAGTTTGGACAGCACTAGACTGCGGAAAAGCGCTAAGAGGATAAGCAGACCAATAATTTTATAGACGAGTGCCCAGACGCTGTTTAGCGACAGGCCGCCGTTATCACTCGCCGAGACAGCAATCAAAACTGAGGTTGCAATCAAATCTTCAATTAACAAGAAGCCAATCGATATTTTGCCGTAGAGACGGTTTTGTTCCTTTTTGTCGTTCAATAACTTTAGGATGATAATCGTACTCGAGAAGGATAGTGATACGCCGATATAAAAAGCGGCGGTCGTATCAAAGCCAAGTAGCCTGGCGACACCGAAACCAATTGTAGTTGATAAAAATACCTTACCAATCGCGATGTAGGCGGCAATTCGACCAACTTCACGGATAACTTTAGGGTTTAACCCGAGGCCAACGATTAAAAGCAGCAAGGTAATGCCGAAGTCTGCAAACACCTGAATACTATCTGGCGAGTCGATGATATGCAACACGGCTGGGCCGACGATGATTCCAGTCAAGATATAGCCAATGATGAGTGGTTGCTTAATCAAGCGCATGATAATACTGATAGCTACGCCAACCGCAATCACCATGCTCAAATCGTTGAAATTACTGTGCATTTTTACCTATCTTCAAGTTAATTCTACCATGATAATTATCACTTCTTTCCGACTGAAGAAATCATGATTGACAAGCATAAGCTTGGTATGACAAAATGTAGGCACTTCAGATTGTAGATGTGAGCTACATCGTCGAAGACAAAAACAACAAAACAAAATATGTGCGGATTTGTCTGGTGGACTCCAGCGTGGGAGGAATTAAGCAAGGTGTCAATAAAAATAAAAATTATATCTACAAAGAGGTCTATCGTGGAAGTCAAAATTAGACGGCCGAAGTGGCAACAGTACATCCAATACTAGTAGCTAGTATCTGGTAACTAGTGGTTAGTATTAAGAAAGACTAAAACCCTTCTCCATACTAGCTACTAGAAACGAGCAACTATATACTATTTGTTTTTGGCGGCGATGGCGTCGTCGATGAGTTTGTAGAAACTAGCTTCATCACGAGGATTTTCTTCAATCTTCTTGCCCTCTAGAACGAAGGTTGGGGTTGAGTTGGCACCTATAGCATTGCCAGCCGTTATATCAGAATTGATTGAATTATTAACGTCATCACTAGAGAAGTCAGTCGTAAATTTGGCGACATCTAAGCCAAGATCTTGAGCGTATTGTTCAAAATACGATTTTGAGTTATTAGCTGCAGACCAAGTTTTCTGTTCTTCATACAACTTATCGTGCATTTCCCAGTACTTATTTTGCTTGCCGGCGGCTTCAGCAGCCCGGGCCCCAGCAAAGGCGTTGGGGTGAATTGAGCTTAGCGGAAAGTTACGGAACTGGAAGAAGATATCTGACTGATATTTATCGACTAATTTCTTTACCACTGGGTAATAAGCCCCACAAGCCGGACACTGATAATCGCCATACTCAATAAGGGTTACATTTTTCTTGCCTAGCCCAGTGACGTGGTTAGTTGGCTGATTTGAGGTGCTACTGCTATTGGTTGGTGCGGCAGCCTTCTTCTTAGATGTAATTGATAAGCCTATAAAGGCCAGGACTATCACGGCCAAAACTAACATAAAGCGTTTGCTCATATCTTCAAAACCTCCATTTTGTTATTTAATATTAACATAAGTCATCAATCATTTGATTGGTGACTTATGTTACCCCCAGCTTGACTGGGGGTCTAGCTGAGCTCAACATTTGACGCCAACTTGTGTTGTCCTCGACTAGATTGGGGATTTACTGGGGTTCAGTCGATAGCATTGAGCGGTGAGTTTGGGCCCCCATAACTCCTAGTTACTAACTTCTACTTCCTATATACTAACCAGTATGCAAGCGTTGATTTACTTTGTATTGGCAATTATTACCCTCTCGGCAGTTACACTACTCAAGACCTACACAGACGTGTCGCCTAAGGAATTAAAACGTCGAGCCAGGTCCGGTGATGAACTAGCTATACTGCTCTATAAGGCTGCTTCATATGATTATTCTCTTCAAATTTTCTTATGGATTATTATCGGCCTAGGTGCGACCGGCTTTTTTGTGACATTAAGCCGTTCGGTATCTGGCTCACTAGCAATGTTAGGTAGTTTAATCTTGTTGTGGTTAGGCTTTGCTTGGCTCCCATACACTAAGGTAAGGTGGCCAGGACGAACACTTGCCAAATATTCGGCAACACCACTAGCATGGATACTGCGCAAAATTTATCCGGCTCTTGCGCTGTTTGCTGACCTTACTAAGCGCTGGCGAGTAACCCTGCACACGGGGCTATTTGAGAAGGAAGATTTACTAGATTTACTTGATCGTCAGGTCAAGCAAGAAGACAGTCGTTTCACCGAATCGGAGATTGTCACGGCTAGGAGTGCTCTAACTTTTAGCGACAAAATTATCCGCGACATCATGACCCCCACTAAAAAGGTAATAGCAGTATCCAACGAAGAGCTGGTTGGGCCAATTCTCTTAACTGAACTTCACGATAGTGGTCATTCCCGCTTCCCGGTCTACGAAGGTAAAAAACAGTCCAAAATTGTTGGAGTGCTGTATTTGCGCGACTTAGTTAACATTAGGTCTGGTGGGCGAGTTCACGATTTAATGAGCCCCGATGTTTACTATATGCACGATGAAGAGCCGCTTGATCAAGCCCTGCAAGCATTTTTGAAAGCCAAGCACCACATGTTTTTGGTAGTAAATAGTTTTGAGGACGTTGTCGGTATAGTTACGTTGGAGGATGTCTTAGCACAGGTGATTGGCCGGCCAATTGACGATGAGTTTGACCAATATCATGATGCTGCGGCCGTTGCTAAACAAAAAGGCAGACGAATCGAAAAACCATCAGAGCCTTCCGTATCTGTTGAAACAGTGGTAGAATCAGATGAACAAAGTAGTGACGAACTTGAGCCTGAAGAGGTGCACGAATTACATGAAAATAAGGATTAAGGGATAGGTATGGACCGGACACTTAGTAAGGATATTTCATCTAAAATTGGCAAATCAGCGACCATCAAAGGCTGGCTTCATAAAAAGCGCTTACTAGGCGGCCTAGCTTTTATTAACGTTCGTGACCGCGGTGGCCTGACCCAAATTGTGGTTGAAGATGATGATGAGTTAGAGAAGTTACGTGGTCTACAAATTGGTACGGTCATGGAAGTGACTGGCGACGTAGTGGCTGAAGAACGGGCTCCAGGTGGTGCCGAAATCCACAAGCCTAAAATCACTGTTTTAGTTCCAGTGCTTGACCCGCCTGCTGTCGAAATTGACAAGCCGCTCGATCACAAGGCTGAGAATCTTGACACTTTATTTGAGTACCGAACTGTAGGTCTTCGCAACTTACAAGAAACGGCCATATTTAAGATTAGGGGCGCGGTCACACGAGCTCTGAGGGAGCATTTTTATGAGAATGGCTTTACCGAAATACAGACACCAAAGCTATTACCGACAGCGACTGAAGGTGGTGCCGAGGTATTCAAGCTAGATTACTTTGGTCAAGAAGCAACTCTCGCACAGAGCCCCCAATTCTATAAACAAATGATGGTAGGTGTTTTTGAACGTGTTTTTGAAATTGCGCCAGTTTATCGCGCCGAACCAAGCGCTACAACTCGTCATATGACCGAATATATAAGTGTTGACGGTGAGATGGGCTTTGTGGATATTGAAGACATAAAGGTATTCTTAAGCGGTCTTATCAACGCCGCAGTCAAAGCTGCCTGGGATTCATACGAACCCGAACTGAAGCGCTGGAATGCCACTAAACCAGAACTGACCGATATCTTCCCGTCGATTCCGATGAGTGAAATTCACGAGCTTTATGAAAAGGCTACTAAAGAAAAAATTACTGATTTCAAGGACCTGACACCAGCTGAAGAAAAATGGATTTGCGAATATGCCAAGAAAAAATATGGCTCAGAGGCGGTTTTTGTGACCGACTGGCCGGCTAGCGCTATGAAGTTTTACCACAAGGCTCAGGACGGTAAACCCGAGTTTGCAGATAGATTTGACCTATTATTCAGAGGGGTTGAGATAATCACTGGTAGTATGCGTGAAAACCGCTATGAAGTCGTACTTAAACAACTACTCGAAATGGCTAAGGGTGACCCAGAAGACGCTGGCTTTAAGTCATTACTGATGGCCATGCAAGCTGGAATGCCACCACACGGTGGCTTTGGTATGGGTCTCGAACGCCTAACTCAGAAGATTATTGGTCTGCAAAACATTAAAGAAGCCACTCTCTTTCCGCGTGATATAAATCGTCTTAGCCCTTGATTTAGGTAAATACTATTTAGGGTTCGTCAGGGTGTAGTCTGGTTTGGTCGGGCAGTTCTGCTAGTAGGGCGTCGATATCGGCGATCAATCCGCCGGCCCTTATGCTAGCGTCGCTCACAGGAGTTATCTTTGGCATTAGACCACTAAAGTTGCTAAAGGCTTTTGGCGTAGTAGGTACTTTTGGCTTATCCGGACCAGTTGTTTTAGCTTCGGATGGTCGGCCGAATGGATCATTAAAATCTAGTGCAAATTTATCAAAATCAAATCCGCCCATAGCTGTTCTCCTTCTTGCCATGCCATTAGTTAAAGTTTATTATAAACCTAATTTGCCAAAAGTAATTAGTTACCAATTAAGAGCTCAAAAGGCAGCAATACCGTTAGGGCTACCGAGACCAGTTGGTCCGTCGTAGCCGATACCAGCCTTGCATAAGGGGCGAATTCTGGTCGAGCAACTGCCATTACTACCATTAGTTACGTCGAACAAGCTTGATGATTGGTTATAGGGCAACTCACTATAGCTAAAGTTTTTGTGATTCGAAGCCATTGCTAGGGCATAAATACCTGCAACGATTGGGGCGGCGACACTGGTGCCGCCGACAACATACCAATTTTTACCACCACTCGAGCCAAAGCTATCATAAACGGCCACACCAGTTTTGGGGTCAGCAACGGCCGAAATGTCAGCTACCATGCGTTTTGTACAGGTTCCTATTGATGCCTGCCAACTTGGTCGAGCGATATATTTCGAACAGCCACTGCCTGAACCGCTCCAAGCTGTTTCAGTCCATCCTCTAGGGCTGTTGCTTTGGTTAAGAGTTGTACCACCAACAGCTGTGACATAGCCAGACGAGGCTGGAAATTCAACGCCATAACCAGAGTCACCTGAACTAGCTGTGATGGCAGTGCCAGGGTGGTTGTAGTGGTTGTTGGCTGAAACTATCGACACATCTTCTGGGCCGCCGTAGCTGTTAGATACTACTGTCGCTCCAAGTCTTACGGCGGTATCAACGGCGGTTGCTAGATTTGCAAGGCTAGGCGATGTTGCTTCGACGACTAGAATTTTGCAATTGGGACATATGGCTGAAACCATCTGAACGTCGAGGTTGATCTCAGTACCCCAGCTACTACTAGCCCGGGGTAGGGCTGTTGTGCCATTTTGGTTTACTTTACTCAGGATACAGTTCACACCACCAGTTTTGCAGTCTGGTAGGCCAAACTGTTGACGATACGCTAGTAAATCATCTGCGGCAAAAGGGTTGTTGTAGGCGTCAACGATGGCGACCGTTTGGCCATTCCAGATAAAACCAGCATTATTACTTAATGGTAATTTATAAGCGCTGTGCAAGTCCGCAGGTGTCAGACCATCACCGTAAACACTGGTGGCAAGTGGTATGCCAACGCTGTTAGTGACGATATGGGCATGACAATGAGATGTGAATGCATTTAAGGGGCATAACGCTAGATGTGATTTAGTGGTGGCTAGCACCTGCAAGGGCGGCTTGATTATTAACAGGGTTACTGTTATTAGTAGGCTTGAGTATATCAATAACCAAGGTTTTGATAATAGCTGCATCTGTTCTACCTCCACTTACGCCAATTTTAGTATAGGAGGAAAAAGCCAGCTAAGCCACTATTATTTGAATTTGTCATCTTCTGTTCATTTAGTCGCTGTATTTTGCCTGTTCGGTTTCCCTGAATACTTTCTCTGGTAAGTATGGATGTTCTCCCAGGAATGTAGGCGTCTCGGTATGAGGGCTATCATGCGTCTTGTGCATAGTGCCGTTCTGATCAAACTTATGTTCACTCAAATGGGTATCTACTTCAGCAGGGAACATACTTAGTGCGCCAACTAGCTTTTCGCCAGCACTCTTAGCAAACGTTCTTAGTCTTTGTCTTGTCTCGCTACTTCTAAATGTTTGTGTTTCGGCACTGGTGTCAAAGTTTTGACTATTTATTTCTACTGCGGTCATGATTTCTCCTTTGCAAAATAAAACTCCCCGGTTTTTGTCCGGGGAGTGTGGTTTTGCGTTTGTTATTTTATTTACGATTTTTACAAACTAAAGCACTCCCCGCTTAAGGGCCACGATCGCAATATTCTTAATCGCAGTGCTTGTTGTGTAATGAACCATCATTCGAGGTTACGACAACTATAAAAAGCTGTCAAGCTTTTTATAGTTGGAACAGAAGCAAATTTATCGTTAGAATAGAGACATGGCACAACTAAACGTAATATCAAGCAATGGGTCTGAGCAACCAGTTACGTCAGCGCAATCTAGTCTGCAACAGACGGCAACCAGCGACGTTACGGCTCCAAGCACCCAAAACAGCTCCCAGAACAATGACAAAGTAATGAATTTTCTTAACGCCGAGGCAAGTGGCTCGAGCACGCAGCCGGCACCATCGAGTACTTGGCGTTCCAAAATTGTAATCGGCGGAATTTCAGTAGCGATAGCGATATTTTGCGTTGCCCTACTAATGCATTACAAGCAGATCATCCATCACAGACTAAACAAGCCGAAATCATGAGTTATTTTTTAGTAAAAACTGACCCAGATACCTATAGTATCGATGATTTCATCAAGGACAAACAGACAATCTGGGATGGCGTCCATAATTATCAGGCTATAAATGTCATAAAGACAATGAGGCCAGGCGATAAGGTCTACGTATATTTATCGATGACGGATAAAGCTATTGTAGGCTTGGCAGAGGTGGTCGGTGAACCATTTTTGAACACTAAAGATCCCAGATTCTCGTGGGCGATTGAATTAAAGTTTGTGTCGAGACTAAAACCAGTCAGCCTTGCCGAAATAAAAGCCAATCCACTCTGCAAAGATTTTCTACTGGTCAGACATAGTCGGCTTAGCGTTATGCCAGTGCCAGATAATGTGGCCGACTGGCTAAACAGTAACTAGGGGAGCCCCGGTAGAGCTTAGAGTCTTAAATAACTTATTACTTTACTTTATGCTTTACAAGTTAAGTATTCTAGACTAGATTATTAGTAATGAGTGATTATGCTTTCGAGGTTACAGACGTTGTCAAACGATACGGCAAACTAAGGGCGCTTGATGGTGTTAGTCTAAAAGCCGAAACCGGTAAGATTTTTGCCCTACTTGGGCCAAATGGAGCCGGTAAAACGACCTTAGTCAGACTGCTTAGCACCCTGTTATCACCCGATAGTGGTACGGCTATGGTAGCTGGAATTGATGTCGCTAAATTTCCCAACAAAGTTCGTAAATTAATCGGTCTGGCGGGTCAATACGCTGCTGTTGATGAGTTACTGACGGGCTACGAAAACCTAATCATGGTTGGACGACTCTATCATTTGAGTAGTCGTGAGGCTGCCGAACGAGCCAATCAAATACTCGAACAACTCGATTTATCCGATGCTGGTAAAAGACTAGTTAAGACCTACTCTGGTGGTATGCGCCGGCGACTTGATGTTGGCGCAAGTCTCGTTTGTAGACCAAAAATACTTTTCCTAGATGAACCGACTACTGGACTCGATCCACGTAGCCGCATAGATGTCTGGAATATCATTAGAAAATTAGTCGATGATGGCGCTAGTATTCTATTAACAACTCAGTATCTCGAAGAAGCCGATGAACTTGCTGATATGATTGCCGTTATTGACCATGGTAAAGTTATCGCAGAAGGCACTAGCGACGAGCTCAAAGCCCGAATGGGTGGTGACGTTGTTGAGTTTGCCTTGAAGAATAAGTCTGATGCCGACAAAGCCATGGTAGCTGTGGCAAAAGTTACGGCTAAGACACCAGTAGTGGCCGAGGACGGTGTAACAGTAACGGCACCAGTTAGTCATGGTCCAACTGATCTTATGAAGGTCGTAACAGCCTTAAATGATGCTGAAATTGTTCCTGTTAGCTTGTCGTTACATCGACCATCATTAGATGACGTTTTTCTAGCCTTGACGGGTAAAAAAGTTGTTGAAGAGGTTCCAGAACCTAAACACGGCCGAGGGTCAAAATAATGCTTAGTAAATTATATTTTGAACTATCAGATACGTGGGTTATTGCCAGGCGTAATCTGTTACGCTATATTCGCTTGCCACAACTGGTCTTTTTCTCATCAATCCAACCTATTATCTTCTTAACGCTATTCAATTATGTTTTTGGCGGCGCGATTGGTAATAGCGGTGGTGCGATCCATGGTAAGTACATTAACTATTTATTGCCCGGTATTATGGTCCAGGTCACACTCTTCGGAGGTCTCCAGACTGGCATTGGTCTAGCCCGCGACCTTAACAGTGGCATTATCGATCGTTTTCGTAGTTTGCCGATGAGCCGAGCGGCCGTTTTGGCTGGTCGAACCTTTGCAGACACGATCCGTAACGTAGTTGTGATTGCTATTATGCTTAGCTACGGTTATGTGCTTGGCTTCAGGTTTACTAATGGTTTCGTTAACGCCGTTACTATGGTTGGGCTACTACTATTGTTTGGCTTTGCTTTCTCATGGTTCTCGGCTTTTATCGGTTTAGCCGTTAAAGATGAAGAAACGGCTCAGTTGGCCGGATTCGTTATGGTCTTTCCTCTTACTTTTGCGAGTGCGGCTTTTGTGCCAGTTAGGACAATGTCGAGCTGGTTGCAGCATTTTGCAAACAATCAACCAATAACTTTTGCCGCTAACGCCGCCCGTGGTTACGCGCTTGGCATTCCTGCTGATGGCGCTGCCTGGAAACTTTTACTCTGGTGTTTTGGCATTATTGTCGTATTCGTTCCCTTGGCAATATCGGGCTATCGACGTCGAGCCTAAATCAGACTAATCTCTAAACATTAGCACTATTGACTAGAGGCAAATAACTCTTGATACTAAGACAGAGTAATGGATATACAAAATCAATCTACAAGTGGGGCCACGTCACCCAACCCGCAAGTTCAGGCAGGGCAGAATTTGACCGCGCCGGTATCAAATCTGCAGACAAGCACTAGTAGCATCAATAACACCGCTAGTCAGGCCAAGATAACTAGCATTGGCGACAGTACGTTTAAATCTTTTGACCCCAACCAAACAGTCACGACGACCATAAATCAGCCAAAGCAACGTCCATCAAACCACCTACCGGTACTAGCTCTGGGAGGGGTAGTAATTTGTTTTTGTTTATTTGTGGCTTGGATAATGGCTCGTAGTGCCCAAAATCAACTGGGAGCTAAGGCATGAAAGAAGAGACACCGGCTGAACCGCTACCCGAAGAACTGCCGGAAGCAGCTAACCAAAAAGAAATTGAGCAAAAACTTCGCGAATTGTTAGGCCCACCACCACAAGAAGCTACTCAAGCCGAAATTCTTGATGCAAGAGGCCTGCACCCTGCCACCAAACCAGCTGAATCCCTACCGTTGAGCCTAACGCCTGGACCGGTTACTAAAGAAATGGGTAAAAATGAATTGACCAGAACTAATCCGCAAATTGTTGAGCCAGAAATCAGCGAGTCAGACGCTGATATCATCGAAGATAGAACAACTAGCGACGCGGTTGATGATATCGTGGCCGACGAAGCCGATATGGTGTTGGCTTCTGAAGATGCGGAGATTACCAAGGCTTTTGTACCAGATAAGAAAAAGTCTGGCATTAGTCTTGGGCAGTTCTTTAAATCCAAACTAGGCAAGTGGGCCACGTTAATCGTCCTGGCTGTGCTCATAATTGGCTTGGCCGTGCTGCCACTTAGCCGATATTATATTTTGAATTTGTTAGGCGTTAGAGCCAGTGTCAATCTTGTAGTAACTGATGATTCTAGCCAGCAGCCCCTCAAGAACATTGAAGTTACGATTGGCAACGACACGGCCTCGACTGATAGTGATGGTAAGGTTAGGCTTAGTCGCGTTCGTCTTGGCAAGAACAACTTACTAATTCATAAACGAGCATACGCGGACTTCACTAAGACTATAACAGTTGGTTGGGGCAGTAACCCGCTGGGCGGATTTACGCTCAAAGCTACGGGCACGCAGTACACAATAGTCGTCAAAGATTTTTTGTCGGGCCAACCAATCACTGATGCTGAGGCGGGAGTTGGCGAAGCAGTATCTACCGCTGATAAGACGGGTAAAATTATACTATCGATTGATTCGGGTACTCAGTCCTTAGTTGTGAGTATCAACGCTAAATCATATCGTAGCCAAAAAGTGACACTGACTAGTAACAGCAAAGCTGACCAAAAAGTTAGCTTAGTCCCAGTTCGCAAAGATGCTTTTATCTCTAAACGAACAGGCAGGTACGACCTATACAAAATCAATGTTGATGGTAAAAATGAAGAGGTAGTTCTAAAGGGCACTGGGCTAGAACAAGATAATATGGTGCTGTCAGTACACCCTAGTGATGAAGTTTTGGCCTACGTATCCACCAGAGACAATGTCCATAATAAAGACGGGTTTTTACTAAGCACTTTATTACTTGTAGATTTGGGCGACAATTCGGTCAAGAATATCGTCCAGTCGGAACGGGTTCAACTACTTGGCTGGTCGGGTGACTACTTGGTTTATCTACAAATTACGGCCGGGACGAGCGCTTTTAGCCCAAAACGCTATCGACTAGTTAGCTATAACTACAAAACTGCCGATAAGCGCGAGCTTGCTACTGCTAACTATTTCAACGACGCCAAATTGATTGGCAATAATGTCTATTACTCCCTAACTGGACTGGGTCAAAATGAAGGCAGTTTCAGTAGAATTACAGTTGACGGTAGCAGCAAACAACAGATTATCAATCAGATAGTCTGGAGTATTTACAGAACATCTTACGATAAATTTACACTTTCAGTTGGTCAGGATTGGTATGACAACAAAGTTGGTAGTCTGACCACTACTAAGCTTAGTGGTCAGCCATCAGCTCTGAAGAGCTTTGTTTATGTCGATAGTCCAGACAAAAAACACAGTCTATGGGTCGACGACCGTGACGGCAAAGGCGTGTTACTTAGTTACGATACGGTCACCAAAACAGACAAGATTATCAAGACTCAAAGCGGTATCACCAGCTCAGTCCGTTGGCTAAATAACAGTACGATAATTTACCGTATTCATACCGATCAAGAAACAGCCGATTACGTCCTTAGCGTTGATGGCGGTGATGCTAAGAAAATTAGTGACGTAACTAACACGATTAATATAGAACAGGGGTATTACTAACTATGAATTGGAATAAAAAAATGCCAAAAGTTAAAAAAGGTGCTTGGTTTTATAAAGTGCGCGGCAGTTATCTGCCTGCGACATGGCAAGCTTGGTTGACCTATATTCCTTTTACGGGTTTTTTGGTATCGGTCCTAATCGCAGCCTTCAGAACCCAGAACTCAATAAGTGATGTCTTCTACATGGTTTTCCCACAATGGGTGGCGGCTGCCGTCGTGATGACTTACATCGCTAGCCGTAAGAGCTGATCAGTATCTAGCTACTAATAACTAGTATTAAAGCCAGGTTTGTGGGGGCGCTAAATACGAGAAACAAGCTACTAGCTACTAGCCACTAATTCGCAAATTGTTAATTTTCCGTCAGCTCGTAAATAACTTCTAAATACTCGATTATTAATTTTTATCGGCTTACCTATAGTTACGCTACGAGTTTTTTCGACCGAACCAGTTGCTATTAACTGTTTAGCTATTAGTTCTCTCTCGGCATCGGTGTCGTGATGAACACGGTGGGTAAACTGAGCGCTATGCCTAATTATTCCAAAACCACTGTCGAGCGAAGCCGCCCCAACCCATAGTACTCTGCCACTGGTTAGATTGGATTTATGAATTCTTTCCCAGAAGGTAGTGTGTTCGAGCTGTGATGAATCGGCATTATGGCTGGCCGCCCAAAATCTAACGTGGTGGCGGTGCAAGGGGTTACTATCGAGTGGTATTTCAAAGCCTAGGTCCTGACTGCGCCCAAATAGAAATAAAGGGCTAAAAGGAGCATTTCGGTAGTCTCGCTTAAACACAATGGCTGCGATCATTTTGGTCAAGTTTTGAACTGTTCTCTTGTCGGCTTGGTACCACCCAGCGCTAGTCATAGCGCTTATTAATTGTTTTTTTGTGCCAACGACGCCAATGTTGATTGGGTCACTGGCAAAACCGTCTGGTGTCGTGCAATACATTGGCACGTGCCTTGGCCTGATGACTAGTCGGAGTAGCCGGAGTAATGCCGGTATCAGAATATAAGCAGTTATGACGTATGTAGCTATAATTGCCAGAGCGTCACTCGGTATGAATTTATCGAGAGCGGGAAATATGTCACGAACACCAACATAGGCCATGACAAGGCCAGGCACCAGCACTACGATACGTTTCAATTGGCGAATTATTGATGAGATCATATGACTAGTTTAAGAATAGCCTATTCCATTGTAAATTAATCTATTATTATGCCGCTTATGGTAGAATGTTATTATTCAAATAATAAAGGAAAACTAATGAGAAAGATCAAACAACTACAAAGTCTAATCTTGTCAGCGATTGCTCTCGGTACGTTAATTATAGTACCAGCGGCTATGGCAGCACCAAGTACCAATAGTGGTGGTGGTAGCACCAACACTGTTAAAAAGCCCGAGTCGTCACCTGAGACATCACCAGAAGCCACCGAGACTCCTGCTGATATTGCCGAGCGAACGACTAGAATTGAAAAAGAAAAAGGCGCTCTCAAGATCAAGCTTGATGCCAAGGAAACACTATTAATCAAGACCAAGTGTAAGCCAGCCCAGATAATCGTAAAAGCAGTTGGCAGTAACACTGAACAAAAAGTTAAAGATCGTACCAAGGCTTATGGCGAAATCATTGATCGCCTAAACGGCATTGTCGTTAAGCTCAAGGCCAAGAATGTCGATACTACTGATTTAGAGAAAGAAATTACAGCTTTGCAGGCGCTAGTCACCAAGTTCACTACCGACTTAGCCGCTTACAAAGTAGCGATGGTTAACCTTAAGGCTATCGACTGCGTCACTAGTCCAGACGCATTTAAGGAAGCTCTTGAGAAAGCTCGTACCGCTAACGGGGTCGTCTTAAAGGATGCTGCTGACATCAAGGCCTACATCAAAGCTACTATCAAGCCAACTCTTGAAAAGATAAGAAGTACTCTTGAAGCAAGTGAAAAGGCTTCATCAAACGAATCATCAACTAACTCAACTACCAAAACAGGAGCAAACTAGTCATGGAAGAACCAAAACCAGCACCAGAATCAGTTGGAACACCTATCAACGTGACAAGTGAACCAGCTGCAGTACCAGTTGACGCTATGCCTACTGCCACACCAGTGGTTGCAACTCCAGCGCCAGCTCCTGCCAATAATTTTGCCGTCGAAGAAGCCCCAAATTCAGTTGGTATGCCAGAGACAGCCCCGGCTTCAATGCCGATGCCGACAGTTACTGCCGACCAGCCAGCTATGGCTCATCCTGTCATGCCAGCCGCTGCAGCTCCTAAGAAGAAGTCTAAAATGGGTATGATTATTATTGTTGTCATAGCTCTAGTACTCGCAGCTGGTGCAATTTTCTTCTATATGAGTTCAACCAAGAAGCCAGCCAAGACCACCACAACTGCTTCGTCATCAACTACTCAGGCAGCAGCAGCTAAACCAGCCACTGCGACCGATGTTAGCCAGTTAGCTAAAGATGTTGACACTAGTATTACCAAGGCAGATGCAGCCGGTGATATTACCGCCAATGATCTAAGTACAACTGCTCTCGGACTATAATAGTTCGAATATGGCCAAACTATTCACAAGCCTTGTAGACCCTGAGCTGATTGAGCTCATCCGGTCTGGTGCTGTTGGGGTCATTCCGACTGATACTGTTTATGGGTTAGTTGGATTGGCGAGTAGGAGTGATACGCTAACCAGAATCAATCTACTCAAGCAACGCTCAAACAAACCAGGAACTATTATTGCTTCGTCTGTGGCACAGCTCTACGCCCTAGGCCTCAATAATCATGATTTGAGTATAGCCGCAAGCTATTGGCCAAACCCGCTGAGCATAGTAATTGCCTCTAACCCGAAGGCTATTCAGCTTGATTTTGGTCTCGGCTCAGTAGCCGTCCGAGTAACCAACAATCAGGTAGTTGCCAAATTACTATCAATAACTGGACCACTGGTGTCTTCTAGCGCTAACATCGCTGACCAAGCAGTTGTAACGACCGTAGAAGCAGCCCAAGCCTTGTTTAGTGATAAAGTAGATTTCTATGTTGATGGCGGCGACCTGTCGGGACGTCAAGCCTCGACCATCGCTAGGCTGATAGAGGGCGGTCTAGAGATTATTCGTGACGGCGCTTTCCGGCCACCCGCCAATTAATTTTTTATAATCAGCTAAGGCTTTGCTAATTTCTAGTTCAAATGAAGGTACGAAATCACTAGGTTTATCAGCCACCAATTTAAGTAGTTTGTCCGGGTCAAAAGCCCGAATTTCTGAAACTTCGTGATTATGGGTCGGCATTTGGTCAGAAACACCGATAAATAAGTGGCTGAGCCGGGTTCGAATCAGTTTGCCATCTTCTGATGGAAAGGGATTGATAAACTTCTCAACTAACATAAGGTCAGTCTTGATTCCGATTTCCTCGAATAATTCACGCTCGGCCGCCAGTTCTGGCTCTTCGCCGTGTTCAAGTCCGCCACAAGCTGAAGTGTCCCAGAGGCCAGGATAGTGTTTCTTATCATCGGCCCGTTTTTGAAGTAAGACTTTGCCGGAGGTGTTAAAAATAAAAATAATGGCGTTTGGAGTCGTATAGTTATTATCTTCTGCTTGACTACGCGTGCAGTGGCCAATCAACTGGCCGGTTTCATCATAGTAGTCGACTAGCTCCTGAGTAGCTGGCATCTTATTTTCCGGGGAACCTTTCGCGCAGCCATTCGTCTAGGCTATTACCACCTCCACCAGATAGACAAACGACCATATCGCCGTTATGAAGATGATGCCTGATAGCTACTTCAAGCCTATCGTCAAATTCCATCGGTTCGGCGATACTCTGGAGCTCTGGACTAAGGCTTTTTATTAATTGCGAAGGTGTCAGGATGTGCTGGCTTGGGTCTTCACGGGCTAAATAGCTTGGAACCCAGTATAGCTTGCTGGCACCGTCAAAGACGCTGTAATGCTGCTCTGCCATGTAATGCATGCGCCGGTTGGTTAGTGGTTCGTAGATAACAACGACTTTTTGGCCATTTCGCTCGGCCATTTCCATTGCCACACTCATGGCCCCAATGATTTTCTCGGGGGTATGGGCATAGTCGCTATAGAGGTTATCTGTAATTTTCTCCATTCGACGACTAGTACCTGGGAACCGGTTGATAATTTCGGTCAAATCTTCAAGCGAAGCGTCAGTTAGCTTTTGAACCGCCACAATTGCTAGCCATGCGTCGAGTCGGTTATATAGCCCAGCTAAATTGATCTTATGTTGTTCTCTTTTGATAATTGACGAGTCTTGAACCAGTAGGTTATCGCGTAGGTTCAGGCCCAAATAGTCGAAATCTTCTTCCCAGAGGATAGTTTTATGACTCTGGCTGATAAAGTCCGAAAATGCGCGCTTGTAGTTGTCTCTGGTCGGATAAATTTCGTGGTGGTCCCAAGTTACCCCAGTAACTAAGCTGAGGTGGGGGATGAAGGCCAAAAAGTTACGGTCAAATTCGTCACACTCATAAATGAAGTATTTACTTTCAGGGTCAAAATCACCCATCTCGCCAAAGTTAATCTTGGCACCTACCGAATAACTAAGCGGTATTTTTAACTCTTTCATTAACCAGATAACCATAGCTGTAGTCGTGGTTTTGCCGTGGGTACCGGCGATAGCGATGAGTTTAAGGTGATTTTCGCGCATAAATTCGTTAATGAACTCATCGCGCTTGCTGCGTTTAATCTGTTTGCTAATTACAAATTCGAGTTCAGGGTGATGCGGATTCTCCTTTGACAGAGCCGATGAATAAACAAACCAATCAATTGGCCTTCTGGCATGAACTCTGGCGATGTGATCTTCGGATTGACCAATGTTAATATCTTCGATACCGTGCTTTTCAAGATGTTTGATATACTGACTATCTTGCTTATCTGAGCCACTAACATCATAGCCGGCTTTCTTAGCAATTAAGGCTAAGGGCCCAATGCCTGTGCCACCTATGCCGGAAAAGTAGATATGCATGACAAGTAGTATATAGGAGCTAGGGGCCAGTAGCTAGATGAGTCGTAGTGCTAGTTCGTACTTTTTAAAGAGGCTATAATCATAACTAGAAATGAGCAAACAATCTCAGTTGTTGAAATCTAAAACGATAAAGCCATGGTATTTGTTGGTTGCTAGCTTGTTGTTTGGTGTCATAGCCATCTATGCGATGAGACAAAATAATTTACATATGGTTAGCTTAAGAGATAAGGTAATCCAGGCGGACCAAGCTAACGGCAACACCGAAGAAGCTTTAAGAAACTTGCGTATTTATGTCTACTCTCACATGAATACTAATCTCGTCAGTGGACAAAATTCAATAAAGCCACCGCTTCAGCTTAAATATAGTTACGACAGAGCACAAAGCGATGAACAGGCAAGAGTTACGACCGAAAAAAGCAAGATCTATACCGATGCTCAAGATTATTGCCAGAAACAACTACCACAGAGTTTCTCTGGTGGTCCTAGAGTACCGTGCATTACCTCGTATGTGACTTCGCATAACGTCAAAGCCAATCTAGTCGATAGTAGCTTGTACAAATTTGATTTCACTTCGCCAACCTGGTCGCCTGATTTAGCCGGCTGGAGCCTAGTTCTAGCTGGTCTGTCCCTGTCAGCCTATATTGTGCTATTTATTGCGAATAGGCCAAGAATTCGTAACTAGAACCAGCAAATAGTAAGTAGTAATTAGGAATTAGTCAAAAGCCGAAAGCCTCAAATCCGACATTTATTTGGGCATTAACCATTTATCGTTGAAGCTACAGCCTCTCCTACAATGTCAAAATGACTAAATGGTAAATTAATGCGTCAATGTTAAATGACAAATGGTCAATCTCCTATATAAAAACACCCCTCGGAAGGGACGTTTTTATTACTATCACCTAAAGAGCAATTACTTCTTAGTAGTAGTCGTAGTAGGAGCTGGAGTAGTAGTAGCAGTTGTGTCACACTTTTGACCGTTTGGATTCTGCTTCTTGTATTCAGCTACTGCCTTAGCAACTTGACCGTCTGTCTTTAGGTTCTCCCAGAAGATGACCTGATCGCGGTTGATAAGCATTGCATCGGTTGGTCCGTGTAGCTCACAGCCTAGCTTGACTAGTGAGACATCGTTTGATGCAGCGCTAGATGCTTGGTTTGGCTGTACGGTTTGGTTTACGCGCAAGTAGTAAATGTCCTGAAGACGAAGATACTTGGTGTTTAGGTTTGTAACCTGACCAAAGTATACTTGGCCACCATTTAGGAAGACTGCCTGGTACTGACCACCAGCTACATAGGCAACTTCTCGGTTGTTGACTAATGTGTTGCCAGTTACGGCGTAGAAAATTAGACTTACTAGTAGAACACCTGTCGATACAAGCATAAGCAAAGTTATTAACTTGTTCTTGCCCATGTCGGCAGACTTAGTGTGGCCTGCACTGTGACCAGGCATAGGGTTAGTTGTTGTTTGATTGGTACCGCGTTGGGCAAATTCCATAATTACTCCACCTTTTTACTCTTATAATTTCTCATAACAGTGTAATACATAAGCATATTGTTATGCAAATGTATTTTGTAGATTTGTCCTTTGACTATGAAGCCTCAGTCCTTACTTACTTTTGGGCTGATTTATTCAATCTGATAAGAAAGCGGCCGACAAGATACAAAATGCTGTTATTTTTACAAATTATGCCTATAAATTGACTCTATAGGGTTGACAAGCCAAAACACTACAGAGTATGTTAGGGGTACTACTACTAACTATAAGAGAGAGGGAGAGGTTGTAGCACAATGGGTTATCAACACACCAATTCAAAGGGCGTAACATATCATCTAAACTCAAAGAATGTCACACTACGTGGTGGCAAGCAGCAGATGATTTACTACTTCAGCAAGGACGATCGTCCAGAGGCAACTGATTTGCCAGCTGGTTTCTCAGTCAACGAAAATCCACGCAATGGATTCTTGACAATCAAGCGCGACAAATAGTTTAAAAACTATAAAGTTAAAGTTCCCAGTCAGCAACGGCTGGGAACTTTTTATTTAGTGAAGATTATAGTACAACGGACTTGCCCGGGTTTTATCTAGCCAATCGAGTCAAAAATACGATATAGTAGAGAGCGATATGGCAGATGTGATACTAAAAGTTAGCAATCTTACCAAAAACTATGGCGACAAAACAGCCGTCGATGGTATTAACTTTGAAGTTAAAAAGGGAGAGATATTTGGTATCTTGGGCCCTAATGGCGCCGGTAAGACAACTACACTTGAAATGATAGAAGCAATTCGCGAAATTGACGGCGGCACGGTGCTGCTTGATGGTATCAACGTGGCCGAGAATCCGACCAGGATTCGACAGATTATTGGCGTCCAGCCGCAGAGCCCAGCTTTTCAGGATAAGACTAAGCTAACCGAACTGCTAGAGTTGTTTGCCGCCGCTTACGGCGAGCGAGTTGACGCCATGGCGTTTCTTAAAGATGTTGATCTAGAGTCTAAAGCTAGTTCTTATATCGAGCAGCTGTCGGGTGGCCAGAAGCAACGCTTCAGTATTGCCGCCGCTCTAGTGCATAACCCAAAAGTATTCTTTATGGATGAACCAACGACTGGGCTCGACCCCCAAGCCAGGCGAAACCTCTGGGAACTCGTCCAGAAGGTTAGAGACAAAGGGATTACAGTTATTATGACGACACATTATATGGAAGAAGCCGAGTTGCTTTGTGACCGAGTAGCGATTATGGACGAAGGCAAGATTGTGACGATAGATTCGCCCAAGAAGTTAGTCAAGCAGTTACTAGCTCGTGGCTTTAAGAAGGAGCAGCTGGTCGAGCAGGCCAACCTTGAAGACGTCTTTATTGACCTAACTGGTAAACACCTAAGGAGCTAAGAAGTGAAGAAGCAACTATTTACGGTCTGGATATTCATCAAAATCGGCACCAAGCGCTTCTTTCGGGACCGCTTAGCGATTTTCTTCACGGTTATTTTCCCACTAATCTTCTTGTTTATCTTCGGTGCTATGAGTAAGGGCGGTGATTTGTCGTTCAAGGTCGGGCTAATTAATGAGTCATCGAGCAGCTTTGCTAAAAGCTATGTTGACGGGGCCAAGACCAATAAGCTATTTAAGATTAATACTAGCGTCGCTAATCTAGAACAGGCAAAAGAGAAGATGAAACGCGGTGAGATTGATGCCACGATTATTTTGCCAGCAAACTTTGGCGACATCAAAGACGGTTCGCCTGCCGGTCAGGCCCAGGTCATTTATACGGCCAATAATGAGCAATCGGCCCAGACCTTGATATCTGTCCTACAGACTCAGTTTAAGGGCATCAACGGCCAATTCGTGGCCACCAAAGAGCCTTTTACCGTCAGCGCCAGCCGTGATAACGAGAAAAGTCTATCTCGCTTTGACTACACCTTCTCTGGTCTACTAGGCTTCTCGATCATCGGTCTCGGTATTTTTGGTCCAGTTAACGTTTTCCCTGAACTTAAGAAGCAAGGAATCCTGCGTCGCCTCCACACCACACCACTAAAAGTTTGGCAGTACTTTGTTTCGAGCGTGATTGCCCAGGCCATCATTGGCATCATCACACTTAGCGCTTCGTTTATTGTGGCTATTCTGGTTTTCCATCTAAAAGTCGTCGGTAATTGGTTTGAACTGGCAGCATTTCTGGCTCTTGGCATAACGGCCATCTACGGTATTGGCCTAGCCATCGGTGGCTGGTCAAAGAATGAACGCCAAGCTGCGCCATTATCTAACTTGATTGTATTCCCGATGATGTTTCTGTCAGGTACGTTCTTCCCGCGCTACGCCATGCCGGAGTGGTTGCAGCACGTATCCACCTATTTGCCCCTGACGCCAGTGATTGACGGCATACGCCTAATTGCCACTGAGGGCAAGCACTTGAGTGAAATCGGCCCCCAACTTGGTTTAATCGGTATCTGGACGGTCGTTATCTATTTGATTGCTTTTCGCGTCTTCCGTTGGGAGTAAATTTAAAACTCTTCTTCTACGAGTTTCTTTATTTCTAGGTAGCGTAGTGGCATGGCGACGCTATACAGCGATGTCAGGGCAAAAGAAACGATTGAACCAATAAGTGGCAGGATGCCGGTAAGGGCTAAGAGTAGAGTAATGCCAATTACTCCCCAAATATAACCAGAGAAGGGCTTAGAAAGTTCAGCGCTCTTACGCATGGCGTCAGTGACGGTAATCTTATCGTCATCTAGGAAAATATAAGGGGCAAAAACATAGCGCCTTAAAAGTATAAAGCCAGGTATGACTAGCGCTAAAAAGCCGAGAAATACAATGACGCCGATAGCGATGCCTAGTAGGATAAACGACAACATGCGTGACTTAGTGCTATTCCATAGCTCACTAATACTTACTACGTTACCTTTTGCGGCTTCAAGCTCGAGCTTTGTTGTCATAACACCTAGTATGACTAAGATTACGCCAACTACCACGGCTCCAGATAGGATTGCGGTTAAGCCATTTATTGTCATATTGCCAATGCTCGGCCCTTTACCACCAGAACCGGCGTTGCTGATAGTAAACAAAAATGGTAGGGCCAGCAGTACGATAAAGCTATTAATATTTCTCATGAATGCCTGTTTGCTAGGTTCGAACAGCGAGCTGGAGCTTACTGGGAATACTGTATGGTGATGTGTCTTTGTCTTGTGACGCGGTAGAGCTTTCAAAATATTGTTCCTTTATGGTTAATTAACAACATTGTCTCATAGTCCAAATCACAAATATATAGCCGTAAAGGGGTAGACTTACAAGCATAAGTGTGATATAATAATAATAATATGACTTCGATAAAAGATTTAGCAAGAGCTCAGTCCGACAACATGCATAACACTCAGTTTGGTCGTCCGGACGATGGTATCACACCAGAAGCGGCTAAAGAACTGGGCTATGCCACCCCCGAAGAATTCGCAGAGATTGTCGGCAATCTTGGAAGTGTTGTTATAGCTGAACCTGTTCCGGTAGAAGTAAGTACTGAAGTTGTTCCTAAAGTTGACCCTACAACCCCAGCTGTCGCTATGCCAGATGATATCAGGCTACAGACTGAAGGTCTTCACCAAAAAGTCTCGAAAAAACCACTAACTTTGAGTGAAAAAATGACCGAAATAAGACGCCAACGTTAATAAATAGATATGACACAAGCTAGACCAGCCCCGGTTCGACAACCATCACCATTTAACTCTTTCGAAATACCAGTTATGGCCAAGATCGGTCGTTATCTAGATAGCCCGAATAATGGCCCATTACTAGTTAATAACGAAGATGATCTAGCGATTATCGATGACGCCCGATTTTTTGATCAGGTTTCACAAGGTGGTGTTCCAGCTGACGCTCTTGAAAGATTAAGAACAGGCGAACTCACAAGAGACGAATTAGCCAGAAAAATGCAGATCAGCAGGGCGATCGTACGGCGCGAGAAATCTGACATGTTTGTTGACCGAGTCATGACAGCAACCTTTGCTTCAGACACCTGTCAGTCACTATATCGTGTCGCCACTGGCGGTGAATTTGTGCCCGTACTTAAGGACGATACCGTAGAAACTGTCACGCATCGTGTTGGCGACTATGTAACCGACCTTATGGTCGCCGGTCGTGAGACGAGGATTGTTCGAAATGCAGCCGCCGATAGACTAACGCGAACTATTCGGGATAAGTTTGATACTTCAGAGGATGCTGCTAGAAAACTTACGGTTTTAGCTGGTAAGAATAGTATGAAGAAAGTCATACACTATGCCGACCAGTTAGCCTCAGTCACAAAAGGTTTTGAAAAAGGTCGAGTTACGGCTGGAACTAGAGAAAAATTGATGAGATATATTATTAGTAGACCAAGAGAGTTTCAAGAGCAGCCAGACTTAATTCAGTTGATTGCAGACCGGTCTAGGCATTAAACTAACATGAATATGCATAGCTTACCTAAGCCTTTCTTTGTGCTGGCACCGATGGATGATGTCACTGATACAGTTTTTCGGCAAATTATTGCGACTACAGCGCCAGCTGATTTATATTTCACCGAATTCGTAAACGTTGATGGCTTGCATAGCGCTGGTCGTGATAAATTGATGCCAAAACTATACTTTACCGACAAGGAACGGCCGTTAGTCGCTCAAGTTTGGGGCAAGACACCAGAAAACTTTTATAAGACCGCTAAGTTGATTACAGAACTTGGCTTTGACGGCATGGACTTAAACTTCGGTTGCCCTGAGAAGAACGTCGTCCGCAGTGGTGTTTGTTCGGCCTTCATACTGCCCGAGAATAGAGACCTAGCTGTCGAGATTATCAAGGCCTCCCAAAAAGGTCTTGAAGACGCCGCCAAAGAACTCGGTTTAGACGAGCCATTGCCGCTTAGTGCCAAGACTCGCATTGGCTTTAGTGCCATCGACTTAACTTGGCATGAGCTACTACTTAAGCAAAATCTTAACATGTTAACAATCCATGGTCGGACGAGGAAACAGATGAGCAAGGTCCCGGCCGATTGGAATGTAATACAGCAAATCAGAGAGCTACGTGATAAAATCTCGCCGGCCACCTTGATCGTTGGTAACGGCGATGTTCTGACTAGGAAACAAGGCGAAGAACTGGCTGTTCTGCATGGGCTAGACGGAGTTATGGTTGGCCGTGGTATCTTCCATGACCCTTACCTTTTTGCTCATAATGAAGACGGCATATCTCCTTGGGTAAATGTTACGAAAGAGGCTAAAATTGAGCTCTATAAAAAGCACGTCCTACTGTTCGCTAAAACCTGGCAAAATAACGAACGTAAATTGGTCACACTCAACAAATTCTGCAAGATATACATCAATGGTTTTGATGGTGCCAAGGAGTTACGTGAGCAACTTATGGTGGCCCAGTCGACTGAAGAATTGGTTGCAATACTTTCTAATTAGTAGCTCGTTTGCGCATAGCTCGTATATAATTAGATATGATGATTGAAGTCACAGGAGTTAGTAAGAAATATCGAGGCCGACTAGCAGTCGATAACCTTAGTTTTAGAGTTAAACCTGGCAAGGTTACTGGCTTTTTGGGACCAAACGGCTCGGGCAAGTCGACGACTATGAGGTTAATGTTGGGTCTTAGCACTGGCAAGGGTAGCACTCTATATGACAGCAAGCCACTGACATCTTATGAAAAGCCATCATCAATTGTCGGCATCTTACTAGAGGCAAAGGCCTTTCACCCTACGCGGACTGCCTATGACCACTTGTCGGTCCTGGCGACGGCTGGTGGCATGAGTCAGGATAGGGTCGATGAAGTCCTCGATATTGTTGGACTTAGTGATGTAGCCGAGCTACGTCCAGGCAAATTCTCTCTTGGTATGAGTCAACGCCTTGGCATCGCTGCTGCCTTACTTGGTGAGCCAAAGTATCTGCTACTCGATGAGCCGGCTAACGGACTCGATCCAGAAGGTATCGCCTGGCTTAGGAAATTTATCAAAAACTATGCCAAAGAGGGCAATGGCGTTTTGGTATCGAGTCACTTGCTTAGTGAGATGGCATTGATGGCTGATGACATTATCGTAATTGGTAAGGGCAAGATGATTACTAATTCTTCGGTCGCCAAGATTATCGCTAGCAATTCTAACCCAAGTGTATTTGTCAGGTCGTCTAACCAGACCAAACTCGCCAAGTTTTTAAAAACTAAAAAGGTAAAATTTGAAAAGCAAGACGACGGGCTAATAATTTATGACTTAAATGTTGATAAGGTCGGGCAACTGGCATTTAAGGCCGGGGTTACGACACTAGAGTTGACTGCGCGTTCAGCATCATTAGAAGACGCATTTTTGGAGCTAACATCCTCTAGTCAAGAATACAAAGCGGGTAAAAGTAATGATTAACGCAATCAAGGCTGAATATCGAAAAATCCTGACCGTTCGCTCGACCTATGTGTTGATTGCGATTGCACTACTAATTGTCGGCCTTGTCTCATTTTATATCGATGGTCTTAAAGGTGACTTCATAAATTTTGACCCAAATAAGCTCGCCGGCGAGGTAACTTCGTCAGTTGGAATCATAACCGGAATCGTAAGTTTCATCGGTGTTTTGCTTGTCACACACGAATACAGGTACAACACAATCAGCTACACCCTAACTTTGTCACGTAACCGTACTCAGGTATTTTTTGCCAAAATTATTGCCATCTCTACTCTGGCCGTCGTTATGGCGTTGTTTGTTGGCGCGTTGGCGCCAGCCTTAACTGATCTGGGGCTTAAAATTCAGGGTGGCTACTTAGCGCACCAAGTTTTCCCTCTGGCTGACCTATTCTGGCGGTCAATCTACTTCTCGTGGGGCTATTCAATGATGGGGATGATTTTTGCGCTGATAATTAGAGCTCAAGTAGGTACATTTTTGGCGTTATTATTCTTGCCGGGGACGATTGAGCCGCTGCTGGGCCTACTATTCAAGAAAGATGTTGTCTACTTACCGTTCATGGCCTTACAAGGCGTACTTAGCCATAATCACATCCAGATGATATCTTACCAACGAGCAGCCCTTGTATCGTTTGGCTACATCACAGTTGGATTATTTATAGCTTGGCAGCTATTTCTTAGACGCGACGCCAACTAGCCCTAGACTTTAGCACATAAATATTATACAATATAGGTATTATTTAACTGAGAAGTAGATTATCTTGAGTTCTAGAAGCATAGCAATGCAAGCCGCAGGTCATGGTCGTGATGCATACTGGAAGGCCGTAAACCCATAAGTTCATGGCGCCCATATTGCCTTGACTAGCCCAGACTTAGAGCAAATCTTAATGATTCAGAACACTTATAGTGGTCGGGACGAGTGGCGTTTGCCTGGTGGAGGCTTGACGCGGCGAGAAAGAAAGCTCGATAAAGCTAGTCGACACGCCGGAGCTATACTAGCCGCCAACCGTGAAGTTGGTCAGGAGCTAGGAGTGCAAGGGCTTGACCTTAGGCACCTCGTAGACTTTGAGAGATACTTACGGGGTGCTAACGATAATGTCCGTTGTTTTACGGCTGAAGTTGACCCAAAGACTAGATTAACACCGTCAAAATCAGAGATTGCTAATGTCGGTTGGTTCCCGCTTGATGACCTTCCTAAAGCTATTGACCCATCTATCTTAATAGTTCGGCACGCTCTGCAAAGTCAAATCGAGCGCTAGAGAGCGCAAATTCAATCAGGGATGTGATTATTCGCACAACTAAAATTTGCACACATGGTGCATAATGGAATTAGTAGTTAAGCAAGGAGGTGTTATGCGATATAGATACAACCTTAAAGACGGTGCCGTGCGTATTCGGTCAAATGTCAAGAAGTATATTCTTAGCAGTCTGGCAATACTAGTGCTCATAGGTGGTCTCGCTGTGCCGGCTTTAGCTGAAGAGGGGGGGTGGTTCAAGAGGAGCATCAGGCGAGGTTAAGTACACCGCATACGGCTTGAAACGCAGCGCAGAATTTGATCTTAGGCAGAACTGTAAAACGTCCGAGGATCGCCAACACGATTCAGAAGAAGGTGGTCTATCAAATAGAAACACACGTGAATCAGACAATGAGCATAGTCAAAACCGTTGTGTTTGCACCTATAGCGCCGACGTGAGTAATAAATGGGTTATTAATGTTGAATATTTAGGCGTCAACTATCCAGAAAATCTTGTTTTGGCTCAAGTTGGAACGAGTTTAACTGGGTCAATTGAGTTGGTCGGTGGCGGTAGCCCATGGACGATTACAGCAGGTTCAGTGACAAGTAATATGTTCGAATTTAGTGGATTTTTTAATTCAGTCCCGAGTCTAACGGCTCATTTTACTGGCGTAATAGCTAGTAATGGTAGTGTTAGTGGTCTTTGGAACGATGTAACTGGTGGTGTTAGGACTGGAACATGGGCGAGCACACATGGTACTGCCGCTCAAACGGTTGTTGGTTGCGAAGGCAAGGGTGAGTTTCACTATTCAGATGTAAATGGTCAACATTATGAAGCCAAAGTTTCGTTGGTGAATATTGTTGGAAATGATGTTTGGTTCGCTGGATTAGTTACAAAGGGTAATGTTGGGGTAGGAAATTGGGTATTTGTTAAGGCCCATGACGGCGGTACTCCTGGCAATAATGGCGACCTGATATGGGGAAGCTTTACGACTGAAAGTGTGGCTGAGATTGGTGTTGCCAATATGAGCACTCCAGGCGACGGTCCTTTTGCTATAACAAGGGGTAATTTAGTCGTTCACTAAACATATAAAATTCAAAAAGAGCCACACGGACGGTGGCTCTTTTTATTAGCTCAACGGTCGTTTGAGCCCAACGACTACGAAAAAGTTTTTAGAAGTAATAGGGTTGCCGTATTTGTTTGGCCCAATAGTGCCTGGTGCGAATAGTAGGTAAAGGCTAAATAGCGCCCCAGCATATGGCACAAAGCCTAATAGAGCAAGAATTCCGGGGCGATCGAGGTCGTGTAGCCGTCTGATACTAAGCGACAAAGACACAGGTATAAGTACCACGATAACAATAAGTCCGACGAGTAGGCTAATTATATTTACCGTTACTAAATGATTACTGGAAGTACCGGTACTATATAGTGAACTACGGCTAGCGTAAAGTGACAATCCAAACATAACTATCGAAGGCAATATTAACAATGCTACGGCATACAAACCACCGATGAAGTAATCCATCCGTCCCATTCTGCGCTCAAACATACCAAGTTTGGCTGGTTCCGCAGAGGTTGTTTGTTGGCCTGGGACCTGTCCGGGAACGAAGTGCTGAGGTATGGTCGCCGAGCCTAGCGTGCCTGGCACGATATTCTGTGGCCCAGTTACTATCATTGGCTGGACGGTTATTGGTGCGGGAGGTGTACTTTGTGGCTCAACCACTAATGGAGTTTGACTCGCGGGCTGTCCAGGTACGATATTCAGTGGTTCCTGAGGGTTCATTTTTACCTTTTACTTTTTAGATGTTGTTTCAAGTAAATAATATAACAAATAACAGCATAAGCATATTGATAAAACAGAACCTTTGCTATTGGGTACTTGGTCCGTCGGCTGACAGATGAACCAAGAACAATATTGGGAAATTATGGTGGGGGTACTTGGATTTGAACCAAGGACCAATCAGTTATGAGCCGACTGCTCTAACCACTGAGCTATACCCCCTCCATAATTTACCAATGTATTTTTAATGATCAGTTATATAGCTTCGCTCCAGGGAAACTATTATTTTATCAGAAGGTTTCCTTGGGCTCTGCATATAATCTCCTTAATCAGTCGATTATGAGCCGACTGCTTTAACGACTGAGACTTTGTGCGGACCCAAATATTCTTCTCATTTTCAACGATAACAAAACGATTATAACAGATTAAGCCTGAGTTCGTTTGGAGTCTCTAAACCTTTGACCACGGATTCTTCTTCGCTCTCGTTCGGATAATCCGCCCCATATACCAACTTTTTCACCGTTAACAAGAGCGTATTCCAGGCAAACCAAGCGAACATCACATTGTCCACAAACCTCCTTTGCCTCTTTTGTACTAGCACCACGTTTAGGGAAGAACAGGTCAGGGTCTACGCCTAAGCAGTTTGCCTGATCTTGCCAAGACTGAGAAGATTCCGGATTGAGTCTCAAGGCAGCAGTAATACCTTTGGTGATTTTAACAGACCTGGCTATACCGTCGGGTCGACTTTTGATTTCCGTATTTGCGGCATGGCTATCTAATTCGCCAAGAATCGTTAGGTCATCCAATATGCCGCCAATGTCTTCCAAATAGACTGTGGTCGTAGGGTCAGCTCTTAATATTTCACCGCTGATATCTGTAGACATATAAACCCTCCTTTAGTTAAGAGTCCTATATCTTGAAGCACTTAATTTTAGGTTAGCAGAATTTTGGTATAATTAAACTGCTAATGCGAATAAAAATAAGTAAAACCAAATTTAACAACATCTACCGTGACCTCAGTGATGTCAGGGTGCTGATGTTGCTTGGCTTTGGTGTGATTGCAATTTTAGTCAGTTGGAGCGGCATAAAAGCCATACAGGCTAACTATTCCTTACAAAAACAGATCGCAACTCTAGAACAAGAGAATCAACTACACCAGCTTGAGAACAAGAACCTAGATCTTAAAAATCAGTATCTAAATACCGATGAATTTCTTGAGCTGTCTGCTCGCAGGCAGTTTGGTCTGGCCGCTCCCGGCGAGAGGGTTTATCTAATACCAAATAAGGTAGCCTTAGCCCATACCGTTGACCTAGCGCAAGTAGTCAGTACTAGCGGTGTAGTTGTGGCCAAAGACCAGCCAGTTTATCGTCAAAATCTTCAGGCTTGGGTTAATTTCTTCCTCCACCGACAAGCCGAGTAGCTCTTATTGTCATTCCTCCTGCGACAGGGAATCCAGTCGAAAGGAGCCTTCTTCTTGACAGCTTTATGTTATCAAGCCATAATGCATCGCAATGTCAGATAGACTTAAAGTACCAGATGTACTGGATCGAAAACAGGGGGGCTCGGCTCCCCTTTTTCATGCCCAGCTTCAGCTCACCTGGGCACGTCTGGGTAGAGACTATCAACTAGTTGCCGATACCGATGATCCATTAGAGCAAATTGAAAAAGATAAAGGTGCAATACCCAAGGTGCAGCCATATCTTGTATATCAGGGCAATGCCTTAGAAGAACAGCCGATGACGGGTGATAAGGTTGATGTTTCGTCCGAATTGTTGATAGCAAGCTGGGTACATAGAATTAAAAAGAACGACACTCTTACGCACGAACGGCGCTTTCTGCTCAGGCAAGTTAAACGCGAAGCTCCATCGTCTAAACGTGATAGTCCTGCGCTGCCAAAAACCACATTGACAGACTATCTTGTTGGTAGTCATTCGACCCAAAAGACCAGAATTGTAGAACTTGGAGATTTTATGGTCGACTTTGAAATGAGCAGTGGCGTGACTGACGAAGAGGCGGATGAGTTAGTGGGTTATATGGATGGTCCCTCGCACCGGTCTCGTATCGAAGCTAGGATTAAACTGTTGAAAGATAGTCATTCTAGAGCAATTGCTACGGTAGATTCGTTTCCGAGTTGGGCCGATCTTAAAGGAGAAGATAGCAAGGTCGATATACTTGGCAATGTAAGCTATGGCGGTGTAGCAGTAGATGGCCTGGTCCAACGAGCACTCAACGCTCAAAAAGTTCAAGAACAGCTTACAAAAACCCCACCAACTTCATTACTGCACGACAAACTAATGGTTGCAGGAAATGTTACGGGTTTGATGCGGTTGTAGGCGAATATCGAGGGAATTTAGAGGTCTAGGCCTTTTGTCTGTAACTGCTATGTTGCCAGAGGATTTGAACAGATGGCACTAACCCTAGGCAGGAAAAGCCTCTGCGTATAAAACATGAGCATTATATTCAAAGCCTTGCATAGGACGCTCGGCTGTAGGATGTGAAATGCCCATAAAAAGTTGCTGGCCCTCTACGATTGCGTCTCCCGTAATCATTGTCATTGGCGGTATGTTGCCTGGCCTATAAACGCATGAATGATGTACCCTCACGCTGCCACCCATAAGTTCGGGTTTTGGCATGCCGGCTTTTTTGTTTAATTCGATAATTTTGGGGTGTAGATCTGCCCTTACAACTCCTAATTCAGCAAGTCCGAATTTTTCTTTAGATGGTTGCGAAACTGGCTCTGCTGGAACTAATCTCGATCTGAAAACTTTAACTTGGTAACCCAGCAGGGCCAAAACCAGAAGACACTAATCTTTAATTTTTAATGTTTTAACAGCCCTTTCAATAAGCTCTACTTGATTCTGGTCAGATTCCTTTATGCCTATACTATCCGAGTATTGATTATGGTTATAGATACCGTAAGAAATGTAGGTCGTAGTGCTAGCTGTTTTAAATTCGTAAATATAAATTTCTTCGCCTGGGTAAGGACCAATCCCTTCAACGGGTTCAACAGGATATTTCTTGTAATATCGCGTTCCTTTTTGGCTACCGATATTGAACTCAGTTTTTTGCTCGTCACCATTAATGAACTTGAAATTTTCAGTATTATCAAATTTTGTGACTGAAAATCTAAAGCTTGAGTCACCACCATATGGGAAGGGTTGATTAGTTACTTTTGCCGGCGTTCCCTTCTTATACGTTAAACTATTTGACTGAACATTATCTTCACCTTTGTAATTACTAATTTCCCATCCATCGGGAATCCTTATTGAAAATCCGCCTTTGCCTGATGTAAGTAGCACCCAGGATTGCGCATCGCTATCAGCCGATTTATCCTCCACCGTCGTATCAGCTTTCTGGTCGCTTGAAGAACTCGAAGTGCTTGCATTATCTACGACCTTACCTGACCTTTGACTGAATACATAATAGCCGACGCCGGCAATCAACCCTAAGACAACGACCAAGAGTATTACTTCTACCGCACTGAAACCTTTTTGATTTTTCTTCATAAGATGAAGCATAAGCTTAGAGAAGTTTATTTGCAATAAAAAGAACCCCCACAGAGAGGTTCCATGCTGCTTATGCTTGGTAGGGGGCCAGGAATACTAAGGTATAATTCGCCCGTTTATCCGCTAAAGCGGACGGGGGATTAGCGAACTATGGGACTATCGCCAGCTTAGACTGTCGAGTCCCAGAACCGAGCCGGACTTTGTACCAAAGAAAAAGACCCATCTTACGATGAGTCTTTTACTTTGGTAGCGGGGCCAGGACTCGAACCTGGGACCTCGTGGTTATGAGCCACGCGAGCTGCCGCTGCTCCACCCCGCGTCGTCGATGTGTGATGGTTGGGTAACTGAACCGCCGGCAAAACAAGTTTGACCGTCAGTTCTAGTTACCCCACCAAGCCATCTCCTCCCGATTTCGAGAATCCTCTCTCGAAATCGAACAAGACATCGAACATTCAAGACAAAAGAACAGATTAGATAATACCTTAACAGGGGGGAAATGTCAATTCGTTGAAAACACAAATGTTGGGAATATTTTTTAACGATATATTCCCCTCATGCTTGCAATAGGTAAATAAATTACTATAGTTAGGTTCAATAAGGAGTAGATATGTCAGGTCCTGAAGCTTTAACTATAGTTGAAAAGAAAAAACTTTATGTTGGCTGCGGCCTTACACTTGCTAGCCAGGCATTTAAAGATGAAGTCGAGCGAACCAAGGAAGAGTTAGCTCGTGACTGGGAAATCATGCAGTTTCTTGGTACTACTGCTGGTACAGAAGTTGATGTCTACGAAGTTGACATTGTTAAAAACGTAGGTGGCTGTGATGCATTTGTCGGTGTTATGGATGAACCGAGTTGGGGTCTAGGCTGGGAATCTCGCGAGGCTGTAATGTTAGGCAAACCGGCACTACTTGTGGCCCAAAAAGACTCGAAGATTACTAGACTAGCACTTGGTGCCACAAGTTTTGTAGACATAAGGTTCCGACGTTATGAGGATATGGCCCGAGATGTACCAGACATAGTTCGCGAGGAATTCGGGACAGTTCTTCGTTAACCAATCCAAGTTTTTGCTATGATACGACCATGACTAATATCCTAAATAAAACTGAGTTTGGCAACCCGATTCTACGTTCCATCGCTAAGCGTTTAACAGCGAAAGATGTTTTTTTCAGACGAAGTGCAACAACTTATTAAAAACATGTGCTTTACGCTGGAGCATAAAAAATACGGAGTCGGTATTGCTGCCACCCAAATGATAGACAGCTTTAAGTTTAATTAAAAAACGCACAGCATTTGCTATCATGTAGCTATGAGTGAAGAAATTGAAAACTTAAGTAAAACCACAGACCAGCCTGATGGAGTTCAAGCTCCAGAGTCAACACCAACTAGCCCAGAAAAGCCAAAGTCTAGCAAAACAAGTAAGTTAATATTAATAACAGTAGTCGTGCTACTAGCTGGCGTCTCTGGTTTCCTCGTATATAAGCAAATAAGTAAGCCTAAACCAGTCAATAAACCAGCCGATGTAGTGTTAAATAGCGCTAAGCCTCAATTCCCGAACAATGATTCGGTCGCTGGCTACATTAACTACGATGCAAAGCTTTTTAAAGAAGTTAAAACAATTGGTGTGCCCCAGTTTCAAAGTGACAGCCCAGATGTCAATGTCGTAATTATCAGCGCCAATGTAGTGAGTTATGGCGATAGTGGGCTTTATTTATACGATTTAGCCACAAATAAGACATTCAAACTTACCTCTGGCGGTGGCGACCCGCGCATCATGAGTGACCACTTTTTGGTATACGGTTCTGCAGAGGGTAGTGGAAGCGATAAAAGGCTCAATGCAAAACTGCTGAACTTGCAAACTGGAGAGACAAAGACCATATTTGCCGCCCCACCAGAAGACGTAGCCGGTGATTTTTGCTGCAGCGTTTCGCTAGATGGTTTCAAATTAGCGGTCGCTCAAAAAAATAAAATTGGTGTTTGGGACATTCGCAGTGATGAGATAAAGGATTATCAAGCTGTACTCAACCCAATTGGTGAGGGTTTTAGCCGTACTTCGGCCAATGATTACGCTGTCGAAATGAGTTATGCCAGGCCTGCTTGGAAGGACAATGATACGATAATTTATGCCGATAAACCAGCCACTAAGTATGTTGTAGTTGGTGGCGCAACAACAAAACCAGCAGTCGTGACAAAATTATCTAAGCTCAGTTTAACGGATGGTACGAGCGAGCAGATCCAAACTGGCGATACAGGCATCTATAACATATATGTTCGTGATGGCGGTAATAAAATATTCATCAATGAAGTGCCTATTAATGGCTTTGATGTCCAGCTAACGATGATAGATTCGGCGGGGATTAACCTGTTACTGTCAGGGATGATTAATAACAATCTAAGCATATCCCCGAAAGGCGATACGGTTATTATCTTCCCGGTTCTGCATGCTTCGGGTGGCTATGTTGCGTTTGATGTCGCGACTAAGAGCTACGGTAAGACATTACACCCAGCCCCGAGTGATATGAAGCAGATTGAACAAATATTACCAAAGGGCTGGTTCGGTGACAACAAAATGATCCTTGAGGTTACTGGTAGCGACGGAGTTAAGCCCATCGAGCATATTGCAATCTACAATACCGAAACAGACAAACTAGAACAGCAGACGACCGTAAAGTAATCAATTAACTGGTGGGGTGGTGGTACGCTCAGCTTTGCAGTGCTTATGGTTGACAAACACTAGCACAAGTGTTATTATCAGATTGGTTAAGGAGGCAAATGGCAAGTCCAAACCAACTACTCGAACGACCGCAACCACCCCCGGGTGATAGCCTGGGAGAAGTAGAGGTTTACCTACTTAAAGAGGTATTTAATCCCGCTTCACTTAAAGTTCAGATGATTGGCACCGGCGCGCTATTTTTAGCAGAAATGGCAATTGAAGCCGTCAAAGACGCTTCGGAAGAACAAAACCATTATAACTAGTTGAATTTTCGACAAGACGCTCAAAGTGGGGCGTTTTTTATTTGCTATGATGTAGCTATGGGATCATTTATAGAAATTAACGACACGCTAAGAATTACCAAGCAGCAGGGCTTTCCTGCAGAGCTCGAATTGATTAAACATCTATCGGAACCATACATAATCGACGCCGTTAAAGATAGAGTTTTTAAGTTTTATGGCAAGTCAAATATACGGGTTTATAAGGTTCCGCCGGTTAGAAATTTTTTGGTTGAAGATGTTGACGGTAGGTGGGTTTATTGGGGACTGTGTTACATATTGAGTATTGAGCACAATTATGAAAAACAGGAGACGTCAGGTGCGTACAAAATTATCCGTCTGAATACGCCCGAAGAAATGAAACAGATGTTTAGGCTCACGCACTTTACTAATCCTGAACAAAACTACTTTCAGGATTAGTAATGAAACATTACGTTGTATACTCGCACGGATTCGGTGTTAAGAAGGACGGCAGAGGCTTATTCACCGATATTGCAAAGACAATACCTGGTGCTGAGAACGTCATGATTGATTTTAACGAATATGATGACCAGCTTAACACGCTAACAGTTAGTTCTTTACCAGAACAAGTAGAACGCTTGAAAGAATCGTTAAATAAAATTGATGTTAGTAAAAATGTTGTAGATATAGTGGCTCATTCTCAGGGGTGTATTGTTGCTGCACTTGCACACCCAAAGGGAACTAGGAAAATAATTTGTTTAGCTCCACCCGATTCAATCAGCGAATCACAGATTAAAAAGTTGTTTGGTCAACGACCAGGTGCCGAGATTAATCTTAACGGGATATCGAAAGTACCTCGGCGCGACGGTAGTATGACAATAATCCCAAAGACTTACTGGCAAAGTATAAAACGATTGAACGTAATAAAACTATACAACAGGATGTCTGAGGACAATCAGGTAAGATTTTACATTGCTAATTCTGACGAAATTTTAGGGGAGACAAATTTTGATCGTACGAACGAAAAAATTGAAATAATCCAAATTCCAGGCAATCATGACTTTACAGACGAATATAGATCGGGGATGCTTGAGTTAGTTAGAGATGCTTTAGCCGCTGACAAATTTTAAGGCTACACGGTACAAAAATAAAAAATCATCTTTAAATTAAAAGCTAGTAGTCGCATACTAGGATTTGTAACTAGGAGTTTCTATGAAAATGAATCAACGGGGGTTTGGTTTCCCACAAATTGCTTTAATGATTGTAATTGCTGCCATTATCGGTGGAACGGGCTATTACGTTCTTAAGACTAATAACGACACCAAGAAAATTTTAGACAACACGACTAAGCTAAACGAAAGCATTGCGACTGATAAAGCTATAGTTAAGGCGGCCGATCCGACCAAAGACTGGAAGGCTTATTCAAACGCGGCCGGAAAGTTCTCCTTAAAATACCCCAGTACTTGGGTTACCGCTACGAACCCATCACTTTGCGGCCCTGAGTTATTTTTGGTCGGCGCCGACGCTAAGTCTGTCGGTACATGCGCATCAGAAAGCACTGGTCAAATGTATGTGACGTCAACGACCGAAACTTTGACAGATAATGGTGAGCTAAATGCCACGAGTTACCCAGACATGAAAACTGAGGCTGTTACGGTAACGGGAGTAGTCGGCAAGCGTCAGACTGGAACTTACAAAGCTAGCGGTGATGGTCCTGGCCCAGTCGACGGTGCAAAAACGGTCCAGTATATATTTCACACTAACGGTCGCACATATACTGCGGTCTATAATATTAACAGCAGTTTCCCTGACGTTCTTAAAGACTTCGATTTAATGATTACTAAAACTCTCAAGTTCGAGCCATAAGTGGCGAAGTTTTACTAAATAATCGGTACTGACGAGGGCGTCTCTGGCGAATAGTGCCTAATTGAGTGGATATAGTTTAGTTAGTTGCTATAATTCCTCTTATGGATAACGAAAGCAGTAGTCCGCAGACCTCGGCCCCAACTCAACAACTCACTCCAAATCAGCCGACATTACCGGCCGCGCCCGCGAGTCTTCCTGAGACAGCAACTCAACAAGCACCTGTAGTACCACGCGTAAATCTACCAGCTACACCAACACAACCTATACCGGCTGTACCAGTGACCCAAAAGGCCACTATAAACCCACTTATTGCAAAAGAGCTTGAGGCCATGAGTGCTGCTGCACCGCCAGTTGAGTCGCCTCAACCTGTTGTAGGTGATATTGTAGTGACAACAAATGCCCCATTGCAAACTAAGCCAAAGAGTCGCTCCAAGCTTTTCCTAATTATTGGTTTGGCGGCAGTGGTTGTTATTGGACTTGCAGTTGGTTATGTTCTTGTAAGTAAGCATCATAAATCATCAAGCCTAGCCGGTAGTAGCTCGTCAAAAGGCGCCAACACAAAGTTTGTGGCGATATCAGGAGCGGCGAAGAACATCGATAATTCCTATAGTCTTTATCAAAGTTATTCAGGGCTTAAGGGTGCGACGGCTACATTAACTTTGACAGATGGTTCTGGCAGTAAAGTTCGTCAAGACGTCCATGGCCTAAGCGTTAGAGTATTGGCGGTGCTTGGCAAGGGCAACTTCATAGTTGAGGAAGTCTCAGCCCCCGGCTCTTTGCTAAGCAGTGGTCTAAAAGAGTTACTTTATACGCCTAAAGGCTTTGTTGATATAACTGGCTCTACCACACATTTGCCACTAGCCCAGCCGATATTTACGCTAAGCGAAACCAGTGTTGTTTATGAGAATTGTAAAGATAGGCATGCGCTTGACGCCGGTTCAAGAGGCTGCAAATACTATAGATACGATATTTCATCACAGAAAGAAGAAGAACTATCGTATAGCTCCCTCGATGATTATGTCATAGACCTTTCTGCCGTTAGTCTTGATAAAAAATCACTACTGTTCGTTGGTCTTAAAAAAGACGACTATAATTCGTATATAAGTAGTTCTTTTGCGCAGTATTCACAAGCACAGACCAAAGGTTCTGCACCAACTGCCCCCAAACAACCAAATGTTTATATAGTTGGCATCGATATTGCATTGGGCAAGGTCAATAAGACACAATCGATAGCACTTGGAAGTTCATGGAGCACTCGTTTTTGGCTGTCACCCTCTGAAAAATATATGATTGCGGATACGCCCAACACCCAACTTGGTATCACATATGCTGATTTAGCTACAGGCAAAGAGGGTGTAATCCCGAGCCTTAAGGCTAACACGCGTCCAGATGCGGCATTTACTGGCAGGACGACTACGCTTGACCCAATGTTCTCGCCCGACGGCGAAAAACTACTATTTATTGACGAGGTACCTACAAGTTGCCTGTACTACATAAATCTATCTGAGCAGAAGTCTCATGAGATACAATGCGAAAGTGGCAAGGTCGAACCGTCAGGGTTACTTGACGTTAGCTATAAGAGTGTTAACTGGATTGATAATTCTAAAATAACCTACAGTCTTAATAATAAAAACCAAATATTTAACTATAGTTACGAAGTCGGCAAATCGCCAACCGCTCTGAAGTCTGATTATGGTGCGCTTTTGGGTCAAGCCGACGGTACGAGATAGACGCTAATTCAGGATTTAATAATCGACTTTATTCATTGTTATGCCGAATTGGTCACAGCTTGTTTAATTTTCTCTGCGTATAGTTACATCTAGGAGGCAAGGTCATTAAGAAAATATTTACCAATGAAGAGGCAAAGACCACTGCAGTCAAACTAGGCATTAGCTTGGAGGCTATAGATTTAGAGCAATTTCGCCAAGGGCTAGCAGTTGAGTTAGAACACGGCACAGTTGATGCAGAAACAAATGTTACTAATAGTGACATGACTATAACTGGAAAAATTGCTTGGGCGTATTTGAAAGAAATCCCAGATTACTACACCAGGCTAGCCAAAATGGAAGCCGAGGCTGACACAGAAATAACTAATAGGAGGACGTCATGGAACAACTATCAAACCTACTTAATCTAAATGGCAACACGGCAATCGTAACTGGTGGTGCGATGGGCATCGGCAAGGGTATTGCATATCGTCTGGCCGAGGCAGGTGCTAAAGTCATGGTGGCTGATTTAGACAGAGAAGCTGCCTACAAAACAGCTGAAGAGTTGATTGGTGAAGGCTGGACGGCCCTCGCCTACAGTGTCGACGTCGCAAACGAAGAAGACATTAAAAACATGATAGCCGAGTGTAAGGAAAAGTTTGGTGCAGTTGATATTTTGGTAAATAACGCGGGTATTTATCCACCGGCACCAGTTTCAGTAATGACCGAGGCCCAGTTTGAGCGTGTCATGCATGTCAATTTACGGAGTGTTTTTCTGACCACTAAATACGCGGCTGAGGTAATGAAAGCCGAGGGTGGTGGCAAGATTATCAATATCACTTCAATTGACGCCTTACACCCCTCAATGATCGGACTTGCTCACTATGATGCTTCAAAGCACGGTGCTTGGGGATTTACAAAAAATTCAGCCCTAGAACTCGCCCAGTACAATATTCAAGTAAATGCGATTGCCCCCGGTGGCGTGGCGACGCCTGGTGTGGCGGCCATGAGTAAAGGTGCATCGGCCGAGCAAATGGCCGAGTCGACGAAAATATTCATGGCCAGTATACCAATGCACCGGATGGGTGAGCCTGACGAAATTGCTAAAGTTGCCCTCTTTCTAGCAAGTGATATGTCGTCATATATGACTGGTAGCCAGATTGTCGTCGACGGCGGCGCACTGCTCTCATAGAGTAATTAAACATTACATTTACAAATCAGATAATTATGTTACTGTGAGAGTGATGTTATTGGAGTTAACGTGGCAGAAATAGCACCCGACGAATATCTTGTAGCTAGAGGTAGAGAACAAGACCTAGACACGGTTAGAATATTCACGCTGCCTGAAAGCAATGGTCTTTTCATACCGAAAGAAGTGCTAATAGCTAGGGCCCAAAATTTAACCGACTCAATATGGGGTGTTTTAACTGAACAGGAGCCGTCTGGATTATCTCTACCTATCCGTAGTTTAGAGACCCATAGTCTAAGGGGCGTAGCCACTATTCTCGATAGGTTATTAAGGACGCAGGCACCATCAATAGAAGTTTCGGCTGATGAAGGTACGCTTGACCTAAAACGTATACTAGTTGAGTTACACGAAAAAATGGTTCCTGGCTCTGCAAGGGGCGTTGCTCAAAAGCTTGGTGTTGCAATTGAAGATTTTGATAAAAGACCAGTGCCCGGGCAATACCTCTAGAAACCCAAAGAGTGTTAAGTTTAATCAACTGCATTTGTAATTCTATAGTATTATTAATCTACAACTAAGTTAGAGGAGCAGATATGAACAAGGGAATAATTGTGGGCGTCGTAGCGGTCGTTGTGCTAGGCGGTGGCTTTCTATTAATGAATAAGAAATCGACTACTAATGTAAGTCAGGCGACTACAACCAATACGACAACCTCAACAAGTACGACCGCTAGTGACAAAACGGCCGCAGCTACAATCACGTACTCGAATAATGGCTTCAGTCCAAGCAAGACTACAGTCAAAACTGGGGACACGGTGGCTATTACTAACAACTCATCATCGAGCCTACAGTTTGATTCCAATCCACACCCAGCCCACTCGGATGATGCCGACCTGAACGTTGGTACAGTTGGCAAGGGTCAAACGGTTACATTTACGGTTACAAAAATGGGAACTTTTGGTTTTCACAACCACTTTAATGCTGGTGACACGGGCTCAATTACAGTTCAGTAGAATAATTAACGAGTCAATCGTAAACAGACAGGGCAAATAAGCCCTGTCTGTTTTTAACTGGTCAGGCTTTTTAGGTCTTTATAGACTTCGTCAAAATGAGTCAAGGGGTTAACACCTTCGTACTTTTTTACTATTTCCCCACTTGGATCAATTAAGTAAGTGTCGCGGTGAATACCCACAAATTCTCGACCCATAAATTTTTTTGGCTTCCAAGAGCCAAAAGCGTTAATTATATCCGTTGATTCATCACTTAAGATAGTAAAGTTCAGTTGATGTTTGTCGGCAAACTTGGCGTGGGAACGAGACGTGTCTTTGCTTATGCCGACAACTTCAGCGCCGAGACCGGCCAGTAAATCGCGACCATCTCTGAATGCGCAAGCTTCTTTGGTACAGCCAGGAGTGTCGTCCTTAGGGTAGAAATATATAACTAACCATTTACCGGCGTAATCTTTGAGTGAATGGATTTGGCCGTTTTGGTCGGGTAAATTAAAATCTGGTGCTTTCATCCCGTTAGACCTCCACAGACGTTAGATAGTCAATAATCGGTTGACAGTCGAACAGTGGTTCGGTTGTCAGCTGACTTAATACGATCATTTTAGGTCTAATGGGATTCATCACTATATCTTAACATTTAATTTCTTAAGGAACGGGATGTTATACTACAAATTAAGAAGGGAATATAGGGTCAGAAAGCTGAGGCCCAACTAATATTTACACCACATGACTGACGCTATTACGCAAAAAGTAGAACTGTTCTTTAGTGCGTATCGCTTGAAGGCCTATGAAAAAGGCCAAATCCTGATTCATAATGGCGAAAAATCCAAAGATTTATTTTTTATAATCAAAGGCAAGGTCAAAGAATATGACGTCAACTCACGTGGTGACGAAGTAATTGTGAACATTTTTCGTCATCCGGCTTATTTCCCGTTGTCTCATGCCTTTGACAAAACAATCAATCGCTTTATATTTGAAGCCGAGACTGATATAGAGGTTCGACAGGCGCCCATTGAGGCTGTTTTTGAGTTCTTGAAAGCTAACCCAGATGTGATGATGAGCTTACTAGAAAGAATTTATGCTGGGATTGACGGTGTACTTGGACGAATGGCACACCTAATGTCGAGTAATGCCAGTAACCGCTTAGTTTTTGAAATTATCCTCGAAGCCAAAAGGTTTGGTACGCCAGGCAAGAACGGTGTTATTGATATACACATTAATGAAAAGGATTTAGGTGCAAGGGCTGGGCTTAGCCGTGAGACAATTAGCCGCGAAATCAACAAGTTGAAAGCCAAAAAAATTATTTCCATCGAAAATAAGCTCATAAAAATCAATAATTTGGATGAATTACAAAAGTCTTTGGACGAAGACTTTTAAACCATTATTACCATAAGCGTATCTGTAACGTGCTAATATGACTATAAAATGAAACTCGATTTCCAACAGGTACTACTTTTATTTATTTTCTTTGAGTGGGTTCTTAGGGTAGTAGCCGTTTACTTTGTGCCTAAGAACCGTAAGCCATCGTCAGCTATGGCGTGGTTATTTTACATTATGATACTGCCGACGATCGGCTTTTTGTCTTATTGGTTAATTGGTAGCCCAAAATTGTCCAAATCGCGACGATCTAAACAGCACACAATGGATAAAATTATTAAGAAAGCCGTTGATGAGGCTAGTACTGACCCAGTACTTAGAAAGTTTGTCCACTTCGAGGTCACGAGTCGAATCAATCATTTAATTAAGCTTGCAACTAATCTTAGCGGTCTGCCAGCATTTAGTAGTAATAAAATCGAACTTTTACCAGAATATGACGATAATTTTGTCAGACTCGCGGAAGATATCGCCAAAGCCAAGAAGTTTGTTCATATTGAATTTTTCATTATTGTTCTAGACGATTCTACTCAGCCATTATTTGATGCAATGGCCGAAGCCGTCAAGCGTGGAGTGAAAGTAAGAGTATTATTTGACTATTTTGGCACCAAGAAGCTGCATGGCTACCGTAATGTGACAAAGCTTTTAACTGAAATTGGAGTTGAATGGTACTCGATGTTGCCCCTCCAATTTCCTGGCAAGAATTTTAATAGACCAGATCTACGTAATCATCGTAAAATCGTCGTAATTGACGGTGTAATTGGCTATACCGGTTCGCAAAACCTAATTCGTCGTAATTATCATCGACGAGACGGTCTGTACTATGACGAGTTAATGGTCAGAGTAACTGGTCCAGTAGTAACCCAATTACACGCCGCTTTTATAACCGATTGGTATTCGGAATCTGATGAGCTGCTGATAAGGGAAGAAGACTCCGATTTTGAGTTTACGATTGAGCTAACTGGAACTACGCTCGCACAGGTAGTACCGAGCGGGCCTGGTTATGATAATGACAATAATCTAAAACTGTTTACGTCGCTCATACATACCGCCGACAAAAGAGTGGTTATTGTTAACCCCTATTTCGTGCCGGATGACTCATTGATGATTGCTTTAACTAGCGCCGCCCAACGCGGCGTGGAGGTGGTCATGATAAATTCAGAAATTATGGATCAGAGAATGGTTGGTCACGCCCAAAGATCATATTACGAAGAATTATTAAAAGCCGGGGTCCAAATCTATCTTTATAATCGGCCGATTCTACTGCATTCTAAATATATAACAATCGATGACGACATAGCTACGATTGGTTCGAGCAACCTAGATATGCGCTCATTCCAGCTTGACCTAGAGGTTACCTTACTAATTTATGACAAAGTGGTAATCACTGACTTAAATAAAATGACTACCAAATATCTAGCTAAATCAAAATCACTGAGTTTATCAAGCTGGCAGGCAAGACCTAAACGTACCAAACTACTAGATAATCTGGCGCGTCTTACGGCCTCATTGCAATAAAAAACTCCCGTAACAAGTACGGGAGTTTTTAGCTAGCTAGGTAATAAATTACCAGCTGCGTTGGCGATCACCGCCACCACCGAAGTCTCGGCGTGGACGATCCTCTTTAGGACGAGCTTGGTTAACCGTAATTGAACGGCCACCCATGTCAGATCCATTAAGAGCTTTTTCGGCAGCTTTGCCTTCGTCATCGTTTTCAAACTCGACGAAACCAAAACCTTTGCTACGACCAGTGTCGCGGTCTTTGACCACAACAGCAGAAGCAACTGTACCGTGCTGGCTAAATAATTGAGCCATTTCTTCATCAGTGGTGCTAAATGGCAATCCACCTACAAACAATTTGTACATGTAATGTTTCCTTGATTACTTAAAGCGCAAGTTCGACCGCTTAAAACGTCTTTTTGCTAATCAATCTTACCGAACCTGAGCCTTGAATCAAGGAAGTTTTCGAAAGTTTTTCATCGCACTAGAACCGCTAAGGACCTGCAGGAGTAATTAAACCACACTAGTGCATTTAAGACAAGCATTAGCTTGACAAAAACACAAAGTTATGTATAATAATAGTTGTTAGTGATCACAAACAAAAACAACAAAATAAAAAAACAGGAGGGGATAAGTGTCATTATTTAGTAACTTAGGTGGCCTAGCTTACGAGCTAGCTGCGACCTCAGACAGTAAAATATTAGAGCTCGATTCAGTCATTGCAGCCCTATAAATCTACTATTATCAAAAGAGTCCCTATGGTAAGTCCGAGGACTCTTTTGATTTATTCAGCCCAATATGCTATATTTACCCCTGTTGTTTGGAACGTTGACATTATACTTTGGGGGCGGCGTAGCTCAGTTGGTTAAAGAGCGACACTTAACACACAATTTTGGGGGCGGCGTAGCTCAGTTGGTTAGAGCACAGGACTCATAAGCCTGGGGTCACAAGTTCAAATCTTGTCGCCGCTACCAAAATTGTGCGTTAAGTAGGACTCATAATTATTATGATTAACAAAAATTATATGAAGAAACCAAGAACGACAGGCCTTATCAAAAAAGTCGTTCATGGCTTGAAGCAATATAGGCCTCAAGGTCACCAAGTTCAAATCTTGTCGCCGCTACCAAAGTATGGTGTTAAGCAGGGCTCATGTTAGCAAATCTATGGATGTCAAGATTGAACCGGGAGTTTACGTTGTTGCGGCATCGGGCGGAATTGACTCGATGTCTCTGCTGGATATTCTAAGCCGTAGTTCTAAACACCGAAAACTAAAACTGATTGTAGCTCACTTTGACCACGGTATTAGAATAGATTCCGGCGAAGATCGGTTATTTGTACAAAAGATGGCAAATGGATATGGTCTACCGTTTGTTTATGACAAGGGTTATTTGGGAACAGATGCCAGTGAACAAAAAGCTAGGCATGCGCGTTATCAATTTTTAGAACAGGTTCGGAAGACTGCAGGTGCTAAAGCCATCATTACTGCCCATCACCAAGACGATATGCTCGAAACGGCAATTATTAATATTGTACGGGGTACTGGTAGACGTGGCCTTACATCATTAAAATCTGGCAATCAATTGATAAGGCCACTGCTTAGCAAGACCAAGGAAGATATCACTAACTACGCTACGAGCAATAATATACAGTGGCGTGAAGATAGTACCAATCTGGACACTAAGTATCTACGCAATTACATAAGGCACAACCTAGTGGCTAAGTTTTCGGCAGAGGATAAGAGTCAGCTGTTTGAACATATCGATAAGTTGTCGGAATTAAATGTCAAAATTAACAAAGAACTAGAGAATTATTTGGATATTCATCCGTCAGCCAACAAACTTGATCGACACTGGTTCATTATGTTGCCACATGTGGTGGCGCGTGAGGTCATGATTAGCTGGTTGCGCGGCCAAGGCGTGACAAATATTGACAAAAAGCAGATTGAGCGGTTGGTTCATGGTGCTAAAACGCTGCCACCAGAACGTAGCCTATCAGTCGATAAACAGTTCTCGCTGATCGTAAAAACCGATAATTTGGCACTCGATAGCCATGAGCGCTAGCAATCATTAAACAGGTTCTGTATAATATCTGGGATATGGACAAGAAATCATTCAAACCGAAGACTAAGTTGAACCCAGAAGGCAAAAGCCGCAAAGGTTTTAAAAATTTTGGATTTATAACTTTACTAGTATTAATTGGCCTAGTCGTTGCCAGTTCGTTTAGCCAGCCATCACCACTTAAAACCATTGCTTTTTCTGACGTTATTAGAGGTGCCAATGCTGGTCAAATCCAGCAAATCACAATTCAGGGCAACGACCTACAAATCACTAAAAAGGGTGAGAGCAAGCCAACCGAAAAGTCACGCAAAGAACCCGGGTCGAGTATTTACGAGCAGGGTCTTAGTAATCGGGACGTTTCTGTAGAGGTTAAGCCGGAGTCGAATACGAGCAATATCTGGCTAACTCTCGCCAGTGCAATCGTGCCAGTCTTACTAATTAGTTTTGTTATCTTCTTCATGATGCGTAGCGCACAAGGCCAAGGTAACCAGGCGATGAGTTTTGGTAAGAGTAAGGCTCGCCTCTACGGTAACGAGAAAGATAAAGTCGTATTCAAAGATGTCGCTGGTGCTAACGAGGCTAAGACCGACCTTCAGGAAGTCGTTGAGTTTTTGAAGTTTCCGAAAAAGTTCGAGTCGGTCGGTGCTAAGATTCCAAAAGGCGTATTGCTAATTGGGCCTCCAGGTACTGGTAAGACTATGATGGCCCGAGCCGTTGCCGGCGAGGCCAATGTGCCGTTCTTTAGTATCTCTGGTTCAGAGTTCGTAGAAATGTTTGTTGGTGTTGGTGCATCTCGCGTACGCGACTTATTCGCTAAAGCCAAGAAAAATTCACCATGCATCATCTTCATTGATGAAATTGACGCCGTCGGTCGTAAGCGCGGCAGCGGTATGGGTGGTGGTCACGACGAAAGAGAACAGACACTTAACCAGATTTTGGTTGAAATGGATGGTTTCGAACAAGGCACGACCGTAATCGTAATTGCTGCTACCAACCGCGCCGATGTACTTGACCCAGCCTTGCTACGCCCAGGTCGTTTTGACCGTCGGGTTAACATCGACTTGCCTGATCGAAAAGACCGCGAAGCGATTCTTAAAATACACTTTGCCAAGAAGCCACTAGCTAAAAACGTTGACCTTGACGCTTTAGCTGCTAAGACTGCTGGTTCATCTGGTGCTGACCTGTCTAACATAGCTAACGAGTCGGCCATTATTGCTGGCCGTAATAGCCGCAAGGAAATAACACAAGAAGACGTCACTAATGCTTTTGAACGCGTAGCGATTGGCCCAGAACGCAAGAGCAAAGTAATGAACGACAAGGAAAAAGAATTAACTGCTTATCATGAGGCCGGGCACGCAATTGTCGGTCACGTTTTACCTGACAGCGACTCAGTCCACAAAGTTACCATTATTCCGCGTGGTGGTACTGGTGGCGTGACTTGGTTTATACCACCTGAAGATAAAAGCTATCACTCAATCATTGAGTACAAAGACGTTCTAGCAAGAATGCTGGGTGGTCGTGTGGCTGAGGAAGTTATTTACGGGCCAGACCGCGTTACAACTGGTGCTGGTAGCGATCTCCAAAAAGCCGCTGAACTCGCAAGAGAGATGGTTGTTAATCAAGGTATGGGTAAAAAGCTGCGCGACCAAGTATTCCATACTGAAGATGGCATCATGATGGAGAGAATCATGCATGAACGCCAATATTCGGATGAAACTGCTAAAGTTATTGATGACGAAGTTGAGAGCCTAATTACTGAAGCCGGCACGCGAGCTCGACTTGTTATTAAAGCCAATCTAGAGCAACTAGAAGCGCTTAAAAATAAGCTTATTGAAAAAGAAACGGTTGAAGCCCCAGAGGTGTTAGAAGTTCTTAAAGGTACGACGCTACCAAAAGCCGCCGAACTCTACTAAGACTTTTGTATTTCGCACATCTTGGTCGAAAACCTCTCCATGTCATCTCGTACTTGATACGGGATCCAGTACTAAGGTAGCGAGTAGGTAGTAGCTAGAATTAGGTCAGCAACGAGTGAGTGACTTAATTAGTACTAATTACTGATTGCTAAAGACTGGATTCCGGCTCGTAGGCCGGAATGACAATATCGAGGCGATTGCTGGGGCTTCACTCATTCAAATTTTTTACTATTTGCTCTTATTCATACTAGTTACTAACAACTAGTTACTTTATACTTATTAGCAGATGAATCCCGCTAGACCTCAAAAGACCATATCAAGTCAACCGACGACCGAACTGCTGTTCGACTATCAACCGATTATTGACTATTTAACGTCTATAGAGGTTTAGCTGCATGAAACACTGGATAAACAAAGCTAACGGGCGAGTGTCATTTGGTGGTGCAACAATGATGCTGATTATCATGGCTTTGTTTGGTCAAACGCTAGGCTTTTTCCGCAATCGTTTAGTTAGTACTAACTTTACCTTCATTGATCCGGGCAGTACTGATGCTTTTTTTGCGGCTTTCCAGATACCAGACTTCTTTTTCTTGACGATTGCAGCTGGTGCGCTTGGTGTTGCAGTGGTGCCGGTTCTAGCTGATCGATTACATAAAGGTGATGATGAGGGTATGTGGGAGATTACCAGTAGCCTGATTAATCTTCTCGGCATTATTATGGCTGTGGTGGCGGCTGTTATTTTTATTTTTGCCCGCCCACTTTTGCAACACGTCGTGGCACCGAGCTTATCGCCAGAGCATCTCGATCAGGCTGTCCAAATCATGCGACTTATTTCGCTGAATCCACTGCTATTCACCATCTCAGGCATCATCACTAGCGTTCAGCAAACATATGGAAGATTCTTCTTCTATGCAATTGCGCCACTTTTTTACAATGTCTCGATCATTATCAGTGTCTATGTTTTCAAATATCATTTAGGTGTCGTGGGGCTTGGTGTTGGCGCTTTGATTGGGGCTTCGATACAACTAATAGTTGCGACTTTCGGACTCTGGGGACTAGGTTTCAAATATAAGACAAAGATTAACTTCAAAAGCAACGACTTCAATCAAGTTGTGCACGCGCTACCGGCGCGTTCAATCGACCAAGGCATTGACTCGATAAACAGTATTGTCGAAACTAATCGTGCCAACTTACTGGCCCACGGTACAGTCAGTTACTATAACTTTGCCACCACACTCGCAAACGTACCAATCATGCTATTTGGTAATGCTATTGCCACAGCCGCATTCCCACGACTAGCTAATCGTTTGGCGGAGGGCAGGCAAGATTTGTTTCACGAGGACTTTTTTAGAATAATGCGCCTGATGATTTGGCTGGCCATGCCGGTCGTAGTTGTATCGTACTTCGCTCGTGGATACTTGGCTCGTCTACTGTTTGGTGACGTAGCCCCTGAAGTTTCATTAATTTTTGGTTATCTAACCATCGCTATTTTGTTTAGAATAGTCTATAGCATCGTTTCGCGCTACTTCTATGCCCAGAAAGATACAAAGACTCCTTTGTTTGTATCTCTATTTGCGATTGGCATAAATATTGTGTTGGTATTCAATTTAGCCAAACCAAGTGTCTATGGTATGGCCGGTCTAGCCTTGGCACAATCAGCAACTGCAGTAATTGAGGTGACAATGCTCTTCCTAATTATGTTTATACGTGATCGATATATTTTGAACCGAGCTTTTTGGGGCTCGATGGTTAGGATTGTTTCGGTTACGGGTTTTAGCGTGACTACGGCGTTTATCATGGTTTCGTTGCTGCCGCTCGAAATTACTGACCGTGGTTTTGTGACCCTAGGTTTTAAGTTTGGCGCTATTGCCGGTGCGACGATAATTGTTCATGTCGGTATGTCATTACTCTTCGGGCTAAATGAGCCTAGACCAGCTTTACGCAAAATTCGCCAGCTAATAATGAAGCCAGTCAGAATCGACTATTAAGCGATGGATGAAGTAGTTGTTGTTGTAGTCGATGAGAATGATTCTGTCCTAAATCACATGACCAGGCGGCAGGCACACGGTCAGTCGCTTCGCCACCGAATCGCTGTAATTTGGATTGAAAATAGTCAGGGGCAAGTACTCATTGCCCAGCGAAGTTTGGCGAAAAAGAGCAACCCCGGACTTTGGGGTTCGGCTGCTGCTGGAACAGTTATAGCTGGCGAGTCGTATCTACAGAATGCCGTCAGGGAAGTCTATGAAGAACTGGGCCTGGAAGCAGTCGACTTGGTAGAAGTCGCCAGACTGCCGGTTGAACTGAAAAGTAATAATTTTTATATGGTGATGTTTAAGACCAAGGTTGACCTACCAATCAATAAATTTATTGTCGACAAGTCCGAAGTCAATGCCATAAAATGGGTCGACAAAGCCCAGTTGTTTGTCGATATTGCCACGTCGCCAGAAAACTACATTGAAGGTGCGCATTATTACGAGAAGTTCTTTGCTTAAGCAATAGGATATCGGCTCCACCTCTGTTATAATGCTCTCTACATGAAACAAGATCACATTCGTAATTTCTGCATAATAGCGCACATAGACCACGGTAAGTCGACTTTGGCTGACCGGTTGCTGGAAATTACTGGCACGGTTGAAAAGCGTAATATGAAGGCGCAGTTACTCGACAAAATGGATTTGGAGCGTGAAAAAGGAATTACCATCAAGCTGGCTCCAGTCAGGATGGCTTATAAGGACTATGAGCTTAATTTAATCGATACTCCTGGGCACGTTGACTTTAGTTATGAAGTGTCACGAAGTTTAGAGGCCTGCGAAGGTGCGCTACTAATCGTCGACGCGTCGCAAGGGATTCAGGCCCAGACACTAGCCAACGTTTATCTCGCCATGGCTGCTAACTTGACGATTATCCCAGTTCTTAACAAGATAGATTTACCAGCGGCCGACGTGCCGAGGGTTACAGCCGAAGTAGTTAATTTGCTTGGCTGCAGTCCTGAAGATATTTTGTTGATTAGTGCCAAAACTGGCGAGGGCGTTGCTAAGGTCTTAGATCGAATAGTTGATGATGTGCCTTGCCCGAGCGCTGACCCAGCGGCACCAACAACGGCGCTGATATTTGATAGCTATTATGATGATTACCGTGGTGTCGTTTTATACGTGCGGATTGTTGACGGAAAAATTACCAAGAACGATCAAATAACCATGATGGCCACCAGCGCCAATGGCATAGCTTTGGAAGTTGGTATGTTAAAACCCGAAATGTCACCACTCGGTAGCTTGCAGTCGGGTGAAATTGGCTACATCGTGACTAACCTGAAAAGCACCCGCGAGGCTCGGGTTGGTGACACCGTAACTCTAACTAATAATCAGGCGAAGGGCTCACTACCGGGCTATAAAGAAGTTAAGCCATTTGTTTATGCCGGCTTCTTCCCGCAGAGTAACGAATACTATCAGGAGTTAAAAGATGCGATTGAGAAGTTATCACTCAGCGACTCCGCGTTGCAATTTACCCCAGAAAACTCAGCCGTACTTGGCTTTGGCGTGCGTGTCGGCTTCCTTGGGCTGCTACACATGGACATAGTCCGCGAACGACTAGAAAGGGAATACGACCTAGACCTCGTCGTCACTAATCCCTCAACTGATTATGAAGTTTCGATGACAAATGGCGACGAATTAGATATTAAATCAGCCGCCGATTTGCCCGACCCTGCCAATATTGTTGAAATTCGCGAGCCGTGGATTAAGGGCGAAGTCGTCGTACCTAAAGATTATGTAGGTGCTGTAATTCAATTAATTATCAGCAAGCGTGGCATCCAAAAGAACTTATCATACGTCGACGCCCAATTAGCACTGATTAGTTTTGAAGCACCGCTCGCCAATTTACTGACGGATTTTTATGACCAGCTCAAAAGCGTCACCAGCGGCTACGGCTCATTTAATTATGAACTTGATGATTACCGCGCCGAAGATTTAGTCAAAGTGGACTTCTATGTATCAGGTGAGCGCGTTGATGCACTCAGCATTATGGTTCACCGTTCTGAATCAATGAGGATTGGCCGAGATATTGTCGGCAAACTTAAAGAAGTCATCCCACGCCAAAATTTCCAAGTTTCACTACAAGCAGCAATTGGCGGTAGATTCATCGCCCGCGAGGACATCAGCGCTTACCGCAAAGATGTCACGACTGGGTTGTATGGTGGCGACGTATCCAGAAAGAAAAAAGTATTGGCCAAGCAAGCCAAAGGCAAAAAACGCATGAAAATGTTTGGCAAAGTCGAGATCCCAGCCGAGGCATTTACCGTTATGCTGAAGCGTGACTAGTAGATTTGAAGGTTTTGGCAAGCTGTATTGCCTCACTCGCATAGAATTGTACAGTCTCAGATATTTTGTATTTTGGATCTGCGAGCTCCGCAGTGCTAAACCATTTCATATCGGTGTGCTCGTCCGACTTAATAAATTTATTGCTCCTGGACTTTGCAAAGTAAATTAATCCAAGGTGTTTATGTGGCGGGTTAGCCTCATGGATGTCGACGTAATGGGGTGCATATAACGGCTTTATGGTCTTGTCTTTTTGACTTGGTTTATGGCTCATGACTTCTATGTCCAGTCCTGACTCTTCTTTAGCTTCGCGGAATAGTGCCTGGTCGCTATCTTCATCGAGCTCAATGTGTCCACCAATCGGTAACCATAAATCATACCTAGGATGATTGACTAAAAGAACCTTATCGTCATTGACAATAAGTATACTAACTGCGAAATCAATTTTCTCGTGGATATGTGGCATTAGACCTTTAGTATAACAAAGCATAGTGGACGGACGTGTCAGTTACTTCGTAGCGGGTATATTAAGTCATCACTGTCATGCTGAACTTGTTTCAGTATCCACGTGATACGACTATATTATGGATCCTGAATCAAGTTCAGGATGACAAGAAGTGAGACCAAGCTATGGTTAAGCGTTTGCTTTTTGGGGTGAAATCTGTTTATAATAATATATGGAACGACCAAAACTAAAACTTCTAAATGACTTTCAGGCAACTTTCGCCAATTATCATCCAAGCAACGATGCTAAAGAAATTTTGACCAAAACTCGTCTTGTTCTGCTTGTCGGCACTACTTCTTCCGGACGTAACACAATAATCTCTGAACTGTTAAAATCTGGTGATTACCACTACATGGTGTCTGATACTACCAGGCCAAAACGTCAAAACAATGGTGTTTGGGAGCAAGATGGTGTCGAATATATTTTCCGCACCGAAGAAGAGTATTTACACGATTTAAAAGCCGGTATGTATTTAGAATCTGCCATTATTCATGGTCAACAAGTTTCTGGCGTCAGGATCGAAGAGTTAACTAAGGCAAATCAAGCTGGTAAAATTGCTATAAACGAGGTCCAGCCTGACGGTGCTAAAACAATTCACGACATTAAACCTGATACCAAAATTGTTTTTATTTTGCCACCAAGTTTTGAAGTCTGGATGCAAAGACTGCGTGACCGCGGCCATATGCCGGAAGATGAAGTACGTATACGCCTCGTCAGTGCGCTTGATGAAATTGACCGTGCTCTAACCGAGCCGTTTTATAAACTAGTTGTGAATGATGAATTCCATGCCTGCACCGAACTTCTAGATAATTATTTTCAGAACGATATTTTGGATGACAACAAAGAGCAGGCCGCCCGCGAATATGCCGCTCACTTACTTGAAGACGTCAGGGAATACTTATATAAGTAATTGGCAGTCTTGATACTCAAGTGCTAAAACAGTATAATATGTTCATATGACGGAGCGACAAGTTCAAATCCTAAACGCTATCATTGAGCAGTACGCCGAAGTGGCCAGTCCAGTTGGTTCTAGCCTGCTGGCTAAACTTTTTAATGTTTCAAGCGCTACAGTTAGGGCTGAGATGGCTCATCTTGAAGAACTTGGCTTTATCGCTCAACCACACACTAGTGCCGGTCGCGTGCCAACAGATAAGGGATATCGATTTTATGTCAATCAAGTCGGCGAAGAATCACAAAAAATTACTAGTCCACGTGTCGAGCGCGCCCTGGCTGCTCGCGCTCAGGGTGGCGGATTACCAGATAGAGTTATTCGTAATACTGTAGATACCTTAGTTGAGCTTACTCACAACCTAGGCCTGGCAACGATTGGTGATCAGCTATATATGAGTGGACTTAGTAACTTATTCGGTCAGCCAGAATTTATTCATCCAGCTCAAGTGCAGGAAGTCGCCAGGCTCTTAGATAACCTCGAACCATGGCTCCGCGAAGCCGCTCCAAACGAAGCGCTGAGCGTTTACATTGGTGCTGAGAACCCAATTGGCCGCAATTCTGGCTGCAGTCTAATTATTAGCAAATTCCGCAGCCCTTTCAGTGACCGTAGTTTTATAGGTGTGCTCGGCCCAACCCGCCAAAGTTACCGCGATGTTATGAATCTCGTCGAACGCGCCGGTAATACTTTGGAAGAGGCAATGTATGAGTAGTAAGGGCTCTTCTTTCGGTGATTTGTTGGGTGGTGATGAGTTGGTCCGTGATTTATTAGTCGAATCAACTCCAGATGAATTAGAAATCGTAAGGAGATTAAGTGCTCTAGATAACTTAATCTATGTAAAAAGAGTTCCATTACCACACGCTATCTCTCTTGTAGGAAAAAATACTGTTGAAGTTGAAGGAGTGCCGCAAGATGTCTAAAAAGCCAACTTTAAAAGAACTTGAACAACAAGTTGCAGAGCTTACTGACGCACTTTTACGTGAAAGAGCTGATGCTATTAATGTACGCCGTCGTGCTGAAGAAGACAGAATTAAGTTCAGTGGCTTCTATAAAGCCAATGTTATTCGTGACTTGCTAACATTCATAGATAATCTTGACCGCGCTATTATTCATGCACCAAAATCCAAAGATGTAGCTTGGGAGAAATGGTTTAGCGGATTAGTGGGTGTGCGCAAGCAGCTTGAGCAGGCATTAGAAAAAATTGGCGTGGAACGCATACAAACTGTCGGTGAGCATTTTAATCCAGAATTACACGAAGCTATCAGCATGGAAGAAGGCGACGGTGATACAGAAGTCGTGACCGAAGAACTCCAAGCTGGCTATAAAGTCGGCGACGAAATCATCCGCCATGCTATGGTCAAAGTGACAATGCAATAACATTGTCATCTTGGTTCGGGAATGAAAATAATAATTTGAAGGAAAGTTAAAAGCACACAAAGCGCATTCTTGACCATGTCAAGAGTTCCAGTAATTTTCACTAACTGGACAGTTTCTGGGGCATATATTTCGTCTAATCACTCCAGTACGCGGCAGTAGTAGCTATGCTACAACTAGCTTGCGTGCTTCATAATTATACGAACTATATGCACCCATAAATCAGTCCAGTTAACAAAAATTCTGGCACTCTTGACATGAGACTGCCAATTTTCTATAATTTATGATATTGGCACTGTGGTATAATGAGTGCTAGAAATTAATCAAATTTGAACTACTAAAAGGAGAGAAATATGGGCAAAATTATCGGCATCGACCTAGGAACAACTAACTCAGCCATGGCTGTTATGCAGTCGGGTAAGGCGGAAATTATCGCTAACTCCGAGGGTGCACGCACTACTCCGAGCGTAGTTGCTATCAACAAAAAAGGCGAACGCTTGGTTGGCCAAGTCGCAAGACGCCAACAAGTTACTAACTCCAAAGACACTATTTATGAAGTAAAGCGCCTAATTGGCCGTAGTTTTGAAGATAAAGAAGTCCAAAAAGACTTGAAGCTTATGGGCTACGAAATCGTTAAAAGTGGCAACAGCGCCAAAGTAAAAATGGGCGATAAGGAATACAGCGCCGAAGAAGTTAGCGCCATGATACTGGGCAAACTTAAGGCTGACGCCGAAGCCTTTCTTGGTGCGCCAGTAACGGAGGCGGTGATTACCGTGCCTGCCTATTTTGATGACTCACAGCGCCAAGCTACCAAAGACGCCGGTAAAATCGCCGGTTTAGAAGTTAAACGTATTATTAATGAGCCAACTGCAGCTGCTTTGGCTTACGGCCTAGACAAAGAGAAGAAGGGCGATGAAAAGATCGCCGTCTTCGACCTTGGTGGTGGAACTTTTGACGTCTCAATCTTGGAACTTGGTGATGGCGTTTTTGAAGTAAAGAGTACCAATGGTGACACTCACCTGGGCGGCGCCGACTTCGACCGCGTACTTGTTAATCATTTTGTTGATGAATTCAAGAAAGAAGCCGGTATTGATATCTCTAGCGACAAAGCTGCCATGCAGCGCCTGCGCGACGAAGCCGAAAAAGCCAAAATCGAACTATCCAGTGCCCAAGAAGTTAACATCAACTTACCTTTCTTAACTGCTGACGCTGAAGGTCCAAAGCACTTTGAGTACAAGCTGACCCGCGCTAAGCTAGAAAGCTTAGTGGCTGACTTAATTGAAAAAACTGGTGCGCCATGCGAGAAAGCCCTCAAAGATGCTGGCCTAAAAGCCAGCGACATCGATGCTATCGTCCTTGTTGGTGGTATGACCCGTATGCCTGCTGTCGTTGAAAAGGTTAAGAAGATCTTCGGTAAAGAACCGATGAAGGGTGTTAATCCTGATGAAGTTGTAGCTGTTGGTGCCGCTATCCAGGGTGGTGTACTACAAGGTGATGTCAAGGATGTGCTATTGCTAGATGTTACACCACTTTCACTAGGTATTGAAACTCTAGGTGGTGTTGCAACCAAATTAATTGAGCGTAACTCAACCATCCCTACTAGCAAGAGCGAAGTATTCTCGACCGCTGCCGACAACCAAAGTTCAGTCGAAATCCACGTTGTCCAAGGTGAGCGCGAAATGGTTGCTGATAATAAGAGCCTAGGCCGCTTTGTGCTCGATGGCATCCCATCAGCACCACGTGGCGTGCCACAAGTTGAAGTTACTTTTAACCTCGATGCCAACGGTATCTTGAACGTTACCGCCAAAGACAAGGGCACTGGCAAAGAGCAGAGCATTACTATTCAAGGTAGCTCGGGTCTAAGCAAGGAAGAAGTCGAAAAAATGGCCAAAGACGCCGAAGCTCACGCCGAGGAAGACAAGAAATTGCGTGAATCGATTGAAGCCAAAAATCATCTCGATAGCGCCATCTATCAGGCCGTAAAGATGAAAGATGACAACAAAGACAAACTAGCTGAAGAAGACACTAAAGCCCTTGATGAAGCTATTGAAGAAGCCAAGAAGGTAATTGCCGACGAAAGTGCTGACAAAGATGCCCTTGAAGCCGCAGCTAAGGCCCTAATCGACAAAACTATGCCAATCGGTGCCAAAATGTACGAAGAGGCTGCCAAGGCCGAAGCCGGCAAAGAAGGTGAAGAAAAATCTGAAGATGACAAAAAAGAAGAACCAGTAGAAGGTGAAGTCGTCGACGAGGAGAAATAATTGTTTTCCTTTCAACAGAAGGAAGGGCTTTTCTTAGAGATAGGCGTTGGAGCAAATGACTTCAACGCCATGCCAACTCCGCTTGTAGGCGTAGATCGTCAAGCTACAGCTTTTGATTTCAGTGGTGGTAATCAATATATTGGTATCGACATGCCACTTCAGGGTAATCGCTACTATCGCGGCCTTCATCAATGGTTTATGCCAGATGGCAATCTGGACATAGACGAAGATGCTAAGGAGGAATCACCTAAGATATGTGACGATCTACGCATTGTTCGTGACAGGGTTCTTCCATACAGGCCAAATGATTCGTTTAATTTTTTGGTAGCTGACGGACATAAGTTACCTCTAACCGACGGTTCGGTCTCTGAAATTTATATGAGCAATGTAATCGGCTCTCAAATGGTGGACAACAGTATTGAGGCCTTGCTTAGTGAAGCCAAAAGAGTAATCGGAGAAACCGGGAGGCTAACAATCAGAGAAAACATTACACCGCATTGGGTGCCTAGCAACATTGAAGAGATGATAGCGGGGGCGGGATTTAATAGTGAAGCCCGAGTATATAAATATGGAACACCAGAGTATGCTGAATTAGTAAGGGCTTATGGCGCATCCTGGCAAGATATAGAGCCCGATGAAGTAACTATAGATGATCATAAGTTTATGGTCGTTGAGCAGTAAAATGAAACAGACATTTCTGCAGCTTTATCTGACATGTCTTGATAAAACTGAAGCGGATAAAATCACTTCAGTATTAATAAAAAAACATCTTATCGCCTGTGCCAAGCAGGTGCCAGTTAGTTCGGATTTTTTGTGGCGGGGCAAGGTCGACCACAACGAAGAAATCTTATTAATCATGGACAGCCGAGAAGATTTGTTTGATGAGATTGAGACTGAAGTAGCAAAACTTCATTGTTACGAAACTTTTGTACTACAGGCCACACCAGTAATTAAGACTTCAAAAGCCGCCGAGAAGTGGCTAAATGACCAATTAAAAGACCAAACTTGACCAAAGTTATGGCCGGAAAACCATTAAGCAGTTATACTGGCGAGGCGATGGTGAAAAAGACAAAAAAGCATAGTTATTTTAAAAGAGCTAAAAGCTTAACTCTGTCTCAAGTTTTCCCGTATATCTTGATATTTTGTGCGATTATTGGCTTTTCGGCTTCGTTTATACTGATTCAAGACCATATCGAGCTTATCAAAAACCCGTCGAAAAGCTTAATTTGTGACCTTAACCCAGTGCTTGCCTGTGGGCCAGTTATGTTGTCAAAACCGGCTACAGTACTTGGCTTTCCGAATCCAATTATGGGGCTAGCTAGTTTTGCAGTCATGGGCTTTTTGGGACTAGTAATTTTGGCTGGTGGCAAAATGAAAAGTTGGTTTTGGAAGCTGTATTCTCTGAGCATAATCGGTAGTCTCGGCTTCATGCTTTACCTGATGTACGAGAGCCTATTTGTCATCAAGGCTATTTGTATTTACTGCTTGAGCGTATGGATTGTTTTGATACTTAGCTCTTGGTATACCTTCCTCTACATGCTCGACCAAAAACACATCAAATCAATTAAACTAAAACGGGCTGAATGGCTGCGTAAACACTACGGTGAGATACTGGTCACTGTTTACTTAGTGTTACTTTTCTTCATACTGAGGGAATTTTGGTATTACTACGGCCCAAAACTCGGATTCTAAATAGCACAAGCGGTTTGTGTAGTTTGTGTCCCTGATGTATATTCAGTATTAACGATGAGCGCGCTTACAGTTATTTTGTTTTTGTTGTTTTTGGTCTGGATAATAAAAAGGCCAGCTAAAGGCACGGCCACAACTCGGCAATTAGACGATAAATTGAATGAAAGAAACCGTGAATGGGCAGTGTTTATCGCTGGATATCTAAAAAATGCTAAAAATAAGGCCCAAAAAGAGATACTTGGCTTAATCCTAGAAGACATTAGAGATTCGGGTGTACCTGTACCAGAACTTGACTATATCGATGACGACCAGTTTTTTGACAGTGAAGGGCAGCCTGAAAATCAGCAAGCCGAACTCACGGTAGCCAATGATGACGTATTCACGCAAGAAAAAGCCAAAAACCAAATCCAGCTTGATAACGCCTCGCTATTACTTTATTTCGGAGCATTTTTATTTGTCGCCTCTGCTGGATTGTTTGTGGCGTTTGGTGGTTTGTCTGGTGGCCTGAGGAGTCTAATTGTTGCAGTGGTTACGCTCACAATGTATATGAGCGGAATATGGCTCTATGAAAATAGGCAACGTTTAGAGCAGGCCGGAATTGCTTTTGCCGGCATCGGGGTTGCTATTGCGCCTCTTATTGGGCTGACAGTCTATAAATATTTGCTTGGACCGGCCGATGCCAAGATAATCTGGTTTATTACGTCACTACTCTGCCTAGTAATGTATTCACACGCAGTCATGAAGTTACATAAGCCACTGATGAACTACGTATTTATATTCACATTTTTGTCATTATTTGAATCGGCAGTATCGATAACTTCGGCACCAATTTATTACTTTGGCTGGATGCTCGCACTAGTTGGAATTGTCCTATCAGCTATTAGCCACCTTAATAGTCGTTGGCCCGAAATCAACGAGTCAAGCAAGATGAGTGCGATGATCTATTTACCACTGTCAATCATTGTCTCCCTTGGTATCGTAACCACTCAAGGTTTTGGTCAGCTAGGGGTCTCGTTTTTGCTGGCTGCAGCCTTTTACGGTCTCGAAATCATGTCATCATCTGGAGAAGCCAAACAGAACAATGCTCTAGCCGCTCATCTTTCGTTTAATATCGGAGTGGGCTTGTTGTTCTACAGCGCCGGACACTCATTATTGTCAGCCGCAGTTGCACTAACGCTGATTAACGCAGTTGAGATGATTATTCTATGGTTTACTACCAAACAAGACACTATTTGGCAGAACTATGCGTCAGTTGTCATATTTTCACAGATGATGGCGCTAGCCGTAGGCTTTCAGCACCACACTGCGATCCTATTCTCTACATTTGTACTTTTCTTGATGTCGGTGCTTGCGTGGCTTAAACAAAACAGAACTGGCTTTTACGCTGTTGCTGCCATTTCTTGTATGTCTTTACCACTGATTTTTGCTCAGTTGGTCGCCGATCCGATAATGTCTGCCGAATCCCAAACGATGTTAATGGCATCGAGCCTATTATTTCAATTACTAGTTTTAGTTTCGCCAAAACGGCGGGGGTTACGTGCTAACTGGCAAAATACCGCTGGACAAGTATATATGGCAAGCGCCCTAGCAGTAGTTATTGTGGGTATATTTGCTGGACCATGGTTTAGTTTGTTCACCGGCTTATTAATTGCGACAACGACTATCTATCTTGCTAAAGTAAAACGTGACAAAAATTGGGCAATCATCTCTGGTCTATTTGTGACCTTACCGCTCGTTAGAGTGTGGTTGTCGCCGGGCGCATTGCTGGCAACAGTTCTTATAGCACTACTAGCTAATATAGCCATTTCGCTACGTTACCGAGTCGAGCCAAACAGATGGGTAAGTACTATTCTTTGGATGATTCTGCCAGTAGCTTTAGGGCGCGGGCTATTGGGTGGGCAGTGGAGCTCGGCTGCCTATGCCTGGGCATACTTAGTAGTCATGATAGGCCTTATTCTATCAAGGGCAATAGCACGAGGGGTTACGTTCGTATCTTACAAAGTGCCGATGGCGAGTTATGCTCGAACAGCCAGCTATTCGTATGTTGTCGGTTATTGGTCGGCCGCTTTGGCTGCAGTGATGTTATCACTTATGTCATCGAACAGTCAGCTTCACTCCAGCGCCATACTAATAGCCGTGACCTTACTGATTTGGCTCTTGGGACGAAAAGTCGAGAAAGAACCGACTCTATACATGTTATTGCCGATTATGATCCAGGCTATTTTAGCAAGTATTTTGCGGCCTCACCCTACTTCCGGCATGGTCTATGGCTATCTAATACTAAGCTCAGTTTTGGCGGTGGTTTGCTACTTTGCGCTCAGCGATCAACAGACCAGTAAAATACTTAGAGCCCGAGCAAACTCACAGAAATCAGGGGCGTTAGTAGCTAGCTTTTTGAATCCGTTGTGTATCATGTTTATTGCCAGGACACTTTGGCCAATGCCGATCGGACTATTGGTTGCTGCCATACTTGTTTACTACCACGTGCGTGACACCGAACAACAAAATAAAGAACTAGCCGGCGGCTTATTTACTTTGTCAATATTTTGGTTCATGGGCTACGTAGGTATTAACAACATTCAGGCCTATAGCCATGTGCTGGTGATTCAATTTGCGCTTTATTCGTACTGGCGCTACTTACGCAGCGAAACTAGTCAATCTGACCAATATCTTTATATGATGCTAAGCGTTGCTACTTTGCCTCTGGTATTGCAGGCATTATCAGGAGTCTCCGGCGGTCTTTATGGTTGGTGGTTACTGCTTGAAGAGGTTTGTTTCATGATAATAGGTATGTTTATAGGTAAGCGATTTGTGACGATGTGGGGGCTATATGTGGCAGTTGCTGCAGTGCTTTATCAACTGCGCGGCTTAGGTTGGGCGGCATTGACTGTTCTGGCACTATTTTTGATTGGTCTAGCGGTCGCCAAAATATTAAAATATCAAGATAGATAGACTGGCACTCAGGCTCATAGAGTGCTAGAATATAACAGTATATAGGAGCTAGTTTCTAGTATTTAGTATGAGTACAATAAAGAGTTTTGTTGATTTGAATGCCTGGAAGAAATCTCACACACTACGCATAGAGATAATTCAGCACACAGCAACCTTCCCGCAAGTTTACCAATATGGTCTGGGAACGCAACTCCAGCGTTCATCGATTTCAGTGGCTTCAAATATTGCCGAGGGGTTTGGGCGTAACAGCTCCAAGGAAAAACTAAATTTCTATAATATTGCCAGGGGTTCATTGACTGAAGTACAGGACCAGCTTATTCTATGTGCTGAATTGAAGTTGATTTCAAAAAAATATTTTCTAAGTCTTAGCAATCAGTCAATAGAGGTTCATAAATTGATAAACGGTCTGTCTAGGCATATACGAGATACTAGCAACAAGAAACGAGATACTAACTGATGGCAAAACGTGATTATTATGAAGTATTAGGTATTGGCAAGTCAGCTAGTGCTGATGAAGTTAAAAAGGCTTTTAGAAAAGCTGCGGTTGAACATCATCCAGATAAGGGTGGTGATGAGGCTAAATTTAAAGAAATCAACGAAGCTTACGAGGTGCTAAAAGACTCATCCAAGCGCCAACGTTACGATCAGTTTGGTCATGCCGGTGTCGGTAGTAGCGCCGCTAGTGATGGTAACCCTTACGCCGGTTTTGGTGGCGGTAGCACAAATTTTGACTTCGGTGACCTCGGCCTTGGTGATATTTTGGGTAGCTTTTTCGGTGGTGGTTTTGGTGACGGTAGCCAGGGGCAAAGTCGACAGGCTAGAGGCCGTGATGTTGAAGCTGCAATCGAGCTAAGTTTTGAAGAAGCGATTTTTGGAGCTGAGAAGACCCTGCCAATAAACCTAGACGATACTTGTGAGCACTGTAAGGGCACGACTGCTGAGCCTGGCTATGAACTGAAAAACTGTGATACCTGTGGTGGTTCGGGCCAAGTTATGCGTGTCATGCGCACAGTCTTTGGCAATATTCAGCAAGCCAGTGTTTGTGCGACCTGTAAAGGCACTGGCAAGGTGCCTGAGAAGGTCTGTAGCGTCTGTAAAGGTAAGGGCGTTCAGGAAAAACGCCAAGAAATTCGTCTCAAAGTTCCGGCCGGCATTGATGATGGCGCCACAATTAGACTCAGAGAACACGGTGAAGCCGTGGCCAACGGACCAAAAGGTGATTTGTATGTAAATATTCGCGTTAAAGCCCACAAAAACTTCACCCGCGAAGGTGACTTGGTCCTAAGTGAAGAACATATCGACATGGTTGACGCCACGCTTGGTACTGAAATTAAGGTCGAAACGGTCGATGGCTCAATCAAAATGAAGGTCCCGGCCGGCACACAGAGTGGTACCGACTTTAAGCTCTCTGGTCACGGCGTGCCACACCTAAAAGGTACGTCAAGAGGCAGTCACATCGTGACGATAACAGTCGATACACCAACTAAAATTAGCAAAAAACAACAAGAATTGTTAGAAGAGTTCAAGGGCAACAAAAAACACGGTTTATTCAAGTAAATCGTCAGCCAATACTTGTGTAAACATAAGTATTATGATATAATGTGTCTGTAATGACATCTACTGATCACGAGCCCCGCCAAATACCAGTTGAGTTGCTTCCAACTCCTCCATTAGAAGTGCGCGCTGCCGTTAATAATGAGCGCCGTCGCTATGCACATATTATGGGTGAGGCCGCCTTGGCTATTCAGACGTTAAATGATGAAAACAGAGATTTAATAGAGGTAGCCCACACAGACATGCTGACCGGTCTTGGGAATCGAAGGAAACTGGATGAAAGGTTGCCTGAGGTGATTGAATTTGCTAAAAGCAATAAAATTCCGATTGGAATTGCTTTTGCAGATGTAAATGGCCTACACCGAACTAACGAACGAGCCGGTTATCCGGCTGGTGACAGGGTGAAGACCGACGCTGCTTCTGCCTTTGTGGCAATATTACGAAAAGGTGATCAAGCTTTTTCTTTTGGTGGCGACGAGTATGCAGCGTTATTTCTCGGATATGAACCTATGCCAGATCAGACACAGGCAGAATTGGACGAACAAACCAGTGCGCGTTTAAGCAGTAGTTTTATGGAAAATGTTAGAGAAAGCGGCTTGTCTGAGGACTTGAAAGTAGGGCTGGATATCGGCATTACTACACTTGAAGATGACGACACCCCAGAGACATTCTTAGTAAGAGCTCAGGAACGAATGAAGGCCGCTAAACGACAACGTTACGATGCGCTCAGGGAAGAGGGTGTTGTTTTTGAAGATGAGCGTAACCTCAGCTAAAGAGCTCACTATACAAAACCTAGTCAGTGGTTAATAATTAAGATATGAAAAAGCTTACGACTAAGCAGGATGGCTTTATACCTATGATGATTACATTACTGGTTATTGTCGTAACGGTGCTTGTGCTAGTTTTCTTGCGCGTCTTGAAAGCTCACCGATAATCCCATCGCTTAATATCTTATAATCTGACATAATATACTCTAGTAATGGACACAGTCAACATCATAAAAACCTTTGAGTACGTCGACTTCCCAGAGTACGGCATGGATCGCGTCATGGCCAAGATTGATACTGGTGCCTTCACAGGTGCATTGCACAGTACCAAAGTTGAAGAATTCTTTTTAGATAATATTAAGACGCTACGATTCTCGCCGTTTGACCACCCAGAGATTATTATTACCACCTCAGACTACGTAACTAAGAAAGTTAAAAGTTCTAATGGTAGCAGCGAGCACCGCTTTTTTATTACGACTGATCTAAAAATCAAAGGCGAGACTTATAAAATCGAACTTAGTTTAGCCGACCGAAGTGATATGAAGTGGCCAGTGTTAGTTGGGCGCAGATTTTTACGGAAAAATAAATTTCTAGTTGACGTAAATCAAGCAGGTGATATTGTTACGAAGTAATCGAAAGGATTCCATATTATGAAAATTGCTATTTTATCTAAAGGCCCAGGTAATTATTCGACCAAACGGCTAAAGGAAGAGGCCGAAAAGCGCGGCCATGAAGTCATCGTAGTTAACTATGCCAAGTGTTACGTAACGATTGAACAGAATAACCCAGTCGTGCATTATGAAGGTGAAAACCTAGACGATATTGATGCGATTATTCCGCGCATATCCTCGGCATTAACCAAGTATGGTACGGCTATTTCGCGCCAATTTGAGATGCAGGGCATATTCACAACTTCAAAATCAATCGCTATCAATCGTACTCGTGACAAGTTGCGCTCAAGCCAGCTACTAGCGCAGGCCGGTGTTGATATCCCAAAGACAGTGTTCGCCCGTGAAACTGCCGACCTTGACGCTGTTATCGACCAAGCCGGCGGAACACCCCTAATCATAAAAGTGGCCCGCGGTACTCATGGCAATGGTGTAGTACTAGCCGAAACTCGCAAGGCAGCCCAAGCGGTAATGCAAGCTTTTTATGTTGAGAGTGTGAGCTTTTTGGTCCAAGAATTTATTGCCGAGTCGGCCGGTACCGACATTCGTGCTTTTGTGGTTGGTGGAAAAGTTGTTGCTAGTATGAAGCGCCAAAGTCTAGATGACGATTTTCGCTCAAATATCCATCTTGGTGGTGAGGGTACGCCCGTAAAGTTGACCGATGAAGAGCGTAAAGCTGCTCTCAAGGCTGCTAAAGCCATGGGCCTATCGATTGCTGGTGTCGACATTATTCGCTCTGACCGTGGGCCACTAGTACTAGAAGTTAATGCTAGCCCAGGTTTCGCTATTGAGAAAATTACCGGTCACAATGTTGCCGAAAAAATAATTGAATACGTGGAACAGAATGCCAAAGGCAAGCGTCGCAAAGACCGTATCGGCGCGTAAACTACTTAGCCTACTGATAATAATATGTGGGCTTGGTCTATTTATTGTTGGTAATAATCAGTTTGGGCTTGTCTCACACCCCAACATATTAGTAATGGGCGGCAAGACCTATCGTTATGAGCGGGCAGACACTGCTTTTTTACAGGAGAAGGGCCTATCAGGCCGAAAATCATTACAAGATAACAAGGCTATGATATTCATTTTTCAGACCCCGTCGTTAGCCTGTTTTTGGATGAAAGATATGAATTTCCCACTCGACATTATTTGGCTAAATGATAAAAAACAGATTGTTTATATGGAGAAGGCCCTGAGTCCAAAAACATATCCAAATTCATATTGCCCAAGTTCACCGGCAAAGTATGTTATTGAAGTGAATGCTGGACATATACTGAGCGACAACATCGAAGTTGGTGATCTAGTAGGTTTACCATAGGGATACTGTTAAAAACGCTCATGCTATCATATAGATATGATGCCGTTAATTATTATTGGGCTTATAGTCGGTTTAACCACGTTACTACTTTTTCTAATTAGAACTAATTCGGCAACGGTATTTTTGACTCTTTGTTCGGGAATAGTTTTATTAAAATTTGTTGGTGAAGATGCTAATTTGGTGCTCAACTCAACTTTCCCGCACCAGGGTGGGGTACTAACCTCAGCGTTAAACATTACACTGGTAGTTTTACCAGCCTTAATCGCAACCTTTCTCTTACGTAAACGATCAACTGGTCCAAAAGTGGTTCTAAATCTATTACCGTCAGTGTTAGTTGGCCTTTTGGTCGCGCTATCTGTCATTCCGCTTATTTCAGTCACTACTAGAGATAACATTATGCACACTCAGGCATGGACATTCCTAGACGCCATGCAGGGCTTTATTGTATCTTCAGGCGTGTTTGTCAGTCTACTATTCATGAAGTCGACCCATAAAAAACCTGAAACCGGCAAGAAAAAAGGTCACAAGTAATCTGTTAAATAATTGACTTTTTACCCAAAATCAAGATAATATAAGGTGTTAATTTCGCCTTTACGGCAATGTTACATAAGTACAACTCAGCCTAACAAGAACCCATAGCTCAGCTGGCGTCCGCCGAGGCGGACAAAATAAATTATGTGCACCTTGGTGCTCTAACCAAAAACCAGCAAAGACTAAACGTTTAAGGAAAATCTGAGAAGTACATGCCAAATTCGGGCCCATAGCTCAGCTGGTTAGAGCACCTGCCTTTTAAGCAGGGTGTCGTGAGTTCAAGTCTCACTGGGCCCTCCATTTAAAAAGACTCATCTTTGATGGGTCTTTTTAAATGGTTGATTCACTGGCTTGAACTAAACGACATCGTGAGTTAGCCCGCGCGTAGCCCGACGCTGTCTCACTGGGGTTTCATATAGAAGTCAGGAGCTTAACTAATACATCTTTGGAAATCGTTTTATTTGTTATGATTAACATGATGAAGCCAAAATTAATTATTCTTAACGGGCCTCTTGGCATAGGCAAATCCACGCTCGCCAAATTTTATGGCGAAGAACACCCATTAACGCTAGTCCTCGATGTCGACAATGTTTGGGCTATGTTGAGTCATTGGCGTCAAGAAAAAGATATATCAGCACCCCTTTCTAAAAAAATGGCCATTGCGATGGCACGTATTAGCTTGCGTGCAGGACATGACGTTGTAATCCCGCAGATACTCCAAACTGCTGAACTTGCTGACCGCTTCGAACGATTAGCAAAAAACTGTAATGCTGATTACTACGAGGTTTTATTAATCGTTAGTAATGAAGAAGCTATAGATAGGTTCATCAAACGCGGGCAAAAGCAAGGTAATCCAACTGGCTTTAGGTCTGGTGGAATCATTGACAGCAGCGGCAGGGAACGTAAATTGGCAGAAATGTATGACAACATGATTGATGTTGCAACTGAAAGAGCCCATGTCATTAAGATAGAACCAATTCTTGATGATGTTGAAGCTACTTACTCAAATTTAATCAAAAAGATAGACGGAGGCTCTATTTTACTAAGTTAGCTGGTGATCTAAATTTTCGTATTTGCCATGCAAAACAGTTGGGTTCATACCAATAATCTCTTCGAGGAATGATGACTCGTCGGGCAATTCATTTAATATATAAATTGGTTTATCGAGATGGAAGGCAAGGGCCATTTCCATAAGTACATTACCACCGATGTAATTATTAATGCCGTGCTTTTCATTGTTAATAACTAAAATTGCATCACCTTTTACGACCTCATTAAAGTGACCTTTCATCAGAGCTGTTTTCTTGTGCTAGTCCTCGGCATCGCCAAACCAAGTTTTATAATGGTCGACGTCAAAATCACCGGATTGTTTCATCTTTTCAGCAGTGGCAGGAATAATAACATTAAAGCCCTTTTTTTCTAGCAGGGCTTGCAGCTCGACGGCTTGTTTATAAAAGTTTGCACTTGAACAGATAGTTACAGTAGTCATCAGATTATTATAGTGCCAATATGACGATTAAACTAGATATAAAAATTTGTGTTAATTTATAAGCATTAATGGTATTATTTTATACATGAAAGAGGTGTCAAAGGGTAAGCGAGCGGTTGCAATCATTATTGTTATAGTCTGCCTTGTTGCTGTAGTAAGAATATTTAGTTCTAATGGCAGTAAAGATACTGGAAGTAGTAAAAAAATATACTACGCACTTGGCGATGCGGTTGCGACCGGTCGAGGACTGGACAATACTAATACATCAGATGTCTGTGGTAGAACCAGGTTGGCTTATCCGTCAATTTTGGCAACTGCTCTTGATCTTACTGTTGAAAATGTTTCTTGTAGCGGTGCAAAACTAAAAGATGGTTTGATTGATTCTGAAAGTCAAAATAGCTCAAAGATTAAGTCACAACTAGAACAGGTATTTGAAAAATCAAAGCCTGATTTATTATCAATCACCGCTGGAGTTAATAACTTTTCGCTGCTAAGTGACTTTACAAACTGTAGGAAAAACGTCTGCGACCTGAGTAATTACAAAAGTACAGTTAATGATGTGAGTAACGAAATGAAGACGGTACTAGACAAAATAAAGGCGCATTATAACGACAAGCGACCGTTAACAGTAGTTACTGGCTATTATCAAATTCTTCCTGCAAATAACAACGGTTGCTTGGAATTAAAAGGCTTTGACGAAACCGAAATTGCAGCTTGGAGAATCAGGACATTCGCCTTAAACGAAGCAATTAAAAAAGTAGTTAAGGACTATTCGTTCGCAAGGTATGCTGATGTTAACTTTGCAGACCATGAACTCTGCACGGTCTCGCCTTGGGTACAGACTTTTACTGAGCCAGCTCCGTTGTTGCCGACATTTGTTGGTAGCGAGATGATTGCTAAGTCGGTTGGAACGGTTGTAGTCAATTACGTACGCAGCCCACATAATTAATAAAATATGAATTCTAGCACTAATTAAGCTTAACTGTTTTTAAACACGCTCGTTTTTATATAGTGTTCCTAGTAGGATGACGCATGTTAAAAAGCTGCCTACTAATTACATTATTACTAGCTTTCTGCTAAGTACAACTATCGGTATTGCTTTTGTATATATAAGCTATAGGTATTATTTGATGTTTGTGACTATACTGGCGCTTGCATTATTGCCACGACTAATGGGCTATAAGGGCAGATTTCTGATTAGTGTGATGGTAATTGGTTCACTACTCGGGATTGCTAGAGGCGAGAACTTCAAGAGTCGTATACTCAAATATGATAGATACAAGTATCATACAGTTAAGATAATTGGGGTGAGCGATAGCAATGCGATTTATAGTGATCATTCGCAAATTGCATTTGATATCGGTAATGTAGGGTTAGTCGAGCCAGAACTAGTACAATTGCCAGGCAAAATATCTGTCAAAGGTTTTGGGGTACCGATGATTTATCGCGGTGACAGGGTAGAGGTGACTGGTCGGCTGGGCAAAGGTTTTGGGTCGAAACAGGCCAACATGACATTTTCACAAGTAAGCCTTATAGAACACTCCCAATCAATAATTGAGTCATCGCGGAGAAGGTTTGAATCTGGACTTAGTACGGCACTACCAGAGCCAATTGCATCTTTTGGCCTAGGGCTCCTCATTGGTCAGCGCACCACAATCCCTAAATATGTCAGTACACAATTATCGGTAGTTGGGTTGACGCACGTAGTGGCAGTGTCTGGATACAATTTGACGATAATAATTTATGCCGCACGATTATTTCTAAAAAGAAGATCAAAATATCAAAGTACTATTTTATCACTGGTGTTGATACAGGCGTTTCTATTATTTGCCGGTCTGAGTGCTTCTATCGTTCGGGCAGCGATTGTTGGGGTCTTGGGTCTCTGGGCTTGGTATTACGGCAGAACATTCAACCCAATAGTATTGATAATGCTAGCGGCGACGATAACGAGCTACGCCTATCCAATATATGTTTGGCATGACGTCGGTTGGTACTTATCTTTTTTGGCCTTCTTTGGGATTCTAGTTATAGCGCCTTTGCTCCATAAAAAGTTTTATAGAGATAAAAAACCTAAAATTTTGATACTAGTATTGTTTGAAACACTAGCTGCTCAGATTATGACATTTCCAATCATTATGTATAGTTTCGGAAAATTCTCGATGGTGGCAGTGCTCGCAAACTTATTAATAGTACCGCTTGTGCCACTAGCCATGTTATTCTGTCTAGTCGCTGGGCTGGCAGGTATGTTCATTGCGCCTATTTCTGGCTGGTTAGCACTGCCGGGACGTATTTTACTAACCTATATGTTAGATATTGTCTCGGCCATGTCGCGTTTTCCAAAAGCATCTGTCGCACAGTACCTAGCTCTATCACAAATGGTGTTAATCTATTTCTTTATATTTTTATCTGTGTTCATTTTGTGGCATAAGCTAAGGGCTAAGAGTGATATAATTACAGATATAAATCAACCAGCTACGGGAGAAATCTAGTCTATGTCAGGTCACAGCAAATGGTCAACCATCAAACGAGCCAAGGGAATTACTGACGCTAAGCGGGGTGCGGTGTTCACTAGACTTGGTAATTTAATAGCGATAGCAGCACGTGGTGGAACCGACCCGACGCTTAACAGTACTCTTGCTATGGCGATTGAAAAGGCCAAAGCCGCCAATATGCCACTGACCAATATCGAACGGGCAATTCAGCGCGTGTCAGATAAATCGGCCGCTCAATTGATTGAAGTTATGTATGAAGGTTATGGGCCGGGCGGGGTTGGTATCTTAGTCGAAGTTGCGACCGATAACTTGAACCGCACTTACCCAGAGGTTCGTTTGGCATTTTCCAAGCACGGTGGCAACATGGCAGAGAAGGGCGCGGTCGCCTTCCAGTTTGAGCGAAAAGGTATGTTAAGAGTCAAAGGCACCGGTGAGGATCAACTACTGACGATTCTTGATTGTGGTGCCGAAGACGCCGTTGAAGAAGAAGGCGAGACAATCGTCTACACCGAGCCAAAAGCCCTAGCAAGTGTCAGAGATGCACTTAAACTCGCCAGTCTTGAAGTAATTGAGGCCGAACTTACCTATGTACCAAAGACAACTGTTGAAATTACTGACGAGTCAACGGCTGGCAAAATCGAAAGACTAATGGATGCGCTCGATGATCTTGATGACGTTTCGGCGACCCATGTGAATTTTGAAATTAATACATAATGAAAAAGTCACACCTACTATTAGCATTATTGATAGCCGCTTTGGTTACACTAATATCCTTTTATGTACCGATGAAAATGCAACCACCTCAGCCAGGTAGTGCAGGTGATCTTAGTGGTCTGTGTTTCGCTAGAGATACTCGTGGAAATTGTATTATCAAGCCAGTGTTCCAAAAACGTGGCTCACCATTCTTTGTATCTAGATTTGAAACTCACGGCAATGGTATATCAAAAGATGACATATATAAAGAGTCTGTGACGGCCTTTATGGCTGATTTATTGTTTTGGGCGGCTCTGGCTACAGGCGGGATTATTTTATTAAATCGAAGCAAACATGCGCATAGTCGGAATTGACCCAGGCTCAGGAATTGTTGGTTTTGGCTTTATTGAACTGACTAAAAATGTGCCTAAACTTTTGGACGCTGGAGTTATACGCACTGTAATTGGTGACGGCACTGCTAGTAGATTAGAAGAAGTTTATGACGGGTTAAAGGAACTACTCGAGCAGCACAAACCAGATATTGCAGTGGTAGAGAAGCTGTTTTTTGCCCAAAACGTGACGACTGCTATGGCGGTTAGTCAAGCACGTGGTGTCATATTACTTGCGCTTCAGAAAGCCAACGTTGAGATATTTGAGTACACACCACTACAAATTAAAATGGCGATGACAGGATATGGCAGGGCAACAAAAGCACAAATTCAGGAGTTGGTGAGAATTCAACTAGGCTTAAAAGAAGTACCAAAACCCGATGATTGCGCCGATGCTCTAGCGGCCGCACTGACGCATATCACAAGTATTCGTGTACAATAATAGGACATGATTGCGCAAATTAGTGGCAAAATAGTCGAACATGAGGGGGCAATCACGGTGATTGATTGTGCTGGTGTTGGTTATGGTGTAAATACTTTGAGCGACGAACAGGCCAAAATGCGCCTCGGCAGCGATGTCAAAGTCTATATCTATGAACACATCAAGGAAGAGGCCCACGACTTATACGGGTTTTTGACTAAAACTCGCAAAGACTTATTTATTAAACTTTTGAGCGTGAATGGTGTAGGGCCAAAAGCAGCAGCAGCAATTGCGAATTTATCAAATGAGGGACAGGTCAGGGCAAGCATTGCCGCTGGCGATGTTAAATTTATATCCAGTGCCAGTGGTGTCGGTAAAAAGGTAGCTGAGCGAGTTGTAGTTGACCTTAAGAACAAGGTAGGCCTAGAGGCTTCTGAAGATGCGACGGCCTTCTTGCATGGAATGGCAGTTAATGAACGTGATGAGGCGTTACAGGCACTTGTTGGCCTTGGCTATAGCCGTGAAGACGCCGCCATGGCACTGAGCAAGATAGATACAGACCTATCAACCGAGGAGCGCGTAAAACAGGCACTTAGGAGATAACATGGCAATTGAAAGAATAGTTAATACTCAAAGTTCAACTACAGATGATAACGACGATGATGCACTGATTGAGGTGACGCTACGGCCCCGAACTTTTGCAGATATGATTGGCCAGGAACGCATAAAGACCAATCTAAAATTAGCAATTGATGCTGCAAAAAAACGCGAAGAGCCGATTGACCATGTGTTGTTATATGGGCCGCCCGGACTTGGTAAAACTACGCTTGCTAGTGTCATCGCAAACGAAATGGGCGCCCAAATTAGGATTACTAGTGGCCCAGCAATTGATAGGGCGGCTGACCTCGCTAGTCTACTTACCAACCTTCAAGATGGTGACATATTATTTATCGATGAGATCCATCGACTTAATCGTAGTGTCGAAGAAGTGCTTTATAGCGCGATGGAAGATTACGCGATTGATATTATGCTTGGCAAAGGCCCAAGTGCTAAAAGTCTCCGTCTAGATTTACCGAAATTTACTTTGATTGGTGCCACAACTCGAACTGGTGCACTAGCAGCGCCATTACGTGATCGCTTTGGTATGATTCACCGACTAGAGTTTTATGACCCGAGCGAAATTGCTCAAATTGTTACTCGTTCGGCATCAATTCTCGGTTCAAAAATTGATAAGCCGGCCGCCGATGCGCTGTCAACCAGAGCCAGATTAACGCCAAGAATTGCTAATCGTTTGCTTAAAAGAGTCCGCGACTATGCCGATATTAACGGTGATGGCATAATCGACATCAACCAGACCGAAAAAGCTCTGAAATTATTAGAAATTGACTCCATTGGTCTTGACCCAGCCGACCGACTACTACTGTCAACTATTATCGATTTACATGACGGTGGCCCGGTTGGTCTAAATACTTTAGCGGCTATTTTGGGAGACGAGGCGACAACGATTGAAGACTTTATTGAGCCATATTTACTCCAGATAGGTTTGCTAGAACGTACGCCCCGCGGTCGCAAAGTAACCAGCAAGGCCTATAAACACTTGGGTAAAAAAAATAGCCATAAGCCAAATCAGGCAGAACTGCTATAATCTAGTTCATGAGCAACGAAGAAAATTCCGAAATGTCGCCTCATCGTAAAGAGGCGTGTGACCAGCTGACACCACTCGGTCAAAGATTATTTAAGTATGTTGAGTTTGACGATGATGAGACGGTGCTCGCTGAAGTCCATAAGCACCCAATCGGGCTGGTGTTTATTTGGCTGACGGGCGGCTTCATAACTGGTGCTGTGTTACTTGCAGCCTTTCTCCTTACCAGTACCTCTTTAGCCCACACGTTGGGCATCAATAGTAGTGATTCATTCAACGCTATGATTCTTTTTATAGGCTTAATCGCTGGAGGATTAGTATTCGCAGCTACGGCCTTATCAGCATTCATCTATAAGAGCAGTACCATATTCGTGACTAGTGATAAGATGGCTGAAGTTGTCTACAAGAGCATCTTTAATCGCCAAGTTCGTCAATTAGGTATCGGTAATGTTGAAGATGTGACTGTTATTCAGAAGGGAATTTTGCCAAGAATTTTTCATTACGGTAATCTTGAAGTCGAGACTGCTGGCGAAAAACCGTCACCCGATTTTACGACAATTCCTAACCCAAATGTAACGTCACAGATTATCATTAAAGCCCACGAGGCTTACGTCGAAAAATTTGGCAACTGACAATCAGTATATAGTTGCTTGTTTCTCGTAGTTAGTATAAAAAGCTTACTATACTAGAAACTAGATACGAGCCTACTCTTGGAAAGGATTGTCGCGGGCTTCTTTGAAAAGTGTCTGCACATTTACGCTATTGTCTTGTAACTGCTTAATTTTAGTAACCGCTGACTGATCAATTTTTGGCCGCTGTACGGTTTGTAGCTTTTCGTTGACTGCTTCTTCTGAAGGTTCAACTGAGACGAGACTATTAATTCTAAATACCAAGAAACTGTACATGCCCACCAACATAACAATAAAAATTACCGATAGGTATTTTATGAATATATTTTTAATACCTGAGAGTTTACCGGTTATTTTATTTAGATTAATTTTACTTGATGCCATAATAATCAGTCTTTCACGGCTTGATATAGGTTAATAATGTTAAACTAAAAATTAGTTTGCTTCGATCCTTAGCATCAGGTGTGACGGCTACGTTGGTAACTTGAGCTGTGTGACGATTTTGTTCAAGCGCTTCAAGGAAGCTAATTAGTTGGGTGTAAGTAATTGGCTTTGAGCTGTCGAGCGCAATATTAATCTGCAGACTTGATACTCCCTTTATACCTTCAACTGGCGTAACTTGGGTTATAGCTGGGGCAGCTGCGATTGGTTGAGCGTTACCGCCGTCGGTTGGCTTTGGTTTGACTGCTGACTGACCAAGAGTTGATGCCGGGAAACTGATAGTACTAAGTACTATGCCGTTGGAATTGGCGATATTAACAAGTTCACGAACGGCTTTAGCTTGGTCCTTGTCTTGAGGAACGATGGAATTAGCAATCTTATAGAGGTCTGAATATTTATCGATGTCTTGTTTGGCCTGCTTGATAGAATCTTGTTGACCTTCTAAGACTTGGCTATTTAGCTTTACCTCAACTAAATCTTTAGATTTTTTCTGTAGTAGACTGTTACCAAGATAGACTGCGCCAAAATTAGCTATTACTAGAATTATTACTAGACCGAGCATTCCATAATAAACACGTTTACTATTCATTATTTCGTCGCCTTTGTGGTGGTATTTATAAGCAGGAACGGATTATTAGTAGAGAACTGGGCTCGAATTGTAACCGTACAAGGGTATCTTGGATCAGCACCAGAAGCAGATGAACAGGTGATATTAACGATATCGGCTTTGTCAAAAATTTTATTGGCAGGATCTTTTAGGTTAACTTGAACCTGAGTGGCGGTATTATAGTCGGCCGCAATGGCAGTTAAATCAATACCTCCGGTTATCTTACTCAGACTAATCCCTGTCAGGCTGGCTTTAGCAGGGATAGATGAGCCAATTTGTTTGAGTAGCTTCGAGAATAATATTTCTCTAGACAATACTTGTACTACTAGTTTAAGACTACTTGAGATGTCTTCGACTTGTTTTTGGGTCTCGGGGAGTTTCTGCGCGTTTAACTCATCAGTCGTTTGACTAACTTGTTTTTGGAGGCTGGTAGTTTGCTGCTGCATATAGAATAGTCCGACTAAAACAACGATTATTGTGCCGGCGATGCCTAGTCCAAGAGCACTAAGCCAACGGACTAACTTTGCGTTGCGACGAGCATAGGAAATATTTCGCTTAACATCAGGAGGTAATAAACTAATCATTAGAATATCTCCTTTGGTTTCATCAGCGACAAGCCTGCAACGGTTACGTACATTGAGCTCTCGACGCTACTAGGTGGCTGGAGATGGTCAAATTTTACACGTTGTTGCCACGGGTTAGACATACGTACTGGTAGACGTAGAGAACTAGTCATATAGTCACTAAGTCCAGGCATATTAGCACCACCACCAAGCGTTACAATCTGCTTAATCTTACGATCGTCACCATAGCGTTCTTCGTAGTAGCGAATCATGCGGCGGATTTCTTTAAGGATTTGCTCAAGAGTTGGCTTCAAGGCCTCTGTAATGTCTTTTTGTTTCTTACTGTAGCTCAGGCCATACTTGGCTTTTATGACTTGGGCTTCTTGACGCGACATCTTCAGCTTGTCAGCAATTAAATCGGTAAAGTTGTCGCCACCGCCACTAACAGTACCAGTAACAATTATGCCTTTGTCGAATATAGTAATATCACTAGAGATCGAACCGAAGTCGATAAGCACAGTTGGTACGTCGCTTATATCGGTGTGGACGAATAGCCTGGCAGTTGAGGCAATCGTAGCTTCTGTGGCCACAACCTCTAGCCCGAGTACCTCGGCCAAGGCCATATAAGAGTCAACTACCTTCTTAGGCACTGCAACGGCCAATAGTTCAATCTCTTTGTCGGTCCGAGTCATGACCGTGTAGTCCATATATAAATCATCTACTGGCACGGGGATGTATTGATCGGCTTCCATACGTATGGCTTCGTTCAGCTCCTTGTTCGAAAGTCTAGGAAGTTTGATGATACGGTTGAAGGTTCTGAGTGCTGGGATACTCATAACTACACGTTTTGTGGTTATTTCGCCAATGACTTTTTTATCAATTAATTCAAATGCTGCCTTGGCCATAGCTGGTATGTCGACAATCACACCGTCCTTGATGATTGAGGGGTCAAAGCTGTTAACCCCATAACCCATAACGACCGAATGCTTGGTGCTAGTTTCGGTCTGCATGACTTTAAGTGAGCTAAAGCCTATGTCGAGTCCAAAAATTGGTTTGTCTTGGTAAAAATATGTGTTATTCATGCTTGCCCATCAAAGCAAAAGAACTTTATATGATAACTATAGCACAAATCTAGTCTGGAACAGATACCAATGTTCATCTTAAACACGTCTATAGCGAATCGCTCGCCAAGACAGGTCAACAGGGATTTGATTAGTAGGGAAGGTTGGGTCTAGTGCAAGATCAAAAGGCGTACCAGGATTAGTATCAACAAATATATTTTTACCCGATACGCCACCCAGTGAATTAGCAGCTCCAAATTTTGTTTTTTCAAGACACAATCCGTTCATAGCGATTAAATAGATTTTAGGTGCGATGGTATTGCCATTTTTGCCAAGGTATACAGCGTCGCCATATGGACATGCCCCGGTTCTTAGGCCGGTATCGGCACCATAGGCAACGAATATGATTGGGCTACTCCCGGCCGTTGTAGTTAAGCTGTCAAAATTGATAGTACCCTCAACGAAAATAAAGGCAGTTGAGCCACTTGTATTGTTGAATGTAGGCGTACAGGCTGCGGCAGCACATAAACTAGCACGGATATGAGCATTGTCCTTGATTGTGTAGGTGCTGCTGCCTAGTGCAATGCCGCCGTTGGTACCACAGCTTGCCGATACGCCACTTGCACTGTCCGGGTAGTGGGTTTTTTTGGTGTTACCGGTAGAAGGTATACTACGTGGTGAGGCACCAGTCGTCCAATCGGTACAGCCAGATGGCGCATTTTGGTATGAACCGTCCATTATATAGGACCAAGGTATATAACTAGATTGAATTTTAGAGATTGAGTTTTGGTTTGCGAGGACGTTGAAGTTAGCGTTTGAGGTGTTACCTGGGGGCGAAAAACAGTTATTATAAGCGATGGTAATATTTGTTTTGGTTTGTCCGACGTGTGTAAATGAGGCTGGTTTCAGGAGTGTTCCACCAGCACCGCCAATCGAACAGTTGGCAGCAGTGACGTTTCTGTCGGCTACAGTTATATTTTCGGCGATTAAGTTAGTAGTGTCCTTATTGATATCGATATAGCCATTAGCATAAATGTCGACGGCATTAACGTTTTTTACTCCACTTGTAATACTTATTATGTTTCGGCTAAGTATTGAAGTAGACGTGGTTTGACTGCTCTGCTGAGCAGTAACCTCTATGGTCCTTGTATAATTTGCGCTTGCTAGACTCGCCGGCGCATAAACCTTGCCGGTTACTTTGATTACTTTCTCCTTGGCCGTAGCACCAGCGCTAACGCTAATAACAGTAAATGTAGCTTTGTAATTTGTTTGACTCAGAACGGTGGTTTCGACCCCGGTAGTAGGATTTGCACTATTATTTAAGGTGGCGATAACAGAATCGGCACCAGATTCTGCGGCGTACTGCGTTTCAAGTAATAAAATCCTACTTTTAGCACGCCTCAGATTAGCATTGGCCAAAATAATCGAACTAAAAATAAGTGAGGTTAAGAAAATCATAATAACCAGGATAGATACAATCACCGATCCGTCTTGCTGATTGTCTAGTACTATTTCTTGAGTCATGTTTACGTATTCCTTAGAGCTATTCTAATTATTGTGCTATTTTTCGTATCATTCGTATAGAAAGTAGCTTTCTTGGTTAGGTTCAGGGTTAACTCGACGACTTCTACGACACTAAAGTCTGGCCCGACATAGGCACCGGTTATGGGATCAGTAGCCGATGTCCAATCTAGTAGTGAGCCGGTTCTAGAGAAGTAACGCATATCGATTGAGGCTATATTATCTGCTATCACTTTGTCGGCTGGGCAGTTGGTGGTAGCAATTGTAGGTGGGCAACTAGTGAGTAGACGATTATTAGCGGTATTTGGATTGGAAAGAGAACGAGCTAAAAGTTGTTTAGTAGTGCCATTTAAGTAGAGTACGTATTCATCTTCATAAGGTTGGACACCGTTCATAATAAGGGCCCTCGATGTGTTGGTACTGAGGCCTCTAAAATAAAGTAGAGGCGTAGTTGTGCCCGTACTGCCAACCGGTGTATTGCCCGGGATAGCATGGATTGGTTTCCAGTACAGTCCGCTAGCTATCAAGGGATCTTTATTTAAAACATTATTATCGGCTAAGCTATTTTGAACGATCAAACCAGATGACTCACCGATTTTTTCACGAATATAATCACCGGCATTTAGTCTTGTCACGAGCGTTTCCATATCGGAATCCAGAGCCACTGAGTAACGCCAGTAGTTGATACTAAAAACCAGAATTAGACTTATAAATAAACTAGATAATACAATAACGACGACAAGTTCCGGTAGAGTAAAGCCTTGTTCACTTTTAGTTGTCATAATTGCCCAATCCCGTTACGTGTGATTAAGATTCTTAGTTTTAGCGGTGCAGCTGGACTATGTAGATAAGGCACACTGATGTCAATTATCTTGGAGTCTGGTATGGTTTTTAGAGGATCACTGTTAGCTAGTGACGACGTATCTGTTACGGCTAATGTTGGTGTGTAGGTAATGGTTGCGCCACTTGCCCCCTCAGCCTTAAATGAGTTATTAGGGTAACAGTTTGTACCGCTAGTGAGAGAGTTGTATTCTAGTGCCCGATCAATTTCCGGACAAGCACTAAGCACGGCATACATCTCGTTGAGCTCCTTGGCGGTTGTGTAATCTTTGCGAATCGACATAAAGGCATTAGAGATGCCGATAACAATAATAGGGAAGATAACACAGGCTATAGCGATCTCAACAATTGTAAAACCATTTGAGTTCAATTCGCCGAGTTTTAAGAATTTTGGCATTTGTAGCGCCCCTATTTTACGTACCAATGTTTTTGCTAAGGTTGGCAATTGGGCCCATGACGCTGGCCGCAATCAGACCTACAACCGCACCGAGCACAATAATCATTAAAGGTTCAATAATCGAGCTGAGACTATCAATAACTGCCGCTACTTCTTCTTCGTAGAAGTCCGCAACTTTAATTAGAATTGTGTCGATTTGCCCGGTTTCCTCGCCGACGGCTAACATCTGGCTGACAATTGGTGGGAAGTGCTTACTCTCGCCCAACGGTTCGGATAATTGCTTACCGTTCTTGACGGCTTTGGCGGCTTCGCGAAGCTCAGCTTCAATCACCTTATTACCGATGGCGCCACCGGTGACTTCCAACGCTTCAAGCACTCCAACACCCGCCGTCATAAGTGACGCAAAAGTGCGTGAAAAGCGGGCAATCGCAACTTTAGTGATAATCGTTTTAACCACAGGAGTTTTGAGTAGTAAGGCATGGAATTGATATTTTCCTGCCGGAGTTCTGATGTAACGTCTGATCAGATAAATAGAACCAAATAGGACAACTAGCATCACGACAGCATTGTGCTGAGTGAAGGCGCTAATCGATAGCATCACCCGAGTATAAACTGGCAATTCACTCTTGCCGTCGCTTAGATCGCTTAAGATTTTGCCAATCTTAGGAATCACAAAAATCATTACGCCAAAGAAGGCTACAACAGTGATGCTGAGGATGGCAACAGGGTAGGTCATAGCGCTTTTAATTTTCTTGCGCATACTAGAATCTTGTTCGACTTGAGTCGCAAGACGTTTCAAGATCTCGTCCAAAATACCGCCCGCCTCACCGGCTGCTACCATGTTAATAAATACTTCAGAAAAGACGTTAGGATATTTACCAAGGGCTTCGGCAAGTGGTATTCCACTCTCTACATCTTTAGTGATTCCGGCAACAACAGTCTTAAAGTATTTGCTCTCGGTTTGTCCTTGCAACATCGCGAGCGCTCGAATCAGTGGCACGCCGGCGCCAACCATCGTCGAAAGCTGCCTAGTAAAGACAACTAGTTCCTTCAGGCTAACCTTCTTATTCTTGTTAAACTTACCTCGGAATGCCGCCGTACCAGAGACAGGTTTTACGACTAGCGGTCGGTAGCCTTGGTGTTTTAGGGTTTCAATCAAGGCCTCCTTAGTCGGATTCTCGCTGGTACCATTGATAGTTTTGCCATCCTTATTAACAGCAGTATATTCAAACTTCATCTGCAAATCCTTCGGATTTTAGGTCAAAAGTCTGAAAGTCTAACTCTAAAAGCTGGTCTCGAACAATAATTGTGTTAAGCTTTCGACTTTCGACTTTCGACATTAGACTCATATACTATTTCTCCGCCGTTACGCGCAGAATTTCTTCTATCGTGGTTTGGCCGCGCAGTGCCTTAATAAACCCATCAATCTGCATAATTACCATGCCGTCTTTAATTGCCTGATCTTGGATGACTTCGCTTGTCGCATTGCTGACAATTAATTCTTGTATTTTGGCCGAACTACCAAGTACTTCATAAATTCCCATACGCCCCTTATAGCCCATGTGTCCACAAGTATCACAACCACCTTCATGAACCCGCCACAGTTTGGTGATTCTAGTTTCTGTAGTGCTAAGTTCCTCAGGTGATTCTTTATTAATTTTGGAAGTGTTGGCTTTACCGATACCACCTTCCAAGGCTTCCTCTTCAAGGGCATGGATCTGTTTCATCACGGCTGCCTCGTCTGTCTTGAATATTTCGGCAATTTGCTTTAGGACTGGTGCATCAGGTGTATAGACTTCTCGGCAATCGACACAAAGACGTCGAACTAATCTTTGACCAACAATAGCTCGAACGGTGCTGGCAATCAAAAACGGTTCAATGCCCATATCGAGCAAACGCGGTAAACAGGTTGCAGCGTTATTAGTGTGGAGAGTAGAGAAGACAAGGTGACCGGTAAGGGCGGCTTGGACACCTAAGTTAGCGGTTTCTGAGTCACGAATCTCACCAACCATGATGATGTTTGGGTCTTGGCGCAGGAGAGCTCTTAAGCCATTAACAAAGGTCATGCCAGCGGTTGGGTTAACTTGAGTCTGATTAGTACCCGGGATTCTATATTCGACGGGGTCCTCAACTGTGGATATATTGACCATTGGCTTGTTGAGCATGCTCAGTACGCTGAAAAGACTAGTTGATTTACCTGAACCAGTTGGACCGGTAACAAGTATCATGCCGTGAGGTTGGACTATAGCTTTGTTGACATTCTTGAGTGCGATGCCCCAGTAGCCCAACTCCTCTAACGTAGCCGCCTTGGCTGATTCATTCAAAATACGCATAACAACCTTTTCGCCATCGACGATTGGCAGGGTTGAAACACGCAGGGCAAAGACTGCACCACTAACTTCAACCTTAAAACGTCCGTCTTGAGGTGATCTACGTTCATCAATCTTTAGATTAGACAAAATCTTAATACGCGACACTAGAGCTCCTAAGACCTTCTTAGGTAATTTGTTCGCCTCTCTAAGCACCCCGTCCACACGGTAACGGATTAGTACATAATTTTCTCTCGGTTCGATATGGATATCGCTGGCACCTGATTTCACACCATATTCAATGATCAAATTAACGGTTTGGGCGATTGGCGAATCCTCGGCCAGGTCTTCTTCGCTGATTTCCTCTTCTTCTTCGGCTAGTTCGCTATCTGGTGAGATGACCTTAGTTAGCTCGTTACTAATATTGCCACGGTACTGGTCGAGCGCAGCCTGAATGTTCGATTCGGTAGCAATGTGTACTTTTAGGTCAGTACCAAGTTGTTTCTGTAAGAAGTTAATCGCCTGAATATCATCTGGGTCTTCCATGGCCAACTGTTTGCTGCCATCGTCTTCGACGCCGAATAGGACTACTTTATACTGACGAGCAATACGTTCAGGGATAAGCTTCAGGACTTCACGTTTAATTTCCTTAGTATTAAGTTCGATAAACGGCACATCAGCTTCAGCAGCGTAGAGTTTAGTTAGGTCTTTCTCAGGTATAATGTTGTTCTTAATAGCTAGGTCTTGAAGTGGTTTTTTCTCAGATTTCTCTTGTTCTTGGAGGGTCGCAAACTGTTCGTCGGTAACTTTACCAGCCGTTTTTAACAGTTTTTCCACCAGAGCATCAGATATACGCATAATTTAACCTTTATTATATATGAAAAGCACTAGCTTTATAAAAAGATAATTCTCTGATGAACTATGACTAAATTATGAAGAGTTCAAACATTTATTTAAATGCGGGTTATAATTAAAGTAACGACTGGTGGACGTTCTGTTAAAGATACTTTAACTTGATTTATAAAACACTTTAAACCTGGAGGGTAAACCAATGGCAAAAGAGAAAAAAGCAGAAAAGAAGATGGAAGATGTTGGCGCGTCAGGCGACGGCAAGAGCAAGGCCTTAAGCCTAGCCTTGGAAGCGATTGAGAAGCAGTTTGGCAAAGGTTCAATTATGAAAATGGGCGACGCCCATAAGCAGCAAGTTGAATGTATTTCTACCGGCAGTTTGTCGCTTGATTTGGCGCTTGGTGGTGGTATTCCCAAAGGCCGCGTAATCGAAATTTACGGTCCTGAAAGCTCAGGTAAGACCACTCTAACTCTGCATGCAATTGCCGAAGTTCAGCGTAATGGTGGCACGGCAGCATTTATCGATGCTGAGCATGCCCTTGACCCGGCCTACGCCAAGCGGATTGGTGTTGACGTTGAGAATCTACTATTATCACAGCCAGATAACGGTGAGCAAGCTCTTGAAATTGTCGAAACACTAGTACGCAGTAACGCCGTTGATCTAATTGTTGTCGATTCAGTCGCGGCTCTAGTACCACGCGCCGAGATTGAGGGCGAAATGGGCGATAGTCATATGGGCTTACAGGCACGACTTATGAGCCAGGCACTGCGCAAACTAACAGGTATCATTAGCCGTTCACACGCCTCAGTCATCTTCATTAACCAAATTCGTATGAAGATCGGCGTTATGTTCGGCAACCCCGAAACTACCACTGGCGGTAATGCCCTAAAGTTCTATGCCAGTGTGCGTATGGATATTCGTCGTATTGCTCAGATTAAGGCAGGTGAGGAGATTATCGGCAACCGTACCCGCGTTAAAGTAGTAAAGAATAAGATTGCACCACCATTTCGGCAAGCTGAATTCGATATTATGTACAATCAGGGTATTTCAAAGTCTGGTGATGTCCTAGACCTTGCAACCGAGAAGGGCATAGTTGAGAAAGCTGGCGCCTGGTTCTCCTACAAGGGTGAGAAAATCTCACAAGGCCGCGAAGCCGCTAAAACTTACCTTGAAGAAAATCCAAAAGTCATGGACGAAATCGCCAAGCAAGTTATTGAAGCCGCCGCTGCCTCTACCGAGGAGTAGCGTTGTAATTGTGAAAATAACTAAAATAAAACAACAAGAAAAGCGCCCAGACCGCTATTCCATATTTGTTGATGGTGTTTATAGCTTTTCCTTCGGTGAAAGTGAATTACTTAACAGTGGTCTTAGGCTAAATCTAGAATTATCAGCAGAGCAGTTACAGGGACTAAAAGATACTTCTGTAATGGATAAGGCTTATGACCGAGTCATAAACTTAATTAGTATCCGTCGCCGCAGTCGTTGGGAAATTGAACAATATCTAAAACACAAAGATTACCCCCCTGCCCTCATTCATTCTATACTTAACAAGTTAAGTAATAAAAACTACATAGATGATTTGGCTTTTGCTCGGGCTTGGGTTTCTAGTCGTCGCCTGCTCAAAGCCATATCTCAGCGTAAATTAAGCTTAGAGCTTCGAGCCAAGCGCATTTCTGACGATAATATCAGGCTAGCACTGTCCGAAGACGAAACTGACGAGAATGAGGTTTTGGAAGAGCTCGTAGCCAAAAAACGTAAAATCAGTCGTTATCAAGATGATCTAAAATTGATGCAATACCTCGCCCGACAGGGCTATAACTACGAAGACATCAAAATTGCCCTAAAGCACCAAGCCGAAGACTAGCCAACGATGATCTTTTTGTCTCCGTCCACAATTAATACTTCACCGTCTCGAAGAGTTTTGTAATTAATATTATTTTGATCGTAATAGTCTATGGTTTTATCAATCAAAGGGCTTTCTGGGTGGTCAGATTTATAGTGAGGTGCGACTGCGAACGGCAGCAAATTTAGCCCGTCCCATATAACCTCTGAGTCATAGCCAGGTAGCGTAAAGAACGCATCATCGACTAGTTCTAGCCCTTGTAACGTCGTGCCCATGACACAGGCACCGGCACTAAAACCACCGTACAAAACCTCATCATTGGAAAGCATCTTAGTTATGAGTTTGTCGAAGCCACTCTGTCTCATGGCGCGTCTCAGTACAAAGACATTCGCACCTCGTACCCATATGAAACCAAATTGTTTTAGTTTTGCAGCTAACCCGTTCTGCTTATCATTAAAATAGTCTCTAAGATCAAGCCGCTCAGAAGTAATTCCAATTGACGATAAAAATTCTTGATCTTGCTTCAAACGTTCAAGGATTCCTGCTTCAGGAAATTGGTCGGCTGAATTAGTGATTATTGCTGCATGTTTTGAACCGCTACCCAGTAACTCTACAATCTTTTCAGGGCAGTTACCCCAATTGTAAGAAGAAAGGTATAACCGCATTACTTAACTTGTTAAGGCTGAAGTTACGGTAGCTCGTAGGCTGGCTCGTTCGGGCTGCAGTGGTTCTTTAATAACTATTTTACTATTTGTTATTTCAATAATTTGTGAGCGGTCGACGCTAAGCGCCCCATTACTGAAACTTTTAAGCATCGACTGCGTAACATAGAGTTTTTGGATAAACATCGATGATGTATCGGTAGCGAAGTCGTTAACTTTGCCAAGCTTTACTTTATTCTCTGTCACCACTTGTTTGCCGATTAGCTCAAAACCAATTTCGAGTATTTCTTTAAGTCTCACCAGATCAGATGCGTCGACTAGGACATCATGGTCGTTAATGACTATGCCCTGAGCAATTGTATCTCTTATGTCTTGGTTGAGGAGAATCAATTGCCGATTTTTGCTCAGTCCATCTAATACGTATAAACCCTCTATCTTGAGGTTGTCAGGATTTATGATTGCCGACACAGTTGTCCCTACCTGCGTGCCAGTACGTAGACTCATAACCGGGCGATCAATCAATGACTTACTTAGCTGCAACATAGTTGTTTTCATTATAACAAGTCGTATCCACTAGCGGTATAGCAATAACCCGTATTAATAGTCAACACCGTTAAAAATATGAATTTATTCTGAATTATAAGATGCTCATGCTTGCTTATGTTGAGCCTGCCTAACACAATTTAATAGAAGATGAACAGACTTAAAATAGTTATTGCTGTCATAGAAATTATTGCTATGCTACTGACTCAATTTTGGTTCAATAAAGTTAGCGCTAGTAGCGGCTTAGTTATTTCTAGCCTACAGACTGGGAGTGCCACAAATGCCAGCGCAGAGTTTGTAAAAATAACCAATGTATCGGCTATGACAATAGCAATAGACGGCTGGAAGCTTAAGTATGCATCGGGCACGGGTACGACGTTTGTGACTAAGGCTACACTCGTTGGCAATATTTTGAGCTTACAAACGATTTTATTCGCAACCACGGCGTATGCCAGTATCGATCTTGCTAGCCAGAATATGGTGGACGGCCTGGCGCAAGCGGGCGGGCAAGTTGAATTAACTGATGGCAATAATGGCGTGATTGACTTAGTTGGTTGGGGTAACGCGACCCATGCCGAGGGACTACCAGCGCCAGCACCTGACTCTGGACAAGTACTTGGTCGTAAAACAGACTCCACTGGTAATTTTATCGACACAGATAATAATCTAAACGACTTTACGGTGACGGGCCTGGTTACTATGCCGACACCAAGTCCATCTCCAGTACCTCCACAAAACAATAACCCTGGTCTCGAAGCGCCAATGATTACTGAACTTTTGCCAAATCCAGCTTCACCATTGACTGATGATAAAGACGAATTCGTGGAGCTCTATAATCCAAACACAGTACCATTTATTCTTAGTGGCTATAAACTTCAGACCGGCAGTAAATTTGCCTACAATCTGACTTTCACCGATCAGATTTTATCGCCGCTGTCGTATTCGATTTTTAAAAGTGGCAATACGCCTCTTGCTCTGTCAAACAGCGAAGGAGTCGCCAGACTATTAGACCCAGTCGGTAATGTGGTCAGTCAGACTGGTGCCTACTCGCTTGCTCCGGAGGGTGAAGCATGGGCATTAATTGATGGTAGTTGGCAATGGACGACCACGGCAACCCCGCTGGCTCCAAATATTTTAACTGGCGAGAAGGCTGAGGCTACTAACAAGACCCTGGCTACCAAAATTATTAGCACCAAACCCAAAGCCACTTCGGATGTGAAGGCGGTAGCTACTACTAAGACCGCTAAGACCACCGCTCCAAAAACTTCTAAGCCAAGCAATAGTCAATCGGCTACTAGCCAGACGGCTGGTAGGTTACACCCAGTCATCCTTGCCGGAGTCGGTAGTCTCGCGGTACTATACAGTGTATATGAGTACAGGACAGATCTTAAAAATGCGATCTACCGCTTCAAGCGAGACCGAGCTCTTCGCCGTGAAAATCGGTCAGTGCCTTAAGGGCGGAGAAGTGATCGAGCTGATTAGCGATTTGGGTGGCGGTAAGACAACTTTTGTACGTGGGCTAGTAAAAGGTATGGGTAGTAGTGACCACGTCACCAGTCCAACCTTCACGATTTGTCGCGTATATCATGCTGATAGGCTGACCCTTCATCATTTTGATTTTTATCGCTTGCAAGAAGCCGGCCATATTACAGAAGAGCTCATTGACATCTTGTCGGACAAGTCGAATGTTGTGGCCATCGAATGGGCTGGGTTGGTAGAAGATGTTTTGCCAGAAATTAGACTGTCGGTAACAATAAACACAACTTCAGACGATGGTCGCGAACTGATTATCAATTACCCTGAAGAACTAGGTTATTTAATATCAGGCCTCGAGAATTCAAAATGATATTAGTAATCAGAACCGATAAATCCGAATCCGAACTGGCACTTTATGACGGCTCATCCTATCTCGAAAGTTTTAGTTGGGATGCTGGCCGGGCACTTTCAACGGCCATTCATAAACAAATTGATGAACTACTAAGTCGCCATGGTCAAAAGTTAGCCAATTTAGGGGGTCTGGTAATTTTTAAAGGCCCTGGCAGTTTTACTGGGCTTAGAATCGGTTTTAGCGTTGCTAATAGTCTCGCCTATGGCCTCGATATTCCAATTGTTAGTAACCAAGGCGATGATTGGGCACAGAGGGGTGTGGCAAGAATTGCGGCGGGTGAAAATGAAAAAGTTGCCCTACCTGATTATGGTGGTCCGGCCCATACCACGACAGCAAAGAAATAAATTATAAAATCCCCAGTAAACTTATTTGACCAAGCAAGGTCCGAAAGCGTATATTTATAAGTAGGATTTTGCAAGTTTTGAGAGCAAATCCACGCTAGATTACATTTTTACTAAATTCAATTTGATTTTCAGACCTTATCTAAAGAGCTAATGAAGTGATAGTGATGCTAGAAAGATAGGTCTGTACGCATAGAAAGGATATCCCTATGGGTCCAATTACCATTATATTGGCATTGGCAGGTATTGGTGTTGGCTTTGGTGCTAGCACTGTAACTACTAAACGTAAACTCGGCTCAGCCGAAGAGGCGGCCGACAGAGAACTAAAAAAAGCTAAAAAAGAGGCTGAAAAGCAGTTGAGTGAGGCTCGCGAAGAGGCCGGCAAAATTAGCGATGAAGCACGCCGCGAAGACACGGCCAGGCGTAAAGAAGTCAAAGACATTGAAGAACGCCTACTGGCTCGTCAAGAGTCACTCGACAAGAAGCTAGATGAACTCGACAAGCGTTCCGAATCATTGCGCAAGGGTGAGGACGAAGTTGAGTCGCTCAAGAACGAGATTCGTGATATCCGCACCAAGCAACAAGATAAACTCGAGAAAGTTGCTAAATTGACTAAGGTCGAAGCCGCCGAGAAGTTGATGCAGATGACTGAGCGCGACATCAAAGAGGATTTGCTTGGACTCGTTAATAAATTACAGACTGAAGCTCAAGAAAATGCCGAAGAAAAAGCCGCCGTCATCATCACCAGCGCCATGGAGCGTATGGCCAGTGAAGTTACGGCTGAACGCACTGTCACGGCAGTCAAACTAGAGGACGAGGAAATGAAGGGTCGCATCATTGGCAAGGAAGGCCGCAATATTCAATCGTTGCAGCGCGCCACTGGTGTTGACATCATGGTTGACGATACCCCTGGTATGATTATTCTTAGTTCATTTGACCCGGTTAGGCGTGAGATTGCTCGCCAGGCCCTAGAGATGCTGCTCAAAGACGGCCGCGTTCATCCTGGTCGCATCGAAGAAGTTGTTGAAAAAGCTCAAAAAGAAGTTCAAAAAGACGTCATGCGCGCCGCCGAAGACGCCGCTCGTGAAGTCGGTATCGTCGGGATTCCAAAAGAAATTTTGCAACTCCTAGGTGAGCTCAAGTACCGCACCAGTTATGGCCAGAACGTTCTTAAACACAGTACCGAAATGGCCCACATGGCTGGTTTGATTGCCGAAGAAGTTGGCGCTAACGTTAAGACAGCGAAATACGCCACACTTGTTCATGACCTTGGTAAGGCCATGACACACAAAATGGAAGGCAAGCACCACCATATCTCTGGTGAGATGCTACGCAAATATGGCGCTCCAGAAGAAGTAGCTCTAGCTGCCGAACAACACCACGACGACATGGAAGCGACATCAGTTGAAGCCATTATTGTCCGAGTTTGTGATGCCATCAGCGCCTCACGCCCAGGTGCACGTAACATCAGCGCCGAGAACTTTGTCGAGCGCATGCGTGACCTCGAAAATGTTGCGCTCGGCTTTGAAGGCATCGACAAGGCCTACGCCATCAGCGCTGGTCGTGAAATTCGTGTTTTTGTAAAACCAGAAAACATTGATGATTTGTCGGCTATCAAACTAGCCCGTGACATCGCCACCAAGATTGAAAGCACCATGCAGTACCCAGGTACAATCAAGGTAAACGTCATCCGCGAAACTCGCGCCATCGAATTCGCCAAATAGTAAAAATCATCCTAGAAGAATACAATTAGCTTATGCAGCCCGAGATCGAAGTTAAATTCTTAAATCTTAATCACGATGAAATTCGGTTAAAGCTGGGGGCGCTGGGTGCTATTTGCGAAAAACCAATGCGACTGATGCGCCGAGCGATGCTAGATCACCTAGATAATAGATTGCATAAAGACAAACCAGCGAAGAATCTAAGGGTTCGTGACGAAGGCGATAAAGTAACTGTTACATTTAAATCGGGTAGTGATGGTGGGCAAAATTATTCTGGCGAAGCAGAAACTATAGTTCAAGATTTTAATAAGATGATTGAAATATTTAAATTGGCAGGACTTCATGTATATTCTTTCCAAGAATCGAAGCGTGAAACTTGGGTTTACAAAAACAGTGAAGTTGTGCTCGATGAATGGCCTTGGTTAAATTCTTTTATTGAAATTGAAGGACCTGACGAAGCAACCATACAAGAGATTGCTAAAGATTTGAGCTTTGACTGGCAAGAAGCAAAAAGAGGTAGTGTAGACACCGCATACTGTGATCAGTATCTAGGGATGACACGAAATGAGTCGATTGCTGATTTGCCGGAAGTTAAATTTGATATGCCAATCCCAGATTATTTAAAACAACGGATGACTAAATGAAAGTCCTTTACATTGGTGACATCATGGGCCAAATGGGCATTGACGTTGTAGCTAACGTCTTGCCGGATTTAAGACGTGATAAACAGATTGATTTAGTTATTGCCCAGAGCGAGAATGTGTCCGACGGCAAGGGCATGACGCCCGATGATATGAAATTGCTCCAGAGCTACGGTGTAGATTTTTTTACTGGTGGTAACCATACGCCACGCAACCCAAAGTTAAACCCTCTACTAGAAGATAATAACCAGCCAGTTATTGGTCCGGCTAATTTGTTAGGTTGTCCTGGTCGCGGTTGGAAATACTTTAGTACCAGTGCCGGGCCGGTGCTAATAATTTCACTCCTTGGTGCGACATTCGGTAATCATATTCCCGAAATTGATAATCCGCTCCAAACGATAGATAAAATTTTACAAGAAAATGTTGGCGTTAATCGCATCGCTACAATTGTTAACTTTCATGGTGATTATAGTAGCGAGAAGCGGGTGATTGGTTATTACTTAGACGGTAGAGTGTCGGCAGTAATTGGTGATCATTGGCATGTGCCAACAGCCGACGCTATGATTTTACCCAAAGGTACGGCCCATATTACAGATGTTGGCATGGTAGGATCGTTACACTCCAGCCTTGGCGTAAAACTAGATTCAATAATCCCACGCTGGCGTGATGGCATTAAGAACAAAAACGAACTTGAGACAGGCGGCGATCTACAATTTAATAGTGTTCTAATTGACGTAAACACGCAGACGGGCTTGGCTCGTTCGATTGAACAAATTCAGCATCAAACACAATAATAATTGCAGATATCATCTAAAAATGTTATAATAATAAAATGCCACAATTTGAGATGGATCACGGCCAACACGGAGTATTAAGAGCACTTCGTGATGCCAAGATTCCAGAGCTGACGGATTACGACTATTTGACAAGCGCGCCCTACGATCCACTAAGAAGTGATCCAACTATATTTTTAAATCACCATCCTGGGGTGTCTAAGAGGTTGCCCGCAATAACCACAGTTAATCTAGTGCCAGACGAGTTATTACAAGCCACTAGTTTGGTCGAAATACCGGCTACGCACGTTCTTGTTGGTGATTCAAATAGAGTCCTAGAAGCTAGTTCACCAATTGCACGCATAGATCTTTTGACGACCAGAAATGAGACTCATATATCTTTTATGAATAATGATGGCGAATATGTTGATATAAGTGGCTTGAGTGAAAACGCGGCTCTAGTTGCGGCTTGCGGTCTAGCCTATGCAGTGCAGATAAAGCTTACCAACAGAAAAAATGCTGGCCACAAGTTCAGTGACTAATTACATACTTGACTGCATCGAGCAGGGTAGGGGCAATATGGTCAGCGTTTTCGGCGCGTAGGTTGCCATTACCGGTTTCAACTTGGATAGTTTTCGTGCCAGCGCTTTTGCCGGCCATAACATCAGTTGTACGGTCACCAATAAAGTAGACATCACTTGGTTCGAAGTCAAAATCTTCTGTTGCCCATTGGATCATTGTTGGGTGGGGTTTACGGCAAATACAACGGTCTTTAGGTATGTGAGGGCACATATATGTTTTCAGTATTTGTACGCCCGAAGGTTTTAATAGTCTTATAACTTTACGGTTTATCTTCCAGGCTTCTTCTTCTGTCATTCTGCCTTCTGCAATGCCTGCTTGATTTGTAACGAATATGACCCCGTAATCGTTATCTGATAGTAGCTTAAGTGCCTGTGGGACGTCTGGGAAGAAGGTGACTTTGTCTAAACTATCGACTCGCTCGTCAGGTGGGTCGACAACAACGGTTCCGTCACGGTCAAGCAAGATGATTTTCATAAGCTAATCTTAGCATAAATTTCGTGAAAGTTCCGTCCTGATAAACATATTAACTTCTTAAATGAGAGGCCTAAATGATTCAAAATTCTGAACTACAACATATCGAAACTACCAAGGCAACACCGACAGTTGAGGCTCAAGACGGGCGACCAATGACCGTGGCTTCTCTGCCCAGATTTAGTTTGGAGTCGATTGGCATAAAGGTGATTCAAGTCCCGGAGGCCGAGAGTCGCATTTACGCTTGGTAAGTTTTGGGGAGAAAGGGCATGCGCACATCAATCCAGGCGCCCGCTACGCTGGGGCCTGTGACTGATGACCGAACCTTCGACCTTCCGTCTTTTTTGCAGGGCAAAAAATCTTGGGTCGAAAGTAGGAGCTCGTCACCGACCATATAAAAAAGCCCACTTTCGTGGGCCTTTTTATATGGTCGGGGTGAAAGGGCTCGAACCTTCGACCTCGCGGTCCCAAACCGCGCGCGCTACCAACTGCGCCACACCCCGGCGTCGGAATGTAATTGTATGGTTTCTGTATTGTTGGCAAAACAAGTTTGACCAACAATACTATAAACCATACAAAGATTCCTCCTCTCGAAATTGAGAATCCTCTCTCAATTTCGGAAAAACAAGAAAGCTTTTTCCTGATGATTTTGCGAATCCTCTCGCAAAATTGGATAGGACAAAAGATATTTGAACAGGGCTATTATAGCAACTTATACCTCTGTTGTATACTACCAAGTTAGTGCTTCTTGTTTGGAGACCTATGCTGATTACATTTTTCCGTGGTAACCCATGGTCGTGCCTGTGCCGTAGAGTCTATTATCGTCTTTAGTAATCCCATTATCTAGAAAATTACCCCTGTCACTACCAATAATCTCATCTCTCCTAAGCTTTCTAGCTGCGTGATCGCCCTTTTCTTGCCACATTTCTCTGACTGCGTTTACCGCAACAGCACCACTGGTTAGTGTGACGCCTTTTGGTGGTACGAATGCTTCAACCGAAGTATCAGATTCGCCAGGCACTAAATCTTTAGCAAAAATATTACCAACCAGTAGTCCCGCTGGCTCAGAAGAGTGTAGCTCTTGTGTCTCACCATCAACAACGACACCACCGGCAAATCTAGCAACGCTCAAATTCAAATCACCTTCAGGTCTTTCAGCAAGTCTTCCCGCAACCCATGTGTCGCCCGAACTTAGCATAAAAAACTCACCTTCTTTAACATCGGTAAGATTCTTTGATAGTTCATCTCCTGGACTTGTTAGTAACTGAGCTTGACCCATAACACTCCTTTTATGTTTGTAATCATTAGTGTAATGAAAAGTCTGAAAGACAGCTTGATTTAAAAGTAGTAAAATAATGACATTTAACACTTAACAAATTCAGTTTCTATATTTTTACAACAAATTGCTATTGAAATTTAGTAAAATAGTCATAATAATGACGTTAATTAGAGACATGAAATACCTAGAAGCTAAATTACCAGCCAATTTTTGCCAGGCGATATTTAAAGAGTGTAATGATTCGATTAATTCGTCGACATCATTTAATTTTATCGGCCTACCAAGCGTTGGCATGTCGTTTTTCATCAGATTCCTAGCAGCCAAGTCTGAGCATAGGTTTATTCACATAAATACCTACGAATTATCAGACTTCACTAAGGAAATGTTTTTCAAGCAATTTGCCGAGAAAACGAACGGCGCGCTCACTGGCGATAATTATTTGAAAGCGGCGCGTAAGGGACTTGAAGACTTAGCTAAAACTAATGAACGAGTAGTTATTGTTATTAATCGTGTCGATCGACTTGGTAAAATGCTTGACCAGCATTTTTTTGATAACTTGCGCTACTTAAGAGATGCTAGTCGTGAGCATATAGTCCTAATATTGATATCATCAACACCAATTATTGAAATGAGATTAGGAGCAAATGCAGACAGTTTTAGCATACACACCAAACAACTATATTTTAAACCATATGCGGCTGAAGATTTGTTGGCAATTTCAAAAATCGATGGCACGGCAAAAGTAAAACAAAAAGCTCTAGAATTAAGCGGTGGTCACCATTCACTTTTCCAGACTTTACTGAGGTGCCAAAGTCTGGATAGCCCACTTTCCGATCCAATGGTAGAGTTGGTCGTATCTGACATTTTTATGAGTCAGAATATTAAGCGGCGCGAGCAACTACAGGCAATCGCCCTAGGCAAAAGAGTCGTCGACCCTGAGTACCTCATCAATATCGGCCTAATCAATCAGACGAGTAATGGATATCGCTTCTTCTCAGATATACTTAGCCGTTATTTGGTCCATGTCGGTGGCGATAAGCTGCCACACAAAGAAAAGAAGTTATTAAAGCTACTTCTTAGGAACTCCGGCCGAGTAATTACCAAACAAGAAATTTTTGACTCTATTTGGGGTGAACAGGTGGCAAGTGACTGGGCGTTAAACTCACTAGTATATCGATTAAGGCGCCACCCAGCTTTTGACTCTAATCGTTATTTGATTAAATCTGTCAAAAAAGACGGCTATGTGTTGATTGACTCGTCAAAGTAGTACGGCAAGATTTTGTGTGGACCACTCCTTGGCAACCGAGTACAATATCAAGCATAAGCGTTAATATTATATGATCCGAAGACCGGAAGAGTTATCTGAATCAATTCGAAAAGCTGTAGACCACAAGGCGGTAATATTTTCGAACCTGGTGTTAGCTGTAACGATTGCGGCCCACACTTTTCTTGATCCAACCTCCTCAAACGGAGAAATATTACTAGCATTTGGTCTTAGTAGCGTATTGGTTGGCTTAATCCTGCTGCGCGTTTTCGATATGGCCAGAGTAAATAAGCGCCCACTAACCTACATCATTTTCTATCAACTAATCGGTTTCTTGGGTATTAGCTTTATCTCAGCCGCCACTACGCCCTACATACTAGGCATGTTTTTAATAGTCTTCATAACTAATTTGTATTATGGCCGACTTGGTGTTTGGTGGACGGTGGCAATTTTTGGCATGGCTTCAATCACCAAATATTTATATCTAACTAGCTCTGCACCATTACCTATCGATCAAAAGTTGAATATAGCTGTTTCATTTATTGTCTTTGCCGCTGTCTGTAGCCTATACGTTACTTATCAACAAGTTTTTGACTGGGATAGAACTCGTCTCAAAGACTCGGTTCAAAAAGAGGTTGTCGAACAAAAACGACTAATTGCCCTGATCAATAATATGTCTGAGACAGTGCTTGTGCTCGATAAAGACCAGACAATTCGGCTATACAATGCAGCGGCTTTGTCGCTATTTGATACAAATGTTAGTTTAATCGGCAAAACGATTGATGACTTTGCAAAACTTGAGGACGAAAAAGAAACTATCGTAAAAATGGCTGACTTGTTGCCAGACGGCAACAAACTTGTGAGTCGGAAAGATATAAAACTTCGGTACAGTGAAGATGACACGGCTTCGTTAAACATAGTCGTTACACCGATTCATCCAAACTTTGGCTACGATAATGTTGGGGCTGGCTATGTCGTGACGATGCGCGATATTACAAGAGAGAAGTCTCTCGAAGACGAAAGGGACGAGTTTATATCGGTAATTTCGCATGAGCTCAGAACGCCAGTTACTGTTGTTGAAGCCAGCGTCTCTAATTCAATTTTATATGCTGGTAAATTGAAAGATGGTGAAAAGGTTACTGAGTCGCTGAAGTTAGCGCACGATCAAGCACTGTTTTTAGCAACTATGCTTAATGACTTAAGTACTTTTGCACGAGCCGAGAAGGATGCGCTTGAAATGAAACATGAGCAAATTGAGCCCAAAGAAATCATTGAAGAACTAAAAGCCTCATACCAAACTGGTGCTAAAGAAAAGGGTCTCGCGCTTGAAACTACCTACGATGAATCAACGCCAAAAACTATAGTATCAAGTCGTCTGTATGTGCGCGAAATTTTGCAAAACTTTATTACTAACGCCATTAAGTATAGTGATAAAGGTACTGTTACCATTAAAGTTGAACCAAATAAGGGCGGGGTGTTATTTAGCGTGTCTGATCAAGGTATTGGTATTTCTGTCAGTGACCAAAAGAAAGTTTATGACAAATTCTTTAGAGCTGAGGATTATAGGACACGTTCTTCAAGTGGCACCGGGTTGGGTCTTTACATAACTAGGAAACTGGCAAAACTACTTGACGCAGAGCTAGCTTTAACTAGTGAGGTAGGTAAGGGTACGACCTTCACGGTTTATGTTCCAGACAAAAAAGACATGCTCGAAACTACTAAGCCAAAAAATTTAAAAAGAAATTAATTTTTCTAAAAGTATCATTTACTTAGGTTACAATACAGTAATGATTAAAATAGTAATTGCGATTTTGGCTCTCGGTGTAGGTGTTTTTGCCATCGAAGCACTTTGGCGCAATAAAATTGTGCAGGGCGAATACTCGCGCAAGATGGTTCACATTTTTGCCGGGGTTGTCATAGCCTTTCTGCCGTATTTTATGTCTTGGCATCTAGTTCAAGCAGTCGGCACTATAAGTTTGATAACTATAGTCATAGTTAGGAAAACAGGATTAATTAAAAGTTGGTACGACATAGATCGCAAAAGCTGGGGAGATGTTTTAGGCCCAGCGTCATTTTTAGTCTTCACATTTTTTGAACCTACCAAATTATTCTTTGTGTTTGTGTGTTTTCACGTTGCTTTTTCGGACGGTTTAGCAGCTATCTTTGGCATGAAGTATGGAAAATCAAACCAGTATAAAGTACTCGGATATAAAAAGTCAGTAGTGGGCACGGCGGCATTCTATGTTTCATCGGTCTTGTTACTGGCAGGATTATTGATTTTGGGTGGCAGTAGTGTGTCGATTAGCTGGCTGGTGTTTTTAGTACTTCCGCTAGCCTCCACTCTCCTAGAGAATATAGCAGTCTTTGGCATTGACAACACGCTAATACTTGCAGCGGACGTATTGATATTCAATATGCTTAAAGTTTTTAGCTAGCGGTAGTTTGTTTTTTACGCCAACTTCCATGGGCCCGCAACGAGTTGAAAATAACCACTACGTCTACGAGCTCTTGGATCATTGCACCATATACAGGTTTGAACTGACCAGTTGAGAAAATAAGCATCAGCACGATACTCATACCAATACCAATTAAGATGCTTTGCCGAGCTATGAAGAAAGTGCGTTTAGCAATTTTGACAGCATTTGCAACCTGAGAAATGCTGTCGGTCATTATGACGACATCGGCTGACTCACTGGCAGCAGTTGATCCCCTGGCGCCTAGAGCAATACCTAAGTCAGATGCTGCCAAAACAGGCGCGTCATTGACGCCGTCACCTACAAACCCGACTGGTCTAATCGTGACCGCTTCGATGGCCGAAATCTTATCTGCTGGCAGCGCTTCATAGACCACCTGAGTAATGCTAAATTGTTCTGCAACGGCAAGAGCAGTTGCGCGGTTATCGCCAGTTACCATCAAGAAATTTTTGATTCCAAGATCGCTCAAGTCATTTAGTGTTTGTTTAGTGTCATGTCTGATTTCGTCTTTAAATGTAATCAGACCAGCAAGTTTACCGTTAACTGCAAGGTAGGCGGCTGTAGCCTCGACTGACTTGAACTTAAAGTCTACAGGTAAATCGATATCATACTCTTCCATCAAGCTAAATCGTCCAACCAGAATGTCTTTGCCGCCAATGTTTGCTTCTAGGCCTTTGCCAGTAATTTCTTTGACCTTCTTGGCTTTGATGACTTTAACCTTATCGTTGGCAGCTCTAGTCGTTACAGCTTTTGCGAGAACATGGTTTGAGTTCTTTTCTAATGCGGAGACTAAACTCAAAACCTCATCAGATTCAAAGCCATTAAATACGATAATTTGATCGACTTCAGGCTGGCCTTTTGTAAGCGTACCTGTTTTATCAAGGGCTAAGGTCTTAATGGCTGCCAGGCGCTCCATAGCTGATCCAGTCTTAACAATGATGCCGTGCTTGGCTGCACGGCTCATGCCGCTGATTAAGGCAATCGGAGCGCTTAATATCAATGGACAGGGAGTGGCTACAACTATAACTTCTAAGAACCTGATTGGCTCACCACTAATTGACCACGCTACGCCGGCTATTACAAAAGATATAATCGTGAAAGGGATACTGTATTTATCAGTCAATCGTACAAATGGTGCTTTGCTAGCTGAAGCCGATTTTACGAGTTTAATAATTTGCTGGTACTGACTGTCATTGGCTGAATGAATCGCCCTAACAGTTAGCGCCCCCTCTATATTGATCGAACCGCTGAGAAGCTGATCGCCGACCTTTTTACTGACCGGTAGGCTTTCGCCGGTAAGACTGGACTCATCAAAACTAGACAGACCCTCAATAATAATAGCGTCAACCGGCACAACTTCCCCGGGTTTGATCACTAGCTTGTCGCCTGTTTTGATAACACTAACTTTGACGTCAATGATCTTTCGGCCACGAATCAGGTGTGCGATGACAGGGGCACGCCTAAGTAATGCTGTCAGTTCAGTTTTGGCGCGGCGACCGGCATAATCTTCGAGCGATACGCCACTCGTTAGCATTAAGATAATTATCATGCCGGCCCAGTATTCTTTTAATAATACGGATGTGATAATAGCTGTGGCGGCTAAAATATCAACGCCGTAGGTGCCTTCTCGCATGTCGCGAACCATGCTCCATAAAAGGGGCGCAACGTTAAGCGTAGCACTGGCAATTAGAATAATATGAGCAGCGGTGTGTTGTCCCAGAATATCTAGTGGCAGAGCAATTAGAATCGAGAAGGTTACAAATCCCAACTGTTTGTAGGTATTAAAGAATTTGATCAGACTTTTTAGTCTTTTTCGCATATCGGAACTCCCCAGGCATCAATTAGTCAAAAACATATTTCCTCAGGTTATTATAGCAAATAATCTCCTTATAGAGCATGACTTGATACAATAAAGTCATGACTGCTCGCACGCATGACCTAGCCGCAATTTCCGCTCTTGGTGCGCTTTTGGTTATCTATCCAATTGGAGACGCTAGCCTCGCAACAGTTTTAATTGCCCTTATCGCCAATCAGGTTGGTGGCATTGCACCAGATATTGACCAGCCAACTGCACCACTTTGGCATAATCTACCTGAGGGACATTTTTTTGGCAGAATTGTTGGTAAATCATTTGGTGGTCACCGTTTCTTGACTCACTCATTATTAGGCGTCTCGCTATTTGGATTACTAAGCCGATTACTTCTTAATTTTATTCATCCTATAATGTATCATGTAAATATTGTTTTAGTTTGGTGGGCGTTCATTGTTGGTATGTTGTCGCACCTAATTATGGATACGCTTACCAAAGAGGGCGTGCCCTGGTTATTGCCAATCCCAGTCAAATTTGGTTTTCCACCCCTAAAAAGTTTACGAATTACGACTGGTAAAATAATGGAAAAGGTCATCTTTCTCATAATTCTCTCAATTGATATTTGGTACTGCACAAGCCACTACCAACATTTACTATTAGTAGTGCGGCGCATTGTTGCTAGGTAATTAAAATTGACCAGAAGTTTTTAATACTATACAATTGATAGTAACAATACTAAATAAATTGAAGTGAGGGTAGAATATGAAAGCAGCACAAATTAATCAGTACGGACATGCCGATACCGTTAAGGTTCAAGAAACTACTAAACCAGTTGCAGGAGAAGGTCAGATTTTAGTAGAAGTTCATGCAAGTAGCATTAATCCTTTTGATACTATGGTGCGTGAAGGCTATCTAAAAGATATGATTCCCCTAACTTTGCCGGTTACACTTGGTGGCGATATCGCTGGTGTAATTACTGAAGTTGGTTCGGGTGTTTCTGATTTTACAGTTGGAGATAAAGTATACGGACAGGCTAACGTGGTTGGTGGCAGTAGTGGCGCATTTGCGGAATTTGCTTTAACTAATGCTAGTCAAGTTGGTAAAATGCCGACCGAGCTAAACTATACCGATGCGGCAGCTATTGTATTGACAGGACTTAGTGCTTACCAAGTCATTTACGAACACATGAAACTACAGTCAGGTCAGAAGATATTAGTCCATGGCGGCGCTGGTGGTATTGGGTCTGTTGCAATCCAACTAGCCAAACATCTAGGCGTATACGTCACGACAACCGCGACAGGTGACGGTGTTGAGTTTGCCAAAGGCCAGGGCGCCGACGAAGTCATTGATTATAAATCTCAAAAGTTTGAAGACATAGTTAAAGACTATGACGCCGTTTTTGACACCGTTGGCGGTGAAACTTACGACAAGTCATTTGTTGTTTTGAAAAAGGGTGGCGTAATCGTATCTATGGCGGCTCAGCCCAACACTGAGTTATCCGAAAAGTTTGGTGTGACTGCAATCTACCAATCGACCCACACTTCAACAGAGCAGTTAGGTGAGCTGGCCAAATTAATTAATGATGGGGTCGTGACTGTCCATGTTGATAAAATCTTTACACTTGATCAGATTAAAGAAGCATTTGAGGCACGTGAAAGTGGCTCTATAAAAGGCAAGGTGGCTATTTCAATAAATGGTTAATCACGTTGTCTAAAATTTAAAAAGCCTCACTTTCTGAGACTTTTTAAATGGGGCGAACTATGGAATACCGGCGTGAAATTAATCCAGCCGCCCGCTCCGTTGGAGCTATGGGGCTAAGACTAATTATTGATTGCCACGACTAACGTGAGCTAAAGCTCTCGTGTCGTGGAAGTCCATGCCACGAGCTTGCCCATATTAAAAAGCCTCACTGTGTGAGACTTTTTAATATGGGGCGAACTATGGGAATTGAACCCACGACCTCCGGAACCACAACCCGGCGCTCTAACCAACTGAGCTAAGCTCGCCTCGTCGGAATGTAATTGTGCAGTTACTATTTCGCCGACAAAATAAATTTGCTCCGCAAAATTAGTAACCCCACAAAGCTTCCTCCTCTCGAAATCACGAATCCTCTCGTGATTTCGGATAAGACAATAGACAATAAGAACAGGGGTGATTATAACTTAAAACGGGCAGTTTAACAACTTTTTATTTTGAGAGTGAATATTGTCTCAATCCGTGTCGGATTTTTATAGAATAAGGGAATCGACCTTGTCGAACGAATAAAAATTATATTCGTCCATGACAACTTTTCGGCACAGCTGAAAAGCCAAGGGCGGGGAATGCATGCTGATGCATTCCCGTTCGATTCCCTCCCGCCAAGAGATGACCAATATAAAAAGCCCAGCTAAAGCTGAGAGTTTTCATATTGGTACAGTATTCTTGCAGAGGTTAGAACTATTTTTTGCGTAGCACAAGCCACAAGTTGGTAGCCGTACCTTCGCGTTCTAACTTGAAGGCTGGTTTGCTAATTTTCTTTAAATCAACAGCTTCGAACTTTTTATAAAATTCTCTAAGTTCTAATTCGTCGTAGTCTTTTTGAAACTTACCATTCTGTGGCCAAATCGTACTATTAGGCTCTGGACCTGGATGTTTTGAAATGAGTTCCTTTTCCCACTCATCATCCGATGAGCAGACAGTTACGAGTGCATATCCACCGGATTTGAGCGTACGGTACATCTCGTCTCTACATTTTTCACGACCTTCTTTTGTTTCGATATCGATACTGGAGAACGAATCTATAGCGATGTCGAAGAAATTATTTTCAATTTTCCAGCCAGAATCAACTTCACAAATTTCAAAGTGAACTTTGCTACCAACATCATTTTTGTCTGCTAACTGTTTCGCTGAATCAACTGCTAGCTCTATATATTCCAAACCCCACACTTCGTAACCAAGCTTAGCCAGATGGACGCTATTACGACCTTTACCAGAGCCAATATCTACAGCGTTGCCCACAAAATTAATCCCGTTATCGTTTAGCCAATCTGTGAATAACACTACCCCACTAGCGGGCTCTACATTTGCCATCGTTGGTAAGGTCGTCTGATTGGTATGTTCTGAAAGCCAAATTTGCTTTTGTTTTCGCATGCACCCATCTTAGCACGGAGCAATTAAGATTCGAACTAAATAACAGATACAAGTAGTCAAAAGCTTGAAATGCTCGAACTAGAACAATCTGATGTGTTGAATTGGAACACCAAGCGGGAATCGACCTGGCTGGCCAGAAGAAAATTACTTTTGGGCATGGTCATCGCCTGACGGGAGGGAATACTAGGGTATATTCAATCTATGCGCCGAGATAAATCTCGGGCATTAGACTGAATAGCGAACTCCCGACCTTGCGCCAGCAAGCTGTCGCGGTCGGGGGATCAATACACTCAAGTAACCAAATCAAAAGACCCACCTTACGGCGAGTCTTTTAATTTGGTACCCCGGGAGGGAATCGACCTAGCTGGCCAAAAGAAAATTACTTCTGGCCATAGCCATCCGGCAACTAGTTGCCGGACCAAGGGCGGGGAATGTCCGCTAGGACATTCCCGTTCGATTCCCTCCCGCCCAGAGATGACCAATATAAAAAGCCCAGCTGAAGCTGAGCGTTTTCATATTGGTACCCCGGGAGGGAATCGAACCCCCGACCTGTGGGATAGAAGCCCATTGCTCTAATCCGCTGAGCTACCGGGGCATACCTATTGTTGGTGCGGGTGGAGGGAATCGAACCCTCGTCCTGAGTTTGGAAAACTCATATACTGGCCGTTGTACGACACCCGCATTGAACGGATTGATTATATCAAAATACATAAACTAAAAACAGCTAAACTATCTATTCTGCTATCTGGCGAATAGATTTTAAACTTTTACTACATCACAATAATGCAAAATTTTCCAAAATCTATAGTATTATATTTGTATGACCTATCAATATGATGTTAATCTATACCGTCGTCACCGATTATTAAAGTCTGCCGGAATTGGCTTTCTCGTATTAACTATAGGGTTACTTGCAGCTTTTACTCGTGGTAAAAAGGCAGAAATTTCTGTATTTAAGTCAACTGTCGATGTAGCTGGTATTATACGTACCGTCTTTCCTCGCCCTAGCAATCACCTTGCGATTAATCAAAATAGTTCAAGCGCAGTTTTAGCTAGTACTAGCCCTGTTAGTAATCACATACTTAGGCAAGGTAACTGCCAAACGCTTACGCCACCACATACAAATTTAAACAAGAGTAATTACCCAGAAATTCGTAAAATTAGTGATTATGAATTGTTATGCAATAGTGCGGTCGTTGACAGATCAATGATATTTGTCGGGATGCCCAAAGACGTAAATGATGCTACGAGCACAGCTGATGATGTGGTGACTCAACTTAAGGAGTACGACCAGTTTGGTATTAAGCCACTAGTTATATTTGAGCCTGTTACTAGTTCCGCAAATTTAAGTTTTATTGATTATCAAAATGGTAAATATGACCCAGTTTTAGAAAAATTATTTTCTAGTATCAAGGCAAAATCAATTAGTGACAAAATGTTGGGCGAATGGGTAATATTGCCGGAGGCGAACACGCCGTCGTGGGGAAGTTATATATCGCCAGATACTTTTGCTGCTTGCGTAAGTCGAACTGCACAAATCCAAAAGAAATTTTTCCCTGGAAGTCTTACAAGTGTGATGTTTGATAGTAAAACTTACCCAGACTCGTCATGGGACCATGGAGCTTACTCGAGCTTAGTAGACTATGTTAAGAACATTCCTAAAAACTTAATTGATAGTTTGGGTTATCAGGGTTTTGCCTGGCCAGACAATACACCAGATTATAATGCTGGGCATTTTTTAAATCCAAGTCTAGCAAGTGAGGCAGCAACAGCCCTTGGAGCTAAAAATATTTGGTTTAATACCGGTACTTTTGCAAGAGCCAAGAATTCGAATCAGGCAGGATTTAGCTTGACGGGCAGTCAAAGGCAAACGATTCTTGACGATATCGCAGTTCAAGCAAAGTCACTACAGTCTAAAGGATTCGATCTGAGTGTTAATATCTTTGCTGAAAATAAGTATGCTGATAGTGAAGGCATTGACTGGTCGTATTGGCAAGCTGGTCAACCAAAAACTGGTGACTGGGCGGTGATGGCTAGTTTTATAGCTGATCTAAATCAGGCTAAAATAAATTTCTGGTTATTTGACAACTAAAGCTGTGAAGTTAGTTCGTCTAGTGCAGCCGAGTAGGTCTTGACTGTAATACCGCTATTTTTGATAGCTTGTAGTTGTGTTTGGAAATCTGGCAGTAAAGTATCGTAAGGATCTGGAACGCCAGTTGTAACCTTGTGATAGACCAATATTAACCATGAATTCTCGGCTTTTGCCTCATTTATCCATGCCTGATACTGAGCAAGGCTGGTTGTAGGCGTCATGTTTTGAACGCGTAGCCGGTAGATACCAAAGTTATCCTTAGTATTGTAACCTTCGTCGACAGTGCGATGAGACCTATAATACTTTTTTATTTCATTATTTACTGTTGAATTATAGTCACCGTAAGGCGAGGCAAAATCTAATACGCTTGAGCCTGTAAGTGACTGAAGGTATTGTTGAGAATGTACAAGTTCGGTAGTTAGTTGAGATATAGGAATTTGAGTCATGAATGGGTGAGTTACAGTATGAGAGCAAATCTCGTGGCCAGTGTTCTTAAAGGCAGCGACATTTTGTGGACCACCGGCAACACCTTCAACGAAGCTTGTTGCAAAACACTGTGTAGATTTAAAACCGAATTGATTTAGTAAGGGTAGGGCTGTAGTAATATTCTCTTCTGCGCCATCATCAAAAGTTAGCGTTACCAAAGGTCGGTTAAAGGCAACAGGTTGATATGGAGTAATTGCCTGATCATCAATCTGAACCCAACCATTACCGGGCATAAAGAAGTAAACAGTTAGATCTTTGGCGTTGGTTGGTACTTGGAAAGTGTCAGTATAGAATTGCCAAGTTGTAGCGCTACTAGCGTCTGATTGAGGGTTTGGCATACCAAAGAACTTATTTGTACCGTCATCTAGTGTATAAACAGCTACGGCATGAGGTGTAGTGTTGGTTTTATACCAAGCACTAAAGCGGTATTGGCCACCACGAGTTAGGTTAGTCAACGGGTTAAAGAACCACTTACCGTCACCATCAACGTAATTACTTACAGTAACTTTTGTACTGTGAGTGCCAGTGTGACCTTCATTTAAGTACTCAAAAGTTGAGGTGTTGGTGCCCCAACTACTTTTTTGCCAGTTATTTGGTATGGCTGGGTTACCGCTCGATGTTTCCATAGAGCTATTTAAAACTTCACCTGTTTGTAATACAACAGCAGGTGCCGAAGTGGTTAGTGAGGCATCGTCAATTTGGATGAAGCCAACGCTATATATAACGTGAAGTACTGTAAGTTTGACTGTTCCGGCAGGAATCACGAAGCTAGAGCTAAATTGCTGCCAGGTTGCACTCGATGCTAGTGTGTTAAGCCATTTGTAGCTATCAACACCGCTAGCGTTGGTGAATTGGGCGACGACATCTGTAGTAACGCTCGACTGGTAGAAGTGGCTGTAATCATATGATTGACCGGCTGTAACAGTAACTGGCGCAAAGAACCATTTGCCGTCACCGTTGACGAAACCAGTCATAGTTGTTTTAACGCTATGTGTACCGGTGTGACCAGTTGATTCATAGGTAAATACAGGCGTATTTGCTCCCCAGCTACTACTTGTCCAGTCAGTAGGGATTGTACTGGTTGCTGATTCGACCGATGGATTTGAGATCAAGTTTGTTGGTGGAGCTGGTGCTGCAAGATTTTGTACATTAATAAGTGTGGTCGATGTAGTTGAAAGATTATTTGTAGTTCTGCCAGTTGCTGTAACAATGTGTATGCCATTAGCTACCGAAGTCGTATCCCAATTAACAAAGTAGGGCGCCGCCATATCTTCTGTGCCAATATTTATACCATCTATTTTAAACTGAACACCACTAACCGTCTGTGCACTAGTTACATTTGCACTCAAAGCCTGGCCAGTACCACTTACTGTGGCATTACTATATGGAGCAGTAATCGTCACAGTAGGAGCGGTAGGTAGAACGGTGTTGTTAAATACATTAACGGAAACACTTGAAGTTGCAGTTGTGCCGGTGCTGTTACGTGCCACAGCTGAAACAGTATGTATGCCATTGGCTAGAACTGTTGTATTCCAGCTAGTAGTAAAGGGCGCTATCAAAACTTCCGCACCAACGCTTATGTCATCCACTTTAAACTGCACGCCAGCGGCATTGGTTGCGTTAGCATTAATAGGAACAATTCCGCTTAACAATGAACTTAACGCTGGACTTGTAACAGTTACCGTAGGCGGAGCAGTTACTTCATTTAGACTATAATCGTCAGTTTGAAGTGAACCAACGCGTAGCAAAGTGTGCATTACAATGACAGAAACAGCATTAGCGGGAGATGTGAATGTTTGGGTAGCTTTTGCCCAGTTGTTAGAGGTGTTAATTTGAGGTAAATTTACTACTGTCTTGACGCCATTTATATCACTGTACTCGAGATCAAATTCGTTCCTAGAAGTAGCTTTATAAAAATCACTAAGACTGTATTTCTGATTTGATTTAATTAAAATTGGATCAGAACGCCATTTAGCGTCACCGTTTGTGCGATTAGACATATTGATTAATAAACTGTGAGTGCCAATGTTGCCGACAGTAGTTACGTATGTAAATGTAGAGACATTAGTCCCACTTTTAAGGGCCGACCAATTATTCGGTAAACCCTGAATGTTTGTTGTTTCGACTGATGGATTTAAGACTAAATTGGGCCCATCAGCATGCACTATCTGAAGTGGAGTCAATGGCAATAGTAATACTAATAAAGAAGCCATTACAAGACTAATTTTACGCAACAATTTAATCATAAAACTGATCTCCGTTTTCGGCCACCAAAACACTAGATTATATATATTATAATACTTTATAATACACTTTCTGTCAAGGGCATAATATTCAAATTTCCTTTCCTGCGATAATAATCCTGATAATTGTTGGAAATTTGCTCATTGTGAGTATGTTTATTATGTTATGTCGGCTGATTTATTCATTAGCTCCTATATCCAGTAATAACAGATGTCGGTGGTAGTAAGCAGTGGCGAAAAAGTTGTAAAGCATAAGCAACCATAAAATGTACTTTACAAAATGTCACAAAGATGTATAATATGATTGTTAAAACAACGGTATCACAGTGGGTGAGGCCATAAGTAGACTAAGGAGACGTATATGAGTGGACAAGTACTCTCAGCTTCAACTGGTGTTTTGGGAATCGCTTTGCTTCCTCACACCGGTAGCACACGCCCGCTGTTCTATGCAGCCGCAGTTATGCTTATTGGCAGTGTCGTAGCTTTTACTGCTAGCTTTATTGCTCGCAGAAACCAAGCTAAGGCCTAAGTACCAATTAGCAGTAAATTTACAGTAGTGGCGTGAACTCGTCGCTACTGTATTTATTTAAGAGCGAAATCATGAAACTACAGACTAAGCTAAATATTATCGGCGTGACATTCTTAATAATTGGATTGGCAGTTTTTATGCCAACAGTCTATTTTATGCACAAAAATCGTGTGAATGCAGCCAGCCCAAAGACGTTCATACCAGTCAGTTCTGTTATTAAGCTTGTCACGGCAATCACCGGTAAGCCACAAACACTATCAATACCAAGCCTCAAAATTAATCTTCCAGTTATTGATGGTGTCTATAATTCAACCAGCGGCGAGTGGAATCTATCACTTAATAAGGCGCATTTCGCCCTTATAACCACGCCGCCAAATGACCAAGCAGGCAATACACTTATCTATGGACACTATCGACCAGAGGTCTTTGCTTACTTACACCACATCAAACCAGGAGCTGAAGCTATGATTGAAACCGATAACGGGTTACGTTTTACTTATATTTACAAGTCATCAATAGCAGTTGAACCGACCGATACGTCGATTTTTACTTACCAAGGTCCGCCAAAGCTAACAATTCAGACTTGTTCGGGATCATTTATGCAAAATCGCCAAATGTATAGCTTCGATTTTGTTAGAGTCGAAAAACTATAATTTATTAGGCAGTAACGTCGCGCAAAGCTTCAGTGCTAAGTGCGTAGCGGCGACCGCTAGTATCCCAGCCTTTGGTTTCTTCGGTTTGAAATTTCTTGAGAATTATGACTTCACCAAATGACTGGATAAAAATAATTAGCTCGACCCACCTTAAGAAGTAGAAGTAGGGCATTGCACCGATTAAGTTCCAGCGCCTGATAGCAATTGATGAGAATAAGGCAATCAAACTATTAACAACGAAATCGGCAGCAATGATAACCGGAATTAGCATCCAATTACCTGTCATACCAATAATCATTGGCAATAACACTAGCAGTTGAATCATATATACCAGAACTAACAGCAGTTGATAGCCGATACTTAAGTCAATCAAGTGGGCCTGGCGACCAATCTTGTATTTCTTTAAGCCTTGGAAGAGGCCACGTTGCCAGCGACGGTTTTGCTTGATGAAGTCTTTCAAAGTTTGCGGGTCTTGAGTATAGTTGATGGCTTTTGGAATGAAGACGATTCGGCCGAGTTTTTTACGATGTATTTGCAGTGTGATATCAAAATCTTCAGTCAAACTATTAGTATCGAAGTCCAATTTGTTTAAGATATCAGTTCTAAAGCAAGTAATCGGACCGGGGAAGACAGAAATAGTCTGGGTGTAGTGTTGAATTCGGCGATTAACATGCTGGCTATAGGTATATGATAGCGCTCGGTAAGTGCTTATCCAGTTGCCACGCATGCTCTGGACAAAACCAACGGCTACAGCATATTTCCTAGGGTCTAACTTTTTCTTATAAATTTTGAAATAATCGGGCGAAAAAATGCTATCAGCGTCGGCAATATGTAACCAAACATAGTTCTTTTTAATCTTGAACTTCTTGATAGCTTTTTGGACTGCTATGGCCTTGCCGCTTCTTTGGACAGTTAACACCTGGTCTTCACCCAGTAATCCCACCGCAACCTTACGGGTGTTGTCACTAGAGTGGTCATCAACGACGTAGATGTCTTTTTTAAACTGGCCGGCTTTAATAGCCGACTTGATTGTTGTAGCAATAATCAGTTCTTCGTTATAGGCGGGTAAAAGCAGAGCTAGCTTCTTTCTTCTGACAGTTTTAATTTGGCCACTAACTATGGTTTCTTCGCTATAGAAGTTGGATTCCGGTTTTTGTTTTGATATAGAGCGCAATACCGAATAAGATACGTGTTTTGGCAATGGCCGCACATAACGGTTTTTGGTGTAATCAGTTGTGCCTCGGGATTTAACCCTAGCGATGTTACGGGACTCATATGACATGAGCTTATATTACCACAAAATATAGTATTTTGCAAGTCTATGTGATGAAATTATATTTCGTGGATAACAGTAATACGAGCGCCGAGTGAGTTTAGGCGTTCGGCGAGGTCTTCGTAGCCGCGATTGATGGTGTAGACGTTGCGGAGTATCGAGGTTCCGTTACCGGCCAACATGCCTATTAGCAGAATGACGGCGGGTCGAATCCCGCTAGGCGCTACGATATCAGCCGATCGCCAACGAGTTGGTCCATTTATGAAGACACGGTGTGGGTCGGCAAGCTCTAGATCAACACCAATTTTTTTGATCTCTGTGTACATAAGCGCTCGGTCTTCATACACCCAGTCATGAATCAAGGTGCGACCCTTTGAAACGGCTGCTATGGGTACGAAGTAGGGCAGGTTATCGATGTTCATTCCTGGGAATGGTCGTCCGTAGAGCTTGTCTTCTGGTGCTGATAACTGATGATTGTGCTTGTGAATAGTAAGGTCGATAAGGTCAGTTTTGCCATTTTCTGACTTATAGACTTCAGTCCTCGTAGACTTTAAACCCATTTTTTCTAACTTTAACAGTTCGAGCTCCATAAACTCAATCGGTACGCGGCGGATTGTGATTTTAGAATTTGTCGTCACGGCCGCTGCCACAAATGTCATGGCTTCGACCGGGTCTTCACTCGGTGCAAATGAAACATTCTTTTTTATTTCCTTTAGGCCCTGAACTCTCAATGTTGTGGTTCCAATGCCTTCAATTTTGACCCCAAGTTTTTGTAGGAAAAAACACAAGTCTTGAATTGCGTAGTTAGCACTCGCCATCTTAATAACTGTTTCTTCTTCGATCAGTGAAGCTGCCATGAGCACGTTTTCAGTTGTCGTGTCGCCTGATTCGTAAAGTACAATCGAGCGATTTGCTGGGTGGCGTTTAACGGTCACATTGTAATGTCCACTTTTAGTTAGAACATCGACACCAAGCTCCTCAAGAGCATATAAATGGGGTAAGACCGTCCGTTTGCCTAATTCACAGCCGCCAGCATAAGGAATTTTAAATTCTTTATATAGGTGCATTAGTGGCCCGATCAACATAATAACGCTACGAGTTTTGCGTGCCGCAGTCTTATCCATCTTGTCGAGGTCAAGTTTTGCCGGTGGTTTGATTTCGAGGTCATTACCAGGTAGCCACTTAATTTGAACACCAATGCTTCGCAGCACTTCGATCATGCGATTAACTTCTTCGATTCTGGCAACGCTCTTTAGGCGAGTCGTGCCTTTGTTTAGCAGTGATGCACATAACAGTCCAACGGCGGCGTTCTTGCTGGTCTTAAGAGTTATTTCACCCTTTAGTTCGTGTCCACCTTCGATTTTAAGATTTACAGTCTGGCCAGAAATACTAATAATTTGTTTGTTTAAAACGTCACTGATGCGTCCTAGAGTTTCTAGGCTAAGGTTCTGTTTGCCGTGCTCAATACGGTTGACAGCCGATTGGCTGGTCTTAAGCTTGCGGGCGAATTCAGCTTGGGTTAAGCCCTTTTCCTGTCTAATTTGGTAAATAAGTTGGCCAATTTTCTCGTTTGTTGTATCCATAGTGAAGCAATCTTACCACACGGGGTATATTCATGTCGATAATTATTTGTATAATTTTACTACGCCCAGAATGGTTTTATTTTTACCATATAGCGCATACAATATAAGCATGATTTGATTAACTGCAACTACTATTTATAAACACTAACTAAGAACAGGATTTAAATATGTTGCATGATAAAGTTTTGAATAATTTACTAAAAGCTGAAGAAACTCGTCAACGCCAGGGACTAGAGCTTGTACCGTCAGAGAATTACGTTAGCAGAGATGTTTTAGAGGCATTAGGGAGCGTATTCACTAATAAGTACTCTGAGGGTTATCCGGGCCGGCGTTACTACGGCGGCCAAGAGAACACCGACAAAGTCGAGACAATCGCTATCGATCGGGCTAAAAAGTTGTTTGGCTCTGACCACGCAAACGTGCAAGCACACAGCGGTGCACCAGCTAATATTGCCGTTTATCAAGCTTGGTTGAATCCAGGCGACACAGTTATGGCTATGCGGCTTGACCATGGCGGTCACCTAACGCACGGGGCACCAGTTACCGCCAGTGCAAAACTCTATAATTTTGTACGGTACGGTGTTAAAGACGTTGAGACCGGTGAGATTGACTATGATGAAATGCGTCAAGTTGCTCTAAAGGAAAAACCGAAAATACTACTTGCTGGTTTTAGCGGTTATCCTCGTTCGCTTGATTATGCTAAGTTTGCTGCGATTGGTAATGAAGTTGGCGCGATGTTAATGGCTGATATGGCCCATATAGCCGGACTTATCGCCGGCAAGGCATTGCCCAATCCGTTCGACTTTGGTTTTCATGTCATTACCAGCACGACTCACAAGACTCTGCGAGGCCCGCGTGGTGGCTTGATATTGAGTAAAGGCACGGTTGGTAACCCTTTGAAAGCGCCAGAACATACAATCGGTAACTTGCCGACATTAATTGACCGAGAAGTATTCCCAGGTACCCAAGGTGGGCCACACATGAATAATACCCTTGCTAAGGCAGTCGCTTTTGGTGAAGCGCTCGAACCAAGCTTCCAGGTTTACGCTCAGCAGGTCCTAAAAAATGCCAAGCAACTAGCCGACGAACTAATGAGTCGTGGTTTTAAACTAGTAAGTAATGGCACTGACAATCACTTAATAATGATTGATATGCACCGTAGTTTTGATATCGACGGGCGAGTGACCCAGGACGTACTCGACCGGGTTGGACTAACCGGTAATTGCAATGCAATCCCAGATGATACTTTGCCACCATTCCGTCCAAGCGGCTTCAGGCTCGGTACGCCAGCCATAACCACTAGAGGATTATTGGAAAAAGACATGGCCTTTGTCGCAGAACATATGCTGAGTGCAATTAATTCTCGTAATGACGAGAAGGCACTAGATAAAATTAAAGCTGAGGTTGCGGTTTTCGCAAAGCAATTTCCTCTACCGAGTGATACAAAATGAATGATAAACAGAGATGGACAGTAGTTCCAGCAGTATATCTTATCTTAATCAAGAATGGTCAAATACTCTTACTTAGACGGGCAAATACTGGCTATCAGGACGGCAACTATAGTTTACCAGCGGGCCACTTGAATGGTGGTGAGTCAGCCCAAGATGCCATGGTTAGAGAAGCAGACGAGGAAATCGGTGTCAGTCTAGACCCCGCAAATCTCGAGCTAGTTCACACCCAACACCGTCTCGCTGAAGAAGCTGACCACGAGAGAATTGATCTTTATTTTAAAACTACGAATTGGCAAGGGGAGATTGTAAATAAAGAACCAAATAAGTGCGATGATTTAAGATGGTTTAATGTTGACGAATTGCCATCAAATCTAATCGTTTGTGTCAGAATTGCATTAGACAACATCAAAGTTAAAAAGTACTATTCCGACGTTAATCTCTAATCTTAAATAAGCTTGGGGGCAGGTGGGGGTGTCGGTAACTCGCCAATGAATTCGGGCTCTTGTTCTAGGGTGATTCCGAACATTTCCTTTAATCGATTATTAATCTTCTGCTTAAATCGATATAGATCAGCGGTTGTTTTGGCTTTTATGTTTACAAGCACTACTGCCTGCTTATCCCAAACACCCATGCCGGTCTCTGGGTCGCTTATGCCCTTAAACCCAGCTCGGTCAATTAACCATCCGGCCGATAATTTATACTGACCGTTCTTTAGGTCCCACGCCATTATGCCAGGGAATTTGGTGTGTAGTTCGTTAAATTTTTCAGCGCTAACTATTGGATTAACAAAGAAAGAGCCATTATTTGCGACTTTTTTAGGGTCAGGCAATTTACTTGACCTAATATCAATCACAGCTTTTCTAATATTTTCTGGGCTATAGTCGACTATTGCGTGCTCGACCAAGTAATCATTAAGAGTCTGATAAAACGGTGGTTGCAAAGTAGTCTTTTTTAGACGAAGAATTATGCCGGTTATATAAAAGCGATTTTTATCGATAGTATTGAAACGACTAGTGCGATAACCAAAATGGCAATCTAGGGTTGGTATTTTTACGAAGCTATTCGATTGTCTGTCATAGGCCTCAACCATAACTAGGCAATTAGCAATCTCTTGCCCATAGGCACCAACATTTTGTATTGGGGTTGCACCAGCAGTGCCGGGTATGAGCGATAATGCCTCTATACCACTTAGACCTGATTTTACTGCGCGCTCGACAACATTATCCCAATTTTCGCCAGACCCAATAGTCAAGTAATGGTCGCCTTGACTCTCTTCAAAATCATCATATCCTTTAATTCTATTAACTATAACAACACCTTTGAAGCCCTTGTCGCTCCAAATTATATTGCTGCCGTCACCAATCATAACCACCAGTAGCTTATTTTGTTCGGCCCAAACTACGGCTTCTGCGACCTCTGTTCTGTCAGTAACTTCTGTCAAATACGCAGCTGGACCACCTAGGCGCATGGTCGAATATTTACTCAAGGGAACATTACGGCTTAGCTTCATATATCTTGGACGTATTATACCTGCTTTTGCTTGCAATCGAACTAAGTCTGCATGTAACATTAAATCAATGAGGAATGATTTTAGTCAAAAACAGCCTTTTAAGGTTTTGGGGGGAAAGCTGAAGCGAAGTCGTGTTCAGCGTCACGAAAGCCTGGACGAAGTTTCTGGTGCAGTCGAGATTGACTCCGAGATTTTGGCTCGTATCGAGAATGGCGAGCAACGCCCTAGTGAAGAAATTCTTCTCCTTCTCATTAGTCATTTTGATATAAGTGAAGACGATTCTGCTGACCTTTGGGAACTTGCCGGTTTTTCGACTGAAGATAACGATAGTGTCAGCGGCACGGTTTTTGAAGTCAATGACAACATGCGTCAAACAGCTTTTGTGATGCCAATGGACATAAGAGTGGTTTATACCGACATGGTTCATGTCATGGTTAATAACTACGGTGTTGTTATGAATTTCATCCAAAATTCTGGTCCAAACAACCAGCCGCTAGCCGTTGCAAGAGTTGGTATGAGTCGTGAACACGCTAAGAGTGTAATTAATATTCTGCAGCAAACCCTCGCCCAAGCCGACGGTCAGGCCGCCAACAAGTCATTGCCGTCTGCTGATACTAGTGTAGTCAAAAATAAAGATAAGCAGTAAGTACGCCAAGCTGTTAATATAAATCTATGAAACACTTTTTGCTCGAAAAGATCAGGTTAACCCAATATTTTGTAGTTTTGTTTATTATTTACGGGTTAGCGCTTTTAATATTGCCAAGTGTAAAGTTTACGAGCGGCGCATTGACGCTATTTTCGGTCAACTCATTTTTGTATGGTTTTTATATCGCGCCAATATTAAGTAGTCAAAAGGCAAGAATAGAAGAGCTGCATCGAATCGTTAGATCTGAAGCTAATGCTATTTTTGCGATGGTCATTGGTCTCAAGAAATTACCAAAAGCATTAAGAAATGAAATTCAAGATAAGTTTACAGCTTATATGCAATCAGTTGTTCGCGAGCAGAAACCCGGACAAGGAGAGGTAATGTATGAAGAGCTGATATCGTTTTGTCTCCAGTATAAGGGTGAGAACCAAGACGATATCGACAAGCTGCTTGATAGGTTAGTAGCTAATCAGATGAACCGCACTAACTTTGCATTGCAAATGAATAACCGTGTTTTTAGCAATGAGTGGTTTATCATGCTGGTATTATTTAGCATAACTGAGTCTTTCGTACTCTTGATAGACACCGGAAATGGAGTTACCTACAAGCTGTTGTCCGCCCTACTTTGTACTGGACTTAGCATGCTACTCCTAATCCTAGTAAAGCTATCAACACTGACACATAAAAAAGCCAAACAAGTCTGGCAGCCATATAAAAAGCTACTCTCTAGCCACTACTATCGAATCGATTAGGTTTCGCGAGCAACCTTAAAGTATGGTAATCTGTTAATGCGTTTGCGCCCGTAGCTCAGTGGATTAGAGCGTCTGTCTTCGGAACAGAAAGTCGGCGGTTCGAATCCGTCCGGGCGCACCAATAAAAGAGATTCAGGCTAACTGAATCTTTTTTATTTGCAAGTAGCGAGCAAGAGCTTTTAATTAAAAATAGCAAAAATTATTCACGGATTATTATAAATTAACAGTTACAATCATGCCATGCCAGTAATAAAAGACATATAAAAAGCCAACCAAAACATGATGAACTAAGTCCCGCTGTCAAAAGAAATACCGGCACGAATATGACGCTCTGACCAGTAAAAAATATTAAATATAATTTTGAGTCGTAATAATGTTAAGCTTATTGTTAAGAATTTATGGTAAAAAATAAAATAACGTCATTGGTTGCCGGTAGATTTGATTACTTAGGAGTTTATTTCGTATCTTTTGCAACCTTGATGTATGAACTTTTGTTGACGCGATTATTTAGTGTAATAGTTTGGTATCATTTTGCGTTTGTAGCAATTTCGGCAGCATTATTTGGTATGACGGTTGGTGCTATAGGGGTCTATCGATTTCGAACCTATATTTCAAAAGTTGGTGAAAGGGTAGTTCTAGCTAGATGGTCGATGTATTTTGGCATATTAATCATTCCGGCATTGTTGGTTCTGATGTTTATACCGTTTGGCGCAGCATCGATATTATTTGTAAGTTTACCCTTTGTTGCAAGTGGTGTAGTGCTAGCGCTTGCGTTAACATTTTTTACAGAATCAATTGGACCAATTTATGGTGCCGATTTAATAGGCGCCGCGACCGGTTGTTTTGGGGTAATATTCGCACTAAAATTTAGTGACGGACCAACGGCTATTTTCGTATCTTGCTTTATAGCTTTATTAGGTGCATTTATGTTTGCCTATTCAACTAGAAGGTTGATAGAACCAATTTTATTATCTATGTCATTAGTGCTCGTGATTATTTTTGCTTCTTTGCTTTCAATCACATCTAGCAATAAACATCTGCTAAAAATGATCTATGGTAAGCACGGAAAAGAGGCGTCTGCAATTTATGAAGAATGGAATACCTTTTCACGAGTAGCTGTTTACGACAATCTTTCAAAAGACCCATTTGGGTGGGGGTTGAGTGATAATTGTGATCAATTGCGAGATGTTGATCAGTTATTGCTACAAATTGATGGCGATGCCGGTACGATTTTAACTAAATATGATGGAGTTCCAAGTCACTATAAATTCCTCGAGTGTGATGTGACTAATTTGGCCGACCAATTGATTTCGGGTGCAAATGTTTCTGTGGTAGGTGCAGGCGGGGGAAGAGACGTATTGTCGTCCTTAGCGTCTGGAGCGAATTCGGTAAAAGCAATTGAATTAAATGATGAAATAATTTCGGCTGTAAATAAACGATTTAGTGACTACACCGGACATTTAGATAGAGTTAAAGGAGTTACATTTGTTAATGACGAAGCACGAAGTTACCTGACTCGGCACACCAATAAATACGATATTATCAAAATTTCTCTTATAGACACATGGGCAGCAACTGCTGCCGGTGGGTATACGATTTCAGAGAACTCACTGTATACGACTGAAGCATGGCAGTTATTTATTAATCGTTTATCTGACAAAGGCATTTTATCAGTGTCTAGATGGCGCAAAGCCGGTGTTCCGTTTGAAACCTATCGTACTGTGTCATTGGCTCAGGATGCACTAAAGAAAATCGGTATTAAGGACCCTGAAAAGCATATCGCACTGGTATTATTTCAACCCACTAACACACAGTACTGGGGCATAACAAATATACTCGTAAGCCGTAATCCATTTGACCAAACAGTACTAAACAAAGTTCAGACTATATCTGACAAGTACGGTTTTAAAATATTGGCCAGTCCAAATATTAGTTCCGCCGATCCGGTTATTTCAAATTTAGCCAAGGGTAATTTAAGCAAGGCAGCCAGTCTAGTACCAGGTAATATTTCACCCCCGACCGATAATCAACCATTTTTCTTTAACTTTATACGTTTCAAAGATTTGGCTACACCATTTAACTGGAAATACCACAATCTAAGTTCTTTAGGTTTATTGGCCGCTATGAGTTTGTTTGTAGTAACAGTTGTTGGCTTGGTATTTGTTGTGCCTTATATATTCGGCAAAAAATTGCTTAATAAAGAGAACAAAGCTTTGGCTGTGTATTTTCTAGGTATTGGATTGGGGTTTATGGGTATTGAGCTAGGGCTACTACAACGATTATCGATATTTTTTGGTCATCCAGCGTTCTCTATAATCGTAGTTCTGCCTAGCATACTAGCTGCAAGTGGAATTGGTAGCATGTTGAGTGAGAAGCCGATATTTAACAGACTAACACTAAGAAGAAGAGTTTATTTGCTGTGTTTAATCTTATTAATTTTTGTTTATATTTTACCTAAATTTATCATTCTTGGCACACGGTGGGGGACTGTCGCTCATGTTATTTCAGCTATGATTTTCATTTTGCCTATAGGTTTATTAATGGGTATGCCGTTTGCGATGGGAATGAGGTGGGCATCTAAAAAATCTAACGATCTTAAACCATGGCTTTGGGGCTTAAACGGTGCAGCCTCAGTGGCTGGCTCAGTATTGGCAGTGCTCGTTTCATTACTTGGCGGGATTAACTACTCCTTCTATCTTGGCATACTCGGTTATGTCATTACCGCCTATGCAGCAGGCTTCGTCAGCAAATCTAAAAAATAGTGTTATTCCGTCACATAAGTACTTAGTTTGATATACAATTATTGTCAATGCCGACGATTTCTAATATTACTGAAGCCAACCAAATCCTGATGGGCTATGTGCCATTGTCAAAGGAGATTACCGGCAAAAATATGACTCTAGCTCGGATGATGCCGCTGCTAGAAAAAGTTGGTAATCCCCATCAAAAGTTAAAAATAGTCCATTTGGCCGGAACAAGTGGCAAGACATCAACAGCCTATTACATCGCTTCGCTTTTACATGCCAGTGGCACGAAAGTGGGCCTAACTGTCTCACCACATGTCGATAGTGTAACTGAGCGTATTCAAATTAACGATCAACCAATTAGTGATGATGACTTATGTGCTTACCTAGGAGAGTTTATTGACCTGATTGGTGAAATTACACCAACTTATTTTGAGCTAATTATTGCTTTTGCCTACTGGGTTTTTGTCAAAGTTGGTGTTGACTATGCAGTAATAGAGACAGGTCTAGGTGGCCTGCACGACAGCACTAATGTAGCTAACCGTGAAGACAAAGTCTGTGTAATCACTGACATCGGTTTTGACCACATGAATATTTTAGGTAACTCGCTAACTGAAATCGCCGCCCAAAAGGCGGGAATTATTCATAAGGCAAATCAAGTCATTATGTATCAACAATCTCCAGAAATCATGAGTGCAATCGAAGTAAGGTGTCATCAATTTGACGCCGATCTACACCTATTAGATGAGGTTAGCCGCGCGACAGAATTTAGCCATGAAATTGATGATTTACCTTTGTTTCAACAGCATAATTTTATCCTGGCGTTAAATGTATTTGAATTCGTTTGTAAGCGAGACAGTTTACATGTAGTTAATTTGTCAGAAATTATTCATAGTTCGCACACTTTGGTCCCAGGTCGGATGGACACAACAAAAATCAGTAATAAAACTTTGATAATGGATGGTGCCCATAATCAACAAAAAATGCATGCTTTGGTTGAGAGTTTTAAGGTAAAGTATCCGGGCCAAAAAGCAGATGTGTTGCTTAGCCTCAAGCAAGGCAAAGAGTACCCAGGAGTGCTTGAGGAGTTACTTCCAATCTGTCAAAAATTGATTCTAACCACCTTCGAGACAACACAGGACTTGCCAGCAACTGCAACGGACCCAGATATAATTGCAGAATTCTGCAGGATAAAAGGATTTGATAGCTACGAAATAATTTCCAGTCAAAACGATGCGTATAATGCACTAGTTAGTGGCTATAACAATCTGTTGCTAGTAACTGGCTCATTCTATTTGCTTAGCCAACTCAGACAAAATAAGGATAAACATCATCTTATTGACAATTGATATATGTTATGCTAATATTAATCTGTTATAAAAAAGTTTGGGATTGTAAATAAGTCTAAATAGGGCGTATCACAAACGGATTAGAATCGATTATTAATAAGGAGAAAATTATGTCAAAAGAAGGATTATCAAACGGTTCTGAAGCCCGCATGAGCCGAAGAGGCTTTATCAAGGCAACTGGCGTAGCTCTAGTTGGTGTTGGTATTTTAGGTGGTGGTAAGGTTTTAGCTGGTGGCAATAGCTATAACGGCGACAATGACCAGGACAAATCTGGTAAGCACGACGGTAAAGATGGTCACGGTCACGAAACCGGATCTTCAGCTCCAGACTCAACGCCTAACACTTACCCGCATCCTGATGACACTGAAGGCAACACGACTCCGGATACTTACACACACGACACTGAAGTCGAAGATACTCATCCTGATGACACTGAAGGCAACACGACTCCAGATACTTACACACACGACACTGAAGTCGAAGATACCACACCAAATACATACGCATCTTCAACTACTAGTTCGTCAACAAGTGTCCCAGCCTCTTCAACGACCACTAGCACAGTTGCTGGTTCGACTACGTCAACGAGCACCCCTACAGGGGCTACCTCAACAACCCAGCCACCAGTAGTGACTACTTCTTCGAGCTTGCCAAACGGAAACCTGCCACACACAGGTGACGATACTCTGAGCAGGTTCAAACCAGCAGCAATTGTTTTGGGCACAGGTGTTGTTGTGTTGGCTGGTCTTGCAATGAACAGACCAGAAGTTGCTCCAGCTCCAACTGAAGAAACACTATAAACAAAACACAAAAATAATTAAAAGACCCTTCCGTATGAAGGGTCTTTTAATTTAGACATACAGTCAGGGTACGATTTTAGCCACGAGCGTCAACAATCTTCATATCTTCATTGAAGGCAATTAGTTCTTCTACTGTCATACTCTGTGCACCTTCTTGCAGTACGCCATTTACATAAACGAAATGTCGATTGTTCTGGGCATTATAGTAGGCAATAGCTTGATAAATTAATTTGTTTGGGGTCTCTGGCTCAAGAATCTTAGCATTTATTATTGCCGATGCAGTATCATCAACAGTGTCAATTGCTCGGTTATTTAAATTATTTGGCTGTGTACCAGATACAGCATCACCAATTTCTGTACCTACAGTTATTTGTGGCTCGACTAAATTTAGAGGGGGTGAAGGTTGAATGGTCGTATTATTTGAGGTCTCTAGTGTCACAACACTTGTATCTGGCGCAAAATAGGCCCTCTCGGGGTCTGGTACGCCAACAATTCCAAATGCAATCATACCAAGACCAGTTGTCAGGGCTAGTTTTTGCTTTGCAGTTGCTTTTCGTTTTGGTTTCTCTGGGGCGGCTTCCGTTTTAACTCCTAGTTTCGTGAGTGCCCAAGCACCGGCCTTATGTCGAAACTTAGACTGTTCTGGTTGATTTGCGACAGTTTCTGGTGTTGTAGCATCTGGAACTACGTTTACCACAGGATCGATAGCTGGCTCGTTGTTGATAATCCTCAGTTCTTCTTCTACCGATTTGTAGCCATATTCTTCGAGTACCAAGTCGTGGACTTTACTATGAGATATATGTTTCTTTTTTTGATTGTCATCGACAAGATAGGCATGGGTAGCGCCATTCTTATAGACTTGTTGCTTAAGATTACCAATGTCTTCTTTGACTTCATCGGGTAATAAATAGACCTGTCGTATCGGCTCAGAGTAATTACGCCTAGCAACTCTTTTTTGAATAAAACCATAGTTAGGCTCAGGTGCGCTCGGCATCTGGTAGATACGTTCGAGATCATCGATGGTTAGTGTTTCGGCTTTTATTAAATTCATAACCTAAGCAATCCATTAATAACAGAGTATATTATATCAAAAAAACACCTAAAAGTCAACTAACTCGTACTCATTCACCACCTTTGCAACATAAATTGCATTAAAAAAGGTAGGCGTCCTAAACTGTAGTTACTATCAAATAATTACAAGAAGGAGCCTACCT
>JAYVTZ010000001.1:0-75048 GCA_043788365.1 Burkholderiaceae bacterium | reverse complement strand
GCTCACGGGTTTGTGGCAAAGGACCATCATTTGCAGCCACGACCAAGATAGCGCCGTCGATTTGAGCGGCACCGGTAATCATGTTTTTAACGTAGTCGGCGTGACCAGGCATGTCGACGTGAGCGTAGTGACGCTTCTCTGACTCATACTCCTGGTGAGAAGTGGCGATAGTAATACCACGAGCCTTCTCTTCTGGAGCGTTGTCGATCTGATCATAAGCAACTGGCTTATTGACCGAACTAGGTAATTTCTTTGCTAGTACTGATGTAATTGCAGCTGTTAGCGTTGTTTTACCATGGTCGACGTGACCCATAGTACCAACGTTAACGTGTGGCTTGCTGCGGTCAAAATTCTCTGCCATTTGAATCTCCTGTTTACTTATATTGATTGCGTTTAGCATGAGCATATAAAGCTCACACGAGTTACGGACTTAATCTTACCAGATAATTGACCGCTTTGTAAAGAGTTAGTGGGGCTAAATATGTGGTTTAAAGCTAGCATTGTCGCTTAAACGTCGATTTTTACGATTTTCCCAAGTAAATAAGGCCAAGCCTCCTAGTGCGAACGCATAATCTTTAATTGTTTCAATCCTCTCAGGAGCTGTCAAAAAGCTAAATTTGTGTCCAGGATTATCAAGTATTAAACTCTGACCGGTCTCAACCATAAAATTTGCGGTCGTTACTGCAACAAATGCATTTACTGATTTGAGTGGGCGAGTAATGTTGCGCCTATTTGCCGCTACGGCTGCCGCCCAGCCTACTGAGTAGCCTATAAATGGGTGCGAAATACTATTAGCTGCTGCTTTAACGGGCCCTCTCAGGCCATGAAAAGCACCAACTCTTTCACCAACGAAGCCTTCAGCAGCAACCACTCCAAGCAATAAAGCATTGGTTACATTAGATGCGCTATGACTAATATCACCTGGGTTTGGTTCTACTTCAGCTTGCGCGAACTTAGAATCGTGGGCGGTATCTGACATTAGATATACTTGCTAACTTCGATAACTAGACTAAGTTCGCAGGTGGGTTAGTATCTAGTGTTGGAGTCGGAATGATCTCAGCACCTGTCTGAAAACTATGACCATGCCTTTTATCTGGACTAAAAACTTTTCTGCCAAAACTTACTGCAGCAACCATTGTTGCTATACCAAGACTAATCGCCGTAAAAGCAAGGTCTAGTGGCTTAGACAACTCGTACGAAGGCATCAATGGTTCTTTATCTATCATGATTTTGGTTATTTAGCATTCTTGGCAATGATAGCCTCAGCCACGTGGTTCGGTACATCGGCGTAGTGATCGAGCTCCATGCTCGAGCTGGCGCGACCCTGGGTTGAACTGCGTAGGTTGGTGGTATAACCAAACATTTCGCCAAGCGGCACGAAAGCAGTAATCTCTTTGATGCCAGAGCTTAGGTCTTCCATGGTTTCAATCCGACCACGCTTTGAGTTTAGGTCGCCGATAACATCACCCATGAAATTCTCTGGAGTCACAACTACAACCTTCATGATTGGCTCCATAATCACAGGACCAGCCTTCTTGACACCTTCTTGTAGGGCCATTGAACCGGCGATTTTGAAAGCCATTTCGTTAGAGTCGACATCGTGGTAACTACCGAAATAAAGTTCGGCCTTGAGGTCGACGACTGGGTAACCAGCAAGAACACCGTTAGCCATGGCTTCGACGATTCCTTGTTCGACGGGTTTGATGTATTCGCTTGGGACAGTACCACCCTTAATCGAGTTAATAAATTCAAAGCCTTTACCTGATTCATTAGGACTAAGTCTGAGCCAGACGTCACCGTACTGACCGCGTCCACCAGATTGGCGGATGAATTTACCCTGGACTTCAACACCTTCCTTACGGATAGTTTCGCGGTAAGCGACCTGTGGCTGACCAATATTGGCTTCGACACCGAACTCACGCTTCATGCGGTCGACAATGATTTCAAGGTGCAACTCACCCATACCCTTGATGATAGTTTGACCGGTTTCTGGATCGCTACGAACCTGGAAGGTTGGATCTTCTTCAGCCAAACGGTGCATAGCCACACCCATCTTCTCTTGGTCGGCCTTGGTTTTTGGTTCTATGGCGATTGATACCGGTGGATCTGGGAAGGTAATGCTCTCAAGCACGATTGGGTTAGTTGGGTCGGTTAGAGTGTTACCAGTTGTAGTCTGCTTAAGACCGACAATGGCGGCAATGTCGCCGGCACCAACTTCTGTAACGTCTTCGCGCTTGTTGCCGTGCATGCGGACAATGCGGCCAACGCGCTCTTTTTCGCCGTTAGAGCTGTTCAAAATATAAGAACCAGCTTCGACTTTGCCAGAATAAACCCGGAAGAAACAAAGCTTACCGACGAATGGGTCGGTGGCAATCTTGAAGGCTAAAGCCGCAAAAGGTTGGTCTTCTGATGGCTTGCGCTCAACTTTGTCGCCAGTCTTAGGATGGGTGCCCCAGGTTGAACCACGGTCAAGTGGTGATGGCAGGTAGGCATTAACAGCATCAAGCACCTTTTCAACGATAACACCACGGCCATCGCCGCCAGTTACGGCAAAGAACTTACCGGTAAGTACTGCGGTACGAATAGCTTGGCGAATTTCGTCCTCAGACAAACCTTCTTCACCGACTTCAAAGTACTTCTCAAGGATTGTTTCGTCCTCAGCGACGGCGTTTTCGACCAGTAGGCTACGATAGCGCTTACAGTCTTCGACCATATCGGCTGGGACTTCACCCTCGACTAGTTCATGGTCAGTAAAATCTTTGTAGGTATACGCCTTCATGTTGACGAGGTCAACTAGGCCATTAATGCTCTGTTCAAAACCAATTGGGATGTGAATCGGGAAAGCGCGCTTATTTAAGCGATTATGGATAGATTCAAGCGACTTATAGAAGTCGCCACCGGTTTGGTTGATTTTGTTAATAAAACAGATACGAGGCACACCGTATTTGTCGGCTTGGCGCCAAACAGTCTCAGACTGCGATTCAACGCCCATTTTACCGTCAAAAACGGTTACGGCGCCGTCGAGTACACGCAAACTGCGCTCAACTTCAACCGTAAAGTCAATGTGACCAGGTGTGTCGATAATGTTGATTTTGCAATCTTTCCAGAAACAAGTCACAGCTGCAGAAGTAATCGTAATGCCGCGCTCTTTTTCCTGTTCCATCCAGTCGGTAGTTGTTTCGCCTTCGTGAACAGCACCAATCTTATGCTTTAGGCCAGTGCGATAAAGAATGCCTTCAGTCGTGGTGGTCTTACCGGCGTCAATGTGAGCAATGATGCCAATGTTACGAACTTTGTCTAGTGTAAATTTCTTTTCTGCCATTTTATTCCTCGGTTACGTAATAACCCATTAATTTTTGAAGTTCTGTGTCATTTCCGGCTGCAAAATCTGCAAATGCAGCCCTAGCGCCAATCCTATAAGCAAGTGTCGCTCGAGCTTCGGCGGTTGCTTTACTGGCGTCACCATCGCTTATAAGTTGGTCTAAATCTTCTGTAAAGGTGGGGCGAAAAGCCACTCTGTCAGCCACCAAACCGGCTAATTCAAAATATATAGACGATGGTGTGTCTCTTTTGGCTGACATAAACATTTGCTCGGCCGAAACACCAGCGCTAGCCGACACCTGAACAGCCTCTATACTTGGATTAGACTTAGTAGCTTCTGCTGTCATATTATCCTGCTAGTCCAGCGCCATTAAAGGCCACGACAACTTCGGCTGGGCAATTACTGCTAGCAACCAGGTCTGTCATACTAGAACCTTGCGAAGTGAGCAAATGCTCGGTTTGACTCAGCCATCTTGTGAGTATCTTCACGCTTCTTAACGGCAGTGCCGGTATTGTTGTAAGCTTCGACAAATTCGATTGCCAGACGATCGGCCATACCGATCCCCTTGCGGCCACGGGCAGCGGCAACAAACCACATAGTTGTTAGGTGATTCTGGCGTTGACCCTTAACTTCAAAAGGAATCTGATAGTTTGCGCCACCAACACGGCGAGAACGAGTCTCCATGTGCGGCTGGACATTCTTCATAGCCTGTTCAAAGACTTCTAAAGGATTATCGACTTTTAGCTTGTCGGCGGCGTTTTGCATACCTTCGTATACTAGACGTTCGGCAAGCTGCTTCTTACCGTCGCGCATAACGCGGTTAATAAGACGCTGGACAGCAACTGAGCCATACAAACGGTCGGGTTGTATGTCACGTACAAGTGATTTAGTTTTCTTACGCGGCATTAAATTGCTCCTACTAGGTTATCTATAATAAGTGGTTGTGGTACTACTGAAACTGAAGAACTAGCAACAAATTTTCGAAATGCATCTTTTAGTTCTGCTTGTCGCAATGCTGAAACTGTTGTTTTACCAAGTGTTGCAACGTCAATTGTTCTACCAGTGACTGCGGCAAGACGTTCCGGCGCAAGTTCTGCCTGAAGTTCTGGTCCAAGCCCAAGATGTATAGGTGGGTCCAAGTCTGGGGAAAACTCAAATGAGCCTGTTTCAAAAGGTGAGGCCATTACTTGCTTTCTTTCTTAGCTCCGTATTTGCTACGGCCGTTCTTACGGTCTGCTACACCTTGAAGGTCAAGGGTGCCACGTACGATGTGGTAACGAACACCAGGAAGGTCCTTAACGCGACCACCGCGTAACAGTACGACGGCATGCTCTTGTAGGTTGTGACCTTCGCCGCCAATGTAAGCCCAAACTTCTTGACCATTGGTTAGGCGCACGCGGGCAACCTTACGTAAGGCCGAGTTAGGCTTCTTTGGTGTTTTGGTCGTAACCTTGACACAAACACCTCTTTTTAGTGGTGCTGGTTTGTCATAAGACTTAGTCTTAAGGTTATTAACAATGCGCTGCAGAGCTGGTGACTTTGACTTCACCGTAGCTCTGGTGCGCGGCTTTCGAACTAGTTGGTTGATTGTTGGCACTGGCTAAATTCTCCCTTTGGGATTTAGCAGTCGTAAGCTATGAATTCTGAATTACGAGTCGGCACCTCTATAAATCAGTTCATATTCACACTGCTTTGTAATATGAAACTCTGAGTTGCATTTTAACAGATATAGCTATCTAACGCAACCCCTAGTATAAGTTCAAAGACCTAGCCCCTCGACTCTATTGTTCGAGGGCTTCGGCTTCTTCGGCCATTTCGGCTTCAGACTTGTGGCCGGTGCCGACTGGAATGCGTCGTCCTAAGATAACGTTTTCCTTTAGACCAAACAACTTGTCAACCTTACCGCTGGTAGCAGCACCAATTAGGACACGAGTTGTGTCTTGGAAACTGGCAGCTGATAGGAATGAGTCGGTTGAAAGTGACGCTTTGGTAATACCAAGCAGTAGTTGAATATACTTAGCTGGTTTCTTACCCTCTAGAACTAGGCCTTCGTTGGCTTCGACGACGGCTAGCTTACTGACAACGTCACCGATAACAAACTGGCTATCACCAGTCTCTTCGATCTGAACGCGGCTGAACATCTGCCTTACAATTACTTCAAGGTGCTTGTCGTTGATGTTCTGACCTTGTGATGCAAAGATCTTCAAGATGTCATTCATGATGTAGCGCTGGGTAGCTTCTACGCCTTGCAGGCGCATTAGTTCGTGAAGGTTAATTGAGCCATTAGTAAGTCTTTGACCAGCAACAACTGTGTCACCGTCGTTAACTAGCACCTGCTTGAAGCTTGGAATCTCGTACTTAACAACACTCTGCTTGGTTGGAGATACGGTGATTAACTTCTTCGTTACGTGTGCCTTACCAGAGATTGGTGAGATTAGTGGGTCGCTACCGTCCTCAGCCGAGGCGACAACGTCACCTATAGCTACTTCTGCATTGTTCTTGATCTGTGGGATGCGGCCGGCAACGGCTAGTTCAACAATTGAATCCTCTGAAGCAGTAACCTGGACGACATAATGGTCGCCATCTTCCCATGAACTGACAACACCACCAAGTTCGCTCAAGAAGGCCTGACCCTTAGGTGTGCGGACTTCAAACAACTCTTCGACACGTGGTAGACCAGTCGTGATATCTTCACCAGCGACACCACCGGAGTGGAATGTCTTTAGTGTTAGCTGTGTACCTGGCTCACCGATTGACTGTGCAGCAATCACACCGGCTGGGTGGAAGGCGGCAACGAGTTCACCGGTAGCAGGGTCAAGTCCGTAAGACTTACGAGAAATGCCCTTAACGCTAGTACAACTTAGAACGCTCATGATCTTAACACCGTCCATAGCGGCGTCATTCTCGATAGCAGAAGCGATTTCTTCGGTGATTAGCTGGCCCTTCTTAACATGTTTAGCAATGTCTTCAGCGGCAAAGCGACCGCGTAGTCTTGAACCGTATGGAACGCCGATTTCTTCAGAGTCGCTTCTAAAGATTGGGAAACCTGGGTCAGCCACATCTTCAGCAATCGTGAAGACGTCTTGACTGACGTCAACTAGACGACGCGTTAGGTAACCTGAGTCGGCGGTCTTAAGAGCGGTATCAATCATACCCTTACGTGCACCACGAGTAGCGGTGAAGTATTCTAGAGGTGTTAGACCTTTCTTATAGCCTGACTTAATCGGTAGCTCAATCGCGCGACCAGTAGCGTCAGTGGTGATACCAAGTAGACCAACGGCGGTTTTAACCTGACCTATGTTACCACGAGCACCAGAGATAACGGCCACGGCCATTGAACTGTCTTCGAGCGTAAACTGCTCGCTAAGAGTCTGTTGCACCTGAGCGTCAGTCTTCATCCAAGTATCGACAGTTAGGCGATAACGTTCTTCTTCGGTAATGAACCCTTGGTCGTATTGGTCGCTGATTTCAGTCGCCTTCTTCTCGCCAGCATCAATCATGGCATCTAGAGTCGGAATGTCACTAAAGTCATTCATACCCATCGATAAACCTGATTTTGTAGCGTAGAGGAAGCCAATATCTTTAAGATCATCGGCAATGGTAGCTGTAACAGATTGACCGTACTTCTGGTAAGAAAGAGCGACAACTTGTTGCAACTTCTTCTTAGTCATAGCCTGGTCTTGGAATGGGAAATCTTCTGGGAAAATTTCGTTAAATAGGACACGACCTAGCGTAGTTTCACGCATCTCACCACGGAAAGGCATACGGACATGACTTTGAAGCTCAACGATGCCGCTATCAAAGGCCATCAACGCTTCTTCGATACCAGTGAAGCTCTTCTGCTTCGCCTGAATACCTGGGCGTTCATAGGTTAAGTAGTAACAACCAAGCACGATGTCTTGTTCGATATGGAGGATTGGCGAACCGTCAGCTGGTTTTAGCAAGTTCTTGCTGGCAACCATGATGTCACGAGCTTCCGCCTGGGCAGCATCAGAAAGTGGCAAGTGAACAGCCATTTGGTCACCATCGAAGTCGGCGTTAAAGCCCTTACAAACAAGTGGGTGCAACTGAATAGCCTTACCTTCGATTAAGATCGGCTGGAAAGCCTGGATGCTCAAACGGTGAAGTGATGGAGCACGGTTTAGGAGCACGTACTTGCCCTTAATTACTTCGTCCAGAGCGTCCCAAACAGCGATTTCACCGGCTTCAATCATGCGCGTTGCTGAGCGAATATTGTGAGCAAATTCGTTAGTGATGAGGTGACCGATAACGAATGGCTTGAATAGTTCAAGCGCCATCATCTTTGGCATACCACATTGGTAAATCTTGAGTTCTGGACCGGCAATAATTACCGAACGACCAGAGTAGTCAACGCGCTTACCGAGTAAGTTCTGACGAAAACGTCCTTGCTTGCCTTTTAGCATATCGCTTAGGCTCTTTAGACGGCGGCGCTGGCCGGTGGCGGCAACGGCTCGACCTGAGCGAGCGTTGTTGTTGTCAATTAAAGCGTCAACGGCTTCCTGGAGCATGCGCTGCTCGTTGCGGCGGATGACTTCTGGCGCGTTAAGGTCAATTAACTTCTTAAGACGGTTGTTGCGATTGATGACACGGCGGTAAAGGTCGTTTAAGTCTGAGGTCGCAAAACGGCCACCAGTTAGCTGAACCATCGGGCGAAGATCTGGAGGAATAACCGGTAGAACAGTCACACACAAACTTGACGGCTTAATGCCGGCACGGTGCATACTTTCTAGCAGTCTTAGGCGCTTCATAATCTTCTTCTTGCGCAGACCCTTAGTTTCTTCAACTTCGACGTTTAGGTCGCGAATCAGGTCTTCGAGTTCGACAGTTTCTAGTAGATCTTTGAGGGTTGAACCACCCATACCAACCTTAACAAGGGCCTGAAAGTCTTCAGGTAAGTTACGATAATCGGTTTCTCCAATTAGACGTAGTCTTTCGAGTCCTTCAAGCTGTTCGCGGGCTAGTTCGTAGTCAGCAACCAATTCTTCAAGCTCCTTAGTTTGAGCGGCAGCTAGCGCTTTAACATCAGCGTTTTCAGCGTGTGCTTCGTTTTCATAGCGTAGTCTGATAGCTTCCTGGGCGGCTGAAAATTCGGCTTCTTTGTCGGCTAGGATCTGGTCGCGCTTGACGGTGTCAGCTTCTTTGATGATATAGCTGGCAAAGTATGCGATTCTCTCTAAGTTCTTAACAGTCATGCCAAGCACTAGTCCCATTGCTGACGGAGTACCACGCAGAAACCAGATGTGAGCCACTGGGCTAGCAAGAGTAATGTGACCCATGCGTTCACGGCGAACAATACTCTTAGTAACAATTTCACCGTTCTTATCAACGGCGGCTTCGCGTGAGCGAACGCCCTTAAACTTAGCATCGTGAGGGTTAATGTCCTTGACTGGTCCAAAGATTCTTTCGCAGAAGAGGCCGTCGCGTTCCGGCTTTTGGGTGCGGTAGTTGATAGTTTCTGGCTTGGTAACTTCGCCGTGCGACCATTCTAAAATGTCGGTTGGGCTGGCTACGGCTAGTCTGACGGCCGTAAAGTCGGCAATATCGGTTCCGTTGTTATAGCGTCGCATCATAGTGTTAGCCCTCCTTCGTTATCGTCATCTGCGGCGAGGTCATCCTCGTCGTTATCATCTGTACTTATAGTCATAGTAATGTCCTCGTCATCCATGTCAGCACCGCCACCGACTGGATTGTCAGAATCAAGTTCTAGTTCTAGGAATTCATCGGCCATCGCGTCGGTAGTAACATCAACATCTGAGGCCATTGGTTGCGGAACTTCTACGTCAGATTGATGTGCAGCTTCGTCCTTAATGCTTTCAGCAAGTACTTTTTCGGCATCGATGATGGCGTCTTCGGTCATTAGATCAACCTTTAGGCCAAGACCTTGAAGTTCCTTGACAAGCACGTTAAAGCTTTCTGGAACCTTAGGCCCGACAATTTCGGTACCCTTAATGATTGATTCGTAGGCTTTTGAGCGTCCATAAACGTCATCAGACTTAATCGTCAACATTTCCTGGAGAGTATGTGAAGCGCCGTAAGCTTCGAGTGCCCAGACTTCCATTTCACCAAATCTCTGACCACCATTTTGGGCCTTACCGCCGAGTGGCTGCTGGGTAACCATAGTGTATGGACCGGTTGAGCGGGCGTGAATCTTATCGGCAATCATGTGGTTGAGCTTAATCATGTACATCGAACCAACTGTGGTGCGCTCCTTGAAAGCTTCACCGGTGCGGCCGTCAAATAGTTGCTGCTTGCCGTCGTCCGGTAGTCCAGCTTCTGTCAACAGTTCACGGATTTTCTCGACTGATACACCGTTAAATGATGGGCTAGCAACGTGCAGGCCGAGCATCTTAGCAGCAATACCTAGGTGGGTTTCGAACAACTGGCCAACGTTCATACGTGATGGTACGCCGAGTGGGTTCAAAACGATATCTACTGGCATGCCTTCGGCGTTAAATGGCATATCCTCAACCGGCAAGATGCGAGCGATAACACCCTTGTTACCGTGACGACCACCTAATTTATCACCAACAGCTATCTTGCGCATTTGAGCTACGAAGATCTGGATTTGCATAAGAACTCCAGCCTTAAGCTCATGGCCATTAGCGCGTGAGAAAACCTTAACACCGACAACTTTGCCGTGCTTACCGTTACTCATGCGTTGTGAGGTATCACGAACTTCCTTGGCCTTTTCGCCGAAGATAGCTCGCAGTAGTCGTTCCTCTGAACTTAGTTCTTGTTCGCCCTTTGGCGTAATTTTACCAACTAGAATATCACCAGGATGGACTTCGGCACCAATCCGGACGATACCATCATCATCGAGGTGACGAAGCGCTTCCTCAGAGACGTTAGGAATATCGCGAGTGACAATTTCTGGCCCTAACTTGGTTTCGCGAACTTCGGTCATGAAGTCGACGATATGGATTGATGTCAGGGTGTCATCTTCAACTAATTTACGAGAAATGATGATAGCATCTTCAAAGTTATAGCCTGACCACGGCATGAAAGCAACGGTTAGGTCCTTACCAAGTGCCAGTTCACCACCGGCAACTGACATACCTTCTGATAGCGGATCACCGGCCTTGACGTGGTCACCCGAGTTAACCACTACTTTATGGTTAATCGATGTGCCTTCGTTACTGCGGACATAGTGCTGCGGGTGATAGTTAACTGTACCGTCTTTGTATTTAACTGTAATTTCATCAGCTGAGGCACGAATAACTTCACCGTCGGCTTCAGCAACAATTAACTGACCAGTGTTACGAGCGGCAACACCTTCCATACCAGTACCAACAATTGGTGCCTTAGGCGAAATTAGTGGTACGGCTTGGCGCTGTTGGTTACTGCCCATCAGTGAGCGGTACACATAGTTCTTTTCAACAAAAGGAATTAGTGCGGCTGAAGAACCAATAATCTGGCGACGTGACGCATCCATATGTGTGACTTCGTCGGCATCGACTTCACCTGAGGCTAGATACTTACGGGCACTGACGCGTTCATCAACAAAATAACCATCGGCATCAATTTCTTCGGCTGAGCTGGCAATAATCGCATGCTCTTCCTCTGACGCATCAAGATAGATAATTTCGCTGGTGACTTTAGCGCGCACCGGCCAGGTAACTTGCTTCTTAACTGTAGCTAGCTTCTTGGCTTGTTCAGCGGTAATCTTGGTACCTGCTTTAACGATAACTTTGCCCTTTTCGTCTTCTAGATTAACAGATGCAATGTGACCGGCTGCTTTGGCGGCAGTAACAGCGTTCAATACTTTACGATACGGTGTTTCGATGAAACCATAGTCGTTGATACGAGCATAGCTCGCTAGGTTTAGTACCAGTCCGATGTTGGCACCTTCCGGTGTTTCAACGGCACAAATACGGCCATAGTGAGTAGCGTGGGCGTCACGGACTTCAAAGCCAGCACGCTCACGAGACAAGCCACCAGGCCCCATTGAGCTGAGACGGCGCTTGTGGGCTAGTTCTGACAATGGGTTAATCTGATCCATGAACTGTGACAGCTGAGAGCTAGCGAAGAATTCGCGAACAGCAGCGACAATTGGGCGGGCGTTAATGAGTTGAGCTGGTGAGACAGTCTCGATTTCACTCATACTCATACGATCTTTAGTGTTACGCTCCATGCGTAGTAGTCCGATACGGAACTGGCGTTGAACGAGTTCACCAACCAACTTAACGCGACGATTAGCTAAGCTATCGATGTCGTCAGCTGGTTCTTGAGTATTATTAAGGCGAATAATTTCAGCAATAATGGCTATTAGGTCTTCAAGACGCATAACCCGCTTTTCGAGAACATTTGGAACGTCAAGGTTAAGACGCTTGTTGATTTTGTAACGACCCACTTTGCTAAAGTCAAAACGCTTGTAGTTATAGAACATGTTCTCAAGTAGAGAACGAGCGTTGTCGACCGTCGCCAGGTCACCTGGACGCAAACGTCGATAAACTTCAATTAGAGCTTCGTTGTTAGCTTTGGCTGGGTCTTTATCGAGCGTGGCTTGCAAGTAGTTAAGCTTGCCCTGGTCGACGTGTTTGAAGGCTTCTTGCATCTGAGTATCGGTCATACCAAGAGCGCGTAGAAGTGTAGTGATAGGGATTTTGCGTTTGCGGTCAATTTTGACGAAAATGGCACCGTTGGCAGCCGTTTCGAACTCGAGCCAAGCACCACGGCCAGGAATAACCTTGGCACCATATAGGCTGGTTGAGCCGTGATTGTCAGCCGTAAAGAAAACGCCAGCTGAGCGAATCAACTGGCTAACAACAACACGTTCAGCGCCATTAATTACAAACGTTCCGCGCTTGGTCATCCATGGGTAGTCACCGAGATAAATCTCTTGTTCTTTGACTTCACCGGTTACTTTGTTGGTTAGCACTACTGTGGCTTTAAGTGGAGCGTCAAAGCTAACGTTGTTTTCCCGAGCTTCGGCCTCAGTCATTTTTGGATCTTCAAAGCGGTAATCTTTGAAAGATAGAGTTAGCTTAGTGCCGGTGTAGTCATCAATTGGACTGATTTCGGCTAGGAGTTCGCCGAGTCCTTCGTCTACAAACCACTGGAATGATTTGTTTTGGTGATCGACTAGGTTTGGAAGATCCAAACTGTCGTCAATTTTTGTATAAAATACGCGTTCTTTAGCTGTTGTCTTGGTCGCTTTTGCCATACTAATAAAATACTCCTGAGCAGTTTATTTGCTATTTAGTGTTTATAAGATTTTTGAGTACTCGAATAAGAAAACGTGTTTGTTTATATATTTATCGCGCGAAGATTACTAAGTCAGTGCTTTTGGTGCTTATTTAACTGATCAGAATCAAACAAGCATGCTAACTTATACTACTTCTTACCTTATAGAGTACAGAGTATGGAGTCATGAGTCAAGAGCTATGGGCTAATAAATTACTTTTTAAGGGCTGCTTTGCAAAAATACTAATTGATCATATAGGTAGCATTCCGTAATAAACGAGGCCATTGTCGTACGATCAGTGCCCGCTCTAATTGCTTCGTTATCAACCACTTCACTAAGATATGTTGGTAGCCTAACTGATGAACCTGTCAATTCTTCTTTTTCACGATCTATATAATCTTGAGAAACTTCTACGACCATGTCTGGATTATCTCTTTCTGCAAACTGCCTAACAGCATCCCTGGCGATTTGTGCAAAGCTTTTATCAGTCGCGCTCATTAACGTTCTGACCGAGCTGAACCCTTCCTGAGTCATATTCACATTTAAAGCAGTCGCAACATATCCTGAGTCCGACATTAGCCAATTACCTTATCAACAACACCATATTTTTTGGCCTCATCGGCAGTCATCCAGTAGTCTCGTTCCATGTCTACTTCGATTTTTTTGATGGTTTGACCGGTGTTTTTAGCCATAATTTCATTTAGTCGCTTTTTGATACGTAGTGACTCCTTGAGGTCGATTTCCATATCGGTGACCTTACCACGCGTGCCACTCGATGGCTGGTGGATCATGACAGTCGAATTTGGCAAAATAGTGCGTTTGCCTTTGGCGCCGCTACTTAGTAGGAAGGCTGCGGCACTGGCCTGAACACCGATGCCGACGGTCTGAATATCGCTTTTAACGTATTGCATGGTGTCATAGATGGCTAGAGCATCGTATACGCTACCACCCGGGCTGTTAATGTATAGATAAATATCTTTATCAGAGGCTTCGTTATCTAAAAATAATAGCTGGGCAACGACTAGGTTAGCCGTGTGTTCATTGACGTCTTCACCGAGGAAAATTATCCTATCGCGCAGCAAACGACTGTAGATATCGTAGGCACGTTCCATCCGACCTTCGGTCTCAATTACGGTTGGAATAAGGGCAGACTTGGTTCGACGTAATAATTCACTCATAAATAAATAATACCTGCCGTTTTAGCACTCGTCAAGTGCGAGTGCTAACTTTTTACAATTCCTGCGCTCGGCCCTAACGGGCATTAATATCAGTTAGCATCAGGGTCGGTCATCTGATCTGGGGTCCTGCGATCCATATGATTGACTCTCCCTAAAGAGAACGGGAAAAATAGTGTTTGGCCGGTTAAGGTAGCCAAGAATTTAGTGACAGTATCGCGTCTTTTAACGCCAGCATCTATGTCCACAGCCTTAGGTTTAGGCACTAACACGTCTGCTAAAAATCTCATCGATTCCAGATGAGCCTCAGTAGCGTTGGACTCACTTTCCAGTGGCATAGCTAACTAACCTTTCGACGGTTTTTTCGGTCATAATCCGACCTTCGATATCACGACGATTTTCAGGAGAATCAAGCTGAGCGCGCATACTTGGGTCGGTATACTGACCCTTAAGCAGTTCAATCCGCATTGCAACTTCATCAGGCGTAAACATAATACCCTCAACTTCGGCAATCTCAGCTAGGATTAGACCAGTCTTAATAGATTCTTCAGCGGCCGGGCGGTTTTGGGCTCGGTGTTGTTCTTCTGTTACGCCTTCATTGTCGAGGTGTTCTTGCCAGGTTTGACCACGGAAAGCTAGGTTTTTGCGCTCTTCATCTTCGGCGCGCTCGAGCTGCTCGTCAATCATCGATTCTGACACGGCCAACTTAGACTTGCTAGCAATTTCGGTAATGAGTTCATTTTCTAGGGCTTGCTTAGCGTCAAGTTCGCGTTCGTGACTTAACTGCTTCTTAATGTCGGCTTTTAAGTCTTTGAGAGTCGTGAATGGGCCGGCTTTGGCCGCAAAGTCGTCGTCAGCTTTTGGTTCTTTTAGCTCGCTAACTTTGTGAACTTTAACCGTAAACGTCACCTTGGTACCTGCCAGTGCGCGCGACTGGTAGTCTTTGGGAAAAACGATATCAAAAGTTTTGTCATCACCGGCCGATAGGCCGATAAGCTCAGGCTCGAAACCAGGGATTAAACTATTACTGCCGATAACGAGTGGGTAGTCGGTAGCTGTGGCGCCTTCAATATCTTTGCCCTTAGCATCAACACCGCTGAAATCCATAACAACTTCGTCACCATCCTTGGCAGGGCGCTTAACTTCGGCTTTGTCAGCCATTCTAGTTTGCAAGGTTTTGATGACACCAGTGATGTCTTCGGCTGTAACCGGAATAACATTCAGAGTCTTTTTGATAGTTTTATAGTTAGCTAATTTAATTTCGCCTACAACTTCAACAGTAGCTTCAAACTCTAGAACCGTATAAGGCACAAACTTCTTAAGATCGACTACCGGATTTGCTACTGGGCGCAGATTCTCGGCCTTGATTGCCTCTGAATACAATCTGTTAATTGCTTCATCTAAAAAGTCAGATTGTAGGGCGTTGGGATTGGCTTGTTTCTCGACAAGTGCCAGCGGAGCTTTGCCAGGGCGAAAGCCAGGAATCTTGGTATCGCGCGCTATGTGACGCAAGGTGTGGTCCTTAGTTTTTAACATAAAGGCCTCGTCGGCCGTGATAGTTAGCTTGACCTTGGTATCTGATTCGAATGATTTGTTTATACGCATGACTAGTGATTCTAGCAAATTTTGACTATTAAGACCAGAGTCAAAACATTACTTAAGCCAGTTTTTGCACCAACAAAGTCCCCACCATAGCCAGCCAAGCCGCTTCGACGGCAAACCCTTTAGTTGTCTCACTCCACTGGATTTTCTTTAGAAATGCTTGCACGCTACCGAACTTATGTGCCCTATGGTGTATAACGTCAAAAAACTCAGGCAACGCCAGTAAGTCTAGGCTAGCAGCCAAAATTCCTCCAGCTAGTATTATCAAATAGTGCTCTGGTCGACTGAGTAAAATAGTCAATAATATTGAGGCCGCTATAGACATGTCAATCAGTAGAATTACTATAAATGACGGCTTGAGTACCTTTGGGTCATACAACATATTAAAATGCGGAACCATGTCGAGCAGCGGATGAGAAAGAAGCGCCAATGGCAAAGCAATCGCCGGATTAGTGATGGAGGTAGCTATCAGTGCCCCAGTTACGACGTGGTTAGTAGCGGTCATTTTTTACTAATTTGCCCAACTATACCATCAATATCGAGATTATCCTCTTGGCCGCTGACAATATTCTTGAGGTTGAAGCGATTTTCTGACAATTCTTTTTCGCCAATAAATAGTACATGCTCAATATTCTTTTTAGTGGCATTTTTGATTTGGTCGCCTGGTTTACGGCCAGACATATCGACGGCGACGTTCAGCCCTCGGTTACGCAGTTCAGTCACCACATTTTGGGCCTGACTATATACATCACCGACTAAAATAACATAAATATCAGTCTCGGTTTTTAGGTTAGGCTTAAGGCTATGGGTCTCAATGAAATTGGCGATTGTGACGTCACCCATACCAAAGCCAACGGTTGGCACTGGCTCGACACCAAATAATCCAACGAGTCCGTCGTAACGGCCACCACCAAACATTGAACGATTGTTCTCGGGGTCAGTATCCATGACTTCAAAAACAATATCGGTGTAGTAGTCAAAGCCACGCATGACAGATATATCAAATACGCCATTAGTGATGCCAGAATCGCCCATCATTTGCATTAGCTTACGAAGTTCGGCGACCGACTCATGCGCTTTCAGATCTTCAGGTAGTTGATCAAGGTTATTAACTTCTAATATTCCGCCCAGCCTACCGCTAACACCACTTTGACGCTGTTCATCACTTAAGACCTCGTTAACTTCTTTATCAAAAACTTCTGGTGCAACTTTGTGCATATGGTCAATAATTTTGGCAACTTTTACGGCTTGCTCAGCATTAAGTCCGAGGTAATCTGCGAAAATCTTATCCATCAGTTTACGGCTATTTAGCTTAATGACGTACATCTCACGACCGGCACCATAAGCCTGCATAATCGCGTCAGAAACGCTAATAATCTCATAATCAGCTTCAATCCCAGCGACACCAAATACATCGACATTCAGCTGCCAGTGCTCGCGTAGTCGGCCGCGCTGTGGACGTTCATAACGCAATAGATTTGGAATACTAAACCACCTGAGCGGATAACCGAGTTCTTGGCGCTTACCGGCAACCATGCGGCTAACTGTAGGGGTCATTTCCGGCCTGATAGCAACCTCTCGGCCACCCCTGTCTGTAAATAAATAAGTCTGCTCACTAACAATTTCAGCGCCACTTTTAGCTTTATATAGCTCAATCGGCTCTAATATTGATGCACCGTATTCTTCATAGCCAAATTTTTCAGCAACTGTGCGCATAACACCAAAGATATACTTCTGCAGGCGCATGTCCTCAGGGTAGAAATCTCTGGTGCCTTTGTAGGGTTGAGTTGATAGGGCCATTTGACCCTATTATAGCTAATTCTAAAGTTTTGGGCTAACGGTTATTTATTTGACTATGGTATTCCTCTATTTATAAATTTATGTTATAATATGTCTGTGAAGATACAGAAACCTGTCTATGAACACACCGACCAAGAAGTCAATGAAGCCACAGAAGCTACGATTGAATATATTATTGATGGCGACCAGATGAGTGCTCCATTTGCACTTAGGGGCATAGTGGTCTATGCCGTTATTAAAGCCTTGCGAGAAAACGATGAACTGCTTTATGCTGAGCCACCTATTCTAGACGCAGACCAACTGGTCAGGCGCGATGAAGTCGAGATACAGGTCGATGAGGCGGTCGAGCACGATATGCAGTTCTATCCTTTTGGACACGACAGAAATAAAACTAACCTTAGTGGTAACTTTTTGGCACAGCTTCAAAATCGGTCTGGGAGTAGTGGTGTGATACGAGTAAACCAGTCTAGAGCTCAAATAAAATCCCAGGACCGTACGCGCCAACCAGAACCAGATACTTCGCAACTTTCTGGACCAATTACTACAAGGAAGATCGAGGAATAAAGACTTTTGCGATTGGAATGACAGCATGGCCCACCAGCAAGCAAATACAGTCGTGAGCCAGATAGGCTTCACTGCTTGGCAGGCATAAGGGTTCAAGACTAAAATTTAATCAATTACCTATTGTCGTACCGCTATAGATAGTTGTGCCGCCGCCAATATTTATGACATTGGCGGTAGTTTGTTTGGTCGTGAAGGTAGAGATAGCAGAAGCTGGGCTAAAGGTATTTGTGCCGCTAGGGTCTATGGCGTAGCCTCGCCACCAATATTGTGTATTGGCGGATAGTGCTGGGGTTTGGTACTTGTGAATAGCGTACTGAGCAATTGACGATATCCCACCCGTGTAGGCAGTACCACTTTGTTCTGACTGAGATTGCCAGCCAGTCTGGCTTGATGTTTGGTCGATAGTGCGAACTATAGAGGAACAGTTGCTGGTACTACAGACTTCTATCTTATAACGAAGATAGTTCGTGGTGTTGGCGATAGCTCCAAGACGAAGTTCTGGAGTTAAGCTAGCAGCAGTAGCATTATTGAGTGGCGCCGTTAGAGTTGGGGCGCTAGGTCTAGGAGTATAGCTAACACTAAGGTCGGTGACTATAGACTGACCACCGCAGGTTGAGTCATCTAGTACAACCGTGAAAGCTATGGCAGTAGCACCGGTTAGTGATACTGTTTGAGATACTCCTGGGAAGACATCAAGCACTGTAGTAGACGAACCAAAGACTCCTGTATTGTCAGCTGTTTTGTAGCTAACAGTGTAGCCACATTTAGCAGTACCATTAATCACAAAGGAAGTGACTGTGCCACCGTTGCCTAGGTTAATAAGTCTTTCATAGTGCGAGACTTGGGTTGGGGTGAGGGTTGGGATGTATTGGATGTCGTTGTAAGAACTAGTGTTATCATAGCCGCCAATTATATATAGGTAACCTCCGTAGACTACTGAAGTATGAGAAGAGCGTGCTGTCGTAAAAGCTGACAAAACCTGAGTACATGTACCTATTGAGCCGTTACTATTTATGGGGCAATGATGCAAATCACTTAACGGGATACTGGCGTTATCTTGGCCGCCAATTATATACAAATAGCCATTATAGGCTACCGACCGCAGGTTGTATCTTGGAGTAGTGAAGGCCGCTGCCTGCTGGGTACAAGCCCCAACTGAACCATTAGAGTTGATTGGGCAGTATTGAATATCATTTAACGCTCCACCGTTACTAAAACCGCCAACAATGTAGAGATAGCCGTTGTACGTCAGCGAAGAAAGGAAATCACGGGCGGTTGTAAAGGCAGAGGTTTGCTGAGTACAGGCTCCAACTGAGCCGTTAGAATTTATTGGACAATATTGGATATCGTCACAATAATCGACCGGCGTACAGCCAGAGGTTGGCGCAAAGCTTTGGCCGCCGACAATATATAAATAGCCGTTATAGGCAAAAGAAGCATGGCTCATTCTGGCGGTCGTAAAGGCGTTAGTCTGTTGAGTGCATGTACCGACAGAGTGATTGTTATTGATCTGGCAATATTGAACATCGTTCGTGACAGTTAAAGCGCCGGTTTGCCCGCCGACAATATATAAATAGCCGTTGAGTATCGCCGTTGCGTGGTATGCCCTAGCCGTAGTAAAGGCGTTGGTCTGCTGAGTACAGGCGCCTATCGAGCCATCGCTATTTATCGGGCAGTACTGAATGTCATTCAGTAACACATCACACGGCGGCGACGCTGCATCGTGACAGCCGCCAATGATATAGAGATAGCCGTCGTAGACCACAGAAGTCTGGTTATAGCGCGCTGTCGTAAAGGCGCTTGTTTGCTGCGTCGCAGAGCTGACCGTACCAAAGGTTGGCGTGCCAGTATTAATTGGTACATACTCCGCATCATTAGTATTAAAAAAAGTTCCACCGTTTTTAAAATTACCACCCATAACATGCAGATATCCATCGTAAATAAATGCCCCCATCAGTGAAAGTTTTGTGTTCAGTATGTTTAGAGTCGTTAAGCTGCCGATAGACCCGTCGGCATTAATTGGCGCTTCATCCACATCGTATAACGTAGCAAAAAAATCGTGACCGCCTATTATATATAAATATCCTCTATATGCTGCTAATCCGTATCCAGATCGTCCAACCAAAGATGTAACCGAATGAGTACAGTTACTTACCGATTCGTCCGGATTAATCCGACAAATCATCATACTCATAAATCCGCTAACATCAATGCTAGTGACGTAAAGCCAAGTATTATATATTTCTGCTGATGCCACGCCCCAGTTCGAATTATAAACTGCGCTTTGGGTTGTACAATTTCCTATTGATCCATCGCTATTGAACGGGCATCTGTTTACATCCCCCGCTGAAATAGTAAACAAAAAATTATCGTGAAGAAAAAGAGGCTGTTTTGATAGGTTACTTATACCAGTCTGAAATGTGCACGGACTAACGGAAGCATTAGAATTGATAATACATCGTTGCACCATGCCAAAGCCAAAACCGAGAATGCTATAGATACTGCCGTTATAAATAAATGACTCCCAAGGATCAGGTGCGGCAGCTAATCCTGTGGAGTTTGTCGTGCATGTCCCAAGGCTTCCGTTGGTGTTGATTGGACAATACTGTATATCAGTATAGACGCTTGATTGTATGAGCGAACTTTGAAATGATCCACCGAATATATAAGCGTAGCCATTATAAGCTAATGCAGTTGGTGACGATCTTTTGGTTGTAAATGCCGCAGTTTGAGTTGTGGCTGTTCCCATTGTCCCCAATGACACATTCGCCCTCGCCACTTGATCAGCCGTGGTGGTGTAGTCTAGCATGCCATCGTCTAAGCCTTGTCTAAAGTCAGCTGTGGTTGTGACTGTAATAGTAGGGTCAATACTTAGAGGATAGTTCTTGTTTAGCATGTTTAGAGCTTCTAGGGTTAGGGTGTAGGTGCTGCCAGCTTGGCCATTCGTTCCGTTGTTTCCCGTCTGGTTGCTATTGCCTGTTGTTGTTTGTTTGCTTGCTTCTAGCTTGTAGAAGACATCCTCATAGTTCTTTACTCCTCTGCTGTCTATGATGAAGGGTTTAGGTAGGACGTAGACAAGGTAGTCTTTAGGTTGACTAGCTGTATTGTTTGGGTTGGTGCTGTTTGAGCTTGTATTGTTTGGGTTAGCAATGTAGATGCCAATTGATCCGTCTGGGTTGGCTCTGGCTTCTTGGTCAGAGTTTAGGGTTAGAGTATAGGCGTAGTTTAGTTCTTTAGTGCTTGGTTTGGCTGTTAGGAGAATATCTTCCTTAATGCCGTTCTTTTTGAAGGAATAGATGTGTTTCTCGTTAGAGTTGTTACTACTTGGATAGACTATATTGCCACTATCTAGGCGACCACCAAGCAGAGATGAATTAACAGCTTTGTCTAGTGGTTTTAGGTTAAAGCTATTAGTACCTTTAGAGTCACTAAAGGTTATGCCGTCTTTAGGATTCTTGGGTAGGGTGGCCTTGTATGAGTCTATGCCGGTAGCGTCAGTTGGACTAGCTACAGTTAGTTGTTTTTGGCCTTTGTCGTTAGTACTTATTGCAGATTGTTCGGCGCTACGGTCGTAGCTAAAGCTTTTACTATCTTGTTTGATGAAGGTTGTGTCTATGGAGCTATGGGATAGGAAGGCTACTTTAGTGCGGTTTATTTTGTATTTGGAGGATTGGTAGAGGGAGTTGCCTATGATTAAGCCGAGTAGGGTTAGGATGATTATGCCGGCTGAGAGAGTGCGAGGAGTGAACCTGATCAAAGGTATCTTTGACGGCTTGGCAAGTCTAGCCAGCTTAAGCTTTTGTTTTCTGGCTCGGAGCTTTAGCCTATTTCGCAACGGCAACTTTTTTGCAGGACTTTTGGCCAAGATTTTTGGTACTGCCTGCCCCGCTCCTTTTTTAACAGGAGTAAAGTCGGTAATGATTCTACCTTTTCCCTCTGGCCTCTGCACGTCTAAACCTTAGCTTTTTAGACCCCTTAATCTTAAGCATTATTATAGAGGATTTTGGCTCTTTTCAACACCCCTAGAGCTTATCTGAACGACTTATTAGTAAGCTCAGTTCCTGTTTGTATGCTCTGAATAGAATTGCCCGTATTAAATTTTTGCGGATTCTGACATTTGATTTCAATAGTTAGATAGATCGTCTGCCAAGTTCAAGTTTAGTAATTCTGAGTTCGTGGTTATTTATATGCGCACTAATATCTTTGACCACATCTTTAACCACTTTCATATCTTGCTTAAGCTCTACGACATCAGCCTCAATTTTAGGTATTTTATCAATGTTCTTCTTCATATCACCAACTGCTTCAAGGACTAGCTTGTTCTGGTCGCGGACTTCTTCTAAAATTACCCCAATATAAGTACTGTCATCAATACTATTCATACCAAAATTATATCATTCATTGTTTCGACTACCAGTGATGATTATATTATTCATAAACCTGTCAGACTAAAGAAGATGCGTTGAATTGAATCTAATGATTTGAGCGGATGAAAGGACAGTGTCGTGCATACGGCGCGGGCTAACCTTCACCCGCTAAAGCGGGTCTGAAGGTTCAAGACTTAATTTGTACCATATTTAAAACCTCTTATTCCTCAGGGACTGAGCTGTCTCCTATTATTCTCAGCGCATCACCCATGACACTTGCATTAAATGCATTAATATCTGTGCCTTCTGGTGGTGAAAATTCTAAGACTTCCATGATTGCCGATCCGATTCGGCCATGATGATGTGGTAGTCTATTAATAACTTTACCTACAAGTTTCGCAGCATCATCGTCGCTTAAATTACTCAAAAACTCGTAACTCATTACTATAGCTTAACAGATGATGGGGATGAAAGGACAGCGTCCGGCTTCGCGCGGGCTAACCTTCACCCGCTAAAGCGGGTCTGAAGGTTCAAGACTTAATTTGTACCATATTTAAAACCCCTCTTTCGAGGGGCTTTAAATATGGTGCGGATGAAAGGACTTGAACCTTCACGTCTTGCGACACTAGCTCCTAAGGCTAGCGTGTCTACCAATTCCACCACATCCGCAGAATTAAGCTTTGGTTATTATACCAGACGATAGTACTAGGCTGTAAGGTGTTTTAGTTTTTTGAGTTGGATGCCATGGCCATCGACTATTTCAATGGTAGTATCTAGTTTCTTTTCGATTCGATAAAGTTTATCAGTGTGATCTTCTAGTATTGTTGAATGTTCGTTAAGTAACACTTCGTGTCTATCGAGTCGTTCGTCGACTTTGTCGAAACGTTCAGAAATTAACTGCAAGGCATCGCCGACAATGCCTCCAACGACAACACCAACTACTCGGCCGACGATTTCTTCAACATCATGTTTGGTTGCGTAGTCCTTGCTCATAGCTATATATTACGCGGTTTTTCGATAAAAATATAGCTGGGCATCGCCGTAGGATTTCTGGCTTAACAGATTAAAGAAAGATGAATTTAAGATGAATTCTGAGGCTGGCGGTAGTGAATAGACAATCACTCCGCCTAGCTTGGAATGGAGTGATAATTTCTCTAATAAATCTTCTTTGATGTCGTCATAGGGCGGATCGCAGAAGACTAAGTCGAACAATTGATTGGGATTATTATCCGACCAAGCACTGGCATTGGCTTTGACTAGCTTAATTTTTCCACCTAGGCTGAGCGATTTAATATTTCGAATTATTGTATCACCAGCATTTCTGTCGCTATCAATTGCGGTGACGTGACCAGAACCACGGCTGAGGGCTTCAAACGATAATGCCCCAGTGCCACTAAAAGCATCTAAAACCGTTAAGTTTTCTATATCGCCCAGAGCATTAAATAACCCACCACGAGCTTTTTCGCTCATTGGGTGAGTTTTGTGGCCAGATGGGGCATCAAATTGGCGACCGCCTAGACTGCCGGCAATGACTCGCATTATGTGGCCTTTTTGGTCACTTTTTTAGTTCGTACAAGAGTGACTGGAGTGACTGGTTTATAGGCCTTGTCAACAATACCAGCTTCTACTAAGGCCGAATACCAAGTAAGAGTCACGGTTTGGATAATGGCTGGGATTAGCCTTTGTCTAACTTCGACTGTTAACTTGGCCGTCCAACCGCGCTCAACGTAGCGATCAAACATGTCAAGAACGGCAATCTCACGAGCCGTACGCTTGAACCATTCAACTGGACCGATTTCGAGCATAACCTCACGGTCGTGGTCAGTCGGTACCGCCTCACCAAAACTAACCGGCTTAATAATACTGGCGACACCAAATTCAAAAAACCCGTGTGTCGATAACAGCCCACCGAAACCCCACATCTTCCAGTTATTCTTTATCATCTCGGTCTTCGTATCACCGGGCATTATAATTTTACTTTTTAATGTGTCACGTGTTTCAATACCTTCACCACCACGGATTTCTGTCAATTTTTCTTCGTATGGGTAGTGATGGGCTGGAGTCAGGCCATCAACTAAAGCATGTGCCAACCAAGCCGCCTCAAAGGCGGTACGTTCTTTATTAACCGCCTTTAGTTCCTTTACTAATTGGTCATAATGGCTCGTAATTAATGCGATGAAGTTGTCGTTATCGTCTTTAAATGGACTGTAATAATGCCATGGCTCATCTTTAGCTGGTGATTTGTTCTTGATGCCATCCGGACCATTGCGACCCTCGAAATGCAGAATATTACCACTAGATGGAAATTTGTGGTCGTTATCAATTAGGCGCGTCAAATGACGGCGCGCTACTCGATCAATCTTCTGGTGCGCTCCCCAAATCCGTCCCGAGAATTTTGTTATAGTTGTTCCAGACCACATTTTTATAGTATCTAGTAGTTAGTTTCTAGTGACTAGTTTTTCTAGCCACCTAACTTCGTACTACTTTTTCCTTATCTAGTTTAGGTTTGTGACTGCTCGTAAGTGTTGAACTCGTTGAGCCAGATGACCATATTGTAACAGATTTTCACCTTCATCGATAAACCTTTGGGCTGAACTTCTGGCGCTGGCAATCAATTTTATATCTGTTAGTTTGGCAATCCTGAGGTCAAGCTGACCGTGTTGCATCGTGCCATAAATTGCCCCTGGACCACGAATCTGCAAATCTAGTTCAGCCAATGCAAAACCATCTGATGAGCTTTCAAGTGCCAAAAGTCGGCGACTTGGCGCCGACGAATCACCCATCATCAGATAACAATAGCCTTGATAATCACTACGACCAACCCGCCCACGCAACTGGTGTACTTGAGCAAGACCAAAACGTTCAGCATTCTCGATCAGCATAACAGTCGCGTTCGGCACATCGACACCAACCTCAATCACTGTCGTTGACACCAGTATATCCAGCTCGCCGCTAACAAACTGCTCCATGACCGCATTCTTATCGTCTGACTTTAGCTTGCCGTGCATGAGCCCTACGCGGCGATTAGCAAAAGCTAGTTTCATATCTGCGTAAACCTTCTCTGCCGATGCTGCTACAACTACTTCAGAATCGGTAATTAATGGTGTCACGACAAACATTTGACGCCCAGCTTCTAACTCCTTATCAATCTTTTCATACAAAGCAGGGCGAGAATTTGGGGAAGTAATCTTGGTGATGATAGTCTTTCGTCCAACTGGCTTAGTATCTATTATTGAGATATCCATTTCACCATACAGTGTCAACGCCAAGCTGCGTGGTATAGGTGTCGCCGTCATACTAAGCACGTGCAGTGCGTGACCAGCCTTGGCTTGGAGCTTCTTGCGATGTTCGACACCAAAACGATGCTGCTCATCAACAATAATCAGTCCAAGTTTATGCATATCAACTTTTTCTTGAATCAGGGCATGAGTGCCGATCATCAGCCGAATTTCGCCACTGGCAATCTTGTCTTGAGCTATTTTCTTTTGGGCTGGTTTTAGGCTACCGACTAGCAAACCAACTTGGTCGGCATAACCTAGGGGTTCAAGTAATTTGTAGATTGTTTCGGCATGCTGCCTAGCCAGTAGTTCAGTTGGAGCCATTAATGCGACTTGATAGCCTTGCTCGAGCGCCATTAATGCCGCCATCGTCGCCACAACAGTTTTACCAGAACCGACGTCACCTTCAATTAGTCGATTCATCGGTTGAGTTTTTTCTAGGTCTTGGTAAGTTTGCCAGATTACGACTCGTTGAGCATCAGTTAACTTAAATGGAAGGTGTGACACGAATTGCTTAGCTAATTCTTGTTTGAATGGAATCGACAGAGCGTGTTCCTGGAGTAATTCATACTTATTTAGCAAACTTGCCAGAGTTAGTTCGAAGACTTCTTCAAAACCCAGCCGTCGTTGGGCCAATGCCAAATGGTCAGCATCACGCGGGAAGTGAATCGCCATAATCGCCTCGCTTTTACTCATCAGTTTTTGCTCTTTAATAAGCCAAGTCGGCAAAGTTTCAGTCAATTTACTAATCAGCGGGCCAACTTCGCGCAGCGCCCGACGAATTTGCAACGACTTAATATTCTTGGTCTCGCGGTAAATCGGTACTATCCGCGCCGTACTGACCGGGAAATCACTAGCCAGCTCCATTGAAGCGTTCATGATTGCCAGTCGACCAGACTTTAGCTCAAACTGACCAGAAATAAAATACTCAGTTTCCGGCTTGATGGCATTTGCCCGATAAGGCTGATTAAACCAAACCAATCTAACGCTACCGGTTTCGTCGCTGGCCGCAGCTTCAGTAATATGCAATCCGCGCTTAACATAGCGACCACGGACCTGTTTGATAACTGCCCGAATTGTTACGACACCAGGTTGAATGGCGGAAATTGTCTCGATATGTGAATAATCGTCATAACGGCGTGGGTAATAATCGACTAGGTCAGAAATCGTAGTGATGCCAACCGACTTGAACTTTTCGGCCAAGGCTGGACCAATTCCATTAATTTCAACTACAATCGAATCTAGTGTCATATGTCTAGTCTAGGCCAAGGCTGGACTTTTATGAAACTGCTTCTTGTCCAGGCTCTGGTTTAGGAGCAAAATTTTCTCTATAAACAGCCATTAGGCTTTCGGCAACGGCCTCTGGATTACCATATGTGAATGTTTTTGTCGCTTTATTGGTGCGTCGCGCTGTTTTCAAGGCATAAATCATGGCAGGCAGCTCGTCAGCGTTTAGAGCTATGACCCCTTGATCATCTGTACCTCTCATAAAACTTGGCAAAAGCCGATTCTGAATTGGGAGTCTCGGGCTGAGCTTTTCCTGACCAGGTAACTGGGGCATGCCAGCATCATAACGTGCCCTGACCTTGGATTCTTTAACGGCAGCTCGCCTTTTGTCGTGGCCAGTATATCTATCCCAAGCAGCTCTCATTACTAATATTGATTCATGGTCACCAGCATCAGCCGAGTCGAAAAATATTCCATTAACATCAAGTTCCATATAACTCCCCTTGGTTTTATGGAATACTAAACTAATTTTCCCGTCACATCAAGAAGCTTTTCTAACTAACAAGAATACACTCGGGCCAAAGAAGGTCTTTGCAAGTGTTGGCTGTAAAATATTTTCGACTGTTAACATAACTGACTTTGGCACAACCTTTTTAAGGGCTGGCGAACGAAGATTGGAGACCGATAGTATCCTCTCGACTTTGAAGCCAGCGTGGGCAAGCTGCTTAATGACCGTTTTAGGGTTGTGGTTAACAAAAGCAATTTCATCTTTCTTTTTATTTTCCTTGGAACGGATATCAACTGGGGCCTGCGGCAATCTCTTGCCCTTAAGGGCGTACTTGATGCGGTTGCGGCCATGGGCATAATTGGCAATTTCTAAGATGAACCAACCATCGTTACGCATTATGCGATTAATCTCTTTAAATTCGGCTGTTGGATCCGGTAAATGATGCATGACGCGAATCATCGTTAGTAAATCAATCGACTCGTCTTTGAACTTCAAATCATCGGCTTGCAGTAGTTGACTATCAATGGTTTTGTGGCCTTTTAGGAAATCCTTAGCAATATCTAATTGTTGCTGACTAGGCTCGGCAAGTGTAACCCTTTCAGAGAATTTTTCTAGCAGCAAGCAGAGTCGGCCGTAGCCACCACCGACATCAACGGCATGATGAAAGTGCTTGCCTTTGAGCAAGCGTTTAATGGCCATTTCTTCGGCGGCGTTTTCGTAGTCACGACCATCCCAGTAGCGAAGATAATTGTGAGCTGGGTCATTATATTGGTCGGCTTTTTTGGTTGATTTCTTTGGCATCTAAAAAGTATAGCACACCTTACTGAGCGTGTTTTATTGTTCTTTTGGTGTTGGCACAAAACGAGTAACTATCGGCTCATCAGGCTGCTCTGGGTTGGGCTCAATGAAGTTAACTGGTACGTTAATTCTGTCAGAAATCGTCTGCATCGTAAGTGCTTGAATAGCCGCTGGTGTTTTTGGCGCATCACCGCCTGGATCAATACGTGGCAAAGTAAGCTCTGCTGGTGAGTCCTCGGTCTTGTCGTACCACAAGCGGCTGCGTTCGCTCCGTAACGAAGAAGCATAGCTGACCATATTGGCCTCCACAGGATCGATGCGTGACTGGACCATCCTGGCCGCGATACCGACGTGCATTGCTTCAGCATGCAAAATTATAGGAGCAACTTCGCCTTCTTTTAAGTCTGATCGAATCGCACCAATATCATCATTGACGCCTTTAAGTTTTTGAGCTAAGCGATACTCACGTGACATTTCAAACTTGGATATACCGTCAATTAGGTCACGTATAGCAAGAGATGCACTTTGTCGAAGCTCTTCATTTGTTTTATTTGCTACTTCGCCACCTTGCTCTGCTAGTCCGGTCATGATAATACCCCTGTTCACTTAATTGCTTATTTAGATAAAATTAGCACTAGTTTGCATGTTTGACAAGTACCTGGTTATTTTTACCCCGCCTTAAGATTGCATAACCGTTAATGTAATTTTCATGGCTGGTAGTGTGTTTGTCGGCGGGGATTTGCTCGCCATTTATATAGACCGCTTGACTATCAATAAATCGTCTGGCTTCGCTGTTAGAGCTAGCTAGTCCACCACTTACCATCAGTGAAATTATGGTAGTTTCGTCTGGTTTTGCGTCAACGACTTTAAGTTCTGATTTCATTAGCTCAAAATCATCAAGATTTAAATCACGATAATTGCCGCTACCAAATAACGACTCACTGACGCGCTTTATCGAATCCGCTCGGTCTAGACCATGTACCAGCTTAGTCACTTCGTAAGCTAGAGCCTTTTGGGCTAAGCGACTGGCTTTGTTGCTATTAAAATCGTTCATGATGCTCTCGACAGTATCCTTATCAAGTAAACTGAATATTTTTAAGTATTCTTCGACATTGTTGTCGTCAGTATTCAACCAGAACTGATAAAACGTATAGATGCTGGTGAGGTTGGCATCGAGCCAGATTGCCCCACCTTCACTCTTGCCAAATTTGCGACCAGTCGCCTTGTCGATAACTAACGGTGCCGACCAGACATGAGCTTCATTGCCCGTCTTACGTCTTATTAGGTCTACACCGGCAATGCTATTCCCCCATTGATCAGCGCCACAAAGCTGCAAACTAACACCGTACGTCTGGTTTAGATGCAAGAAATCGTAGCCCTGAATTAGCGAATAGCTGAACTCGGCGTAACTGATACCCGCGCCATCATCACCCATGCGTGATTGGACAAAATCTCTACCCACCATCTGCCTGAGTGGCACGTGCTTGCCGACTTCGCGCAGGAATGTTAGATAGTTCATGTCCTTAAACCAATCATAATTATCGACGATTTCGAACGGCTGGCCAGAAAAGATGGTTCGATACTGATCGATAATACCGGCTTTGTTAACAGCAACTTCATCGAATGACTTTAGGTCACGCTCCTCGCTCTTGCCGTCAGGATCACCGACTAGGCCGGTCGCGCCACCAACTAATAAATAAGCCTTGTGGCCATGGTCGATAAAATGCCTAACCATCATTGCGCTGGCGAGATTACCGATTGTCATTGAGGCAGCGCTTGGGTCAACGCCAATGTAGAAAGTTATTGGCTCGCCATCCAGTACATTATTGTCTTTATAGGTTGTCTGGTTAACGAATCCACGCCAAGCTAGCTCTTCAGAAAGTGACATATTGCTCATAGTAGAGATTATATATGTCTTATGGCTTGATTACCACCAAGCTCTTTTATGGTCGCCTGCTATATTCTTAAGTTAAGTTTGATATAATATAGGTAAGTCTAATGGAGCCAAGAAAGTTTATGAAGAAACCAACGCCACAAGCTGGCCGGAGCGGTAGCAAGGTTAGTAAAAATACTTTCGTGACAAGAAGTGGCAAGGTTCAGAAGATTAATCGATCGTTTTTTGATAAGTTACTAAATGGTAAAGAATTAAAACAGCAACGCAAGGCTCAGCGCAAGGCCGGGCTGCCAAAGAACCACTTTAAGCGCATGCTTTATCACATGAATCCCAAGCGTATATACCACTATTGGTTTAGCCGTGATGGTTTGGTCATGGCTCTTAAGCTTCTCGGAATTGGTCTGGCTTTAGGTGCGCTTATCTTAGTTGGCGCTCTGGCATACTTCCGAAAAGACCTTCCAAATCTTAAGGATATATCTGGCAAAAATATCGGCGGTAGTGTCCGTTACTACGATAAAACTGGTAAAACTTTGCTCTGGGAAGATTACGATGCCGTAAAGCGAATACCAGTTGGCAATAACGACATCTCGCCATCTATGAAAGACGCAACAGTCGCAGTCGAAGACAAGGACTTCTTCAAGCACGGCGGTTTTGACGTTCGTGGCATAATCCGTGCCGGAATCAACAACGCAGTTGGCGGCAATAGCACTCAGGGTGGTTCGACTATTACGCAGCAGCTAGTCAAGCTGACTCAGGACTGGAGCAAAGATCGTACTTATAGTCGAAAAATAAAAGAACTTATTTTATCAGTAGAACTAGAGAGGACTTACTCGAAACAAGAGATTTTAACAGGCTACTTAAACACTGCACCTTACGGAGGTATTGAATATGGTGTTGAGGCTGGTGCACGTGACTACTTCCAAAAGTCGGCCAAAGACTTAACATTAGCAGAGGCCGCCATGCTGTCAGCGATTCCAAAGTCACCGCGTTTCTACTCACCGTATAGTGGCGACTTCGATAAACGTGCTTTTCTGGACCGTAAAGACTACATTTTAGGCCTGCTAGAACAGCAAGGCAAGATCACCAAGAAACAACGTGATGACGCTAGAAAAGTCGATGTCTTGGCTGAAGTTAAGCCAAGACAACCAAAGTATTCTGGCATAAAAGCACCTTGGTTTGTCTTAGCCGCCAAAAAACAACTGGAGGACACGCGAGGCGAAAAGTCGGTTAAGCTTGGTGGCTGGACAGTAATAACTACACTCGATATGGGTCTTCAAAATATTGCCGAAGACCAAGTCAGTAAGGGCCTTGTCCAAGTTAGACGTCAGGGCGGTGATGTCGCCGCTTTTGCAGCTGAAGACGTTAAGACCGGACAAATGGTAGCTCTGGTCGGTGGTTCAGACTTCACTAACCCTGATTACGGACAGATAAACTATGCACAAACACCACTTCCCCCTGGCTCAAGCTTCAAGCCTTATGACTATACGGCCCTGATTGATAACAACACTAATGTTGGCGCCGGATCGGTCATCTATGACAGCCAAGACGTAATTGATGGCTATCCGTGTACTAATAAGGCCCTGCCAAAACAAGGCGGTAACTGTCTAATGGACTACGACTTTAGGTACCCAGGGCCATTGACGTTGCGTTATGCATTGGGTGGTTCACGTAACGTGCCGGCAGTTAAAGCCATGCTGACAACCGGTATTGATAAGACAATTAAAACGGCTGAGAAGTTAATGGACCCACGTAATGGCAGCACGGCTTTTGGCTACAACTGTTACTTTGATGAAAAACTATCACAAGAGGGCCCTTGCTATGGTTCGTCGGCTATTGGTGATGGCGCCTTCTTACACCTTGACCAACACGTTCACGGTTTCGCGACAATCTCACGTAATGGTCTAAACATCCCTCAAACTTACATCCTAAAGATAACCGACGCCAGCAATAAACCAATCTATGAATGGAAGCCGAGCAAAGGCGAGCAAGTAGTTAAACAAGACTCTGCCTATATCGTTGCCGATATGATGAGTGACCCTAACGCCAGTTACTTCCCATCTAGTCGCAAACCGCACCGTTTTAAGAACGCTCAAGGTACATGGAGTTTTGCTATGAAGACCGGAACTACCAACGACGGCAAAGATGGTTGGATGACAGGATTTTCAACTCAATATGCTGCCGCAGTTTGGGTTGGCTATCACAGTCGCCGCGTAGTTATGAGCGGCACAATGGAAAACATGACCCAACCAATTTGGGAAGGCTGGATGAAAAAGGCACACGAGGGGCTTAAACCTGAGGACCGACAAAAGCCAAGTGACATTCAAACCTTGCCAGCTTTCGTTGTTCGCTCACACGTAGGTATCGGTTCGATTGAGCCAAGCCCGGCAAACGATTTATTCCCAGGCTGGTATAAGCCTAATGCTAAAACTAATGGCGCACCAAAAGTCATCGACATCGTTTCTAACAAATTAGCTACTGACTGTACGCCAGACCGAGCTAAAAAAACTGTTACAGATACTGAAGCCAATAATTTCTCGGTTGACCGCTTTAACAGCCTTGGATCAAGCGCCGCTGCAGATCAACAGGATGATGCTCATATCTGTGCAACTGATGTTAAACCGTCGCTTGACGCCCTATTCCTTGACTCTAGTGGTAATGTTTCAACCGTTGTCCACGCAGGCACTCATCCGTTAAATAGCGACGCTTATAAAGGCGCTGTCAACTTCATTGCAAATGGTCAGGTCTTGCAGTCGTTCGCAATTGACAGTGACGGCCAAACGATTACATTTGACTCGTCGTCACAACCAGCTGGCACAGTTATATCTGCTCAAGTGATTGATAGTGTTCTCTATGACGCCACCAGCCCGAACTCGGTTACGACCACTTTGTCCAACCAGCCGCTAGTAATATTGACCCCTTCAGTAGGACAATCAATAGGTAGCGGTAATACAAGCGTCACTTGGTCCGGTGGTTCAAGCAGTAACTATTCCGTCTCCCTACAAGTTGGCCTTGGCTCGCTTAACCCAGTCGGTAGCTGTACTAATATTGTGGTCACAAATTGCACGGTCAACCTTTCGGGGCCAACCGGCACGAATTACATTGTCAAAGTCACATCTGGTGCAGACTCAAGAACTGTTAGTTTTAAAAAATAAATACTTGATTAGGAATCTTTTTCTAGAAATTGATTCAGAGCAGCCCGAACATCTTGAACACCACTCAGTCCGACAGGTTGTTTACCGGTTTTGATAATTGGCCCTATCGCACCGTCAAAGCCAAGTTTTTTGGCCTCGGCCACACGCTTATCGATATATGGTACGTGCCTGACTTCACCCGATAGCCCTACCTCACCAAAGACAACGGCATTTTTCTTGAGCTGCATGCCCTTAGCGGCTGAGGCAATCGCCATACACACGGCCAAATCAGCCGCAGGTTCAGTAATTTTAATACCACCTACTATGTTTATATAAATGTCGTAGTCTGATAGTCGTAGTTTGGTGCGCCGCTCCAACATAGCAACAAGTAGGTTCAGCCGGTTCAAGTCCATGCCGCTCGCTGCTCTTTTAGGGTAGCCATAGCTGGTTTTATTAACTAGTGCCTGAACTTCCACCAATAACGGCCTAGTACCCTCCATAGTGGCTAGAACCACCGAACCATCGCTAACTTGACGTTCAGCAAGCAGTGCCGCTGATGGATTAGCGACTGGTAATAGACCTTTATCGGCCATTTCAAAGATACCTGTCTCGTTAGTTGAGCCAAAGCGGTTTTTAACACCCCTCAGTAGTTTGAAACCACCATAGCGGTCACCTTCGAGTTGCAAGACAACATCAACCACATGCTCGAGTACTTTTGGTCCGGCTATCGAACCTTCTTTGGTGACGTGCCCAACTAATATCAAGGCCGTGTTTGTCTGCTTAGCGGCAGCAATTAATAACTGTGCACTATTAGTGATTTGGCTAACTGTTCCGGCGGCTGAAATAATGGCATTCGTGGCCACTGTCTGAATTGAGTCAACAATTACAAGGTCAAACTTACTATTAGCAATCGTTGAAGCTATGTCGTCAGCCACTGTACTCATAACCAGTTGCAATGACTTAGCCGTTACGCCCAGGCGCTCGGCTCGTAAGCCAACTTGGTGGGCCGACTCCTCACCACTTACGTATAAAACTCGATGATTTTTGGCAATTAGATCGGCCAGCTGTAAGAGTAAAGTACTTTTACCAATACCGGGTTGGCCAGCAATCAAAGTAACACTACCAGACACAAAGCCGCCACCAAGTACTGTATCGACCTCATTCATTCCTGTCAGTAATCTTTTAGCTGAATCATGCTTAGATACTTCGCTGATATTCTGAGAGCTAAGGAGTCTACCCCCCGAAGCAATACTAGCTGAAGTGATTTCGAGTTGCTCCTGCAGGGTATTCCATTCACCACACGAGCTACAACGCCCTGACCAAGTGCCAAAACTGTTACCACAACTGCTACAGACATACCTCACTGGACTCTTCTTTGCCATACCCCTAGTTTAACCTCTGACGGTAAAAACGTCGAACAATTGTCATCTAAAGTAGTACTTAGTATTCGGAGATAAGGGATTGAAATAATCTGCGTATTCTCTCATGTCTTAATACAAAATACGAGAAACAGGGGTACTAGATACAAAAGGTGAATTAATTATGAATTTACCTATTTTTATACTAGCTACTAAATACTATTTAGCGGTTTGTGTTGTCAGTCGACTATCGATGGCCTTGTAAAGCTCTTGCTCTTCTAGGGCTATTGCATTTCGCTGATCGAGAGTCTGATTATACTGGTCAATTAAGCCCCTTGTGCTAGCGATTTTATTGTTATAGGACTTAACTAGACTATTAAATGGTGCAACCCCGGCGTTATATAGATCATAACGACTGGCGGCTAGCTCGGCGTCAAGTTGCTCACGCTTTTGGTCAACTGTAATTATCTGCGACGCTAGATCGGCTTGCGATGAATCAATTCTTACTTTCAGAGAGTTAAGTTGCTGGTCGAACTGTTCGACTTTATTTTTTCTATCCGTGAATACACTTTCATACTTCTCTGAAAAACTAACAACTACAAGCCTATTATCAAAATATTTTTTATAGTAACTCTCTAGGTCAGCTGGCAAGGTTCTGACCTCTGTGCCTAGAATCGAATGTAATTCATCCTTAACATCGGCTTTGTTCTTTTTATATTGCTCAACTGTGTCTTTTATACGGGTATCATTGAGTTTAGAGTAGGCATTCTCGACCATCGAATCGACGGCTATTCGGTCTTTTTGGCTCAACCGGTCATAGGCAACATGTAGCATCTCGTGAGCCGAGGTAACTTCTTTAACACCAGCTAGCCTGGCGTCTGTTACATCATAAACAAAAATACCCTTTTTACTAATGTAACAACCAAGCACAATCGTCTGTTCGCCAACATCACACTTACCATCAAAGACGACTTTATTGTCGAGCTCGGGGTGTTGAACATAAAAAATATTACGTGCCTTAGCGTTCATAGTTGTGGCGGTTGCTAACTCACTCATACCAATACTTACGCTATAGTTACGTAGCCTCGACCAGTCGTAAATATATTGGCGCTGATACCAGGCGAAGGATACAGATAACAGCAACAACATCGATACAATCAGACCATTTCTGCTTTTATGCGAATTCATAACTTCCAGTATATAAGATTTTTGGTTTATATTTTAAGGGTTGGTAACAAAAAGGTTATTTCTTAGTAGTGACTTCTTCGGCGCCACTGTAAACAATCTTGCCGGCTTTAGCGTTAACTTGGACCAGACTACCTTTTTGGTAAGTGTTCTCGAGCATGGCTACAGCTAAATGGTCTTCAATCGTATCTTGAATTAATCGCCTAAGCGGGCGCACACCATTATGGGCGTCATAGCCGTCTTCCAAGAGTATTAGTTTGGCGGCACTAGAAATTTCTAGGCCCAGTCCGTGCTTAACAAGTCGTTGACCCAATTCATCAATCTGAAGATCCAAAATTCTTAGTGCATCTTTTTTGGTCAGGGCCCTAAATACGATTGTTTTGTCGATACGGTTCAGGAGTTCAGGACGCATCATTTTCTTTAATTCGTCTAGAACTTTACTCTTATTTTGGGTATGCAAAGAATCAAGATCTCTTAAATCTTCAGAGTTAATGGCATGGAACCCAAGACTGGCCTCTTTTTGGAGCTTCTGCGCACCAAGATTACTTGTCATGATTACTATGGTGTTGGTAAAGTCAATCTTGCGGCCCTTAGCATCTGTTAACACGCCGTCCTCTAAGATCTGTAATAACATATTAAAGACTTCTGGATGGGCTTTTTCAATCTCATCAAACAAGACTAAACTATAAGGCTGACGACGAACTTTGTCGGTTAACTGGCCGCCTTCTTCGTAACCAACGTAGCCGGCCGGCGCACCAACTAGTCTTGATACGGTGTGATGTTCGCCGAATTCACTCATGTCAATTTTTATCATAGCGTCGTCACTGCCAAAAAACTCCCTAGCAAGTACTCTAGCAAGTTCGGTCTTACCGACACCGGTTGGCCCAAGAAATATAAATGAACCAATTGGCCTAGCAGCACTGCTGATACCCATACGGTTACGTCTGATTGCTTTCGATACCGCCACGACTGCTTCATCTTGACCGATGACATGTTTGCTGATGGTTTTCTCTAGGTTCAGTAAGTACTTGGCTTCGGCTCTAATTACTCTTGTCACCGGTACGCCAGTCATACGAGCGACAACTTCTGCCACGTCCTCACTCGATATATGGAGCGTATTTACGGCCTTGCCGTCGGCTTGAAGGCCTTTTAGCTCGCTATTGATTTGGCTAGCTCGAGTTTTATGCTGTGCGGCCAGTTCGTAGTTTTCATTATCTACCGCCTCTTCAATGCGGCCGTTAACGAGCTTTAGTTCCTTTTGTAAGTTTCTTACTGCTGGGGGAGTCTTACCCTTGTCAACTCGCAAATATGCGGCAGTTTCGTCGATTAAATCAATTGCCTTATCAGGCATAAAACGATCATTTATATAACGTTTGGCCAGTGTCACTGTGTCGACAATAACCTCATCGCTAATTTTAACACCGTGGAAATCTTCATAATGTTTGCGCAAGCCTTTTAGTATTGCGATAGTTTCCGGGACAGTCGTCTCAGGGACTTTAATTGGTTGGAAACGACGCTCCAGAGCTGCATCCTTCTCAATATGTTTTGTATACTCTGTCGTTGTAGTCGCGCCAATCATCTGCATTTTGCCGCGCGCCAGGGCTGGCTTTAAGATATTGCCTGCGTCCATCGCGCCCTCAGCCGCACCAGCACCAACAATCAGGTGTAACTCGTCAATAAAGGCGATCGTTTTATTGTCATTTTCAAGTTCCGTCATGATTTTTTTTAGGCGCTCTTCAAATTCACCACGATACTTGGTGCCAGCAATCATGGCAGCCAGGTCAAGCATAATGATTTGTTTATCAAGTAAGCTATCTGGTACATCTTCAGCCACAATCCGTTGGGCCAGACCCTCAACAATGGCCGTCTTACCGACACCAGGCTCACCAATCAGCACTGGATTATTTTTTGTCCGACGATTAAGAATCGTAATCACCCGGCGAATTTGTGGTTCGCGGCCAACCACCGGGTCGAGCTTACCGGCCCGAGCCTGAGCAGTCATATCGGTGCCAAAAAAATCAAGCGCTGTTTTAGGCTTCTTACTACCCCTGGTTCGCGAATTACCGCCAGTCAGACTGCCGGATTCCTCGTACTGTTGACGATTGAGAAATTGTTCAAGCTGATCGATTAGATTCTCAACGTCAATATTCATGTTGCGTAGTAGCTCGGTTGCGCGAGCATTTTTTTGCGACAAAATACTGTATAAAATATGTTCAGTGCCACAGAACTCTTGGTTGAAGTCCTGAGCGACGTCATAAGCCATACGCAGTGTTAATTTGGCGGTTTCGCTGAGACCTTTAGCACCAAGATTAATGACTAGTGTTTTGGAATTCAGATTTAGGGCCAGTCTAGCGCGGTCTATCGTAACACCCGCGCCCGCCAACAATTTAGCGCCCATTGAGACGTCTTGAGCCAAGACCCCAAGTAATAAGTGCTCGGTACCGATATAGGCGCTACCAAAACCACTAGCAATCGCGCCAGCGTGCTTTATACTCGACTGAGCATTCGGCGTCAAATGGTTAAAGAATTCGATAAAGTCAGATGATTCAGGCATCATAATAGTATTTAGTACCTCGTTACTAGTTGCTAGTATTGGCCATACAATATTTAGTTGCTTTTACGGCCTTCTTAAATAATAGCAAACTTAGCACTCGGAGTGCAAGAGTGCTAGTTATCAACTTAACCTAGTTGTTCACTGAGTAGGCTCTGTTGAACCGCTAGTCTAGCGGCCATCTCGGCTAAGTCGTAGCGATTTTGAAGAGTATCACCACGGGGACGTTCTATTTCGTCGGTCTTGACAGCAATTTTTCGCTTGATATCTTCAACGTCATCAAAAACTCTACCTACATGAAATTGACCGTCAGTAGTGGTTGACTAAATCGAATCTAGGCGTGGTGGTATTGGCAATAATACATCGACAAGCATGAATCTATTATAGCACTTATGTGTGTTTTTGTCTACTTTATTTTATTCACCATGTTCTTCGATAGCTTCAAGTAGTGAGCTCTCAAGCTGTTCCTTTTTCTTGAGCTTAGGCATACTCGGTTTAGTAACTTTTACTTCCGAGGCTTCAGTCTTACTAACTGGTTGTTCGCTTTCCGAAACAATATCGATATCATAGCCAGCTAGCTTGCTGGCCAAACGGACATTTTGACCGCTCTTGCCAATAGCAATACTGAGTTGGTCTTCTGGAACAACGACAGTGGCCTTCTTGTTGGACTCATCGAGGGTTACCTTAGAAACCCTTGTAGGACTGAGGGCATTAGTAATGTAAGCCCGCGCCTCTTCGTTCCAAACCACAATATCTATCTTCTCCTGCTCACCGACTTCACCCATAACGGCGTTGACACGCATACCATGGCCACCAACGAAGGTGCCAACTGGGTCGACGCCGGGTGTCGAGCTGCTGACAGCGATTTTAGTCCTGACACCAGCCTCACGGGCAATGCCCTTAATTTCAACTGTGCCATTGTCCATTTCTGGGACTTCAGCCCTGAATAGCCACTCAATAAACTCTTTATTACCACGACTAACAACAAGTTGTGGGCCACGAAAACCACGCTCAACGTCCTTTAGAAATACCTTTAGGCGCTGACCAGGGTAGTAATGTTCATTTTGAATCTGTTCGCTCTTAGGCATAATACCCTGAGCTTTGCCCAGTTCGACACGGACAATGTTGCCTTCGACACGACTAACAACACCGTTAATCACAGTACCGATTTTATCTTCGTACTCGGTCATAATAGTTTCGCGTTCGGCTTCGCGTAGTCTTTGCAAAATTACCTGCTTGGCAGTTTGAGCGGCAACACGACCAAAGTCAGTCACTTTTTCATGAATCTCGACAGTCTCGCCAACGGCAGCATTTTTACGAATAACCTGAGCGTCGCCTAAGCTGATTTCGAAACGGTCATCCTCGACTGTAGCGACAACTTCTTTGGATACGTAAGCATCGACGTCACCATTATTTAGATTCATAGTCACTCTGACTTCTTGTTCGCGGTCGCCATAGTCACGGCGGTAAGCGGCGGCCAGAGCTTGTTCAACGATTTCCTGAACTGCCTCTTCTGGCAAATTTTTTTCTTCAGCAATTGCTTTGACGGCAACTGCAAGTTGTTTCATATCTAGTTCCATTTTATATTCCTTCCTTAGTTATTTGATCGTACTTGGGTCTTTAAATTAAAATATCCGACCTGCCGGCCGGAATCAAAAGTACATAACAAGTGTACTATCCCCAGGTCAAATTGTCAATTTCACATCCTAGTCACATGTTAAAATATAAGTAATGAGTAAAGACGTAAAAAGACTGTTTGCTGGCTTTGTGCCAAAACACTATATTATCGACCTCGTGCCCAACCGTGACGAGATGACATTTAGTGGTAGTGTGGTAATTAGCGGGCAAAAAGTTGGCAAGCCAAATCAGCGACTAACCTTTCACCAGAAAGATTTGAAAATCACCTCTGCTCACGTCGTCCACCACGATAAAAAAGGCGATAATATAATTAGCATTGACCGCATAAACCACCACAACAAATTCACTGAAGTCAGGTTGCACAGCTCGAAAATGCTCTACCCCGGACGATACACGATTGTTCTAGAGTTTAACGGAATCATTACGCGTCAAATGAATGGAGTATATCCATGCTTTTTCAAACAAGATGGCGTAGATAAAAAGTTAATTGCCACCCAGTTTGAGAGTCATCACGCCCGTGAAGTCATACCGTGTATTGACGATCCAGAAGCTAAAGCAACTTTCGACTTGAGCCTGACGACACCCGTCGGCGAAACAGTCATAGCCAACACACCTATAAAGTCACAAACCGTCATCAAAAATACCAACCTAGTAAAGACACACTTTGAAACTACACCACATATGTCGACATACTTATTGGCTTTCATTTATGGTGAACTCGGATATTTAGAGAGAAAAACCAAGGACCACGTTGTTGTGCGCACTTATGCAACTCCAGATAATGTCGAGCATACTGAATTTGCACTAGGTGTTGCAGTTAAATGCCTAGAGTTCTTTAATGACTACTTTGGTATCGACTACCCGCTAGAAAAGTGTGATTTGATAGCGCTGCCTGACTTTGCGTCTGGTGCCATGGAAAACTGGGGTTGTATAACTTTCCGCGAGCACGCCCTATTGGTTGATCCACACAATACTAGTCTGGCAACCAAACAATACGTGGCTATGGTTGTTGCCCACGAACTTGCGCACCAATGGTTCGGCAATCTAGTAACGATGCGCTGGTGGACAGACCTCTGGCTTAACGAGGGTTTTGCGAGTTGGATTGAATATCTTGCAGTCGATTACATATTCCCCGAATGGAAGATGTGGACACAATTTATAATCGACGAACAACAACAGGCTCTCAAACTTGATGCACTAGAAAATACCCACCCGATTGAAGTGCCAGTATCCCATCCAGATGAGATTCGCTCTATCTTCGACGCCATCAGTTACAGCAAAGGCGCTAGTACTATTCATATGCTGCATAGCTACGTCGGTGCAGATGCCTTCCAAACAGGACTACGCTATTACCTTAAAAAGCATTCTTATGGCAATACAGACACCAAAGATCTGTGGGATGCTATGGAGGAGGCCTCTGAAAAACCAGTCAAAGCCTTCATGGATGCTTGGACAACCAGACCTGGCTTCCCGCTTCTGAGAGTTAATATCGAAAATGACAGCGTAAGCTTAGCCCAAGAAAGGTTCTTTACTAACCCAGTTCATAACAAGCTAGAAGAATCAATTTGGCCGATTGCTCTACAGGCCAAACACACCGAATTACCAAGCCTACTTGAAGAAGCTTCGGCTACATTCAAAATTAAAGATGCCCATGACGTCAAAGTAAACGTAAACCATAGTGGTTTCTATAGGACCACATATAACAGCTCACACTTACAACGTCTTGGAGAGCAGATCAAGAAAGGCCATCTCAGCCCCATTGATCGACTTGGCATATTAACCGATTTATCAGAGTCAGCAAAGGCTGGGTATGCTGATACAGCCGACATGCTGCACTTTATAAGTAACTTTAAGAATGAAGATAACTACGCCGTCTGGGATGCCATTAGTATGACAATTGGAGCACTTAAGATGGCAATGGACAATGATGAGTTGCGAGAATCGATGAAACCATACAAACGAAAGCTTATAGCAACCCAACTTAAGCGTTTAGGATGGGAAAGGGTGGCAAATGAATCACACTTTGACAGGCTACTTCGTCCAATAATCCTTGGCATGGCATCCTCAGCTGACGAGCCAGCAATAGTTAAGCACTGTCTCAATCTCTTTGCTTCAATCGAACACAACAAGGAGCTGTCGCCAGATTTCGTCGTCAACCCGTCACAGCGCAAAGTTAAACGTGGTATCGATATTGATCCTGATTTGCGAGGTACCGTCTACGGCACGGTTGCTCGTCTTGGAAATGCTGATGATTTTGAAAAACTTCTTAGGCTGCACAACGAATCGTCTTTGAGTGAAGAAAGAGTGACATTATCGGCCGCCTTAACAGGCTTTAAAGATCCGAAAATTATTGAGCGTGCTCTTGGCATCATTGATACTGATTCTGTTAGATTACAGGATGTTACCTATTGGATTGCCTATAGCTTTCTGAATCACAACGCCAAGCGCCAAACTTGGGAATGGCTCAAAGATCACTGGGATTGGCTGGAGACTAGTTTTGGTAGTGATCTCAGTTTCTACCGGATGCCAGTCTATGTCGGCCGAGCTTTTAGTGACGAAGCTTTCTTAGAAGAGTACAAAGCTTTCTTCTTGCCTCGAATGTCGATTACTCTGGAACGCACCTACAAACAAGGTATAGAGATGATTCAGTGGCAATCGGCTTGGAAAAAACGGAGCTTAAAAGAAGTTAAGACTTTCTTTAAAGATAAATAGTCGTTTTAGATATAAGCGTCTGTTATAAAATCAGTAACCCGGTAGTCTTCACCAGAGACTTCGATTATTGCGATTTGGCCCTGATTAGCCGAGTCATTATCAGACTGCCAAACTCTGGCCGCAAACTTCATCTGATTTAATTTCTTGCTGGTAACATAGTCAACGCCTTCACCTTGATGGTTATTTTGGCGATATTTGACCTCGACAAAATAGATCGTTTTTTGCTTAATAGCAATTATATCAATTTCGCATATCGACGTTCGATAATTCTGTGCCAGTATTTTAAAGCCCAATTTAATCAAATATCTGACCGCTGACTGCTCACCAAGCTGTCCATGGCTAAGATTATTAACTACTTGTGGTTGCTTCATAAACTAGCTTGACCGGTTTGTAACTTAGCCTATGAATCATACAAACGCCATGAGTTTTCAGAGCCAGTAAGTGTTCACTGGTGCCATAGCCAGCGTGATTTTTAAAACCGTAACCAGGGTATTTTGCAGCCACCTGTGCCATAAAATCATCACGCCTAACTTTGGCATGGACACTAGCCGCGCTGACAATTGGAAACTTGCTATCGGCCTTGATTACGGCCTGGCTCTGCAAATCGAAATCTTTCAATCGCGTTTCAGTTTGCAAAATCTGCTCAAGATAGTCGATATCACCATCGATAATTACCTCTTCTCGCAATACTGGTTTTATGGCAAATAATGCCCTTTCGACACCAAGCCGCATCGCTGCACTCAGACCAAATTCATCAATTTCGCCCGGACTGACCCAACCCTCGCCAATATCACAACTATCATGAATAAGTGAAAATAATTTCTGTCGGGCCGTTTTGCTTAGAAGCTTTGAGTCTTTGAGCCCGGCTGGTGGAGCAGTTCTTGTCCTTGCAGCCACTACTAATAACGGCCCAGCCCAACAACCCCTGCCGACTTCATCGATTCCTATCATGTTACTAGTATCTCGTATCTAGAAGTTAGTAGCTAGTATAATGACTGCTAAATTCATAATTTATTCACGTAAGAGCATTTAGTGGCTTGTTTCTAGTAGCTCGTATAAGACGGTTAGGTAAAATATTAGTGTTTTATACCGGTGTCTAGCTACTAGTAACTAGATACTATTCGGCTTTTTCGCGAGCAGCAATAATAGCTTCAGCCCTGGCGTCTTCAGCGGCTTTTTCGGCAGCCTTAGCTTCAACTTCAGCCTTAGCGGCGGCTTCAACTTCTTCGTGTAGTTTGACTTCTTCGGCTTCAGCGGCAGCATCATGGATATCGTTAACACCACGTTTATCAAAATCAACGCTAGAAAGTCGGGCGTTCTTACCGGTAAGTTTGCGCATATAGCTTAAGTAATTACGACGGACTTTACTACGCTTGGTTACTTCAATTTTAAGAACATTTGGGCTATGTAATAGGAAGGTTTTCTCAACACCAACACCACTGGCAATCTTGCGAACCGCAATTGTACTAGTCAGGCTATCCTTGCGTGAAGCACGTATAACCAGACCTTCAAAAATCTGAACACGCTCTTTGGCGCCTTCTTTAATTTTTTGATGAACTTTAACTGTGTCACCTGACTTAACGTCGACGACGGCATGTTTTTTGTACTTGGCATCTACTGCCTGAATCAGATTTTGCATAAGTGTCTATACTACCTTATTTAACTCTTTAAATCAAGTATATCATATCTGTTGTTATAATAAAACTGTGGCTGGCAATGAAATTAGCCGACTACTCGGTAAACTTCTTCTAGACTTGTTTCGCCATTTATGGCCTTTAGCACACCTTCCTGCAGCATGGTCGTCATACCGCTCTCAATGGCTGATTGCTCTATCTGGTCTGTCGTTAATTGTTTGGCATCCTGCAGTAGTTGAAATACCTGACCTCTCATCAAAAACTGCTCGCGCAGTGCCAATTGTCCCTTATAGCCATAGGGATTTTCGATTGATTTGCCTGGCTTAAAGAGCTGTAAGTTTACCAGACTAGGCTTGGGTATACTGGGGGGTAGCCCATTGACAACTTTAGTTATTAGATCAAGTGTTTTAGCATCTGGCGTGTAGGCCTGTTTTATGGCGTCATCAAGTCGTCTAACCAGGCGTTGTGCCATGATTAAACGAATAGCCGACAAAAAAAGCGGATTTTCTTCAACTACATCCATGATTCTAGTGAGAGCGGCCGCCGCGGAGCTGGCGTGAAAAGTCGACAGAACTAGATGTCCAGTTAGGGCCGCCTGCAGGGCTGTCTTGGCGGTATCGGTATCGCGAATTTCTCCGACCATGACGATATCTGGGTCAAGCCTAAGCACAGCACGTAACTCTTCGGCAAAGGTGGTGTGGTGTTCTTTAGAATTACTAACAGAAATCTGAGTAACGCCTTCAAATTGATATTCAACTGGGTCCTCAATTGTAATAATTTTGTTTTCTTCCGTGTTCAGCGTCTGCAAAATTGAATAAAGCGTGGTCGTTTTACCGGAACCAGTCGGTCCAACTACCATCACTAGTCCACTTGGCTTGCTGATAATATCCTCAACTACTTGTCGTTCTTTGACAGACAAACCGAGCCTATCAAGTGAGTAAGAGCTTTGATCCATGTTGAATAGCCGCATCACTATGTCCATGCCATTTACGGCCGGAACCGTTTCAACACGAAGATTGATACTGACCTCAGAACCATCGGCCATTTTTGACATCTCGGATATGTGACCCTGTTGAGCGTCTAGTGACGCAGTTGACACATTTGCGGCGCTAGCAATAGCAGAGACAAGAATATGAGCCTTTTCAAAATTTAAATGTGCAACTGGATGGAGTACTCCATCGATGCGAAAACGTATGCGCGTATATTTGGACTCGTTCTCAAAGTGGATATCAGATGCGTTAAGGTTGTGAGCCTGCTGAACTAAATATGCTAACATATCGTCGGCTTTGATTTGGTCTAGGATTGAAGATACTTTTTTAATCAAATCTTCTGAGCCGGCACTGGCGATATCAATATTCTGATAAACAACCTGCTTTGGTGGATCATATAGCAACATATAGTCATGAAAACCCGAGTCAGAGATAAGTACATAATTAACTCTCTGGTCTTGAAACCGCTGCCTTAGACCATTAATCGTTTGTTGCGAAGTAGTTGTCGTAAGCCCAAATAAGATATTATGATCGTCTGCAAAAAGTGGAATAATGCGATACTTTAGTAAGTCAGATACTGGTAATACTTGCTTGAAAATTGCTTTTTCATTCGTGCTTGTATCAAAGTATTCTATTCCAAGTACACCGGCACGGCGTGCAGTTGACTGTTCTTCGTTCTGCCTAACATCATGTGACATAAGCATAAGTATACATTAGTATCTTGTAGCTAGTAACTAGTTTCTAGTATAGAGACAAGCTTCACCTAACTGGTTTATGCACTGTTGATTTGCCATTATACGAAATACGAGAAACTATATACGACATACATTAATTGCCTAGCTACTAGTAACGAGAGACTAGATACGAGATACTGTAATCAGAACTTATGCCAAAAGTTATATTAATCGCCCACAATCTCAGAAGTAGCCATAACGTCGGCTCGTTACTCCGAACAGCCGATGGATTAGGCGTTAGCGAAGTTTATCTGACCGGCTATACACCCTACCCTGTAACCGTACCCGATGATAGGCTGCCACACCTAGCTAATAAGCTTCATCACCAAATTGAAAAAACTGCTTTGGGCGCTGAAAATTCAGTCGATTGGTATCACGAAGCCGACGCCCTATTGCTTATAAATAGATTGAGAGACGACGGCTACAGAATCTGCGCATTAGAACAAACTGCTAATTCACAAAACTTAAAAAATTACCACGCTGCCGATAAACTGGTTTTGATTATTGGCCGAGAAGTCGAGGGCGTCGAACCAGAAGTCTTAGCCGTTTGTGACGACGTCGTAGAAATTACCATGAAAGGCCAAAAAGAATCACTAAACGTAGTTCAGGCAGCGGCGATTGCGCTGTACCAATTGATATGAGTAGACAATATATTTTGACCAAGCAAATAATTATGGTTATACTTAAATAGTTATGGTTTCAGGCCACCGCAGCCCACAAAATAAAAAACGTCACGGTAAACACCAAAAACACACTAAGAATTTCCTGAGTGTTTATCTTCCCTATGTACCACTAACTTTAATAGTTATAACTGGACTTTTATTCAGTAGTTATTGGCAGCCTCGTTCAAAAAATGGTGTCCTTGCCTATGCTACTAGCGTCGGGATTGACAGCTTACTAGCCGCAACCAACCAACAAAGAGCTGCCAATGGTGTCGGACCACTCAAACTCAACGCGAAGCTAAATCAAGCCGCTCAAGCAAAAGCCAATGATATGGTTGCACGTGACTATTGGGCCCACAACACTCCTGACGGATTAGAGCCATGGGTATTCTTCGACCGAGCCGGTTATTCATATAAAACTGCAGGCGAGAACTTGGCATACGGTTATCTAGACAGTGCCGCCACTATAACCGGCTGGATGAACAGCACGATGGGGCACCGGGAGAACCTGTTGAATGCACAGTTTGTTGATGTGGGCTTTGGTATCGCAAACTCGGCAAACTTTGTCCATACTGGTGAACCTGCGACCATTGTATCTTCGGAATACGGTAATCCTTTAGTAGCGACTGCTCCGGCTCCAGCTAGTAGCGTCGCTTCAGCGTCTGTCGTACGCCCAGTAGCTACCCCAGCAGCTACACCCAATCCAACACCTGCCGCAATCGAAGTAACACCAACTCCTGTTCCAGTCTCTGCATCAATAAGAGTCGACAGTAACGGCCCAAGACTTAGTCCAAGCGAAGTTAAAGGAGCGACTGAACCGGCATCACAAAACATCTCAAGACTTGATGTATTCACTAAAGGTTCGTTGCCATGGCTAACTTCAGTTACCGTTCTATTGAGTGTCGCGGCGGCGTTACTGATAGTAATTAAACATGGTCTCGCTTTCAGACGCTGGCTGGTAAAGGGCGAGCAATATGTCATGCATCATGCCCTGTTCGATGTCACAGTTATAAGCTTTATCGGCTTGTGTATGACAGTAACGCAAAGCGCCGGCGCAATACGATAAAGCCGTACTACAGATTTACTGGAACTTAACGTTAGGTTCTCCGACCAAACTAAATAATTTGTCTAGTGCGGCCTGACCTTGATCGATCTTTTGCGGTAACTTCAGTATTTGTTTGTTTGCATCTTCGCCAATTACTAAAACAACCTCTGTATCGCCTGGATTGCTGTCGACAATTTTTTTAAGCCCCAGAAGACTACTGGTATCATCTGATGAAGCTAGCCTGATATACAGACGTTTTGGAGTAGTTACTCTATCGTCCTCTGGCATATTTTGGCGGTTTAACACTTTGGTTGGTTTAGGCGTTTTGGGTTTTTTACCGGTCGAAACATAGGCCGATGCTTGTTCAAAGGTGACCTCACGCGCATCATCAACAAGTATTTTTAAGTCGCTGTGGATATTACCTGCCTTGTCTTTGCCGTTAATCTTACCTTTAACCAGTAATACCCTATCTCGCTCCCACGTACCTATTGTTTGCTGGTAAATCGATGGAAATAAAACTAGCTCCGCCTCACCATTTTGGTCTGCTAGTTTTACGAAGCCCATTTTCTGACCATTCTTTGTGGAAATCTCTCTAAAGTCTACGACAATACCACCGACCGTAACCATTTTGCCGTCGTGCTCTGGCTTGAGGCTACTCAGCGGTACAGTTTGCTCTTCCAGAAACAATCTGTACTGCTCTAAGGGATGGCTAGAAAGATAAAGCCCAAGCAGTTCCCGCTCCCACTGTAGTTCATCGCGAGTAACATAGCTTGGACCAGAGTCATCTAAAACTAGCTTAGGAGTCATAGCCCCAGACTCAGCTTGATTACCGAATAGGTCGGTTTGGCCACTGTTTTTCTCCTTTTGTAGTCGATTTGCATAGGCTAGTAGCGTATCAATATTATTAAGAAGGAGTCCTCTGTCAGCAAACTCCGAAAAGGCACCAGCTTTAATTAAACTTTCCAAACCTTTGCGATTAACAATTCTTGGACTTACCTTGGCAAAGAAATCTTCTAAACTGACGAATTTACCGTCAACTTCTCTAGACCTAATAATCTCTTCGACTGCACCAGCACCAACATTCTTGATGGCATTCATACCAAAGCGTATTTGAGCTTGCTGATTGCTTTTGCCTGGAACAACCGCAAACTCGCCGAATGACTGATTAACGTCTGGCGCTAAAACTTCTAGACCCATGTGTTTACATTCGCCGATTTCAATGCTCAGGCGATCGATATCATCGTAGTCACTGGTCATTACCGCCGCCATAAATGCTGCTGGATAGTGTGCTTTTAGATACGCAGTCCAGTATGATATCTGGGCATAGCAAGTGGCATGCGCCTTGTTAAACGAATAATCAGCAAATGGTTGGATTTGTGACCATAGCTTGGCAGCGTCGGCCCGGCTCAGACCCTGTTTAATACAGCCCTCGATGAACTTCGGTTCCTCTGCCTCCATGATGTCACGCTTTTTCTTGCCAATCGCCTTTCGCACCAAGTCAGCTTCACCTGGAGTATATCCGGCCACAAGCTGCAGCAGCTTAATTATCTGCTCTTGATAGACCATAACACCGTAAGTATCTTTTAAGATTGGCTCAAGTGATTCGTGAAGATAACTAATTGAACTAGGGTTATTCTTACCTTCGATGAAGCGCGGGATCTCTGACATTGGCCCAGGACGATACAAAGCACCCATTGCAATAATATCGTCGAATAGTGTCGGTCTTAGCTCCTTTAAGTAACGTTTCATACCCGCTGATTCAAGCTGGAAGACACCAGTCGTGTCTGCTCGCTGCAGTAGCTCAAACGTCTTAGAATCATCAACTGGTATCGTACTTAAATCAATGTCATTTTTGTAAACTTTTTTAATAATTCTCAGTGCATTTTTTATAATCGTCAGATTAGAAAGCCCCAAAAAGTCCATTTTGAGTAGACCTAGTTCTTCAATTGGTCCCATCGAATACTGCGTCGAAACCACGCCCTTTTGTGCCATCTCAAGAGGCGCGAACTTGACGATATCATCTGGGGCAATGACAACACCAGCAGCATGAACACCATGTGAACGAATGGTACCCTCTAAACGAATTGCCAAATCAAAGACTCTCTTAGTTAAATCACTAGCCTCATACTCTCGTTTTAGATCAGGGTCATCAACAATTGATTTTGCAAGCGGTATATGACGTCCTTGGATTGGTGGTGGAATCATTTTAGCCAATCGGTCGGCTTCAGCATATGGCACCTGTAATACCCGAGATACATCACGGACAGCGTTGCGAGCCGCCATTCTACCAAAGGTGACAATGTTAGCAACACGATTCTTGCCGTATTTTTCGACACAATATTCAATCACCTCATCACGACGTGAATCTTGTATATCGATGTCTATATCAGGCATACTTATTCGACTTGGGTTTAAAAATCGTTCAAACATTAAGTTATATCTCAGAGGCTCTATTTCTGTAATACGAAGCGCATAGGCCACAATCGATCCAGCGGCTGATCCGCGCCCGGGCCCAAAAATAATACCCTGATCCTTGCCCCAATTTATAAAGTCTTGGACGATTAGAAAATAGCCGTTGAAGCCCATAGAATCCATTATCTCTAGTTCATACTGAGCTCGCTCAACAATTTCTGTTGTTAGCGTCTTCTTGGCCTGTTGAATTGTCAGTTTGAAGGCTTTATCGTTATCAATCTTTCCATAGCGCCAAGCCAAGCCGCTCCATGCTAGCTTATGTAGATACGACTTTTCGCTCTCGCCTTTCGGGACTGGAAACTGCGGTATCAAAATCTTTCCGAGTTCTAGCACAACCTCACAACGGTCGGCAATCTCACGACTATTCTTTACAACGTCTGGGTAATCATCGCCCCAACGCTTGATAATTTCTTTTGGGTCGGTAACGTGTAGCTCAAATTCTTTTAATGACATGCGCTTTTCGTCGCTTAAGAATGAACCAGTTTGAACACATAATAAGATTTCATGTGCTTCTTGGTCATCGTGTCTTAAATAGTGAGCATCACAGGTCACCACTACCTTAATATCTAGTTCCTTGCCAAGTTTCAAAATCTGCTCATTGGCTGCAGACTGTTCATCCCATCTGGCTGGGTGGTCAGCGTGACCATGGTCTTGTATTTCAAGGTAATAGCGGTCACCAAAAATTGATTTATACCACTCAGCGATTTTTTTGGCCTGACTATACTGATTTTGACGCATCGCATCACTAATCTCACCACCTATGCAACCGCTCAGCACAATTAGACCTTTGTTATATTTCTCGAGCAGGTCATGATCAATTCTAGGACGATAATAAAAACCATCGAGGTTAGCGGTCGTACTTAGCCTCATTAAGTTCTGATAACCCTGGTTATTCATTGCTAACAATATAAGATGAAAGGGAGTCTTATCTTTCGACGGGTCACGATCAACATGAGTTCTAGGTGCAACATAAGTTTCCATGCCAATCAATGGCTTTATGCCACCCGCTTTAGCAGTCTTATAAAACTCAATCACACCCGACATCGTGCCATGGTCAGTAATAGCCACGGCCGACATATCAAACGACTTTACAGCATCAACAAGCTCTGGTATCTTGGTCAAACCATCTAATAGACTGTATTGCGTATGATTATGTAGGTGTACATAGTCACTAGACTCTAAGGTTTTTCCCGGCACTCATTAATCCCTATTTATATCTATATATTGTACCTTAAAATGTCGGTAAGCTTTGGGGTCTTGAACTAAAATACTGATTTTTACAACGGCAAGGATGTTTACTGGCATGGACGAATTAGAGTCACGTTAATAGATAACTCCTAACACTGCCAAGCCACAACTCGACCCACTACTATCAGGACTTAGCTTTTTTGACGGGTTTCTCAGCTTTCAGGAACTTTTTTAAATGTGTAATAGCTTTGTTGACGTCATTAATGGCCGTCTGTAGATCTTCGTCTTCAGCGCCACCCTCATGTACTGCCGAAAGCATTTCGCGCGCCTTATCTTTGGCGGATTGGGCTGACTTAAGCGTAGTTGATAATTTTTCACTGGCTTTGGCCTGAAGCTTATCGACTGACTCTTTGCTTAAATCTATAAGCTCACTGAGCTCGCTATGTACAGACTTGAGCTTGTGCTCGGTCTCTGAGCGCTTTTTAGCGGTAGCACTATGGATATCGATTCGGGTATTCTTACCGCTTTTAGGGGCAGTTAATATACCGGCAACATAGCCTGCGGCGGCGGCAATTGCCGTACCAATTGCAAACTTCTCAGTAGATTTCTTCACGACTTGCCTCTCCCTTTATTATTACTATTACCGTTATAATTGCGTGCAATTTTAGACAAGGCCTTGATTAAGGTTGCCGGGCCAGCAGTCTTTTGGAAAAACTCACCAACGGCTTCGGCTTTATCGGCAAAGTCTTCGGCTTTTTCGGTAATATTCTTGATATTATTTAGAATTTCAATAACCTTAATAACTGCAATGATGCTTAGAATCAAGAACGTTGCAAGAGCGATTGACAGCAGTACTACTAGAATTCTTTCGTCTGTGTTCATAGATATCTCAATTATACAGTACAATCTAAAAACTAAATACTAGTCAGTAATAGTTTCCTTTAGATACTGCTTAAACTCATCTTTGATATCATCATGTTTAAGGGCAAAGTCGACAACTGTTTTCAGATATTCCAGCTTACTGCCAGCATCATAATATTTACCATTCTGAATTTCAGCCGCTATAACGCGATGCCCGTCGTTTATCATCAACTGAATACCGTCGTTATAATAGAGCTCATGGTCAGGCTTCAAATCCATTAACGCCTTCTCTAGGTAACTAAAGATTTCTGGCATGAATAAACAGCCACTAACTGTAGCTAAATCAGATGGGGCATTTTCTTTGCCTGGCTTTTCAGCAATTCGTTGCACGTCAATAATGCCACTACGTAATTCGTTACCCGCTGCAAAGCCATAACGACCATAATCTTCATCTGTCTTAGCTTTTACCGCACCCATTACAGTTGCGTTGTACTCTTTATAAACATCAATCATTTGCTGAAACCTAGCCGGTGAAGCCACGATAAAATCATCACTCCAGGTGTAGATAAACGGCTCGTCACCAATCAGGTGAGCAACGTTAAGTAGTGGCGTGCCATTACCATACGGACCTTTCTGACGAACGTAGATAAAGTTAGCCATATCACCAATGGCCTTAATTTCCTCTATATAATGGGCTTTGCTCGGACCACCTTCTTTTAAGTTACTAATTAGGTCAGCTGGTGGGCGGTCAAAGTGATCCTCGATACTACGCTTAGTTGAGTTGGTCACAATTATTATGTCTTCAATGCCGACTGAAACGAGCTCTTCAACAACGTATTGAATTACTGGCTTATCGACTAGCGGTAACATTTCTTTTGGCATCGCTTTGGTCTGGGGTAAAAATCTGGTGCCAAAACCGGCGGCGGCGATAACTGCTTTTCTAACGGGTTTGTTGTTCATATAGTTGATTGTAGCCTACTTCAAACTACTTAAGCTAGTTTTTTCTTAATCAGTTCCTGGGCCATGCCTGGGTTGGCCTTGCCGAGTGACTTTTTCATTACTTGGCCGACTAAGAAGCCAATCGCTTTCATTTCACCATTTTTGACATCTTTAGCAGCGTCAGGATTCTCGGTCAGTACCGCTTCAACAATTTTCTCAATTTCGGCTTCATCGGAGACTTGAATATAGCCTTGTTCGGTAGCATATTTTTCGATGTTTTCCGGCAAAAGTCCGTCCGTCAATAAGCTTGTTAGTAGTGACTTAGCGCTGGTCGAGCTTAACTTATTAGAGCTAATCAGTTTTTCAATTTCCGCATATATCTTGGCTCTGGACTCGTTATCTAACTTGTCGCTAGCCTTTTCGTCGCGGCGCAGTGGAATCTCTATGTTCACAAAGTAATTAGCTAAGAATTTGGCGATTTCCGGAGTACTCAGGTTAGCCTCGATTAGCGGTAGGTAATCTACCGTTTCATTTTCAATTTCGGCCTCGAGCAAAGTATCGATTTGACTACGGTTCATACCGAGTGACTCAAGCCGACTGCGCCACTCCTGTGGCATCACCGGCATACTGGCTTTAATTCGAGCAATAAACTCAGGACTAAGCACTACCGGTGGCACATCTGGTTCGGGCATATAACGGTAATCATGGGCGTGCTCTTTACCTCGCTGTGAGAAAGTCCGCTGTTTGGCGTCGTCCCAACCACGGGTTTCTTGAGCAATTTTCTCACCTTTTTTTAACAGTTCGGTTTGACGTTTAATCTCATATTCAGCAGCCTTCTCGACACTTCTAAACGAATTTAGATTTTTAGTCTCCGTCCTAATTCCTAAAACGCTAGGATCATTACTAAGTGAGACATTGACATCAAAACGCATATTACCGTGGTACAAGTCAGCGTCAGATATATCGGCATATTTCACTAATAAATACAGCTCGCGGGCATAGGCCTTGGCCTCTTCCGGACTCTTAATGTCCGGCTCTGAGACAATTTCGAGTAGTGGTGTACCGGCGCGGTTAAGGTCAACTAGACTATAGTCTTTGCCTGTCGGATGGGTGTTCTTGCCGGCATCTTCTTCAAGATGGGCACGGGTGATACCAATTTTTTTCTTGATACCATTAACATCAATTTCAACATAACCACCGAGCACAATCGGCTGTTCAAATTGAGTGATTTGATAACCTTTTGGAAGATCGGGATAGAAATAGTGTTTGCGGTCAAATTTACTAAACACAGACGGAACTGTATTCAAGGCATAGGCGGCCTTGGCCCCAAACTCAACTGCCTGATCGTTAAGTACAGGCAAGGCTCCTGGCATACCCAAACAGATGTGACTAATAAGCGTATTCGGCTCGGCCGAACGGGCATCATTGCCAACACCTGCAAAAAGTTTTGTCACAGTACTTAGCTGAACGTGACACTCGATACCAATAGTTGGTAAATAGTCATCACTGCTCACACCGTCACTCCGAGATCCTTTAGAGCGTGCTTAACGCCGACCAGTGATTTCTTAACGTCAGCCTGCACTAGTCGTACGGTCGTTTCGTCCATCAACTTCTTGGCGAGATTATGCGAGAACCAAACGCCGTCATTGTCATTAATCTTGTGCTGTGCCGAAACTAGGCGCTCACCCATCGTCTTTCCCTTCATGCGTCGGTTTTTTAGGGCATCATCGAGTAGTTTATCGGCTGAAATTATTGCCAACGGCCAGGTTTCTTTGCTGGCGCAGTATCTTTGTAAATCTTGCCATTTTTCGATGTAGCGTTTTACGCGGCGTTTGTTTCTTAGAAAGTTATTAACAAGATATGCGATTAAAAGCGTGACGACTGCCGTCACCGCAATCAAGATCAGGTGGTTCATTTTAACAATCCTTCCGAAGTTAAGGCAATTTCTAATAATTGACGATCGTGTGACGCAGGTGCGATTAACTGTAAACCGATGGGCATGCCTTTGTCTATTAAACTAGGCAAACTTATCGCCGGCACACCGACTAAGTTTACGGCAACGGTCATAATATCAGTCAGATACATCTTCAGCGGATCGGCTATATTTTCACCAATTTTAAAGGCAGTAGACGGTGCTGTCGGACCAATCAAGAAGTCGACCTGTTTGAAGGCGTCGGCGAATTCATTTATCAGCTTAGTGCGAACAATTTGAGCACGCTTATAATAGGCGTCGTAGTAGCCACTGCTAAGCACGTAAGTACCGATCATAATCCGACGTTTAGCTTCGTTACCAAAACCGATTGAGCGGGACTGCTTATAGCTCTCGTCCAGATTTTTTGCCTCTTTATCGCTAAAGCCATAGCGCTGGCCATCATAACGGCTAAGATTACTACTGACTTCAGCCGGACAAACGATATAATAAACGGCTAGAGCAAGTGGCAATGACGGTAGACTAACTTCGATTATTTCGGCACCAGCGGCCTTTAATTTAGCAATTGAGGCTTCGATACTCTTTTTAACTTCTTCGTCTAGGCCTTCTGCCATGTATTCTTTGATAACACCAATCCGGACAGCTGAGAGCTTCGCCGACTGGCCGAGAGTTATGAGTTCGTAGCCTTTTTCATCTTTGTCGACGGCGGTGCTGTCGAGTGGGTCTTTGCCAGACATGACGTCAAGCACAATTGCAGCGTCTTCGACAGTACGAGTTAGCGGTCCGACAACATCCAAACTACTGGCCATCGCAACCACTCCAGACCTCGAGACGAGACCATAAGTCGGCTTGTAGCCAACGGCACCGCAAAATGATGCCGGCAAGCGAATCGAACCACCAGTGTCAGTACCGAGCGCAAACGGTACCATGTCGAGTATAACGGCAGCCGTTGAACCGCCTGATGAACCACCTGGCACACGAGTTTTATCGAGCGGGTTAAGTGTTGTGAAAAAGTCACTATTTTCAGTACTAGAACCGTGGGCAAAAGCATCGAGGTTAGCCTTGGCAACACAAATAGCGCCTTCAGCTTCCAGTCGCTCGATTGCTGTCGCTTGATAAGGTGCGTTGAAACCTTTTAAGATGTTACTAGCAGCCGTCGTTTCGGCCCCAAAAACTAAAAAGTTATCTTTGGCAATAAATGGCACACCAGCTAACCTGCCAGCATTTTCGCCGTTCGCAACTTTGTTATCAATATCTTTGGCACGCTGTCTAGCCCGTTCGGCAGTAGTGGCGATAATGGCATTAAAGTCTTTTCTATCTTCGATTGTTTTAAGTGCCGTAGCAACTAAATCGGATGCGGATGTTCGCTTTGCGTTGACATCATCAGCTAGTTGTTTGATCGACTTCCACTGACTCATGTCAGTACCCGCTTTACCTTGATTTGACCATTCTCTTGTTCGGGCAAATTCTTTAGCAGTTCCGCGCGCAATACACCGTAGTTAATAATTTCGTCTTTGCGGGTAACATTCTGAAGTCCGGTCACTTGATAGGTCGGTTCAAGACCTTTAACGTCAACTGATTGTAGCTGCTCGACGTAACCTAAAATCTCGCTAATTTCGCTCGCAAATTTATCAACTTCATCTTCTGACAGCTCTAGCTTAGCTAGTTCGGCCAATTTTAAGACATCTTCGCGTGTGAGGTTAGTCATATTAATCCCAGTATAGCAGAACAACCTACTCGAGCAACAGGGGTAATTTTACAATTTTATGATAACTCCAGGTCACCTGCTCCGTTATGCTACTTTTCGAGGCGTTTTTTGATATCAGTGATCATGTCGCGCAGTTCGGCGGCGGTTTCGAATTGCAAGTTTAGGGCAGCGATATCCATCTGACCTGTCAGGTCTTTAATAATGTGTTTGTATTCGTCTTTTGGAATCTTATTCAGATTCAATTTAACTGATTTTGCCTCTTCGGTTAGCTCCGGCCTCATACCCTTTTCAATTGAGCGCGTGATGCCGACCGGGCTCTGATGGTGAGCGGTGTTGTAGTCTTCCTGAATCTTGCGGCGACGAGTCGTTTCATCCATGGCTCGTTGCATACTACCGGTGATGTGGTCGGCATACATTAAGACACGGCCTTCTTCATGACGGGCGGCCCGACCAATAGTTTGAATTAGAGCTTGTTCGCTTCTTAAGAAACCTTCTTTGTCCGCATCCAAAATCGCCACTAGGCTAACTTCTGGCAAATCTAGACCTTCGCGTAGTAAGTTAATACCGACCACAACATCGTAAATACCAAGTCTTAAATCTCTTAATATGTCGGTGCGCTCCAAAGTCTCGACGTCACTATGCAAATAAGTTACTTTAATATTTATTTCTTTGAGATATTCAGTCAAATCCTCAGACATGCGCTTCGTAAGAGTCGTTATAAGTACGCGCTGTCGCTTGGCAACGGTCTTGCGAATCTCAGCAATCAAGTCATCTATCTGACCCTCAATTGGTCTTAACTCAATAACTGGATCAAGAAGCCCTGTCGGGCGAATAACTTGCTGGGCAGGCTCTGGACTACGGCTAAGCTCATATTGGGCTGGTGTGGCACTAACGTAAACGACTTTATTTATGTGCTTCTCGAATTCAGTAAATGTTAGTGGCCGGTTATCTAATGCGCTAGGTAAACGGAAGCCATAATCGACAAGCACTTCTTTACGGGCGCGGTCGCCGTTATACATGCCCCGAACTTGCGGTATCGTCATGTGCGACTCGTCGATAAACATCAGAAAATCATCTGGAAAATAGTCGAGTAGCGTGGCTGGTTGTTCGCCTGGCTCACGGTTGGTTAGGTAGCGACTGTAGTTCTCGATACCTTTAACGAAGCCGGTCTCTTCGAGCATTTCAACGTCAAAGCGGGTTCTTTGTTCTAGGCGCTGGGCTTCAAGTAACTGACCATTCTTTTTGAATAACGCCAACCGGTCTTTTAGCTCTTCTTCGATATTGACCAAAGCGCCCTTCAACTTCTCAAATGGTGTGACGTAGTGCGAACTCGGAAAAATTTTAAAACTGTCAAGCTTTTCGAGAATTTCGCCAGTTAACGGATCAACCTTAGTAATCCGCTCCACGTCATCACCAAAGAACTCTATCCGATAAGCCAACTCTTCACCAGCCGGGAAAATGTCAACGACATCGCCATGAACCCTAAATGTGCCACGGTGGAAGTCAATATCGTTACGCTGATATTGAATGTCTGTTAATTGACGCAGGAACTTATCACGTACTCTACGTTCGCCCTTAACGACCTCAATCGCCAAACCGTCATAGTCCTCAACCGAACCAATACCATAAATACAACTGACACTGGCAACAATTATGACGTCCTTGCGGGATAGCAGTGCATCTGTCGCGGCGTGGCGCAGACGGTCAATCTCCTCATTAATCTGTGAATCTTTCTCGATATAAGTATCCGACCGAGCAATGTAAGCCTCTGGCTGGTAGTAATCAAAGTAACTAACAAAATAATGCACAGCGTTATTCGGGAAAAACTTCTTAAACTCGCCGTAGAGCTGAGCTGCTAATGTTTTGTTGTGGCTAAGAATCAACGTCGGCTTTTGAACGTTCTGAATAATATTAGCCATCGTAAATGTCTTGCCTGAGCCCGTCACACCGAGAAGTGTCTGCTCCTTAACATCGTCGACCAGGCCCTTAGTCAATTGAGCAATGGCCGACGGCTGGTCGCCGGTTGGCTTATAATCACTCCTAAGTTCAAACTTATTCATCCCTACATTATAACAGGGATAAATAGCTTATAACGACAGTTATGTATTGGTATGGATATCTGATAAGCTAATTTAATGATTTACATGTTGCTTTCGGCCTTAATCGTCAACGGTGCACATGCCTATATTTTGTGGTCGCAGCGAAAAAATCGAAAGTCATCGCTGAGTGCGAATGCTGCCGCTAACAACTTGACATACATTATCTATCTAGTAGCACACTTGGTTGGCGGGGCCTTATTTTTAGCTTTTACTCATCAAATGTTCACTCAGACCTACCAATCCAGAGTCTTGTTTGACTTATCCTTCGTTGGGGTAATCTTTGAATATGTCCAAGCTTTAGCTCCTGCTAGGGGCAAAACTGATAAATTTCATAGTCTGACTTCATATATAATGTGGTTCATTTATTTAGTCGTGGGCATATCAGCGGCTGTTATTTTGCCCTTTAGCCCTAACTTAAAATTAATAACCACCCCACTCTTAATAACTCCAGTAGTACTAGGCCTGTATGCTCATTATGACCGAAGTAAAATGTACTGGCTACAGATGATTATCATCGGCTCGTATTGCACCGGTATGCTGATTTTGGCCAGTGCCTGATTATGTGTCATAGTGACTTTAATTATGCCCACCCCTGAAAAAGAGTCGATTATTATGGTTGAGTCTGTTTATGAGGATTCACACCTGTCTGTAGTAAGTGTTGCATTGAGGGGCGAGAATAGGCGCGCTATTAACCATTTGTCCACGACAACTTATCAAGTCCTGTCCGGTCTAGCTCTATTTGAAGTTAACGGTGAGCATTTTACATTGAGAAAGGGCGAGATGTTGGCCATACCCGCTGGCACACCCTACCAAGACACTGGCAGTGCAGACATGTTAGCAACGAGCGTACCGCCGTTTAATCAATATTTTGTTGAGTACTTGGATTAGCCGTTGACTTTGCTATCACCGCCACTGTCGAGGAACCAGTGGTTGGCGGCAGCTACAGCATCGATGTCAGCAAATTCGGTGTCGAGCATGGCAACAATTTTGGCTACAAGACGCTCGGGGTCGTCATCCAAAACTATCAAGTTGCGGTGTGGTTCTTCTAACTTATCAAGTAGATCAGGAATCAGGTCGGCCGTGCCACCACTGCCGAGCAAGACACCGCAAGGCATATTTGACTCTAGGGCAGTCGTGAACTCATGCAGACTGCCAAAACGGCCACCAACGGTAATGATCGCGTCACTAGATTGAACTAACATAACATCGCGACCGACGTAGTGCATACCGGTGAAGTTAACGAAGTCATAGATACCGATTGGCAAACGGTACTTATATAGATGCTCACGTAGCGAACTAGCTGGCGAGAAGCCAATGCTCATGCCGCCTGCCTTAGTAGCGGCTCGGGCGGCAAAATATGGCAAGCCGACTGTAGCACCAGTGGTAGTGATGTGGCCGGCTTTAGCTATAGCCGTACCGACCCTTTCTGCTAGTTCACTTGAAGTTTGGACGGTTTTGCCGGCGGCGGCCCCTGATACGCAAATTGTGTAATTCATGTCTGCTCCTAGTTTATATGATTATTGATTCTTCGTCTGCAAAACTGTTGTCTAACTGCTGTAGCAAATGTTGCTCGACTTTTTTATGACCCATGTAGCGCAACAACAATTGATTCCAAAGCTCACTACTAAAATGGTGGTTAATGCGCCGGTCAAACTCAAAATGATTACAGTAATTGATGATGTTATCGATTAGATTGAACGAAACCGCACCCTCAATAGTTGGTAAACCAACATACTCGACTTCATGCCAGAACTTCAGCGCCGGTTCAATATGATAGAGTGTGTCTTCGGCATGTTGCCAGAGTAAGTCGTCGAGTTGAAGATTAGGCTCAAATACTTCTGGAAATGAATCGTATTTTACAGACCCAAAATGTCTTCTTATTAACTTCCAATGAATTGGCTGACCAAATAAGTTTGCATGATTGCCTGAATCTAATAGTAGAGTTTTGACTAAATTACTCGCAAAATCAGGGCGCACCTGTTCAAGTTTAAATAGTGCACTATAGGCTCTGACTTCATCAATATTGTGCAGAGTCAGCACAAACATCATCAGGCTTAGGCCTCTGAGCTGATTGGGTGGCATTGGCAACATGACCACTAGACCCATTTCCTTGAGATGAGTGATGTTTGAGCCACGACTATTTATAAAGTCACGTGCTAGTCTTTGATAGCGCTCATCTGTAAGTAATAATATTTCAACTAAGCGACTTTCAAAATCTTGAGATTTTAATTTCTTATAATTTCTTATAAATCGCTCAAGCCACTGTTCACTTTCTGCAAATCTGAGAGCACCAAATAGTTCCGACACGTGCTCACGCTTAAGCATTGAATCGACCGAACGATAACCTAGCTGCTTCATCAAGTGTTTTGGCGGATTTTGTTTTAATAACTTCTTAGCAACACTATGCTTTAGAGCCCATACAGTCTTTGGGATTTTGAGTGTTTCAATTTTGGCCTTCACTTTTGCTAAAACCTCAACACTACCACTGTCATCGTTAATACCGAGTACGCTGGCAATAAATGAATCATGTTTTGACACTAAATGCTGCAATGAATGGTAAAGTTCGGGGCCATTTGTATCGTTTTGGTCAAGACCGAGCTCTCGTAATTTTTGCTCAATTTTTAGTTTTATGTCAGTAGACAAACTGATGTCTATGCCACTTGAATTAGTAGCTAGCTCCATCTCTCTGATGGTCTGGCTAAATCCGGGCTCGCCCGCTCCCAATAATTCTGACAATAACCTAGACATTAGAATTTCCCCACTCTATTACCATAAGCATAACATCTGGGGAGCCTATTTGGGAATAGGCTCCCCAGTATCTAGTAGCTCGTTCCTAGTATCTAGTACTAGGCCGCCTGCACGAACGGTTTATACGAACAACAAGTTACCAGAAACTAGATACTAAAAACGTTCTGGGTGATACCAATCAGGTGCTTTTGCAAGTAGATCTTCTAAATCTTCATCTGTTAAGAGTCCATTTTGGGCACCAACTTGCTGAACCACGCTCATCGAGTTAATTGGCCCCCAACGCATAGCTTCCTCGAGGCTTTTACCTTTCATTAGCGCTGCAACAAAAGTACTAGCAAAAGCATCGCCAGCGCCTGTGCGTTCAAATGGTGGTGCTGGATCGGGATATGATGGCATTTTGAAACGATTTTCGCCATCACTGGCGTAAGCACCGGCTGGGCCGTCGGTGATAACGACCACTTTTGGACCAAGGTCGTGCAGCTTGTTAAGCAAATCGTGTAAGTCATCGTAGTTGCCGCCACAAACTTTGACAGCTTCTTCACGGTTGACGACTAAAACTTCAGTCCGTTGATAGAGCGCCTTTAATCTGTCAGCTCCGGCTTCTAGCTGGAAAGTTCCGGGCTGAAACGCTAATTTAATCTCTGGGTTGTCTTCAAGCCATTCGGCAACGTGGTCATGGTAAGTGTCGAGCGAGTTTTTACTAATTGAGCTAAAGTAGACCCATTTTGGAATATCAATCGGTCGAAAACGCGGCCACTGGTAGTCGTATTCTTCATGCTTGATAAGTATTGTGCGTTCTTCTTTATACCAAAGCACATAGTGATAGTTGCTGATTTTGCCAGGGTTTATATGGACAAAGCGCGGATCAACTTCCTTTTTATGCAGGGCGGCAATAATGTCTCTGCCTTGCGAATCGGCGCCAACGTTTGAAATCAAACCACTTTTTAAGCCAAGACGAGCGAAACTAACTGCCGCGTTAGCGGCATTACCAACGCCTTCAATAATTGTGGCGTGATCAAACGGAATCTTGGTGCCAAACGGCATTGCCAACCATTTACCCTCATCGTTTTCATAAGTCGTGGCACGGTCATCCAGCAACTTTACAAAAGCATCGGTAACAACATCGCCGATTGCTAGTACGTCTAACTGACCATGTTCGCTCATCCCACCCCCATTTATATTTGCTTATGCTTTAATCTTATTGTTGCATAAATTCCGCTCAGCAACAAGCACAATAGTATCTCATTACTGGTAGCTCGTTTCTAGTATAAAAGTTCTTTGAGCTCGATGTCTTATACGAGTTACTAGAAACTAGCCACTAACTTTAGCTTTACCGCTAGAGTTAAACATGTCGATCTTGCTTTCAACCACGGCTTGGACCTCAGCAATTACTTTGTCCATCAGTTTAATGACAGCATATTCGGTCGGGTTGTCGCGCAGTTCCTTTTCGAGGGTCGTGCGGTAGGCTTTACGCATATCTGAGTTAATATTCACCTTGGTAACGCCGATTTTTACAGCTTCTACGAAGTAATTGCCCGGGGTATCGCTACCACCGTGCAGACTAATGTTACAGTCGATCGCATCACGAACTCTTTGCAATAATTCAAGATCGAGAACTTTCGGTACTGGGTAACTACCGTGCAAGTTACCAATAGCGGCTGCGTAAGTATCGACGCCGCTAGCGTCAACAAAGTGCTTGGCGCCTTCTGGAGTGCTGAAGGTTTTGCGGATCTCTTCATAATCAAAAGCTTCGGTGAAAACGTTAGAACCGCCGCCAAAATAGTGTGGCTCGCTCTCGACTAGCGCACCGGTCTTTTTGGCATACTCAACTATCTCTTTAGTTTTGGCAATAATCTCGTCTTCGCTGGCATCATGATTTGATTGGGAAATATCGATATGAATGAACTCAAAACCGGCGTCAATACCAGCTTTGGCGTCCTCAACAGATGGTGAATGGTCGAGATTAATGTACATTTCAACCCCAATGTCACGCTTATAGTTATCGACTAGGTCGCGGACGTTATCAAGCCCAAGCGCATCGACTTCACCCTTACTGACTTCAACTAGTACCGGTGCGTTTTTGGCCTTGGCGGCCCTGACAACGGCAATTAAAGTCTCTTGGTTATCGAGATTAAAGGCACCGAGAGCAAAATGTTCGGTTCGGGCTCGCTCCATGGCGGCACGGGCTAAACGACAGTTGTTACGAATTTCTTCAATGGTTAGCGGCATGTTAACTCCTAGCTTTCTTAGCACTCACTAGTTCATGAGCATTTAATACGATTTGGTTCGACGTCAGTCCAAAGTGTTCAAATAGTTCATCTGGGTTACCCGACTCACCAAAATGGTCACGCATACCCATGCGGCGCATAGCCGTCGGTAACTCTTCTGACAATAGTTCGGCAACCGCTCCACCGAGTCCACCGTTGATTTGGGCTTCTTCGATTGTAATTATGATTCCTGTTTTACGGGCACTGGCTAAAATCGTTACATTATCTAAAGGCTTAATAGTCGGTACATGAACGACTTCGGCCGCAATACCTGCTTTCGATAAAATCTCGGCCGCAACCATCGCTCGGTAAGTCATTGTGCCAGTACTGATAATCGTAATGTCTGTGCCCTCAGCGTAGACATAGGCTTTGCCAATCTTAAATGGTGTTTTATCGGTCGTCAGCACCGGTGTGGCTTCACGAGCCAAGCGGATATAGTTCGGTCTTTTATCTTCAGCCATGGCAAGAGTGGCTTTTTCTGCCTCTACTGAATCACCAGGGGCAATCACCACCATGTTTGGTAGCACTCGCATTAGAGCAATATCCTCAAGCATTTGATGAGTTGCGCCATCTTTACCGGTATAGAGACCGGCATGAGAGCCAACAATCTTAACTGGCTGATTATTAAGACAGATAGTGGTACGAATCTGTTCCCAGTTGCGACCAGGGCTAAAGGCTGCGTAACTACTGACAAAGGGGATCTTACCTTGTGCCGCTAAGCCCGAACCAACGGTTACCAGGTTTTGTTCTGCGATGCCGATCTCGACAAAGCGTTCAGGAAACTCTTTAGCGAATAAGCTAATCTGGGTCGAATCAGTCAGGTCGGCGCAGGCAGCCACTACATTTTCGTTTCTTTTACCAGCCTCAAGTAGCCCTTTACCGAAACCTTTACGGGTCGGCTCTTTGAGAGCGTCTTTGTCACGGAAATTTTGTACAAGATATAAATCTGTCATTACTCATGCTCCGATTTAATCTTGCCACCCAGTGTACGAAGTTCATGTAAGGCCAGTTTTGCCTCGTCGGCATTCGGCGGTTTGCCGTGCCAGTGGAAGTCATACTCCATAAAATCAATACCCTTACCGGCAATTGTGTGTGCGATAATCATTACTGGTTTATCGACTATCGCTCTGCCCATCGCTGTCGCATCGATGAAGGCTTCGATATTGTTGCCGTCAATTTCAATAACGTACCAGCCAAAAGCTTCCCATTTGGCTTTTAAGTCTTCCAGTGGCATAACGTCTTCGGTCATGCCATCAATCTGAATGTTGTTTCTATCTGTAATGGCAATAATGTTGCTGAGCTTATATTTTGAGGCCAGCATGGCCGCCTCCCAAACATTACCCTCGTTTTGCTCACCGTCACCCATGACGACATAAATATAACGGTGCAACTGCTGGCTATTCATTCGCATGGCCAGTGCCATGCCTGCCGCCTGACTGAGGCCACAACCGAGTGGACCGCTGGTATTTTCGAGCCCTGGCAAACGCTCGCGCTCTGGATGACCTTGCAGTCTTGAGCCAAATTGGCGCAATGTCATTAACTCTTCGCGCTCAAAATAGCCAGCATTAGCCATCGTGGCATAAAGTACCGGTGCGCAATGCCCGTTGCTGAGAATCAATAAATCGCGCTCGTCCCAACCCGGATTTTTAGGGTCGTGTTTTAAAATATCAAAATAAAGAGCGGTGAAAATGTCGGCCAAATCAAGTGGGCCAGCGCTATGACCGCTACCGGCGTGCTCGAGCATTCTAATAATATCTTTGCGAATATCATTAGCCTTTAGTTCTAGTTCTTGGATAGATAACTTCTTATTCATTGCTACAAAAAACTACTTACTTATTGCTGCTATAAGTGTAGCATAAGCGTTTTCGGGATGCGTTGATTTCTGAATAAAGCCACCGACATTTAATACATCAACTCCGCTACTTACTAGTGCCCTGGCATTTTCATCATTGATGCCACCATCCCAGCCAATTTCTAGTTCTGGTTTAAGTTCTTTGAGCTCGCTGACCTTACCAATTAATGACAGGTCAACGTGCCCACCGAAATGACCAAGATTGCCACTAAAAACTAAGACGTGGTCAAGGACATCAAGTACTGGTTTAATGGTCGAGACTTCTGTTTCGGCTAGTAACGCTAGGCCGACCTTAATGTCGGCAGCGTGAAGGGTAGCAGCCAGTGCAAAGAAATCACCATCGGCTTCGGCGTGGAGAACAACAAGGTTTGGTTTTAGATTAATTAACTGAACGATGACTGCGCTCGGATTTTGATACATGACGTGAATATCACAAACAATGCCGTCTGGTAACCAAAGCTTATCTACTGGCATTAGTTCAACAGGGGCCAGCACGCCGTCAGCAATATCAAGATGAATCCGACCAGCAAAGGGAATGATTTTCTCGATCTGTTGCCGATAGATGTGCGGATCGTTAGTCGTGACCGTTGGGCAAATTACCGCCATTTAAAAGCCTAGCTCGTCCATCTCTTTATTCCTACGTATGTACCTAGTCGCGGCCGCAAATGGTGTGTCTAAGAATGTAGTAACGATATCCTGCCAGGCGTTATCCTTCTCGAGTTCAGCTGGTAAACAAAGTACATTAGTATCGTCATCGTTGCGCGAAGAGCGGGCTGCTTCAACGCTGTGACCAAGTGCTGCCCGAATACCCTTAAAACGATTAGCCGAGATGCACATACCTTGACCGCTACTACAAATCAAAATTCCTCTGGCGCCATGGTCATCACTGCCCAGCACCGCCATGGCACATTTGCCAGCAAACTGCGGATAATCATCTTCTGGATTAAGTTTTTCATCGCCGACATCAATAACTTCATGACCACGAGAAACTAGGAAGTCTTTAATGATACCTTTGAGTTCAAAGCCGCGGTGGTCAGCCCCGATATAAATACGCATTAGTCGTCCTTATGGAGCAACTTACCGGTGTCAGCGACGACTTCAACTAACCGATTCGAATAACCCCACTCGTTATCGTACCAAGCTACAACTTTCAACATATTGTCAGCCACTACGGCCGTTAGCTTAAGATCAACGATAGCGGAGTGGCTATTGCCAATGAAATCTCTTGAGACTAATTCTTCTTCGGTAACCGCCAAAATACCCTGATAATAAGGTTCTTTGGCGGCCTTTTTAAATACTTCGTTAACTTCCTCAGCTGTAACTGGCCGTTTGGTAATAATCACAAAGTCGGCCAAGGAAACTACAGGGGTTGGGACACGAACACTCAAACCACCAAATACACCGGCTAAGGCGGGAAGAGCCTTAGCTGCGGCAATTGAGGCGCCTGTAGTTGTTGGTACGATATTTTCGGCAGCATTGCGGGCTTCACGCAAATCTTTGGCTGGAGCATCCTGCAGCTTCTGACTGGCAGTATAGCTATGAACGGTTGTCATCATAGCTTTTTCGATACCAAAAGCATTTTCAATTACCGCTGCAACTGGAGTAATACAGTTTGTTGTGCATGAGGCATTACTAATAATATCTTCTGCTGTTTCTAACTGATTATCGTTGACGCCAAGCACGACAGTGGTGGCACCATCTCCTTTAGCTGGAGCGCTCAAAACGACTTTTTTAGCGCCAGCATCAATGTGGGCTCTAGCCTTGGCCGGGTCGACAAAAAAACCTGTCGACTCAATTACAACATCTACGGCCAAATCCTTCCAGGGCAAAGCAGCTGGGTCTTTCTCGGCTAAAATTTTAATTGGCTTACCTTCGACGATAATATTGGTGTCGTCGAAACCAACTTCGTGCTCGTAAGTACCATAGTTACTATCGTGCTTTAGAAGGTGTGCTAGCGTTTTAGTATCTGTGATGTCATTAATAGCGACAATTTCAATATCACTTCTGTCAAACGCAATTTTAAAAGCGTTGCGACCAATGCGTCCGAACCCATTTATTGCTACTCTTGTTTTCATTTTTGCCTACCCTTCAAGCATTAGAGGTATTATCAAGGGTAATTATATAGACAATTCCTATAAGCCACAAGATTGTTATATAGCTTTAGGCTGATTTTGTTATTTAGACTTTGTAGGCCTGCACACAGTCAGCGATTGTCTGCCAAGCAGCAGCCGTGTCGCCCCAACCCAGCACTTTGACGCTACCTGGCTTCTTTAAATCTTTGTAATGATTAAAATGGTGGTCAATCTGTTGTTTCCAGAATTTCGAGACGTCATCTAGGGTCTTGATATCATCTCCCCAGTGACGGTCGTCTTCAGGAACACAAATAATTTTGTGGTCGTTCTCGCCGCCGTCGTCAAAGTTCATGACAGCTATAACCCGAGCCTTTACAACCACCCCCATCGGGATTGGCTCATCTGTTAATATCAAAGTGTCGAGCGCATCGCCGTCCTCATCAAGCGTTCGTGGGATAAAACCATAACTAACCGGTTTGGCAAAAATCCCCGGTTCGACTCGGTCGAGCTCAAAGGTCTTCTTATCACGGTTGTACTCCACCTTATTCATCGAACCCTTAGGGATTTCGCAAACGGTATAAATAAACTCGTCTTTGATACCAAAATCATATAAATCGTCATAGTCTGTCATAGTTTTCTCCTTACATTTACATAATATTGTACACTAATAGGAGCAGACTATGAATCCCGTTAGTAAATCAAAAAATAATAAATGCAGGTTGAGATTACAAGATGTGTTTTAATACAGCGATATTGATAGCAAATAATTTAGTTGAGTTTCTAGCAAGATGAAAATGAAAATTGTCGGGCATCGTGGCGGCGCCGGGTTAGCACTCGAGAATACACTATCAGCTCTAAGAGCCGGAATATTGGCTGGAGCCGACTATCTTGAATTTGATGTCAGGCTGACTAAAGACAATCAGGTAATTCTTAGTCACGACGAGACGTTAGAGCGATTAACGGATGATCCACGACTAATTCGCAATCTCAGCCTACATGAGCTTCACCAAATAAAACTGAAAAACGGCGAGGTAATGCCGTTGTTGGCCGATGCCATTAGACTGGCCGACAAAACTCCAGTAATTATCGAAATTAAAGATGATGGTATGGCCAGATTAGTGCTGAGAATTGTCGACGAGTTTCCGGATGCAAACGTCACCATCGTCTCATTTAAGCACCGCGAAATTGCTCTTGTAAAACACCTAAGCCCCAAAACCAAGGCATATGTCAGCTCGCGTACCAATCCATTCGATCTTGCTTATGTCGCTCAAGCAATTGGTGCCGATGGACTCGTTCTGAACTTCTGGATACTAAATCCTTTGACGTACTATTACTGCCTTAACAATCATTTAGATATCATGGTCTATACTATAGATAGTAGGTTTTTAGCGTATTTCATTCACTTTTTCTACCCGCAGGTAATGATTTGTACAAATTACCCTCAGTATTTTGTGAGCAAAGGAAAGTAATCATTAAGTTATGATTGTAAGACTAGAGTCCATCGAGAAGTTAAACTACAACGTCGTATCCTTCCACTTTAGTTCACTAAAGCCGCTTGATTACACGGCTGGACAATTCATCGAAATGTATCTGCCTGACAAGACTGTTGATAATCGGGGGCCTAAGCGCTGGTTCACCTTATCGTCATCACCTACAGAAAAACTCATCTCCATCACGACTAAGTTTACGGTTGATCAGGGCAGTGATTTTAAAAACCATCTCCACTCACTTAAAATCGGTGATAGCGTAGAAATATCTGAGGCAATGGGCGATTTTGTATTACCAAAAGACAAAAGCATACCCCTAATTTTTGTGGCTGGTGGGATTGGTGTCACACCATATCACAGCATGGTTAGATGGCTAACTGATGTCGGTGAAAAACGTGACATCAAAATGCTAGTCGCGGCAAATACCGAAAGCGACATTCTCTTCAAAGATTTATTCACTGATTACGCCAAGAGCTTCGTTGAAGTCATTAGTTTCCCGAGTGAATCATGGCAGGGTGAGACTGGGAGACTTTCCGGCCAGAAAATAATTGATTTGGTTGGCCCAATCAAAAACCACCTAATCTACTTATCTGGACCAGAACAGATGGTCGAGGCTCTAGAGACAAACCTAGTCGCAAACGGTGTCAAAAAAGACCAGTTGGTGGGCGACTTCTTCCCTGGTTATCCAGCTGATTTAGCCTAAGCAGTCCTAAAGATTGTGTCCTTCTAGAAATTTGCGCATTATCAGCGCTGCAGTAGCACCCTCGCCAGTGGCGCTGGCAATTTGCATAGTGGCACCACTACGGACATCGCCGGCGGCGAAGACACCTGGAATTGAGGTTTCTAACGTATCATTTGTTTTAACTAAACCAATTTCATCAAGTTCGATTTTGCTACCTTCTAAGAAGCCGGTGTTTGGACTAAGCCCCACAAAAATGAATACGCCATCGACTTTAAATTCAACTTGCTTGCCGGTTTTTTTGTCGGTACCAATAACTTTGGTAACCTTGCCACCGACCGGCAAGGCACCTTCCATGATTTCACCAATAATCTCATCTGTAGTCGTATTCATGTGCACCGTAATCTTGTCTTTGTTCTTTTCAAGCTCCTTCTGCAAAACATCTGAAGCGCGCAGTTTATCACCACGAACCAGTAGGTCGATGTGGGTCGCGAACCGAGTCAGGAATATCGCCTCTTGAACGGCCGAGTTGCCACCACCAACAACCACTAGTCGCTTGTCACGGTAAAATGCCCCATCACAGGTCGCACAGTAGTGTACGCCACGAGCATAGTATTCCTTCTCGCCTGGCACCCCAATTTTCTTATAATCACTACCTGTCGCAATTAGGATGGCTTTGGCTAAAAAATCACCACTAGTGGTCTTAAGTCGCTTCAGCCTACCTTCATCTATAATCTCAGTGACTTCGCCAAGTTCAATCTTGGCGCCAAAGCGTTCGGCTTGTTGCCACATACTATCTGCTAACTCAATACCAGAGACACCCTTAATAAAACCCGGATAGTTGTCAATCCAGTCAGTGATGGCGGCAAGACCACCAATGGCACCTTTTTCAAATATTAGAGTATCGATGTCTTCACGGGTCGTGTAGATAGCAGCGCTTAAGGCCGCTGGACCAGCACCTATCATAATCACATCATGAGTGGGCAGGTTATCGCTTGTCATTTTTAGGCTACTGCTGGAGCTAGTCGTGCTAAGTTATAGCCGACAACTACTTCTTGGCTGTCATCATGCCTGGTAATTACTGTTACTGGAACTGCCATCTGACCGCTTACCTGCATCGCCTCTTGCTGACGTTCAGGATGTTCGTCGAGGTTAACTTCATCATAAGTGTAGCCCTTAGCGCCTAACCAACGTTTCACCATGACACAGTAAGCGCAGGTGTTGGTAGTAAAAATGGTGATGTTTTTAGGCATTTATTTGTCCTCTTATATTGTTTTTTTAATTTTATCGTCTCTCAGCGTCCATTATATATAGCGCTTTTGTTTTTCGCAAGACGCTATATGTTGTGTTTTTTTGTATAATCACATTCTGTTTTGACTACAAAAAAGTTAGCAATTTTTTAATTTTTCCCGCTGATCTTTGGCTATTATAAACCCGAATATTCGTAATATCTAGATTGATTATTGTATTAATTATGTCTATGTAAATATTTTAGAATTTTACCTTGTAGCCACTTAGTAATTGCGGCGGCGGCGACTAATAGAACGACAATCGGTAGTGCCCTAACGTAAACCAACTCGGCAGCTACGACTGTAACGATAAGAACACCAGTCCATGCGAAAAACTTACGACGGCTGAACCGAGAACGCATAAAATCGGCCAGTAGATAAAAGTACGGGAACGAAACAACCACCAGGAAGGTGCTAGATAGCAGGCCGAATATCAGTGTAAATGCTAGGCTTTCCCAGAATGGATCGGATAGGGCCAGTGGCACCAAGGCAACAACACTAGTCAGGCTAGTAGTAATTAAGGGCCTAAAGCGAGCCTTAACCGCCATCGCCATCGACTCATAAACGTCGTGACCTGCGTGTCTGGATTGGTTGGCAAAATCAACCAGTAAAATCGTGTTATTAACAGCTATTCCTATCAGCGCGAAGAAACCAATCATCACGAAAAAGCTAAGCGGATTATTGGTATAGTATAGCCCGGCGGCAACACCGAAGAAGCTAAAGGGTATAGCCGTAAATATCAAGAGCGGTTGAAGTAATGAGCCAAATTGAATCATTAGCAGAATATACATGATGACAAGCAGGACCGGGAAAGCGAATAGCATGCTCTTGAAAGAATTTTGATTATTGGTCTCATTACCGAAATCAAACCGTACATCCGAAGGACTAACCCCATAACTAGAGATTCTCTGATCCGTAAATTCGCTCTCCACTGCCTTTTGGGCTGAAGATACCAACGCCGAGGTATCGTCTGCGCTAAAGCCAGCTTGGACCTCAATTAGCTTCTTACCATCCGAGCGGATTACTTGTCCGACGTCGCCTTTTATGGCCGTTCGAATAACCGTGGCTGTCGTGCTGTTGGACGTCCTTTTAACTGAGCGTCCCTGCAAGAAACTAGCGATATCGGCCGCTAATTTGGCAGTTCTAACCTTATCGTCGCCAAATACCTGAACCCGAAAAGGCATATCATCTTTTGGCGGACCAACATCGCCTTGAGAGACTTTGACTCTGGCGTCTTTAAAGTTAGCAAACTCGGCGTTCAAATCTGACAAAAGTTTGGGCGATTTAGCCTCGCGCTGTTTAAAATCAACGAGCTTAATCGTAGCCGTGGCCGACGAGTCAGTTCCAGAGTTTAGATAATTTAGCGCATGGAAATTTGACCCCAGACTGTTTGCTACAACGGTATCGGCATCCACAGCAATTTGTTCTGATTTTGTTATCGAAGTGTTTGGATAGTAATTAATATTCATGATTAGGTCGTTACTGTCTTTTGACGCCGGGAAGATATCAAATTTTAACTTTTTGAAATAGACCAGACTGCCAAACAGGAAGGAGGTACTTATTAGCATAGCGACAAGACCAATGACAACAATCTTACGACGATTGGTGCGTCCAACTAACACCAGGTCTGAAAGTTGAGTCGATATCCAGTTTTCGGCTCGGATAATTGGGCTGCTAGATTTTGACTTTTTAGACCTCTTGCTGAGAAGAAGTGAACGGCTAAAGAAAGGAATCAGAGTCAAAGACACTATTAGCGATACAGCCAGGCTTATAATAATTGTAATCGGCAAAATACGGATAAAACTACCTAGGATGCCACTTATGAATAACATCGGCGAGAAGGCTAGCATCGTGACTAATGTACCGGCAGTGCTAGCACGTGCCACACGTTTCATAGCAGTCGCTACAATATCTCGATTGGATGCATTGGCCCGTTTGTTGGCATCTATCACCTCGGCCATGATAGTAGTGTCGTCGACTATTAGTCCTAAACAAAGCACTAACGCGAATAAGGTGATGGTGTTTAGTGTCAGTCCACAAACATAAAGTAGGCCGACTGTAATCAGTAAAACACTGGCCATACTAATGGCCGTGGCGATGCCAGCCCGCCACGAAATTAACAGCAAACTGATTATGATAACTACTAGCAAACCCTCTAGCAAGTTGGTCTGTAAGTTACTTATTTGAGTTTGAATATTTTCGGCAACCCCGGCACTAATCCTAACAATGGCACCTCTGTAAGTAGGATTTTTGTTAAGTTCACTAATTTTATTACCTAACTGGTGTTCGAGCCGAATCATATCGGTGCCGGGCTTGGCTATAATGCCTAATTCGACCGCTCGATAGAACGTTGCTTTACCGTTTATTGACTCACCCACCAAATCAAAGTTCTTTTGTAGTGTCACCTTCTGACTAGTTACCGGATTCAGACCAGATTTATTCTGCTCTAAGACAACGACATCCAGTACGCCGTTTGTTTTAACAAACTCTGCTTTCAAGTTGTTGGCTAATTGATTCAATTCGGTGACACTTGTATCAGTCGACATAGCCACAGAAAGCATCGCATCGTACTGATTATTGAACTTCGAGCCGTTGAGAGTTTTGTAGTCAATACTAGCTGACTTTGGCAAGATTTTAGCATCGATGGCGCTGCTCCTAAGTTGTGCCAGCCCCTCACTCGCTCTAACACCGTCTTTATACTCAACAACCACCGAGAAAAAGTTGGCGCCACTAGTAGAGGTTACTTTTTTAACGTTAACTTGCTTTATTGCAATCTGGCTGAGAGGTCCGGTAACGTCTTCGTCAACTTTCTTACTATCGTTAACAAAGTAAGTGCCACTCGTGACACTAATCGGCACCTCTACATTCGGGAAGCCTTGTCGTTGCATCAAAACGCTGTAACTTAATAATCCAAATATTACTAGCGAGACCCAGAGTATTGAGGTAGTTTTAGTGCGGTCATAGAAGAACAGACCAAAACGCTGAAATTTCGTCAATTCCTTTTTTCTAAATAGTTTTGGTAGTTTTAACTTATTCGTCATTCGTAAAATATATGGCTCAAATAATACTTAACATGTAAAGCATATCAGAGAGTTTGTTATATCCCAAGCTTACTTGCCACTGATGCTAATAAGCTGAATGTCAAAAACGAGATCAGAGTTGGCCGGGATACCAGATTGTGACTGCGCACCATAAGCCTGAGCAGACGGTATTAGTAGTCGCCTAGTGCCGCCAACCTTCATGCCTGGAATACCGGCTTGCCAGCCTTTAATTAAGTTACTTAGCGGGCTGGTAAATGGCTTGCCACTGTCGAGTGAACTTTGGAATATAGTACCATCGGACGCAAGTGCGCCAGTGTAATGTGCGGTAATCGTATCACCAGCGGCGACCTCTGCCCCTGTTCCTGCAATCGTATCAACCACCTGTAGTGATGGCACTGCTGCGACCGGCGTAAAGCCTGTTAGTTTTGTTCCTTCCAATTTACCCTCCTTCTTAGTTGATTGATTACTTGTTTGTGACTGCGTTGATTGCTTTGCCTGAGCTTCTGTAATAAGTTGCTGTAATTTGGCATCTTCTTTACTTTTTTGCCCATCCTTATGGATTTGCCAAATTACCAAAAAACTAAACCCAGCTGAAGTTATTAAAAACAACCCTGCTGCCAATATGGCAATAATCCGTTTACGCCACTCTCTAACCTTATCCATGCTATTCCCTCACTTAATCCAATATAATCGTCTAACTATTGTACCCTAGATTGACGTCAGACCGAATGGTTTTTACGTCACCAACAAAGTTATCATTAACCCCGTTAAGTATCTCTTGCTTAAGCTTATCAGATAGAAAAACCGTATTTGGCAAATCAGCCATGGCAAGCCACATCGGTTGATACATGTTTTTGCCTAGTCTAGAAATGGCTAGCTCCTCAGCGTTGTTGTCAAGCCTAGGCACACCACTTATATACCTAGCAAGGTAGATGTACTGGGTACCAAATGGGTCGCCCGCCTCTTCTATAAAGACTAGTTTAAGTTCGTCAACATCAATGCCTGTTTCTTCTTTGACCTCGCGCAGTAACGCCTGT